>NZ_AP023356.1:8232500-8832500 GCF_018324205.1 Actinoplanes ianthinogenes
TGGCGCGGCGGCGGGGGTTCGCCGGTGTGGGGCTATGGGCTGAGCCTGCTCGCCGGGGCTGGACTCGTGCTGGTCGCCCACTTCGCCGGCACCCTGGTCCGCCCGTCCACGCCACCCGAGCTGGCGAAGAAAGGCGAGGAAGGCCAGGAGGGCGCGGAAAGCCCGCAAGGCGCGGGAGGCGCTCGGGAAGGCACGTCCGCCCGATGACCCGTTCCCCCGTCATCCGGGTCGACCCGCACTCCGCCATCCCGCCCTTCGAGCAGGTCCGGCAGCAGATCGCCGACCTGATCCGGCTCGGCGTGCTGGCCGCCGGCGACCGGCTCCCGCCGGTCCGCCAGCTGGCCCAGGACCTGGGCCTGGCCAACGGAACGGTGGCCCGCGCCTACCAGGAACTGGAGACCGCCGGGTTCGTGGTGACGAAGCGGGCGGCCGGCACCCGGGTCGCCGCCCTCCCCGATCCGTCGCCGGAGGCACGCGCCGCCGCCGTGGCCCAGCTGGCGCGGGACTTCGTGCTGGCCGGGCGCCGGCTGGGTGTCGGTGAGGCGGAGCTGACCGAAGCCCTGGCCGCCGCCCTCCGGGAGTGACCTGGGCCACACCGTGTCACGCGTTCGCCGCGCGTGGTGTCTGGTGGCCATGAACCTCGCACTGTGGATCGCCGGCGGACTGCTCGCCCTCGTCGCCCTGGTCGGCGGCCTCACCAAGACCATCGTTCCGCGGGAGAAGCTGGCCGCGGCGCCCGGCGGAGAATGGACGGGCAGCGCGAGCGCCGGATTCGTGAAGGCTCTCGGCGTACTGGAAATTCTTGCGGCGATCGGTCTGGTCCTGCCCGCCTTGACCGGCATCGCGCCGGTCTTCGTGCCGATCACCGCGGGCTGCTGGATCCTGCTGATGATCGGCGCGCTGATCACGCATTACCGCACCGAGGGCGTCAGCGCGGTGATGCTGCTGAACGTCACCTATCTTGCTCTCGCGGTGTTCGTCGCCTGGGGGCGGTTGGGTCCCGAGTCGTTCACCGCCTGATCCGGAAGGTGCTCGACGTGATGCGCGACCCGGCGACCGAGGCGTTCGTGACGCACCGGAACCTGCTGTTCACCGTCGCCTACGAGATGCTCGGCTCGGCGGCCGACGCCGAGGACGTGCTCCAGGAGACGTGGCTGCGCTGGGTTCAGGTGGACGTCGATCAGGTTCAAGATCAAAGAGCTTATCTGGTACGTACGACGACCCGCCAGGCGCTGAACCGGCTGCGCACCCTGAGCCGCCGCCGGGAGTCGTACGTCGGACCGTGGCTGCCCGAGCCGATGCTCACCGCGCCGGACGTGGCCGAGGACGTGGAGCTGGCGGAGAGCGTCTCGATGGCGCTGATGCTGGTCCTGGAGACGCTGACGCCGACCGAGCGGGCGGTCTTCGTCCTGCGCGAGGCGTTCGACCTGGACTACGACGAGATCGCCGCCGCGGTCGGCAAGACCCCGGCGGCCGTCCGCCAGATCGCGCACCGGGCCCGGCGGCACGTCAACGCCCGTCGGCCGCGGGCGGCGGTCACCGCGGCCGAGACCCGGGCCGCGCTCGACTCGTTCCGGCGCGCGCTGGCCACCGGTGACCTGCAGAACCTGCTCGACGTGCTGGCGCCGGAGATCGTGCTGGTCAGCGACGGCGGCGGGATCAAGCAGGCGGCGGTCCGCCCGGTCGTCGGGGCGAGCAAGGTGGCCCGTTTCATGCTCGGCGGGATCGGCAAGATCACCGAGGCGCTCACCCTGGAACCGACCGTGGTCAACGCCGGCCCGGCCCTGCTGGTCCGCCTGGACGGCCACCTCGACGGCATCATGGCGGTCCGGGTCGAGAGCGGCCTGATCGTCGGCCTGTACTACGTCCGCAACCCGGAGAAACTCACCCGTCTCGGCGCCGAGACCCGGCTCAGCCGCCACTGACCCGGCTCACCACACGGACTGCCTGCGGCGCCGCTCCTTCTTCCGCTCGGCGTGACAGCGCGCCGCGTTCACCACGCCGAGCACCGGCGCGACGAAGACGTAGCTGCTGACCCAGACCTCGTCACTGTCCCCGAGGATCAGGTAGGCGGAATAGGCCAGGAACGCGGCGGCGAAAGAGGGGCTCAGTCGTCCGCGGCGACGATCAGGGTCAGGTGGGTGGGGGTGAGCGCCACGAACTCGTGGAACTCGACGTGGACGCCGCCCCAGTCGTGGAACGCCTCCCGGCCGAGACCACGCAGGCGGTAGAGGGTCTCCGCGGCTCGCAGCGTGGCGTGAAGATGCGTTTCGAGGTCGGAGCGGATCGCCCGGGAGACGGGGGCGTGCTGCTCGGCCCAGGAGCGGAGCAGTTGCTCGGCCGCCTCGGGGGCGGCTTGCTCGTACGAGTCGGGAGTGATGCGGGCCCGCCAATACGGCCCGTGTCGGTCCGGATCGTCACCGGCCTCGCCGCCGCCGTAATCGTGTCCGAACAGGCTGTGCCCGGTCAGGGCGGCGAGCAACTCGCGGTCGTGGCCGGCGGCGGGGGACTGAGCCCGACGGAAATGCTGGACATCGACCCATTGGTAGGTGCCGTTGCGGAAGTTGATGAAGGTGTGGGCGTCGGGGATCAGCAGCGTCATCCGTCCATGATCAATGGGGGGTGGCGGGGGCCGGGGGATCGATCTGACAGAGTCGGGGGGTGTCCGTTTATGACGTCATTCATCGCCGCCGGGACGTGCGGGGCGAGTTCACCGGCGAGCCGCTTGCGGATGGCGTACTGGAAAGGGTGTTGACCGCGGCGCACGCCGCGCCGAGCGTCGGCCTCTCGCAGCCGTGGGATTTCGTGGTGATCCGGGATCGGGAGGTGCGGGCGCACTTTCACCGGCACGTCCACGAGGAGCGTGAGGTCTTCGCCGCGACGCTGACCGGGGAGGAGGCCGAGCGGTTCGCGCGGATCAAGATCGACGGGATCCTGGAGTCGACGCTGTCGATCGTGGTCACCTACGACCCGGAGCGGGGCGGGCCGGCCGTGCTGGGGCGGCACGCGATCGCGGACGCCGGGCTCTACTCGGTCTGCCTGGCCGTGCAGAACCTGTGGCTCGCGGCGACCGCGGAGGAGCTCGGCGTCGGCTGGGTCTCGTTCTACCGCGAGGAGTTCCTCCAGAAGCTGCTCGGCATCCCGGAGCGGATCCGGCCGGTCGCCTGGCTCTGCCTCGGCCCGGTCACCCGGCTCCAGGACGTCCCCGACCTGGAGCGGCACGGCTGGCGGACCCGCCGCCCGCTGGACGCCGCCCTGCACCAGGACCGCTGGTGAGTCAGGCGTCCGGGTCGGTGCCGGCGGGGGCGCGCATCCGCCAGGCGTCGGTGACCAGCTCGGTGAGGCGCTCGACGGTGACCGCGGGCAGCCGCAGCATCACCAGCGGGAGCCCGTCGTAACCCGGGACCGTGAAGAACAGCTCCGGCTCACCGAGCAGCAACGCCTGTTTCTCCGCCTCGTCGCCGACGAACAGCACCGCGACATCGGTGCGGATCACCCGCGGCTTGCCGGGCAGACGCTCCGGATACGACCAGACGAACCCCTTGTTGCCCACCCGGAAGTCGAAACCGTCACTGTCGATCTCGACCACCTCGGGCAGACTCAGGGCGAGCCGCCGTACGTCCTCCGCATCCGCCATGCCCCGAACACTAGTGTGACCCTGTGACAGAGACGGTCTGCGAAGTGGTGATCACCGCGAGCGACGCGGAGTGGCTGGCGGCGTTCACCCGGCGGCTGGTGGAGCGGCGTCTCGCCGCCTGCGGGCACACCATCACGGCGATCCGGTCGATCTATCGCTGGCAGGGCGCGGTGGAGGACGAGGCGGAGGCCCGTGTCGCGCTGCACACCCGGTTGTCGCTGGTCGACGCGATCGTCGAGGTGGCCGAGCGGGAGCATCCCTACGAGGTGCCGTGCGTGCTGGCGATGCCGGTGGCGGGCGGAAATCCCCGCTACCTCCAGTGGGTCCTCGACGAGACGGCTACCGGATGATGACCTCGGCGAGGCGGGACTGATCGTTCACCCCGTTGCCGGCAAGCGCGACGATCCGCACCGCCTTACTACGCCGCGGAGTAAATTTCGCGATATTTCGGACGGCGGTGTTCCCGCGCACCGACCGCACCGTCGCCCACCCCGCCGGCACGGCGACCTGCACGTCCCAGTCCCGCAGCCCCGCCTCCGCGGTCGTCACCACCTCCACCTGGCTGATCCGCTGCGACTGATCCCAGTCGACCTGCCACCAGTCCGGCCACCGTTTCCCGGTCGTGTCGTTCCACATGGTCCCGGCGTTCCCGTCGATCGCCGCACACACCGGCCCTCCGGCCCGCGCCGACGAGGCGCTCACCCGGGCCGCCAACCGCATCAGATCCGCCCCCGCGGGCGGCGTGCTGATCGTGACCGGGACGACCGTGACCTTCCCGCCGGTGCCGCTGATCCGGATGTGGTAGGTCCCCGGCCTGGCCCCGTCCGCCGCCCGGACCGCGACCGGAACGCTCCGGGTGTATCCCGGCGGCAGCCAGCTGGAGATCAACCGCCGGGGGAGGTGCACCGCGGGATCGGCGCTCAGCTCGGTGTCCGCATAGGTCGGCGTCTTCCCGCTGTTGGTCATGCGCACCACGAGATCCCGGCCGTTGCACTGGCCCGTCATGATCGCCAGCGACGGCGGCTCGGCAACCACCGGATCGAGCCCGCCGATCAGCCCCAGCACCATCAGTCCCGCCGTCCAGCTCATGCCGGCACCAGCCCGGGCCGCCCGCGCTCCGAGACGAACGAGGCCCGGGTGGAAATCGACCCTCCGCGCTTCGTCACCTGCGACATCACCCGGAAATCCGCCCGCAGCCGATCCCGGGTCAGCTCACAGCGCACGTATCCCCGCTGCGCGTTGGCCAGCCGCAGGTGCGGATTGAACTTCATCTGCATGTCCAGCTGCGGAGTCCGGTCACTCCCGTCCCCGCCACTCGTGATCGAAGTGCCCACCAACTCCACCGCCACCACCGGCGCCTCCGGCCGGACCCGCAGGTCGGCCGCATAGTTGTAGTGAATGTCCCCGGACAGCACCACGGTCCCCGGCATCGTCCCGGCGAGCGACAGGATCCGTGCTCGATCCGCCGTGTACCCGTCCCACTTGTCCATGTCCAACCGGTTGGCCGGCCCGCCGAACCGCAGCTCCGCCATCATCACCTGCTGCGCGAGCAGGTTCCACCGCGCCGGAGATCGCCCCATCTTCTCCAGCAGCCAGTCCCGCTGCGGCGCCCCGAGCAGCGTCCGCCGCGGATCGTCCCGATCCGCACACCCGGCCCGCAGATTGTCGCCGCAGGCCTGATCCGACCGGTACTGCCGGGTGTCCAGCACGTACGCGTGCGCCAGGTCCCCGAACCGGAACCGCCGGTACAGCGACATGTCCGGACCGGCCGGTTGCCGCGGCGGGCGTAGCGGCTGGTTCTCCCAGTACGCCCGGTACGCGTTGGCCCGCCGCACCAGGAAATCCGCCGCCGGCGTCGTGGTGAACCGCGGCACCCCGCCCGCATAGTTGTCCTGCACCTCGTGGTCGTCCCAGGTCAGCACCCACGGCCCGGCCGCGTGCGCGGCTTGCAGGTCCGGGTCGGTGCGATAGAGCGCGTACCGCATCCGGTACAGATCGAGCGTGTCGGTCTCCAGCTCGAAGGTGTCCGGTAGCTTCAGCGTGGCGTCCATCCGGCTCCCGCCGGCGCTGGTGATCGCCCCCTCATAGATGTAGTCCCCGAGGAAGAAGACCAGGTCCAGGTTCTCCCCGGCGAGATGCCGCCACGCCTCGTAGTAGCCGTCCCCGTAGGCCTGGCAGGACGCGATCGCGAACCGCATCGCGTCCGGCGACGCGTTCTTGGCCGGCGCGGTCCGGGTCCGGCCGACCGGGCTGAGGTGCCCGCCGCTGCGGAACCGATAGAAGTACTCCCGTCCCGGCCGCAGCCCCTGCACGTCGAGATGCACCGAGTGCCCGTACTCCGGCCGCGCCACCGTCTCCCCGGCGCGCACCACCGTCCGGAACCCGCTGTCCTCGGCGACCTGCCAGGACACCGGGCAGGGGACCGGCGGCAGCCCGCCCGCCGGTTCCAGCGGCCGCGGCGCCAGCCGGGTCCAGAGCAGCACCCCGGTCAGCAGCGGATCCCCCGAGGCGACACCCAGGGTGAACGGAAAGCCGCTGCGCACCGGCCCGCCGGCCCGCGCCGACGCCGGGACCGAGGCGACCAGAGCCGCCCCGCCGAGCGCGAAGAGACGGCGCCGAGGAAGCAGCATCCCCACTCCATTTCACAAAATTTCCGGACACATGAAGCTAACGAGGATGACGCCGAAAATGCGGATGTTCCCGCCCGGTACACACGTACGAAACGATCTTCGCGCGCGAGAAACGCGGAATTCACCGGCGAACCCATCCATGGACGTCGACGCCCCGTAGATCTTCGGTGTCCCCGTTCCATCCCCCGATGGGAGCACCAGATGCGCCTCGTCACCCGTGTCCTCGCCACCGCGGCCACCGCCGCGATCGCCGCCGGCCTGCTGGCGTCCCCGGCACAGGCCACCCCGCCGAACATCCCGTCCAAGGCGACCGCCCAGACCGAACTCGCCGCGCTGACCGTCGCCGCCGAGGCCAACGCGAGCACCTACGACCGCGACCTCTTCCCGCACTGGATCACCATCAGCGGCACCTGCAACACCCGCGAGACCGTCCTCAAGCGCGACGGCTCCAGCGTCGTGGTCAGCTCCGCCTGTGCCGCCGCCAGCGGTTCCTGGTACTCCCCGTACGACGGCGCCACCTGGACCGCCGCCGCCGACCTGGACATCGACCACGTCGTCCCGCTCGCCGAAGCCTGGCGCTCCGGCGCCAGCGCCTGGACCACGAGCAAGCGCCAGAGCTTCGCCAACGACCTCACACGTCCGCAACTGATCGCCGTCACCGACAATGTCAACCAGGCCAAGAGCGACCAGGACCCGAGCACCTGGCAGCCGTCGGTCGCCGGCTACCGCTGCACGTATGCCCGCATGTGGATAGCCGTCAAGTACTACTGGGGCCTCACCCTGCAGTCCTCCGAGAAGACCGCCCTCCAGACCATGCTCAACTCGTGCGGCTGATCCCTCTGATCTGACCGCTCGTGATGTCTGACCGCTTCTGATCGCGGCCGCCGCATCCCTTGCGGCGGCCGTCGTCGCAAAACCCGATTTTGTACGCCTGCGCAGACTCCCCGTGGCTACCCGCGACGCCCGCTCCACCGGCGGACCGCCCGGCGACCGCCGGGCTGAATCCCGGGTCGGGGAACGCCGGGATAGTGTTCGCCACACACATCGTCATGAATGTCGCCGGGGAGAGATCGTGATCGCGCGCCGCCAAGCCCTCTGCCTCCTGGCCGTCACCGCGCTGGCCGGCTGCGGATCACCGGCAGGCGCCCCCGCCTCGGCCGGCGTTCCAGTCTCCGCCGCCGCCCCGGCCGCCGACGAGTTCCGGACCGCCCTCACCGAGCTCCAGACGATCACCTACCGCTACGCCGCCGACGCTCAGTACCGGAACCCCGCCGACCCCCGGCACCGCGACGTGAGCCGGATCCACGTCGCCGGCGCTCACGACCCGGCCGCCAAGGCCTTCACTCGCGAGTACCGGGACGGCGACGGCGCCGGCGCCGAGATCGGCAAGATCACCGTGCTGGACCGGGTCGCCTACACCTGGACCGGCCGGGACCGGACCTGGAACCAGGTGAATCTCGCGGTGTTCGACCCGAAGACGTTCCTGCTCGCCGTCGACCCGGGAGACCCGGCCGGTCTGGCCGCCTTCACCCGGTCGGTCGACCGGGTGACCCGGACCGGCAGGTACACCTTCGAGGGAACGCTCGACCTGAGCCGGGCCGGCGACGACAGCTTCCTCCCGCTCGGCGCCCCGGGCCTGCTGACGTCCGGCGACGACGGTGCCTCGTTCACCGCGAAGACCGACGTCGTGGGCCACGTCACCGAGATCGTCGTCACGCTGCGTACCCAGGGCGAATCGCTGGTGCAGACCATCCAGTTGATCGGGCACGGCGAGCCGGTGGACATCACGAAACCGAAGAAATGAGATCGTCCGGGACAGGTGTGACAATTGGTTCATGCGGCGCCCACCAGGTAGCCTCGCCCGCGCCATGTCAGACCTCACCGCCGACCTCCCCCAGGTCTCCCCGCCCGCCTCCGGCTCCCCGTTCCTCGCAGCAGGCGCCGTGGCCGACCACCCGTCCAGCGTCGCGCACGCCGCGGCCCACCCGTCCCGGCGTCGTCTCGCGCTCGTGCTCGGCGTGGTCGTCGCGATCCTCGCCGCGGTCAACGTCGCGGACAAGTACGGCCCGCCGCACACCGGCCTGATCGCCGGCCCGCTCGTCGCGCTGATGCTGGTCCTGCTCGCCCGCCGGGCCGGCCTGTCCTGGCACGCCCTGGGCCTGTCCCGCCGCACCCTGCTCCCCGGCTTGAAGTACGCCGTCGGCGCGGTCCTGGTCGTCGCCGTGGTCTACGCGATCGGCGCGGCCGTCCCGGCGACCCGGGTCGCGTTCCACGACGTGCGCTACCACCTGCACCCGGGTGCCGCCCTGCTCACCGCGTTCGTGATCGTCCCGCTCGGCACCGTGCTCCTCGAGGAGGTCGCCTTCCGCGGCGTGCTGATGGGTCTGGTCGACCACCACCGCGGCGCCACCTGGGCGAGCATCACCTCGTCGGTCCTGTTCGGCCTCTGGCACATCCTGCCGTCGCTGCGCCTGGCCCAGGTGAACCAGGCCGTCGGCGCCACGCTCGGCGTCGGCGCGACCGGCCGCTTCCTGGCGATCCTGGGCGCGGTCGCCTTCACCGCCCTGGCCGGCCTGCTGCTCTGCGAGCTGCGCCGCCGCTCCGGCAGCCTGCTCGCCGCGGCCGGCCTGCACTGGGCGACGAACGGCCTGGGACTGCTGATCGCCACGGCGCTGGCGGCCACGAGTCTGAGCTGAACGCCGGCGGGGCGTACCGGAAATGGATCTGACCGGGCCGGGAAGCGGACCCGTTTTGTCAGAGGGGGCCGCTAGGGTCGGCCGCATGCTGGAAACCCCGGAAGAGCTGGCCGAGCTGCAACGGCTGCTGGAGAGTTCGCTCGCGGGCTCGACCGCGCACCTGCAATCGATCGTCGCCGAGCGGACCCTGACCGCGGAGCAACTGGCCGGGGTCCTCACCGGCATGTGCACGCTGTCGCTGGCGACCGTCACGGCCCGCGGCGAGCCGCGGATCAGCGCGGTCGACGGGCACTTCCTGCACGGCCGGTGGATCTTCGGCACCGCCCGCACCGCGGCGAAGGCCCGTCATCTGGCGTCCCGCCCCGAGGCCAGCGTGTCCCACCTGCGCGGTGAGGACCTGGGCGTCTTCGTGCACGGCCGGGCCGAGGCGATCGACCTGACCGCCGAGCCCGGCCTGCTGGACTATCTGCGACAGTTCTACGGGGCAGACGCGTTCGACTGGACCACCGAGGTCGTCTACTACCGCCTGCACCCGCACTTCATGACCGTCTACGCCCCCGACTTGGCGAAACTCAAGCCGTGAAACCCGCGGTGAGGCCAGGGGGCCGGCCTCACCGCGGCTCTCTCACTGGTAGACGCGGACGTAGTCGACCAGCATCCGGCTGGGGAACGGGGTGGTGCTGTCGATCGGACCCGGGAAGTCGCCACCGACCGCGAGGTTCAGGATGAGGTAGAACGGGTGGTCGTAGATCCACGGCCCACGCGTGTTCTCCACGGTGTCCTTGCTGGCGTTGAGGATCAGCGTGTTGTCGAGGAAGAACCGCATCCCCTTGCTGTCCCACTCGACCGCGTAGACGTGGAAGTCCTGGGAGAGGTCCACCGTCGAGAGCTTCTGGCCGTAACCGCCCGCCCCGTTGTACGCCGGCGCGTGCAGCGTCGAGTACACCTCGTTGGTGTTGCGGCCCAGGATCTCCATGATGTCGATCTCGCCGTTGTACGGCCACGGGCGGCCCTGGAGGAAGTCGGCGCCCATCATCCAGAACGCCGGCCACAGGCCGTTGCCCTTCGGCACCTTGATCCGCGCCTCGACCCGGCCGTACTGGGTGTGGAACTTGTTGCTGGTGTTCATCCGTGCCGAGGTGTACTGCCGGCCCTGGTAATCCTGCTTGCGAGCCTCGATGACCAGCTGGCCGGCGCCGTTCATCGACGCGTTCTCGCTGTTCGGCGTGTAGTACTGGACCTCGCCGTTCTGCGGGACGCCCGGGTCGTACGTCCACTTCGCGGTGTCCGGCTTGACGCCGTTCGCGCCGTTGAACTCGTCGGAGAAGACCAGGCGGGTGGCCGGGAACGTGGGGTCGGCCGGCTTGGCGGGCGGGTCGACCGGGTTGCCGCCGGTGCCGTAAACGCTGAACTCCCAGAGCGAGTACCCGTACGGGCCACTGCGGGCGGTGCCGTACATCCGCACGTACCGGCCGGTGCCGGTGGCGTTGATGACGTCCTTCAGGCCGTCACCGGTGGTGGTGGAGTAAATGCTCGTCCAGGTGGTGGCGTCGTTCGACACCTGGATCTGGTAGGACTTCGCGTACGCCGGATCCCACTGGAGCACGACCTGGCTGACCTGTGCCGTGGCGCCCAGGTCGACGTAGATCCAGCCCGGGTCCACCCAGCCGGTGGTGGAGCTGGTCGCCCAGCGGCTGGCCGGGTCGTTGTCGAACGCCTTGTCCGCGGTGCACGGGTTGCAGTTCACGTCGTTCTGCTCGGACGAGGCGCGCGCCGGTTTGGCGTACGAAAGCAGCTTGTTGGTCGGGTTGGTGGTGCCGCCGCCGGAGAACACCTGGAACTCCCAGAACGAGTATCCGTAAAGCTCCAGGGCGCGCTGCGTCAGGTTGATCCGGACGTAGCGGGCGGTGCCGGAGACGGGGATGCTCTGCTGGCCGCCGGTGCCGGTGCTGGTCGCGTAGGCCTGGGTCCAGGCGTTGCCGTCCGCGGAGAACTGGATGGTGAACGCCTTGGCGTAGGCGTTCTCCCAGTTGATCGCGATCCGGCTGATCGAGGTGGACGCGCCCAGGTCGACCTGGAACCACTGGCTGGCGGCGAAGGCGCTGGACCACCGGGTGCCGTTGTCGCCGTCGTTGCCGGAGCTCGCCGGGGTCCCGGCCCACTCCGACGACGAGGCGGTGGACGGCTTGTTCTGCGAGACCAGCGTCTCGGCGGCCTGGGCGCCGCTCGGGACGCCGGCCAGTGCGGCGAGAAGGCCGGTCGCGGCGGCGGCGACGGCCCATTTTCGGGCAGGGGACATCGGGGACTCCTCGGGGACGGGGTGTGTGACAAAGCCGTTGCGGGCTGGGGAACAGGCTGTGAAATCGCTCTCTTGCCGGACACTGTGTCGCCGCCACCGACCGGTGTCAATGGCTCCCGGAACCGGTTCCGGCAGCGGTTCCGGCATCAACGCAGGTCACGCGACGGATCGCCGGCGAGTTCCGGAACCTCGGGGCGCCTATGTGTACGCTTGTACACATGACTTCGATGCGGGAGCGCATGCTCGCCGGTGAGCTCTACCTCGCCGACGACCCGGAGCTGGGCGAGGCCGCCCTGCGTGCCTTCGAGCTGATGGACGAGTTCAACGCGACCCCGATCCGCGAGTCCGACCGGCGCCGCCGGCTGCTGACCGAGCTGCTCGGCGAGGTCGGCGAGGGCGTGGAGATCCGGCCGCCGCTGCGGATCGACTACGGCCGGCACCTGCGGATCGGCGCGCGCACGTTCGCCAACTTCGGCCTGGTCGCGCTGGACGTCGCCCCGATCACCATCGGCGCCGACGTGCAGATCGGCACCAACGTGCAGCTGCTCACCCCGACCCACCCGATCGAACCCGGCCCCCGCCGGGACAAGTGGGAGGCGGCCAAGCCGATCAGCATCGGCGACAACGTCTGGCTCGGCTCCGGCGCGATCGTCCTCCCGGGAGTCACCATCGGGGAGAACACGGTGGTCGGCGCCGGTGCCGTGGTCACCCGCGACCTGCCGGCCAACGTGGTGGCGGTCGGCAATCCGGCCCGGGTGATCCGTAGCATCGACCCGGATGACTGACAGACGGACCCGGCGGCACGACCCCGGGCGACGCGACCGGCTGATCGACGCCGCCCTCGAGGTGATCGCCGAGCGGGGCGTCGCCGGGACCACGCACCGCGAGATCGCCCGGGTCGCCGACGTGCCGCTGGGCTCGATGACCTACCACTTCAGCTCGCTGGACGAGGTGCTCGCCGAGGCGTTCACCCGGCACGCCGCGGCCGCCGCCGACGTCTTCGACGAGCGGCTCGGCGCCGCCACCGACCGGGACAGCGCCATCGAGGCGGTCATCGCGCTCATCCGCGACGACCTGATCGGCTCGCCGAAAGACCTGGTCATGGCGGTGGAGCTGTACGTCGCGGCGGCCCGCAACCCGGCGCTGCGGGCGGTCACCCAGGGCTGGATGCAGCGCAGCCGTACCGCGCTGGAGCGGCACTTCGACCCGACCACGGCGCGCGAGCTGGACGCCCTGATCGAGGGCCTGGTGCTGCACAGCGTCCTGTCCACCGACCCGATGACCCCGGACCAGATCCGCCACGCCGTCGAGCGTTACCTGCGCTGATTGAATGTCGCCCGTGGAACGGATGAGCAGTCGCGTGGTGTACCGGAATCCGTGGATGACCGTGCGGGAGGACGAGATCCGCCGGCCGGACGGCAGCCCGGGCATCTACGGCGTGGTGGAGAAACCGGACTTCGCCCTGGTCCTGCCGCGCTGGCGGGACGGGTTCTGGCTGGTCGAGCAGTTCCGGTACCCGATCGGGCGGCGAGCCTGGGAGTTCCCGCAGGGCAGCTGGGGGAGTGGGGCGAGCGGCGACCAGCTCGCCCTGGCGCGGCAGGAGCTGGCCGAGGAGACCGGGCTGCGAGCCGGCACGATGACCCACCTCGGGCACCTCTACGAGGCGTACGGATATTCCACCCAGGCCTTCGACGTGTACCTCGCCACCGACCTGGCCGAGGGCGAGCCGGACCGGGAGATCGGCGAACAGGACATGATCCACCGGGCGGTCACCGACGCGGAGATCACCGAGATGATCCGGTCCGGTCAGATCGTCGACGCGCCGTCGCTGGCGGCGCTCACCCTGTACCGGCTCGGTTCCTGACGGCTCAGCAGCGCGTGCAGCGCCGGGTTCGCGATGTCGCCGGCCAGCAGCCGCGCGGCGTCGTGATCCCCGGCCTGGCCGAGAGCCGCGCCGTGCCACATCGCCCGCACGGTCATCTCCCGCATCCCGGTCCGCGACGCCAGCCGCCGCAGCGCGCCGACCCAGAGCGGGGCGTTCGGATGACCGTGCCGCCGGCCGAGTTCGCACTGCGCGTCGAGGATGTAGGCGTCGAGCCAGACATACGAGTCGGCCATCCGGTTCGACCGCCGCCGGGCGTCGGCGAGCAGCGCGAAGGCCTGCTCGGTACGCCCGGCCGCCTCGGCGGTCAGCGCCAGCGACCGGGCGGAGATCCCCTCCCAGCAGGGGTCACCGAGCTGGCAGGCGCGGGCGAACGCCTGCTGGAGCATGGCACCGGCGGCCGCGGTCTCGGACGCGGCCAGGTGCACCTCGCCGCGCAGCGCCTGCGGCCAGGGCAGGAAGGCCAGCCAGTGGTCCCGCTCGGCGAGCCGGATCGCCGCGTCGAGGTGCTCGGCGGCCGGCTCGACCGCACCGGTGAGCAGGTGCACCCGGCCGAGCATGGACAGCGCGTACGCCTCGGTGCGCGGGTCGGCGCAGGAGCGGGCGAGCTCGGCGGCCCGTTCCAGCAGCCGGGCGGCCGGGGCGTACGCCGCCCGGTCGCTCTCCACCGCGCCGAGGTAGGTGGTGGCCCGGGCGGCGATCGCCCCCGAGTCGCCGGCGACGGCGAGCGCGTCGGTCAGCCGGCGGTGGCTGCGGTCGTACCGGGCGCGCAGGAAGTCGACGTAGCCGATCTCGGCGCGGGCCCGTGCCACGGCGGCCGGATCACCGCCGGCGAGCCCGAGCCGCTCGGCCTCGTAGAGAACGGCCAGCCCCTCCTCGTCCATCCCCCGCATCGAGTGGATCAACGCCTCGGCCAGCCGCAGCCGGGCGGCCAGCCGGGACGGCCCACTCCCGGACCGGTCGGCCAGCCCGATCGCGGTGCGCAGCGACCGGACGCCGGTCTCCACCGCGCCGGCCGCCACCGCCGCCGCGCCCGACTCCACGATCGCCTCGAGGGACGCGTCGTCCGCGACGACCTCCCGTTGCCGCCGGCCCTCACCCATGGCCTGCTCGATCGCCCGCCCCGGAGCGACCCCGAGCTCCTCGCGGAACAGGTCGGTGACCGCCGCGAACTGCTGCTCGGCCGCCCGGTCGTCCCCGGCGAGCCGGTACAGCCGGATCACCAGGGCCTGATGGTTCTCGTCCAGCGGGCTCATCGCGGCGGCCCGCAGCGCCAGCCGGCTCGCCGCCTCGAGATCATCCTCGGCCAGCCGGCCCAGCGCGGCCTCGTGCAGGATCGCCTCGGCCGCCGCGGCGCACCGCCGCCGCTCGGCGAGCAGCCAGGACTCGAACGCCGGGGCGTCCCGGAGGGTGATGCCCTCCAGCAGGTCGGCGCCCAGGCCGGGCAGGCCGACGGCGTCCGTCCAGGCGCCGTGGGTGAGGACGGTGACGTCGACGACGGCGTCCGGTGGCAACCCCAGCACCACCGGATCGCCGTCCAGCGTGACGCCCAGGCAGCGGCGGATCTCGGCAAGTCCCCAGCGCAGGGCCCGCAGCGGGTCCTGCGCCTCGGCGTAGAGCAGGCCGGCGAGCCGCCCCCGGGTCAGCGGGCGTTCGCTGAGGATCAGGCAGGCCAGCAACGCCCAGCTCTTGCGGCTGCGCATCTGGTACGCACCCCCGCCCGGCCGCTCGACCCGGGGCGGACCGAGCAGGTGCACGGTGAGACCCATCGCCGGCTCGGTCCTCTCGCTCGCTCAGCCCTGGGCGCTGATCGGGTAGATCTCGTCGGCCACCAGCCCGTGCGCCTTGCGGTGCACGGTGGTCGCCGCCTCCGCGTCCGGCGCCTCGACCAGGCAGAAGATCTTCCCACCGGCCTCGTCCACCCAGTACTTCAGGTAGTTGACCCCGAAGCCGTCCTGCACGGCCAGGTCGGCCTCGTGCGCGGCGGCGACATCGCCGGCCAGCACACCGTCGCCGACATTGTGGACATCCATGAACAGCGGCACTCTCGTCTCCTGACAGTAGCGGTCCGGGCGTCTCCCGGGCCCGTGCGCTCCATCAGACAGCCGTGCCGTTTGACGCGCCGTTTGACGGATCGCGTCAGGCCGCGGCGACGGTGGCCCGGGGTTCCAGGGACTCCTGCCAGACCGCCCAGCGGGTCTCCGGCCCGAGCGCCTTGGCCCGGTACATCGCCAGGTCGGCGCGGTGCACGATCTCGTCGTGGGTCAGCTCGCCGGGTGCCGAGACCGCCACGCCGATGCTGGCGGCGAGCTCGACCAGCCGGTTGTCGATCACCACGGGACCCATCGTCGCGGCGATCAGGCCGGCCACCTCGTACGCCTGCTCCGGGCGGTCCAGATCGGTCAGCAGCACCGAGAACTCGTCGCCGCCCATCCGGCACGGCAGGCCCGGCGCCCGCACGCAGTGCTTGAGCACCTCGGCGAACTCGACCAGCACCAGGTCACCCGACTTGTGCCCGAGGGTGTCGTTGACCTGCTTGAACCCGTTCATGTCGATCACCAGGACGGCCGAGTGCTTGCCCGTCCGGGCGGCCCGCGCCAGGTTCCGGTACGACATGGCCCGGAACCGGGACCGGTTCGCCAGCCCGGTGAGCCCGTCGGTCAGCGCCCGCTCGTCGCTCTCCCGCTGCACCAGCGTCTGCCGGCACAGCACCAGCGTGCTCAGCACCGACCCGCCGATGGCCAGGCCGCCCCACGGGTACAAAGTCTCCTCCTGCACGGCGGCGGCGAGCATGAGCACGTGCGCCATGCCGACCGCCGCGAACGGCAGGTACCGGCTGCCGCCCCGGTCGGCGCGCGCCTCCCGGGGCCCGGCCGCGAGGGCCCGGCACTGCTCGGCCGCGGCCGCCGCCAGCAGCGCGTCGGTGGTGATCCAGCAGACGAACTGCCACGGCGAGTGCATCTCGAACTGGCCGCGGCCGTGCAGATAGCCGTGCACGCCGTCGCCGGCGAACAGCACCAGCGTGCCGGCCGCGAGCAGCCGCAGCGGGCGCCGCGCGGACGGGTCGCCGCCGCGCAGCAGGGCACGGGCGACCAGGAACAGCAGCGCCAGGTCGGTGATCGGGTAGACGCCGGCGGCGACCACGACGGCGGGCGAGACACCGTGCGCGTCGACGTACGGGCCGAACGAGACGTACCAGAGCAGCACCATGCCGCCGGTGAGGACGGTGCCGGCGTCCAGCGCGGTCTTCCAGCGGTCCCGGCGGTTCATCGGCGCGAGCGGGAACCGCTGCAACGCCACCAGCAGGGCCAGCACGAACACCACGTGCGTGACGTCGTCGGCGGCGCCGATCCCGGCCGCCCGCAGCCCGGCGACCAGCAGCGGCGAGGCGACCAGCACGGCGAGGCTGACGGCGACCGCCCGCCACGCCTGCCGGAGCCGGGGCAGCAGGGCCGCCGACCGGGCCGCCCGGATCGCGGCGATCATGCCGATCACCCCGAAGACCAGCCGGGCCACCTCGACGACGTCCACCCGGGCGGACAGCAGCAGCACGAACCCGGCGAAGAGCAGCCCCAGCACGGCGTGCACGGGTGGCACACGTCTGATCCAGGTGTGCACGAGTCCTCCTCCGGTGCGCTGACCGCGGTCTGATCGGTCACCGCGCGGACCACTTGAGAACCCGTCGAATCGTAGGATCGTCGGATGTCCGTTCCACAGACGCATGACGAGGCGGTCGCCGCCGCCCACCGGCTCGCCGCCGAGCTCGCCCCCGGCGCGATCGGGCGCGACCGCGACGGCGCGACGGTGATCCCGTCCGAGGCGCTCGCCGCGCTCGACTCCTCCGGCCTGCTCGCCGTCACCGTCCCGGTCGCCGACGGCGGGCCCGGGCTGGGCCCGCGCACCCTCGCCGAGGTCGGCCGGATCATCGCGGCCGCCGACCCGTCGATCGCCCAGGTCCCGCAGGCCCACTTCCTGATGGTCGACATCCTCGCGGTGCACGGCAGCCCGGAGACCCGCAAGCGGTTGTACGGCGAGGTGCTGGCCGGCCGCCGCTTCGGCAACGCGCTGGCGGAGCGCGGCGGTAAACACGCCCAGGACCTGCGGACGCGGATCAGCGGTGGCCGCCTCGACGGCGTCAAGTACTACACCACCGGCGCCCTCACCAGCGCCTGGATCGCGGTCAGCGCGCTGGACGAGCAGGGCCGGCTGGTGCTCGCCTTCGTCGCCCGGGACGCCGCCGGCGTGGCGGTCGACACCGACTGGGACGTGATCGGGCAGCGCGCCACGATCAGCGGGACGGCCACCTTCACCGGCGTGCCGGTCGAGCCGGGGCTGCGTCTGGACTACGCGCACGCCTACGAGCAGCCGCAGCAGCTCGGGGCCCGGGCGCAGCTGTACCACGCGGCGATCGAGGTGGGTATCGCCGGCGCCGCGCTCGCCGACGCCCGGGAGTATCTGCGGACCAAGGCGCGCCCGTCGACCGAGGCGGTCCGGGCCGGCGCGTCGGCCGCCGCCGACGACCCGCACGTGCGGCACCGCTACGGCCGGCTGGCCAGCCGGGTGCGGGCGGCCGAGGCGCTGCTCGAGTCGGCCGCCCGTACCCTCGAGGAGGTGACCCTGACCCCGGCGGACGCCGACGCCGCCGCGCGGGGCTCGCTCGCGGTCGCGGCCGCCAAGGCGTTCGGCAGCGAGGTCGCGGTCGAGGCCGGCTCGGAGCTGTTCCAGCTCTGCGGCACCAGCTCGGCCGCTGCCAAGTACGACCTGGACCGCCACTGGCGCAACGCCCGCACCCACAGCGTCCACGACCCGCTCGACTGGAAGTACCACCACATCGCCGCGTACGAGCTGGCCGACGTCCTCCCGCCGAACCACGGCCAGCTCTAACCCGGGTTGATCACCAGGTCGAGCAGCAGCGTGCCGAGGAACAGGAAGAACAACCCGGTGGCCAGCACGGTGCCGAGGGTCCACGTCTCGCCGCGGTTGGCGTCGGCGGAGATGGCCGCCGCGATCAACGAACCGAGCACCAGCAGCACCAGCAGGTAGCGGAAGCGGGCACGCTGGTGACCGGGGGTCCGTTCGCTCATGGTCGTTGATCGTAAACGGCCGGGCGGAGGACCGGGCCCGCACGACGCGCGTAGCGGTCGTGCGGGGGCCGGGCCTCGCGAGCCGACTGGCACGGAGCTGCGAGTCGTACCGTAAAAAATCAGACAGCGAACCGGAAGCGGACGGCTAACCGGTGTAGCGGAAGCTGGTGAAGACCACGTCCGTGCTGTGTTCGAAGCCGAGGCGTTCGTAAAGGCGGATCGCGGTGTCGTTGTCGTGGACGGTGTGCAGGAACGGGAGCTCGCCCCGGGCGAGGATGCCGGCCGCGACGGCCAGGGTGAGGCGGGCGCCGAGGCCCTGGCCGCGGAACTCCGGGTCGGTGCAGACGGCGGAGACCTCGGTCCAGCCGGGCATCCGGAAGCGTTCGCCGGCCATCGAGATCAGGCGGCCGTCGCGGGAGCGGATGCCCAGGTAGCGGCCGAGGTCGATGGTGCGTTTGCGGAACGGGCCGGGCTGGGCCCGGGCGACCAGGTCGAGCATCTCCGGGACGTCGTGCTCGGTGAGCGGGACGGCTTCCGGGTCGTCGGCGGCGGTCATCGCGGTGCCGACCATCTGTACGCCCTGCAGCCGGACGTCCTCCACCCAGCCCGGCGGCGGGGCCAGGGCCGGGCCGGTGAGCAACGCGTAGTCGGTCAGCGTGGCGAGGTCTCGCCAGGCTGCCGGGTCGGCCGGGTCGCTCACGGCGCAGAACGGGGAGATGTCGGGCTGGTATCGGGCGGCGTCTCCGGCGGCCTCGGCATAACCGGCCTGAGGCCCGGAGAGGGCGGCCCACACGGGGTTGTTCAGCACCCCTGTGACCCTGCCCTCTCCGGGCTGGTCGCGCCAGTCGTTATCCGACACGCTCACCCGGTCAGTGAATGTTCAGTTACTGACAGTGGACGAATAATCGGACTTCCGGCACCTAAGGTGGATCGTTGCACGGTCGGCAGGTTCAGCTGTCACGCGAGCAGCGCCGCCGGCCGGGTCGCCTCGATCAGCGCCGGGATCTCCGTCGGCCACAGCGGCTTCGCGAAGTGGTAGCCCTGACCGTACTGGCAGCCCATGGTGTCCAGGGCGACCCGCTGCCCGGCCTCCTCGATGCCCTCGGCGACGACGGCGAGGTCCAGATTCCCGGCGAGCGTGACGATCGCGTCGACCAGGGCGTGCTGCTGGCGGCTGGTCAAGATGTCGTCGATGAACGATTTGTCCAGCTTAAGCACGTCCACCGGCATCTGCCGCAAGTAGCTCAGGGAGCTGTAGCCCGTACCGAAGTCGTCGATCGCGACCCGGACCCCCAGGGCGCGCAACGCGCGCAGGTCCTGGACCACCTTGGCGGCGTCCTTGAGCACCAGGCTCTCGGTGACCTCCAGCAGCAGCCACTCCGGCCGGGCACCGGCCGCGGCCAGCGCCGAGCGGACCTGCTCGACGAAGTCCGGGGCGAGGAACTGCCGCGGCGACACGTTGACGCTGATGTAGCGCAGCGAGGTGTCCGGGTCGGCGGCCTTCCACGCGGCGAACTGGCGCAGCGCCTCGCGCATCACCCAGCCGCCGATCCCGATGATCGTGCCGTTCTCCTCGGCGGCCTCGACGAAGTGGAACGGGCCGAGCAGCCCGCGGGTCGGGTGCTGCCAGCGGACCAGCGCCTCGACGCCGGTGACCCGCTGGTCGACGAGCTCGACGATCGGCTGGTACTGCAGCACGAACTGCTCGTCCTCGATCGCCTCGTGCAGCTGGGTACGCAACTCCAGGCGCTGCACCATGGCGTGCGCCAGGTCGCTCTGGTACCGCTGCCAGCCGGCCTTGCCCATCCCCTTGGCCAGGTAGAGCGCCAGGTCGGCGTGCCGCAGTAGCTCGGTGGCGTTCTCCGCGTCCCGGTTGGTGGCGACGCCGATGCTGACCTTGCCGCTGACCGCGTGCAGGCCGCCCTCGCCGTCGGTCACCTCGACGGGCGCCTCCAGCTCCGCGACGATCCGGGTCGCGACGTCCTCGGCCGCCTCGGCGCTGTTGCTCTGCTCGACCAGGATGGCGAACTCGTCGCCGCCCATCCGGGCCGCGGTGCTGCCGGCCCCGATGATCGCCGAGATCCGCTGGGCCACGGCGACCAGCAGCTGGTCGCCGACGGCGTGCCCGAGGGTGTCGTTGACCTCCTTGAAGTCGTCCAGGTCGACGAAGAGCACGCCGAGCGTGGCGCCGTCCCGGGAGGCGACCATGAAGGCCTGCTCCAGGCGGTTGCGGAACAGCACCCGGTTGGCCAGCCCGGTCAGCGAGTCGTGGAACGCCTGGTGGGTGAGGTCGTCCTCGAGGCGGCGCTGCTCGGTGACGTCGCGCAGCGTGACCACCAGGCCGTTGACGGTCGGGTCGTCCTGGTGGTTGCGCATGTCGCAGTCGATCAGCACCCGGCGGCGGCCGGCGCCCCGCGCGGTCAGCTCGACACCACTCAGCTCACCGTGCCCGCGGCGGAGCCGGCGCAGCACGTCCCGCAGCGCGTCCTGGGCGTCCTCGGTGATCAGCGCGGCGAACGGGGTGCCGGCCGGGATGATCGCGCCGAACATCGAGGTGGCCGACGGGCTGGCGTACCGGACGGTGTCGTCCTCGCCGATGATCAGGATGACGTCGGCGGCGCTCTGGATCAGCGTACGGAAGTACGCCTCGCTGTCGCGCTGGTTCACCTCGGCGGTCAGCGCGATCCGTTCCAGCACCACGGCGATCTGGGCGCCGAGGGTCTCCAGCGACGGGCGCACCATGTGCAGCACGTCCTCGGCGGCGCCGAGAATCAGCTGACCGTGCCGCTTGCCGCCGGGCACCGGCTGGGTGGCGAACAGGACCAGCGGGAACCCGCCCGCGTCGATGCCGACCGGCAGGTCCTCGGCGGCCCGCCAGTGCACGGCCACCTCGGCAGTGCCCGGCACCTGCGGCGGCAGCACCAGGTGGTACGCCTCGCCGGGCGGCATCAGGCGGCCGATGGCCTGCCGGAGTGCCGCGATCACGTCCCGCTCGGTGCTGGCCGCGAACAGCAGCGAGCCGGCCTCGCGCAGCGCCCGCTCCCGGGCGAGGCTCTGCCGCTGGGCCAGCGCCAGGTCCGCGACCCGGGCCAGCACCAGCAGGAACATCACGGCGGCGGCGGCCGCGATGATCGGCGCGTCGACGATGCCGCCGCGGACGATCTCGGCCGGCCGGCCCTGGATGTCCTCGAAGCAGAGCACCGCCGGGGCGATCAGCGCCGCCGCGGTCAGCCAGACCAGCCGGTGCCGGCCCATCTCCGCGCGGGCGCGCTTGGCCGGCTCGGTGAGCTCCCGCATCGACGGACGCAGCGCGGTGTAGCCCATGGTCGCGTAGAACACGATCCAGCCCAGGTCGACCGGGCCGCCCAGCGTCCAGTCGCTGCGCAGCTGGGACTGGCCGTAGCAGATGTCCGAGATGAGCAGGCCGACCATGGCCAGGCCGAAGCCGCCGAGCGCGGCCGGGCGCTTGCCGGTGGCGGTGAACATCCGCAGGATCATCGCCAGAGCCAGCACGTCGCCGAGCGGGTAGCCGACCGAGACGACCTTCTCCAGGACCGAGAGGTCCTCCGCGCGGGTGAACGGGGCGATCCAGTACACCCAGGCCAGCAGGCCCAGGCCGACGGTCGGGACGAGCGCGTCGAGCAGCGCCGCCCGGTTGTCCCCGCGGCCCCGGCGGGCGCGGATGAACATCAGGAACGCGGCGGTCAGCAGCGGATAGACGAGCAGGTAGAAGACGTCGTTGAAAGCGGGGAAGCCGGGCTGCTCGCCGACCGCGATGATCAGGTTGTACCAGCTGTCGCCGGTGGTGAAGAAGGCCAGCGCGGCGCTGATGAGATACCACGGAAGGCGCTGGACGGGCCGATAGAGGCGGACCCCCACCAGGATCGCGGCGGCCGACGAGTAGCCGAGCAGCGCCCAGGTGTACAGGTGCGCGTCCGGGAACGCGTAGTAGAGGCCGACCAGCGCCAGGATCCAGACGCCGAAGGACGCGCGAGCGGCTCGCGTCGTCATGCGCACTCCGTTCCGAGGGGGTTACCGACTCTGCCGTTATCGGAGTGGACGGCATCGACCTGAGGGGCTGGCGGCGGGTCACACCCGGTTGGCAACATAGACGGATGTCTTTCCTTAACCTTTCGGCAACGTCCTGTGTCGAAACCCGTCGATGATCTTGGGAAGGATGCGGCCATGTCCCTTCGGCGTATCGGGATCGCACTCGCGTCCCTCGCTCTCCTCGGCACCGGCCTCACCGCCGCGTCGCCCCAGGCCCAGGCCGCCACCACGGTCCCGGCGTTCGACCACATCGTCCTGGTGATGTTCGAGAACAAGGCGACCTCCCAGATCACCGCGTCCTCGGCGTCCTACTTCACCTCGCTCGCGTCCCAGGGTGCCAAGTTCACCCAGTCGTACGCGATCACCCACCCCAGCCAGCCCAACTACATCGCCCTGTTCTCCGGCGGCACCCAGGGCGTCACCAACGACAACTGCCCGAAGACGTTCAGCACCGGCAACCTCGGCGCCCAGCTGATCGCGGCCGGCAAGACGTTCAAGGGGTACTCCGAGGCGATGCCGTCGGACGGCTACACCGGCTGCTCCAGCGGCACGTACCGGCGCAAGCACAACAGCTGGGTCGACTTCAGCACGGTGCCGGCCGCCAGCAACGTCCGGTTCAGCACCTTCCCGACGGACTACACCAAGCTGCCGACCGTGGCGTTCGTGACCCCGGACATGTGCAACGACATGCACGACTGCTCGATCGGCACCGGCAACACCTGGCTCAAGAACAACCTCGACGGGTACGCCCAGTGGGCCAAGACCCACAACAGCCTGCTGATCGTGACGTTCGACGAGGACAACTCGCTCTCGCTCAACCACATCTACACCGCGTTCGTCGGCGCGAACGTCAAGGCCGGCTCGTACTCCGAGAAGATCACGCACTACACCGTGCTGCGCACCATCGAGACCGCGTACGGCCTGTCCGCCCTGGGCGGCGCCGCCGGCGTCTCGCCGATCACCGACGTCTGGCAGTAATCACATGTACCTGGCCTCGGTGGACCGACCGGCCGTCGGCCGGACCGACCGCACCCGGCGTGTCGCCGGCACGGTCCTCGCCCTCGGCACGGTCAGCCTGATCACCGACGTGTCCAGCGAGATGGTCTCGGCGATCCTGCCGCTGTACCTGATCGCCGGACTGGGGCTCAGTCCCGCCGTCTATGGGCTGATCGACGGCCTCTACACCGGGGCGACCGCCCTGCTGCGCCTGGTCGGCGGCTACGTCGCCGACCGGGCGCGGCGCCGCAAGGCCGTCGCCGGGATCGGCTACGGACTTTCCGCGTTCATGAAGTTCGCTCTGCTCGCGGCCGGCACCTCGGTGCCCTGGCTGAGCGCCGCGATCGTCGCCGACCGGGCCGGCAAGGGTCTGCGCACCGCACCCCGCGACGCGCTGATCACCCTGTCCACGCCATCCGAGAGCCTGGGGCGCGCGTTCGGCGTGCATCGCGCGATGGACACCGCGGGCGCCTTCGCCGGACCGCTGGTGGCGCTCGCCGTGCTGGCCGCCTCCGGGCAGGCCTACGACGCGGTGTTCGTGGTCAGCGGCTGCGTCGCCCTGATCGGCGTGCTGGTCCTGGTGCTCTTCGTCCGCGATCAGCGGGGCCCGCGCCCGCCCGCCACCACGGTGAGCCTGCCCGCGGCGGCCGCCCTGCTGCGCCGCCGGCCGATCCGGATGCTGCTGGCCGCCGCGGTGCTGCTGGGGCTGAGCACGATCGGCGACGGCTTCGTCTACCTGCTCCTGCAGCGGCAGGAGAACCTGGCCACCGGCTGGTTCCCGCTGCTCGCGGTCGGGACCAGCCTGACCTATCTGACCCTGGCGGTGCCGTTCGGCAACCTCGCCGACCGGATCGGGCGCGCCCCGGTCGTGCTCGGCGGCTACGCCGCCCTCCTGGCCGTCTATGTGACGCTCGGGTCCGGGTTCGGCGGCCCGGTCACGGTGATCGTCGTTCTCTTTCTGTACGGCGGGTACTACGCGGCGACGGATGGCGTGCTGATGGCGCTCGCCGGTCCGTTGCTCCCCGCCGAGCTGCGCACCACCGGGCTCGGACTGATCCAGACCGGTCAGGCGCTGGCGTACCTGGTGTCGTCGGTGCTGTTCGGGCTGGCCTGGCAGCGGTGGGACGGGATCGGGGCGATCCGGGCGACGGCGGTGCTCGCGGCACTGACCCTGACGGTGGCGGCGGTGCTGCTCCGCTCGGTCCGGCGGGTCGGTGATCCGGTTGGGTGAGGGGATGTCGGTGCGACGGCGGGTGCTGCTGGCAGCGTCGTTGACGGTGGTGCTGCTGGGCGCCGCGGTGGCCTACGTGGTGGTCGCCGGGCACCGTGCAAACGCGCCGGCCGCGGCCGCGTCGGCGGTGGACGCCGGGCCCGGTGACCGGGTGCTGTTCCGCAGCACGGCGGCCGCCGAGTACGGGCGGGTCGGGACGGTGGCCCGCGGCAGCGAGGCCGGCGTACGGAAATTGTCCGGTCTTGATTGCGATCGGGTCTACGCGGCGGCGGGGCGTGGCATCTGCCTGCGGCCGGACGGGCCGCTGGCCACCTACCAGCTGGCCGTGCTGGACGCCGGGCTGCGGGTCACGGACACGTATCCGCTGGTCGGGGTGCCGAACCGGGCGCGGGTGTCGCCGAGCGGGAACGTGCTGGCGTGGACCGTGTTCGTGACCGGGGACTCCTACAACGGCGGCCGGTTCTCCACCCGGGCCGGGATGCTGAACGTGGCCACCGGGGAGACGGTGGACTCGCTGGAGCTGCTGTCGATCATCCGGGACGGGCAGCCGTACCGGGCCGCGGACGTCAACTTCTGGGGCGTGACGTTCGTCGACGACCAGCACTTCTACGCGACCATGTCGACGGCCGGCAAGCGCTACCTGGTCTCCGGGGACGTGGCCGCGCAGTCGGTGCGGACCCTGGCGGAGAACGTGGAGTGCCCGTCGCTGTCGCCGGACCGGACCCGGATCGCCTTCAAGGAGGCGCTCCACGGGAGCCCGGCGAAGGGCTGGCGGCTGACCGTTCTTGATCTGTCCTCGATGCGCCGCACCCCGCTGGCCGAGACCCGTAGCGTCGACGACCAGGCGGCCTGGTACGACGCGGACACCGTGATGTACGGCGTCCGCCGCGGCACCCGGCAGTCCGACGTCTGGGCGGTCCCGGCCGACGGCACCGGCACGCCGCGGCTGCTGATCCCGGACGCGGAATCGCCGGCCGCGCTCGGGAACTGAGTTTCGGCGCTTTCCCCGCCGGGAACCGTAGCGGCATGTTCCCGGCGGAGAACCTGCGTGACTGGCGCGGCCACAAGGTCATCGACCCGGCCGGCGACAAGATCGGCGAGCTGGAGGCGGTCTACGTCGACACGGCCTCCGACGAGCCGTCCTTCATCACCGTGCGGGTCGGCTTCATCGGCCGGCACCGCCTCGTCTTCGCGCCGCTGACCGGCGCCACCGTGAAACCCGACGCGCTGCGTGTGCAGTACGCCAAGCAGCTGGTCGGCGACGCGCCCGCGATCGACCTCGACGGGGAGCTGGCGGCGACGGACGAGCCGCGGATCTTCGCGCACTACGGTCTGCCGTACGTGCCGGGCTCCGGCGGCGAGCGTCGCCTCGCCCGTCGCTGAACCGGGGATCGTCCGGTCGGCTGGCGCTCGTGGCCGAACGGCCG
Organism: Actinoplanes ianthinogenes; assembly: GCF_018324205.1. Taxonomy (NCBI): domain Bacteria; kingdom Bacillati; phylum Actinomycetota; class Actinomycetes; order Micromonosporales; family Micromonosporaceae; genus Actinoplanes; species Actinoplanes ianthinogenes. Next base: position 8,258,433 of record NZ_AP023356.1, read on the forward strand.
GATGTCGGTTACGTCATCGTTACTGGCGTTGTCGTTGCTTCTGGCGCTTTGTACGGTTGGCCGCCATGGAGCTCGATCAACGCGACCAGGTGGTGCTCGCCGAGGGCGCTCGCCTGGCTCTCGACCGGTGGAGCCGCCGGCTCGGCGCGCCCGCGGCGCAGCCCGGTCTGCTGGCGTTGCTGGACCGGCACGCGGCGCGGATCCGGGAGGCGCTCGGCGGGCGGGTGGATGCGGTGAACCTCGCGGCGTACGCGGACGGGGTCGCGGACACGGCGGCCGCGCGCGGGTGGACGCTGCCGGACGGCGGTGTCATCGACTGGCGGCAGGCGCCGTGGCCGGCCGTGCATCTGCTGGCCGTGTGCCGCCTCGCCCAGTAAGCGGCCTGTCCGGAAAGCTTCCCGGGTTGCTTTCCTCGCGGCAGGCGGCTCTGGCTCGGTTTGCTTCTCGGGCGGCAGGCGGTTCTGGCCGGGGTTGCCTTCCGTGCGGCAGGCGGTTCTGGCCCGGTTTGCTTCCCGTGCGGCAGGCGGCCCTGGCTCGGGTTGCTTTCCGCGCAGCAGGCGGCCCCGCCCGCTTGGACGGACGGGGCCGGTCGTAGCCGTGCCGCTCAGCCGAGCCGGCGGCGGCTCTCCTCGCCGGGCAGGTCGGCCTCGATCCGCTCCTTGCGGACCTCGCCGCCCACGGTCTGCTCCTCGGTGACCGTCTCCTTGCCGAGGTGCACCCGCTCCACCGGAACGGTCTCGGTGTTCACCACCGGGCGCTCCGCGTGCAGCGTCACCTCGTGCTCGGACTCGGTCAGGTCCCGGCCACGGTAGGCCTCGTCGCGGTTGGCGCCGGTGACCGGCTCCCGCTCCAGGCGGACCTCCTCGCGGGTGACCGGCACGCTCACCTGCTCCTGCTCGGTGACCACGTACTTGCGCAGCCGGGCCCGGCCGGCCTCCTCCCGCTCGGTGCCGACGTCCAGCCGCTCCTCGGAGCGGGTCATCGCGTCGTCGCCGGTCCGGTAGTGCCCGTCGCCCTGACCGGCGCCGAGCTCGTAGTCGGTGTGCCGGGGCCGGTCGCCGCCCTCGGCGCCGGTGAAGTGCTCGCCGGCCGCGGTCGCGCCGGCCTGGTAGGACCGGTAGCTGTCGTGGTGGCTCAGGCCGTAGTAGGCGTAGAGCTGGTCCACCTCGTCCTGGGTGAGCGGCTCGTCGTGGTCGGCGTCCACGTTCGGCGCCTCCTTGACCTTGGCCTTCTCGAACGGCACGACCAGGCGGTCGCCCTGGAGGTCGGCGTCCTGCAGCGGGATCAGCGACTCGTGCAGCCCGAACAGTCCGGTGCGCACGCTGATCCAGGTGGGCAGGCCGGCCGCGTCGGTCCACACCTGGCCGGCCGAACCGATCTTGTCGCCGTCCCGGTCGTAGACGGTGGTGCCTTGCAGTGTGTGGATGTTCTCCTGCGTGATCACGGGGGGTCTCCCATCACTCGGGGTTCTCTACGTCTTTCACACGTTTTGCAATGTTGTGTGGGGTTTTGAGCACCCGAGTTACTGGTGCCCCGTGAGACGCGGATCTAACAAATTCGGTCAACTCATTCATGCGCCGGGGTGGTCGGCCGGCGATCGGCGCAGCTGGGAGCGGACCGCGCCGGCGGGGGAGCCGTCCTCGGTCATGCCCCAGGTGACCAGCGCGCCGTTGTAGGCGGCGTGCACCGCCCGGGGCAGCTCCGGATCGGTGCCCTCCAGCACGCCGGCGATCGCCCGCTCGCCCTCCCGGGCGTAGTCCCGGGTCACCTCGCGGAAGTCCGGGTCGGTGACGTCGAGCAGCAGAAATCGCAGGTGGTTGGCGAACTCGGCGGGACCGGAGACACCCCGGCCAGCGCGGCGAACAACTCGATCAGCGCCTCGACGTCGGGCGCCCCGGCCAGCCGGCCCGGCAGCGCCTCGGACTCGCGCCGGGCCAGTGCCAGCAGCAGCTCTCGCTTCGAACCGAACCGCTGGGACAGCGCGCCCGCGGTGTTGCCGGGACCGGTCCACCGGTCCCGGCGCGCTCGCACAGCCAGCATGCTCGCGGTCCCGCCGCCGGATGCCGGGGCGGCTGCCGCCTGCTGGGTCGGCCCGCTCGGTGCTGGGCCGGGTGCTGTGTGCTGGATTGGTCCGCTCGGTGCTGGGCGGGCTGTGTGCTGGGTCGGCCTGCTGGATGCTGGGCGGGCTGCTGCCTGCTGGGTCGGCCTGCTCGGTGCTGGGCCGGGTGCTGTGTGCTGGATTGGTCCGCTCGGTGCTGGGCGGGCTGTGTGCTGGGTCGGCCTGCTGGATGCTGGGCGGGCTGCTGCCTGCTGGGTCGGCCTGCTCGGTGCTGGGCCGGGTGCTGTGTGCTGGATTGGTCCGCTCGGTGCTGGGCGGGCTGTGTGCTGGGTCGGCCTGCTGGATGCTGGGCGGGCTGCTGCCTGCTGGGTCGGCCTGCTCGGTGCTGGGCCGGGTGCTGCGTGCTGGATTGGCCCGCCCGGTGCTGGGCCAGCTGGTACGTGCTCGATCGGCCTGCTAGATGCTGGGCTGGCTGGTGCGTGCTGGTCGACCCGCTGGATGCTGGGCGGGCTGCTGTGTGCGGGTCGGGCTGCTGGATGCTGGGCGGGCTGCTGCGTGCTGGATCGGCCCGCTCGGCGCTGAGCGGGTGCTGCCTGCTGGGTCGGCCCGCCGGATGATCCGCCCGCAGCCGGATGCTCCGCCGGCGCCGGGCTGACCGGCGCGGTGGCCGGTCAGCCGGCCAGGGCGTCGACCAGCCGACGGGCGGAGCCCGCCAGGTTCCACCGCTCGGCGAGCGCCAGCAACGCCTCCGGGTCGCGGGGCTCGCGGGGCAGGGCCGGCTCGAAGTCGGGCAGCTTGACGTCCAGGGCAACCCGGCAGACCGGGAGCGCTTTCGCCAGGTACTCCCGCGACACGTCGAGTTTCGTCCGGACACCGGGGGCGAAACCGGAGGACGGATCGTCGAGGGCGGCCAGGATCTCGGCGATTCCGCCATAGCGCTCGATCAGGCGGGCCGCCGTCTTCTCACCGACGCCGGCCACGCCGGGCAGGCCGTCGCTCGGGTCGCCACGCATCGCCGCGAAGTCCGCGTAATAGCGGGCCTGCACCCCGTATTTCGCCTGGACCAGGGCCTCGTCGGCGTCCTCCAGCTTGGCGACGCCACGACCGCAATACAGCAAGCGGGTGCCGCGGGCGTCGTCGACCAGCTGGAACAGGTCGCGGTCGCCGGAGACCACCTCGACCGGGGCGGCCTGGGTGGCGGCCAGGGTGCCGAGCACGTCGTCCGCCTCGTAACCCGGCACGCCGAAGGCCGGGATGCCGATCGCCGCGAGGACCTCGAGCAGCACCGGGACCTGGCGCTCCAGCGAGGCCGGCACCTCCTCGACGTCGCCGTGGGCGACCCGATGCTTCTTGTACGACGGGATGAGCTCGACACGCCACGCCGGCCGCCAGTCCGCGTCGAGGGCGCAGACCAGCCGATCCGGCCGCCGGGTCCGGACCAGCTGGGCGATCATGTCGAGGAAGCCGCGGATCGCGTTGACCGGCTCCCCGGCCTCGGTCTGCGCCGCTTTCTCCGGGATGCCGTGGAACGCGCGGAAATACAGGCTCGGGGCGTCGACGGCCAGCAGTGGTCGAGTCACGCGCTAACCCTGCCACACCGGTACGACAACTTTCCTGACCGCTACTCCTGCTCGCGATGCCAAGCAGCCTTGACGGACATCATCTGGGCGGTCTTGCCGGGGTCCCGATCCACCAGGTCGCCGAGGACCCCGTCGATCTCGGCGAGCAACTCGCCGGAGAGACGGACGCCGGCCGCCGCAGCGTTCTCGGTGACCTGCTCCGGGCGCGTCGCCCCGATGATCGCCGAGCTGATCCCGTCCTGGCTCAGGGTCCACGCGATCGCGAGCTGGGCCATGGACAGCTTGGCCTCCTCGGCGAGCGGGCGCAGCCGCTGGACACGCTCGAGAAGCTCGTCACCGAGCACCCTGCGGATGAACCGCGGCGCGCGGCCGCCGCTCGCGGCACGCGAGCCCTCCGGCGGGGGCTGCCCGGGCAGGTATTTTCCGGTCAGCACACCTTGGGCGAGCGGCTGGAACACGATCTGCCCGATGCCCTCGTCGCGGCAGAGCGGCAGGACCTCCGGTTCGATCACCCGCCAGAGCATGTTGTACTGCGGCTGGTTGGCGACGATGCGGCTGCGCAGCCCGATGCCCTCGGCGAGGTCGAGCGCGGCCCGGATCTGCGGTGCGGTCCACTCGGAGACGCCCAGGTAGAGCACCTTGCCCTGCCGGACCAGATCGTCGAACGCGATCAGCGTCTCGTCCAGCGGAGTCCGCTCGTCGAACCGGTGAGCCTGGTAGAGGTCGACGTAGTCGGTGCCGAGCCGCCGCAGCGAGGCGTGACACGACTCCATGATGTGCTTGCGGGACAGGCCCCGGTCGTTCGGCCCGTCGCCGGTCGGCAGGCACACCTTCGTCGCGATCTCCACCGAGGACCGGCGCACCGGGCGCAACGCCTCACCGAGAACCTCCTCGGCCGCACCGAGGGCGTACACGTCAGCCGTGTCGAACGTCGAGATGCCAGCATCCAGCGCGGCGCGAATGCAGGCCAGCGCCGAGTCACGTCCGACGAGTTCGCCGTGCGTCAGCCAGTTGCCATAGGTGATCTCACTGATCATGAGGCCGCTGCGGCCCAGGCGTCGATGATCCATGGTTGACGATCCTATGGTGGCGCGACGGCCGCACCGGCTGCCCGGTTCGCCCGGGCAGCCGGTGCGGCTGCGTCACTCGCTGTGCAGCACCTGGGCGATGGTGAGCCGGGCGGCGGCGCGGGCCGGGAACAGCGCGCCCGCCACCGCGATCAGCACCCCGGTCAGCACCAGCACGATGACCAGGACGGGGCTCCAGACCGCCGCGACCGACATCGGCAGGTGGGCCTGCGCCGCGCTGGAGACCAGCGTCAGCACCACCCGGTGCATCGCGATCCCGAGGGGCAGGCCGAGCAGCCCGCCAATGGCGCCGAGCGCCGCCATCGAGGTGACCATCATGGCCACCACCTGCCGCGGGGTCATCCCGATCGACTTGAGCATGCCCAGGTCACGGCGGCGTTCCAGGGCGTTGAGGGCAACCGTGTTCAGCACGCCGAGGGAGGCGACCAGGGCGAGCAGCACACCCAGCACGGTGGAGAAGCCGGTCACGATGACCGCGAAGTCGCCGGTGCCGGTGTTGTTCCACGCGTCGAGGCCGCTGTCCGCCGCGTTCACCGCGTTGACGTATCCGTCCAGGTCGGTGCCCGGGGTGACCTGCACCTGGTATTGGAAGTCGCTGGACTCCAGGTGCGGCGCCGGAATCGTGGTGGCCAGGGCCGCCCACTCGGCGATCAGGCTCGGCGGACCGGACGGCCCGCGGACCGTCTCACCGACGATCCGGAAGGTGGTGCGCCGGCCGCCGGATTCGACGGTGATCGAGTCGCCCACCCGCAGCCCCCGCTGGAGCAGCAGTTTCGACGGGGCGACCACCTCGTCGGGCGCCGACATCCAGTGGCCCTCGAGCAACTGGGCGCGATAACCCAGCTCGGCCACGTCGCCGCGGGCGAAGTTGACCGGGATCGGATCGCTGCTGCCGGGCACGCTCAGATCGGTGTTGGCGAACACCCCGACCCGGGCGGCGCCGGGCAGGCTTCGCAGCAACTCCTCGACCTGAGCGTCGGTGCGGGTGGTCGGAGTACCGAAGGCCGCGTTCAGCCCGCGCACCCCGATGTCACCGCTGACCTGGTTGTCGATCGCGGTCACCCGGTTGAGCGTGCTGCCCAGGCCGGTCGCGAACGTCACCGTGGTCACCCCGAGCAGCAGCGCTGCCATGGTCAGCGCGGTCCGACCGGGCCGGGCGAACGGCAGGCCCAGGCCGAGACTCACCGCCCGGGGCAGGCGGGAGCCGCTCAGCGCGCGCTGGGCCCGCAGGCCACGCCCGCGCCGCTGGGCGCTGCCGGCACTGATCGCCTCGGCGGCGGAGAGCCGGTGCGCCCGGCGAGCCGGCACCAGCGCCGAGATCAGCACGATCAGCGGCACGCCCAGCAGCGCGGCCAGCCAGACCCACCAGCGGATCTGGGTGTCCCCGAAGCCGAATCCGCGGAATGCCTGGCCGATCAGGCCCTGCCCGCCCAGCGCGCCGATCACCGTGCCCGGCACCGCCCCGGCGACTGCCGGGACCGAGGCCATCAGCAGGTAGACCGCGACGACCTGGCGCGGGGTGAAGCCGATCGACTTCAGCACGCCGATGTGCCGGTAACCCGAGACGACCGCGCCGGAGACCACGTTGGCCACGATCAGCACCGTCACCAACAGGCCGAACACGCCGAACATGCCGAGCAGCGGCAGATAGACGTTGAGGTCCTGTGCGGCGTCCTCCTTGATCGCGAGATAGGGCTCGGCGGCGATCAGCGCGCCCCCGGGTAGCCCCGTGGTCACCCCGGTCAGGCGGGCGGCCACCGCCTCGCGCGTCGACACGTCTCCGGCGAACCGGTACAGCATCTGCCAGCCGGTCGGGTGCAGCTCCCGCACCTGGTCCGGGGTGACCCAGCCGTCCGCCGAATCGGAGATGCTGTCGGCATATCCGACCACCTTGAGCGTCACCCCGTTCGCGGTGATCGAGATCAGGTCGGCGAGTGGACCCATCGCGATGTCCTCCGGCGGGAAGTTCAGCACGATCTCGCCGGGAGCGGACGGCCAGCGCCCGTGCCAGAGGTCGAGCTGGTCGACGGCGCCGCCCGGGTCGGCGCGGCCGACCACGGTGAGCGGACCGGGTGGCAGCAGCTGCCTGCCGGCGGTCGGCTCCAGCACGACCTGGCCGAACGGGCCGGCCGCGGCGGTCACCCCGGACCGGGCGGCAGTCAGCTGCGCCTCGGTCACGGTAGCCGGGTCGTAGGCGGCGACCGTGTGCGCGCCGTGCCGGGTCGCGAACGCCCGGTCGAACGGCGCCGAGGTGGCGTCCAGCAGGGCGAGCGAGACCACCGTCGTGGCGCTGCAGAGCAGGACCACCAGAGCGATCAGGAACGTCTGCAGCTTGCGGCGGCGCACCGCGGCCCGGGCCGCCCGCCACACGGCCGTCATGCTGCCGCTCCGCTTCGCCGCGCGGTGTCATGATCCTCACGACGGTGCCTGGCGGTGAACGTCCTCCGGCCGGTCATGTCCGCTCCAGCGCGGCCTCGCGGGCGATCCGCCCGTCGCTCATCTCGATCAGCCGGCTCGCGCAGCGATGCGCCAGCCGCTCGTCGTGCGTCACGATCAGCAGCGTCTGACCGATCTGGTTCAGATCCAGCAGCAGGTCCATCACCTGCTCACCGGCCTTGGAGTCGAGCGCGCCGGTCGGCTCGTCGGCGAGCAGCAGGGCCGGCCTGTTCATCAGGGCGCGGGCCACCGCGACCCGCTGCCGCTCGCCGCCGCTGAGCGCGGCCGGATAGATGTCGCGGCGGTCGGCGATGCCCAGCTCGTCGAGCAGCTCCAGGGCCCGTTTGCGGGCCGGGCCGGACTTGCTGCCGGTCAGCTGGGCGGCCAGCGCCACGTTGTCCAGCGCGGGCAGGTCGTCGAGCAGGTTGAAGAACTGGAAGATCATCCCGAGGTGGTGCCGGCGGAACAGGGCCAGCCCGGTCTCGTTCATCGTGTCGAGCCGCTCGCCGTGCACCTGGACCGTGCCGGCGGTCGGCCGGTCCAGCCCGGCGATCATGTTGAGCAGGGTGGACTTGCCGCACCCGGAGGGGCCCATCACCGCCACCGCCTCGCCGGGGCGGATCTCCAGGGACACCCCGTCGAGGGCGACGGTCTCCCCGTACTCCTTGCGCACCCCGTCGAGGCGCACCACCGTCTCGTTCGTCATGGCCGGAACGCTACGGAGGCCGGCCGGGATCGGCATCGGACCGTGGTCTGACATCCCAGCGGTGTAGTACCAGGGATGTACGCGGCGTCGGAGCAGGGGATGATGTGCCCGCGCCGCGGGTCTGCCAAGGTGTGACCCGTGGGAACGCTGGTGCTGGCCGGAGCATTGGCGGTGGCCGTCGCGGTCGCCGCCGGGCTGCTGGCCGCGCTGGTCCGGGCTCGGCGGCGGCACGCCCGGGCGATGGGCGAGCGCGGCTGGCTGATGGAGCGCGAGCGGGAGACGGCGGCACGGGCCGCGGTCGACGAGGAGCGCGCCCGGATCGCCCGGGAGCTGCACGACATCGTCAGCCACAACGTCAGCGTGATGATCGTGCAGACGGCGGCGGCGCGTGAGGTGCTGAGCACGCTGCCGGAGACCGCAGCGGCAGCGCTGACCGAGGTGGAGAAAGCCGGGCGGACCACCATGACCGAGCTGCGGCACCTGCTCGGCCTGCTCGCACCGGACGCCTCGGGCGCCGACGCCGACGCCGGTCTCACCCCGCAGCCCACGCTGGCCGCGCTCGGGCAGTTGGTCGACCGGATCGCGTTCGCCGGGCTGCCGGTCGAGGTGCGGGTCTCCGGCGAGCCGCGGCCGCTGCCGTCCGGCATCGACGTCACGGCCTATCGGATCGTCCAGGAGGCGCTGACCAACGCGTTGAAACACGGCACCGGCGGCAAGGCCGAGGTGACCATCCGCTATGCCGAGCGCGCCCTGCGCGTGGAGGTGCTGACCACCGGGCCCAGCGTGCTCACCGGCGATGCCGTGCCGCGAGGCGGCGGCACCGAGGGCTCCGGCGCCGGTCGCGGTCTGCTCGGCTTGCGGCAGCGAGTTTCGGTGTACGGCGGGGACCTCGACGCCCGGCGCAGACTCGGCGGCGGGTTCCGGGTGCGGGCCCGGATCCCGGTGGAGGGGCCGTGACGGCGTACGCAGAAATCGCGGAACCGGGCAGCGGACCTGTGCCCCGGGTTCTCATCGTCGACGACCAGGAGCTGATCCGGGCCGGGTTCCGGCTGATCCTGACCGCGCGCGGCATCGACGTGGTGGGCGAGGCGGGTGACGGCGCCGAGGCGGTCGAGGCGGAGCGGCGGCTGCGGCCGGACGTGGTGCTGATGGACATCCGGATGCCGGCCATGGACGGGCTGGAGGCGACGCGGCGGATCGTGGCGCGCAGCCCGCACTGCCGGGTGCTCATGCTCACCACCTTCGACCTGGATCGGTATGTGTATGCGGCGCTCGCCATCGGTGCCAGCGGCTTCCTGCTCAAGGACGTCACCGCCGACCATCTCGCCGCGGCGGTCCGGCTGGTCGGGACCGGGGACGCGCTGCTCGCGCCGTCGATCACCCGCCGGTTGGTGCAGCGGTTCGCCACCACCCAGCCGGTCGTGCACCGGGACCTGTCGCCGCTCACGCCGCGCGAGATGGAGGTGCTCACGCTGCTCGGGCGCGGCCTGTCGAACACGGAGCTGGCCGAGGAGCTGACGCTCAGCGAGGCGACGGTGAAAACGCACGTGGCACGAATCTTCGCCAAGCTGGAGCTGCGCGACCGCGCGCAGGCCGTGGTCGTCGCCTACGAGACCGGGCTGATCACACCGGGCGACTGAGGGGGCGTGAGCGCCCCGGCCTGTCCGCGCGCATGCCAGATCGGCCGGAGGGGGTGGGCGGCCTGTTCCCGGAGGGTGAACGAGCGTTAAGCTGGCCTGGTGACAGTGGATCGACTGCTTCCCACCCCTGAGGCACACGACCTGCTCGACCTGACGCGTGAGCTCGCCACCCGAGAGCTGGCCGGCAAGGTCGACGACTACGAGGCGCGTGGCGAGTTCCCCCGGGACGTGCTGCGCACGCTGGGGCGTTCCGGCCTGCTCGGGCTGCCCTATGCCGAGGCCGACGGCGGTGCCGCCCAGCCGTACGAAATCTATCTCCAAGTCCTGGAGATCCTGGCCGGAACGTGGCTCGGCATCGCCGAGGCCGTCAGCGTGCACACGCTGTCGTGCTTCCCGGTGGCGGGTTTCGGCAGCGAGCGCCAGCGCAAGGCGCTGCCCGACATGCTCGGCGGCGAGCTGCTCGGCGCCTACTGCCTGTCCGAGCCGCACGGCGGCTCCGACGCGGCCAACCTGTCCACGCGAGCCGTCCCGGACGGCGAGGACTGGCTGGTCAACGGGACCAAGGCGTGGATCACCCACGGCGGCTACGCGGATTTCTACAACATCTTCGTGCGCACCGGCGGCCCCGGCCCGAAGGGGATCTCCTGCCTGCTCGCCGACGCGAACACGCCGGGTCTGCTGCCGCAGGCGCGCGAGCGGCTGATGGGCCTGCACTCGTCGGCGCCGGCGCAGATCGTGCTGGAGGACGCGCGGATTCCGCACGATCGCCTGGTCGGCAAGGAGGGGGAGGGCTTCGCCATCGCCATGCAGGCGCTCGACGCGGGGCGGCTGGGCATCGCGGCGTGCGCGGTCGGGCTCGCCCAGGCCGCGACCGACTACGCGGTGGCCTATGCGCGGGAGCGTGAGCAGTTCGGTCAGCCGATCGGGCGGTTCCAGGGGGTCGGCTTCATGCTCGCCGACATGGCCACCCAGGTTTCGGCGGCCCGTGCCCTGCTGCTGGCGGCGGCCCGGCTGAAGGACGCGCAGCGCCCGTTCTCGATCGAGGCGGCCAAGGCGAAACTGTTCGCCACCGACGTCGCCATGCGGGTGACCACCGACGCCGTGCAGGTGCTGGGTGGTTACGGGTACAGCGCGGACCACCCGGTCGAGCGCTGGTTCCGCGAGGCGAAGGTGCTCCAGATCGTCGAGGGCACCAACCAGATCCAGCGGATGGTGATCGCCCGGTCGCTGACCGGCTGAGGCTCGCCGGTCGCCCGGTCGTTACTCTTACCGGCGTGGAAGAGATCGACCGGGCGATCGTGTCCGCCCTGACCGTGGACGGCCGGCTGTCGTACACCGACCTGGCCGAGCGGGTGGGCCTCAGCGTCTCCGCCGTGCACCAGCGGGTGCGGCGACTGGAGCAGCGCGGGGTGATCTCGGGCTACACCGCCAAGGTGTCGTACGAGGCGCTCGACCTGCCGCTGACGGCGTTCGTGGCGATCCGGCCGTTCGACCCGTCGCAGCCGGACGACGCGCCGGAGCGGCTGGCACACCTCGCGGAGATCGACTCCTGCTACTCGGTGGCGGGGGAGGACTTCTACATGCTGCTGGTGCGGGTGAAGAGCCCGGCCGATCTGGAGCGGCTGCTCCAGGACATCCGCACGGCGGCGAATGTCACGACCCGGACGACGGTGGTGCTCTCCACGCCGTACGAAAATCGCCCTCCTCGCATGGTGCCGCCCGCAAGTGCTGAATGAGGCCCGGGTTTTTGACCTAGCCTCCTAGGATGACTTAGACGGTGTGGCAAGCTGGGCGGATGGACGCGAGCGACGTCGCATCGGCGCTGGACGAGTTGCGGCGGGCGCTCGGCCCGCAGACGGGCGGCGACTGGACGGTTCGTGCCGGTGACCTGGACTGGAGCTGCCGGGAGACCGCCGCGCACATCGCCCACGACCTGCTTGCCTACGCCGCTCAGCTGGCCGGCGGGGCTGACCACGGCTATCTGCCGCTCGATCTGACCGTCCGCGAGACGGCGACGCCGGACGAGATCCTGCGCATCATCGACGCGGCCGGCGCGCTGCTCATCACCCAGCTGCGGGCCGCCGGGCCGGAGACCCGCGCGTGGCACTGGGGGCCGACCGATCCCTCCGGGTTCGCCGCGCTCGGCGTGAACGAGATCGTGCTGCACACCTACGACATCACCCAGGGCCTGGGCACCGGATGGTGTCCGCCGCCGGCCGCCTGCGCCGCGGTCCTGGCCCGGCTCTTCCCGGACCATCCGGCCGGCGACCCGGTGCGGGCGCTGCTCTGGTGCACCGGCCGGATCGCCCTTCCTGATCTTCCGCGCCGCACCTCCTGGACCCTGCGAGCCGCCGTGGATTGACCTCGGGCCCGTGTCGGGTCCGCCGGGTGCGCGTTGTCCTCACGACATCGGCGAAGGGCGGACCAACCAATGCGACGACGAACCATGCTGGCCGCCGGCGCGGTCGTGGCCTCGGCGTCCGCTGCTGGCGCGTGGGCCTACCAGTCCGGTCAGGCGGCCGTCATGCCGCTCGGCGTCCCGTCCGTGCCGCCCGGCCCGGAGCGCTGTGAGCTGCGGTATTCGAAGGCGCGCGGCTCGACCGTCGACTTCTACACGGCGGTGCCGGCCGGGCACGGGGACGGCGCGGGGCTGCCGGTCTGCCTGGTGCTGCACGGCGGTTCGAAGCGGCCGGCCGACTTCGCCGGGCTGGGGCTGGGCCGGTTCCTGACCGACGCGGTGAACCGGGGTGCCGCGCCGTTCGTGCTGGCCGGGGCCACCGGCGATCGGCTGGCATGGCAGCCGGGCGGGCGCGACGACCCGCAGCGGATGGTGCACGAGGAACTGCCGGTGTGGTGCGCGGCGCGGGGGTTCGACACCAGCCGGTTGGCCGCGTGGGGCTGGTCGATGGGCGGTTACGGGTCGTTGCTGCTCGCCGAGGCGTTTCCGCGATTCGTCCGGGCGGTGGCGGCTTTCTCGCCGGCCGTGGTTCCGGGGGATGAGGTGTTCCGGGACGTGGAGCAGTTGACCGGTACGTCGATCGGCTTGTGGTGCGGGCGGGCGGATCCACTGATCTCGAATGTGCGGGCGCTGCGGCGGGCGTTGCCGGCGGCGCCGGATGCCGGGACTTTCGGGCCGGGGAAACACAATTTCGCGTACTGGAGCACGGTCATTCCGGCGGCGTTCGCCTTCGTCGCGGCGCAGCTGTCCGTCGGCTAGCGTGCGCGCCATGGTCGCGGTTCCGGCATCGTTCGCGCAGTGGCGTGCCCGCCTCGACGGCGACGCGGGCCGGGCCTGGGTCGCGTCGTTGCCGGACCGTGTCGAGCGCCTCGCCGCGCTGTGGGACCTGCGGCTCGACGAATCTCCGCCGCTGCACGGCGCCCAGGCGCTGGTGGTCCTGGTCAGCCAGCGTGACCGGGAGCTGGTGCTGAAGCTGAGCGCCCCGCAGGACCCGACCACCGAGCTCGAGGCGGCTGGGCTGCGGGCCTGGGCGGGGCGCGGCGTGGTGGAGCTGGTGGCGTCGGAGCCGGGCGCGCTACTTCTGGAGCGCCTGGACCCGGCGCGCACCCTGCGCACGCGGCCGATCTGGGTGGCCGCGGAGGTGGCCGGTGGGCTGATCCGGACCCTGGCGGTCGCGGCGCCGGCGGGTCTGCCGCGGGCCGGGGGCCGGGATCGCGGCGACGCTGCCGGAGCGGCAGGAGAGGTGCGGCGGCCCGCTGGTTTCCCAGGCTTTACGGTACGCCGTGGAGCTGCCCGGACGGGGCGAGCAGGTGCTGGTCCACGCGGATCTGCATTACGGCAACATTCTCGCCGGGCGGCGTCGTCCATGGTTGGCCATCGATCCGCGGCCGGTGCGGGGTGCGCCGGAACATGCCGTTCCGGAATTGATGTGGAGCCGTGCCGACGACCTCTCGTCGGGTGCTGAGATTCGCCGTTTGCTGTCGACGATGGTCGATGCCGGTGGGCTGGACGGCTCGCTGGCTCGCGCCTGGGTGATCACCCGGTGTGTCGATTACTGGCTCTGGGGTGTCGAGCGCGGACTGACGGTTGATCCGGTTCGGTGCTCGCGGGTGCTGGCCGCTTTGCTGCCGGATCGGTCAAGCCCGGTGTCCTGATTCCTCCGTCTCTGTCGGGTGGCTGGCCTTGGTCTCCGTCGGGTGGCTCGCTTCCGTCTCCGTCGGGTGGCTCGCTTCCGTCTCCGTCGGGTGGCTCGCCTCCGCCGGCAGGAGGGCGGTGACCAGTTGGTGGAGGGTGCTGGTGAGGCGGTCGCCGCCCTCCCTCGCCAATTGGTCCAGGATGGGCTCGCTGTGCAGGGGGGCCAGCAGCACGTGGGCGAGCAGGTCGGCGTCGAGGTCCGGGCGCTCCTGCCCGGCGAGCTCGGCGACGTGGCCGTGCCACCGGCGATACACCGGATGCGCCTCGCGGGGCTCCTGATCGATGGGTCCGGCGGCGGGGCCGAGGGCGGCGAGCAGACCCTTGTTGCGGGCGACCAGGTCGACGACGGCGCTGAGGAAGGCCAGTAGCCGGGTGCGGGGCGGGGCGCCGGGCCCGAGAGGTGGCGGGCCCTGGTCGACAGTCACGTTCAAATCGTGGGCGCGTTCCTGGACCAGGGCCCGCATCAACCCGTCACGGCTGCCGAACCGGTGGAACACGGTGCCCTTGCCGACCCCCGCGGCGATGGCGACCTGCTCCATGGAGATCTGCGCGGGATGGTGGTGGGTCAGCAGCTCCTCGACGGCGCGGAGCAGCGCGGTCCGGTTGCGGGCGGCGTCGGCGCGCAGGCGCTCGGATGGTGGCATGTCGCACCCCTCGACAAGTGGACCGGCGGTCAAGTAACGTCGTCCCTAACTGGACTGCTGGTCAGTTTAAACGGGGGTGTGGCGTGCGGCGAGTGCGGTACCACGCTTATGGCGAGCCTGAGGTGCTGATCGTCGAGGAGGCGGAGCGGCCGGTGCCCGGCTCGGGGCAGGTGCTGATCCGGGCCGAGGCGATCGGGGTCAACTTCGTCGACGTCCGATTCCGGCGAGGCGGCGAGGGGATTTTCCGGCGACCGTTGCCGGGCCGGCCCACCGGTGACGTGGTGGGAGTGGTGGCCGAGGTGGGTTCCGGCGTGGATCCTGCGCTGGTGGGCCAGCGTGTGGCGGCCTTGGCCGAGGATGCTTACGCGGAGTTTGCCGTTGCGGAGGCATCATGGCTGGCGGCGATCCCGCCCGGGCTGGGCGCCGGAGACGCGGTGATGGTGCCGATGGCCGGGCCGGTGGCGTTGCGAGTGCTGCGCCAGGCCGACTTCCGGCCGGGGGAGACGGTGCTGGTGCATTCCGCGGCGGGCGGGATCGGGCACCTTGTCGTGCAGCTCGCGAAACGGTTGGGTGCCGGCCTGGTGATCGGGGCAGCGTCACGCGGCAAGCTCGACTTCGTTCGTTCGGCCGGTGCTGATCTCGCGGTGGACTACGGGCTGGCGGACTGGCCCGAGCGGGTGCGGGAGGTCGTGCCGGGCGGTGTCGACGTGGTGCTGGACGCGGTCGGCGGGCAGGTGTTGCGACAGGGGCTGGAGTTGCTGGCGCCTTTCGGGCGGGCGGTGATCTATGGGGCGGCGTCCGGCACCGTCGATGACATCCCGGCTGGTCCGTTGTTCGCGTTGCGGACGGTTGGCGGGTTCAACCAGACCGCTTGGCGTGAGGTGGCACCTGAGCGGGCTCGGGCGGAGATGGACGAGGTGGCGGAGCTGTTCGCGGTCGGTGGTTTGCGGACGGTTGGGCATGTGGAGTTTCCGTTGGAGGAGGCCGCGGGCGCGCACAAGGTGATGGAGGAGCGGGAGCATGTCGGGCGGGTGTTGCTGCGGCCTTGACCCGGTCCCGCGTGGCGATTGGGGGGATCCGGTGGTGCGCGCGGGCGGCGGGCCCGGTGGTCAAGGCGTTCGGTGTGCGGGGCGATCGGGTGCTCGGGCGTGAGCGAGGGTTTGCGGGTGGGCCGGCGGTCGTCGTGCGGCGAGGTGGATGGACGGTTCGGGATGTCGGGAGTCAGCCACCAGGTGCGGATCCGGCCGGTGGTGCCGGGCGTTCCTGCCCGTCGTTCGATGCGGATGCGGTGGCTCCGGTGATCTGCGCATCCCGGCGCGAGCGCTGTCCAGGTGCTCGGGCACGGCGGTGATTGGCGAGTGGGTTCGGTGCTGGTGGTGATGGGTGAGGGCGAGGTGACCGGAGCAGGGTGGTGAATGGTTCGGCCGGGGCCGAATGGTGCGGGTCTTAGCGTGACCGGGCTGGGGGCGTACCGAAAGGACATGGAGCGATGCTGGAACCGGGTCGCATGATTGAGCAGGCTGTGTCTCATGCTCTGCGCCTCGCGCAGAGTTGGCCGGCGTGGGACGGGGTGCCGATCGCGGTCGACGATCGGGTGTATACGCCGCACAAGGCCGTGCGGCGGATCGCCGACCACTTGATCGACCACCTGGCCGAGGTGGAGGCGCGGCTGGCCGGGGTGCCGACGATTCCGGATCACTGGCATGCATCGGGGATCACCACGGCGGCGGATCTGGCGCCGTTCACCGAGGAGGATCTGGCCGAGGCGAGCAGCCGGTTGACCAGGCTGGCGCAGATCTGGGTGGTGCGGCTGGACTCGCTCGATGGCGAACGGCTGGACCGGGCGGAGCCGGGGGCGTGGACGATCCGGGAGATTGCCGAGCACCTGTCCGACACCTATTACGCCGACGCGGTCGGTGACCTGAGTCGCTGATCTCGCGGCGAACGACTGTCGCAGGCGGATCGTAGGGTTCGGGCATGGCTGTCGTCCGTGGGTGAGGGGGCGCTGTGCGGGATCGCTTGGTGGATGTGTGGCTGCTCGAGGTCGCTGACCTGCCCGGGTTCCGGTGGTTCGGTCCGGCGGCGGCGCCGGCCCTGTTCGTCGACCTGGTGGAGCAGGGTGTGCTCAGGGTGCGTCCGGGCGGGCCGGGAGTGGTGGTCACGCTCGCCGACCCGGACGCGGCGGACGGGGAGGCGGCCACCGGGCTGCTGGCGATGCTGTTCCTGGGTGGCCCGACCGAGGTGTTCATGACTCGGGCGCGGTTCGCGGCGACGGTGAATCCGTTGCGGCGGGCGGGGCGGCGGCGGGCTACCGAGGCCGGCTTGTGGCGGACTGCGGTGTCGGTTCCCCGGGTGCTGGTGGCGGTGCTGGGGGTTTGTGTCGTCGTCGGTGGACTGCTGGCTCTGGCGCGGGCTTCCTTCATGCCGACCTGGGTGTCGCCGGCGGTGTTCGCCGGGCTGCTGTTCGCGGTGCCGCTGGCGGTGTTGCAGTTGCGGGACTGGGCGGCGCCGCGGGTGCTGACGCCGGCCGGCCGGGCGGTGGTCGACGAGTTGGTGGCGCACATCGAGGCATGCCGGGCCGACCCGGCCGCCGCGTTCGGCGACCGGGTGGCCTATGGGTTGATGGACGAGTGGCGCGGCGGTGTTCAGGAGCCGCCCGTGTGGGCGGCCGGGTTCGCGGTGGCCGGGTCGGGGCCGTCCGGGATCGGTACCGACGACCGGCCGGTTGCCGGTGGTGCGGTGGCTGTGCCGGGGCCGTCCGGGATCGGTACGGACGGCCGGCCGGTTGCTGGTGGGGCGGTGGCTGTGCCGGGGCCGGCCGAGATCGGTACCGACGGCCGGCCAGATGCCGGTGATGCGGTGGCTGGGCCGGTGGGGTTCGAGAACGGCACCGACGGCCGGATGGTTGCCGGTGGTGGCGCTGACGGTGTGGCCGCTGATGGTCAGGCGGTGGGCGAGGTGCTGGCCGCGGATCGGGAGGCGACGGTCGAGCTGGTCAGGCTCATCGTGCAGGCTTTTGAGTACGGTCCGCGGAGCCCGGCGTTCGACGGCGGTGGGGGAGGTGGCTCCTGAGGGTCACCCCGGCGGGCGCAGGTGGAGGACCGGGTCGGACCAGCCGGTGTCGGGGACGCCGGCGTCGAGGGCGGAGGTGAGAGCGCGTTCCTCGTAGCGGAAGTGTGACTCCATGATGGCGGTCAACCCGTCGAGTTCTCGCCGGATCGCGGTGGGATCCGTGGTGCCGGCGGCCTCGTCGCTCAGGTCGGCGATGCGGATCAGGATGCCGGTGATCAGGCCGTGGTCCTCGATCAGCTTGTCGATGGTGGGGGCGAGGTCCGGGCGTTCGCGGAGCAGCGCGGTGAAAAGACCGGTGTCCTCGCCCTGGTGGTGGGTGGTCAGGGCGGTGCAGAAGGCCAGGCAGTGGGTGCGCAGGTCGGCGGGCCGGAGGCGACCGGCCCGGAGGGCGGCCAGGCGGCGGCGCAATTCCTGGTGTGCTTGGGCGAGTTGAGTGCCGAGCGCCGTGATCCGGTCGCTGGTGGGGGAGGCCACGGAGGGCAGTCCCTTCGGTTCCGCACCTCCATGCCCGGCGCGGTCCGCCGCCGACACGCGATGCTGCGCCCATCCGATCACGGCCGCCGCGACGTGACAACCCGGTTGGCGGCCCGTGCCGTCCGAAGCACCCGCTGCTCGGCCGGCGAGGTGCGGGAGGGCGGTTGGGCTGGTGTCGTCGGGAACACCGCTGCTTGGCTGGCGAGGTGCGGGAAGTGGGTTGGCCGGTTTCGTTCGGAACACCCCGCAGCTCAGCCGGCGAGGTGTGCGGGAGGGGACCGGGCTAGGCGGCGGATTGGCGGGACAGCCAGGACTCGTGGGCGGTGGTGAGGCGGGTCCAGAGGGTGTCGCGGGCCGCCGGGGAGACGTCGGCGAAGGTGATGCCGAAGATGTCGGCCATGGCGGTGAAGTAGTCGTTGCGGCTGGTCAGCTCTATCCGGGCCGGGTTGTCGCCGACTCGGGTGAGTACCAGGGTGCGGACGATGTCGACGCCGGTGGCGTCGCGGCGGGCGGCGGTGGCGACGCGGACGAAGCCGGACTCCGGGGAGGTGGACAGGTGCCGGTGCTGCTCGCCGAAGGCGGACATGGTGGCCGGCTCGGCGCGGAAGTCCATGCCCAGGAACGAGCCGCGCGGATCGTGGTCGAAGCGCCAGCCGCCCGGTTCGGCCTCGGACGGGCGCAGGCGGTAGTGGAATCCGCCCTGCTCGTACTCGCCGGCGACCAGCGGCAGCGGCGCGTGCAGGCCGTCGCCCATGCCCAGGTCGACGAGCCAATTGCCGTCCGGGGACTCCGGGGCGGGCAGGCCGGTGACGGTGAGGACGAGGTGGTTGGCGGTCGCCCCGGCCGGGTCGTCCGCGGTGCCCTGCACGCCGCCGACGTGGCGGGTGACCTGATATCCGAGGGCGCGCAGCAGCGCGGCGAAGGCGCCGTTGAGGTGGAAGCAGTATCCGCCGCGGCCGGCGACGATCCGGCGGGCGGAGTCGAGCGGGTCGATCGTGGTGGGGCGGTCGAGCCAGATCTCCAGAACTTCGTAGGGCACCCGCTCGGCGTGTGCGGTGTGCAGCGCGTGCAGGGCGGGCACGCTGGGTTCCTGTCCGGCGAGGCCGCCGAGTCCGAGCCGGTCCAGATATGCGCGAACGTCCACGATCGAACTCTATCCAGGGGAGGGCACGTGATCATCGTTGCTGGGGAGCTGCGGGTCGCGGCGGAGGATCGTGACCGCTATCTGCTCGCGGTCGCCGATGTCGCCCGGCTGGCTCGTCGCGCGCCGGGCTGTCACGACTTCGTCCAGTCGGCCGACCCGATCGAGCCGGATCGCATCCTGGTCTACGAGCGGTGGTCCTCTGACGAGGCCCTGCTCACGTTCCGCGCCGCCGATGGCCCGTCCCTCGACCTGCCCGCAGTTGTGTCAGCCGATGTCCGTAAATATCGGATTTCTGCGGTGGAGGCGCCTTAGGCGGTCGGCAGCTCGGCGTAGGCGCACTCGGTGACGTACGGAAGGGCATACGAGTCGCGCCCGAGCAGGGCCGGGTGGGTGGCGATGAGCTGGCGGACCTGGGCGAGGACGGCGGCCCGTTCGTCGACCGGGAGCAGGATCACGTTGCTGCGGGAGGCGACCAGGTCGAGCAGCTCGTCCGGGCGCAGGGTGTGCGTCCAGCCGATCCGGGTCGTGGTGACCGGGCCGAACGGCGGTCCCATCGTGCTGTCCCGGGCCCGGTCGTCGCGGCCGATGACGGTGCCGAGCCGGTGCACCCAGTCGGTGCTTTCGTCGCGCACGTTCCAGATCAGGCCGAGGCGTCCGCCCGGGGTCAGCACCCGGGCGATCTCCGGCAGGGCGCGGGCCGGGTCGACCCAGTGCCAGGCCTGGGCGACCAGCACCACGTCGACGCTGGCGTCCGGCAGCGGGAGGTTCTCGGCGGTGCCGAGGTGTGCGGGCACACCGGGGACGGCGCGGCGCAGCTCGGCGAGCATCGCCTCGGAGGGGTCGACCGCGATCACGTCGAGGTCGCGGGCCCGGATCTGCCGGGTCAGTTTGCCGGTCCCGGCGCCGAGGTCGAGGACCCGCGGGGAGCCGGCGGGCAGCAGGAAGTCGAGGGCTGTCTCGGGGTAGGGCGGCCGGCCCCGCTCGTAGGCGCCGGCCGCCGAGCCGAACGAGGCGGCGGCGACGGAACCGGTGACGGAGCTGGGGGAGGAGCCGGCGATGGGGGCAGCGTCGTGATCCACGAAAGCGATCGTATTTCGCGTTGCCGGGGTCCGCCGGACGGCCGGTGCGATCACTGGGACGTTTCAGGAACGAGGCCCCGGGGCACCCCTGAGTGCGAGGCACCCCAGACATGAGATGACCACGGAGGGTTGACCAATGAGCTTCACCGACAAGGTCAAGAACAAGGCCGAGGAGCTGACCGGCAAGGCCAAGCAGGGCATCGGCGAGGCGACCGACAACGAGCGTCTCTACGCCGAGGGCGAGGCCCAGGAGGCCGCCGCGCACGCCAAGCAGGCCGGCGAGCACGTCAAGGACGCGGGCCGCGACGTCCGCGACGCCTTCAGCTAGACCACGACGAACAGCGACGGCCCCCTCCGCGGAGGGGGCCGTCGCCGTGTCAGCTCGCCTGCTGCTTGCGCCACCAGTCCTGGCCCGACTGCGGCAGCGTGTCGATCGGGTCGTAGTAGGCGTAGAGCTTCGACAACGCCTCGCTGTCGTCCTTCTCGATCGACGTCCGGTAGTTCTTCGTCCAGTACGAGATTCCGTGCTCCCGGTCGTACTCGTTGACCATGTGCACCCACCGCTTGCCGACGAACGGCACGTCGCACACGATCCGCGGGGTGGCGTAGCCCGGCAGGTACCCCATCAGGTCGTGCTGCATCTGCTGGGCGTGCCAGACCGGCACCCGCCAGTGCTCCGCGTTCGGGATCATGTCGCACATGTAGAAGTAGTACGGCAGGATCCCGGCCTCGCCCTGTAGCGCGAAGCACAGGTCGAGCAGGTCGGCGGTGGTCGCGTTCACCCCGCGCATCAGCACGCCCTGGTTGCGCACGTCGCGCACGCCGATCTCGAGCAGCGTCTGCGCGGCCCGGGCCACCGCCGGGGTCAGCGAGTTCACGTGGTTGACGTGGGTGTGCACGGCCAGGTTGACCCCGCGCCGCTGGGCGGTCACCGCGACCCGGTGCATCCCCTCCACCACGTCGTCCTGCAACCAGTGCTGCGGCAGGCCCATCAGCGCCTTGGTCGCCAGCCGGATGTCGCGGACGGTCGGGACCGAGAGCAGACCCATGAGGTACGCCTCGAGCTGCTTCCACGGCACGTTGGCCACGTCCCCGCCCGACACGACCACGTCCCGCACACCGGGGTGCGACTTCAGGTAGTCCAGGTGCGCGGCGTAGCGGTCCACCGGCTTCTGCACGAGCTTCAATTTCGGTACGACCGGCGTGCTGTTGCCGACCAGGTCCATCCGGGTGCAGTGCCCGCAGTACTGCGGGCAGGTGGAGAGCAGCTCCGCGAGAACCTTCGTCGGGTAGCGGTGGGTGAGACCCTCGGCCACCCACATGTCGTGCTCGTGCAGCGAGTCGCGGCTGGCGTTCGGGTGTGACGGCCAGTCCAGGTGCCGGTCGGAGGCGACCGGGAGCATGTAGTTGCGGATCGGGTCGGCGTAGAACGACACCGTGTCCGGCACCTGGTGCGGCACCATCGTGTTGAGCATCTGCGGCGGGAGCAGCATCGACATGGTGGCCAGCCGCTGCTGGTCGTCCTCGAGGTCGGCGTAGAACGACTCGTCGACCAGGTCGCCGAGCACGGCACGCAGCTGCTTCACGTTCTTCACACAGTTGACCCGCTGCCACTGCGCGGAGTTCCACTGCGCGGCGGTGACGTCACGCCACCCGGGGAAGCGGGTCCAATCCGGCTCCACCAGCTCCCGCCGCTGGTACTCGTAAGGCTGTCCGGCGGAAAACTCGGTCACCGCGTCCTCCCTGGAAAATCTTGGTCGACTTGACGAGAACTCAACGTACTGGAGAATCTTCGGTCTAGAAACCCAAGGTACGAAAGATTTACGGTAGAGCGGCACTTGGGGGCGAGGGTTTAACGTGAGGGAGCTGTTGATGGCGGGATCCGTGGGTCTGAATCGGGTGCTCGAGCCGGCCGGGGCGCTGCCCCAGGCCGCCTGGCGCCTGGACGCCTCCCCGCAGATCGGCCCGGACGAGGTGCGCATCCGCGTGCAGCGGCTCAACCTCGACGCCGCCAGCTATCGGCAGCTGGCGCAGAAACATGCGGGAGACGGCGAGCGGATCCGCACCGAGGTGCTGGAGATCGTCGAGACGCGCGGCAAGATGCACAACCCGGTGACCGGCTCGGGCGGCATGCTGATCGGCGTCGTCGAGGAGGTCGGCCCGGAGTCGCCGCTGCCGGTCAAGGTGGGCGACCGGGTGGCGACGCTGGTCAGCCTGACCCTGACGCCGCTGCGGATCACCGACGACCTGCAGGGCTGGGACGGGTTGTCCGAGCAGGTCCCGGCCGACGGCACGGCGATCCTGTTCGGCCGCTCGATCGTCGGCGTGCTCCCCGACGACCTGCCGCCGGAGCTGGCCCTGGCCGTCTACGACGTGTGCGGCGCCCCCGCGCTGGTCGACCGCATCGTCCGTAAATATCAGGACCCGACCGTCGTCGTCCTGGGCGGTGCCGGCAAGAGCGGCTCCCTGTCCCTGGCCGCGGCGAAACGCGCGGGTGCCCGTACGAAAGCCATTGTCGTCTCCGAAGCGGAGCGCGACGCGCTGAGCGACGCCGGACTGGCGGATGAGATCGCGATCGCCGACGCCCGCGACGCCGTCGCGGTGGCCCGAGCCGCCGGGCAGAACGACGTCACGGTGGTCTGCGTGGACGTGCCGGGCTGCGAGCACGGCGCGATCCTGGCCACCGCCCCCGGCGGCACCGTGATCTTCTTCTCGATGGCGACCAGCTTCTCCGCGGCCGCGCTCGGCGCCGAGGGCCTGGCCGCCGACGTGAACATGCTGGTCGGCAACGGGTACGTGCCGGGGCACGCCGAGTTCGCCGTCGACCTGCTGCGCACCACCCCCGCGGTGCGGGCGTTGTTCTCCAAGCGGATCGCGGGAGACTGACCGCATGACTATTCCCCTGGTCCGCTACACCAACGGTCGCTTCTACTCCGCCGCCGAGCCGCGCGCCACCGCGATGCTGGTCCGCGGCGGCACCATCGCGTGGCTGGGTGACACGGCCGACGCGCCCGCCGCCGACCGCACCGTCGACCTGGACGGCGCGCTGGTCACCCCGGCGTTCGTCGACGCGCACCTGCACGCCACCGACACCGGCCTGGCCTTCGACGGCCTGGACCTGTCCGGTGTGCGCTCGGCGGGTGAGCTGCTCGACGCGGTGGCGGCGTTCGCGGCGACCCGGCCGGCCGACGGCGTGGTGCACGGGCACGGCTGGGACGAGTCGACCTGGGCCGAGCAGACCCCGCCGACCGCGGCCGAGCTGGACCGGGCCGCGGGCGGGCGCAAGGTGTACCTGTCGCAGGCCTCGGTGCACTCGGCCCTGGCCAGCTCGGCGCTGCTGCCGGCGGC
This sequence comes from Actinoplanes ianthinogenes, assembly GCF_018324205.1. Taxonomy (NCBI): domain Bacteria; kingdom Bacillati; phylum Actinomycetota; class Actinomycetes; order Micromonosporales; family Micromonosporaceae; genus Actinoplanes; species Actinoplanes ianthinogenes. The sequence goes on from NZ_AP023356.1 coordinate 8,281,856, forward strand.
CGAGGGCGTGGACGGCTACGACGCGTCCGGGTGGGTGCGGGAGCACGCGCACCACGCGGTCCGGGCGGTCGCGCTCGGCGCGCTGACCCCGCAGCAGCGCACCCTGGCGCAGCGGACCGCGCTGAGCCGGGCCGCGGCGATGGGGATCGCCGCGGTGCACGAGTGCGGCGGGCCGGGCACCTCCAGCGAGGCCGACTTCCAGTCGGTGCTGGCGCTGTCCGGGCAGGGCCTGCCGCAGGTGTTCGGCTTCTGGGGCGAGCTGGGCGGCGCGGAGAAGGCCCGGGAGCTGGGCGCGCACGGCGCGGCCGGCGACCTGTACGCCGACGGCGCCCTCGGCTCCCGGACCGCCTCGCTGCGCGCGCCCTACCTCGACGGCGACCACGGCTGCGGCGAGGCGTTCCTGACCGCCGAGCAGGTCGGGCAGCACCTGCTCGACTGCATCCGGATCGGGTTCCAGGGCGGCTTCCACGCGATCGGCGACGCCGCCATCGACACCGTCCTGGACGGGTTCGCGCTCGCCGCCAAGCAGGTCGGCGTGGACACCCTGCGGGAGGGACATCACCGGATCGAGCACGTCGAGCTGATCGACAAGGCGATGATCGCCCGGATGGTCGAGTTCGGCGTGATCGCCTCGGTGCAACCGGTCTTCGACGCCCTCTGGGGCGGGACCGACCGGATGTACGCCCAGCGCCTGGGCGTCGACCGCGCCCTGGCCAGCAACCCCATCGGGGCCATGCACGCCACCGGGGTCGCCCTCGCGTTCGGCTCCGACTCGCCGGTGACCGCGCTCGACCCGTGGGCGACGGTGGTCGCCGCGGCCGCCCCGCGCAACCCGGTCTACCGGATGAAGGTGCGGGCGGCGTTCGCTGCCGCGAGCCGGGGCGGCTGGCGCGGCGCCGGGGTCAGCGGCGTGGGCGTGCTCGCGCCCGGCGCCTCGGCCACCTTCGCCGCCTGGGACACCCCGGGCGGCGTCAGCGAGGGACTGCCGGCGCTGCTGCCGGACATCGACGGCGTGACGCCCGAGCGGCCGGTCTGCCGGCGCACGGTGCTGCACGGCGAAACCATCTACGAGAACTAGGAGCACTGTCAGTTGGCCGGGAAGCTGGATCTGGACCCGCGGATCGTCGCGCGGGCGCGGGCGCTCGCCGTGAAGGCCGGGCAGCCCGTCGTCGACCTCGCGCGGTCGCACACCACCGTGTCGGTGGAGCGGGCGGTGCTGCGCCTGGCCGGGGTGCACGGCGCCGACTCGGACGGCATCCCCTGGGTGAACCGTCTGGTCGACGCCGTGCGCGCCGACGTCGGGCTCGGGCACGGGGTTGCCGTCCCGGTGTTCCACGCCGCCGCCAGCACGGGCGTCGAGGACCTCACGGTGCTGGCGCAGAAGGCGGCGGCCGGGGCGGTGCGGTTCGACGTACCGACGAAGAAGGCCGACCTGGCCGCGGCCCGGCGGCGGGCCAAGAAGGCCGCCGCCGGCGGCATCAAGATCGTCGATCGGCGGCGGGCCGAGCGGGACCGGCTGATCCGACGGTACGGCGATCCGCAACAGCGGCCGTGGATCTACCTGATCGTGGCCACCGGCGACATCTACGAGGACATTCCCCAGGCGCAGGCGGCGGCCCGGGCCGGGGCGGACATCATCGCGGTGATCCGCTCGACGGGGCAGTCGCTGCTGGACTACGTGCCGGAGGGGGCGACCCGGGAGGGGTTCGCGGGCACCTACGCCACGCAGGAGAACTTCCGGCTGATGCGGGCGGCGCTCGACGAGACGTCGAAAGAGCTCGGCCGATACATCCGGCTGACCAACTACGCGTCCGGTCTGTGCATGCCGGAGATCGCGGCGCTCGCCGGCATGGAACGTCTCGACATGATGCTGAACGACTCGATGTACGGCATCCTGTTCCGCGACATCAACCCGATCCGGACCTTCGTCGACCAGCGCTTCTCCCGCCAGGTCCACGCCCGGGCCGGGATCATCATCAACACCGGCGAGGACAACTATCTGACGACGGCGGATGCCGTCGAAGCAGCGCACACCGTCACGGTGTCGCAGCTGCTCAACGAGTACTTCGCCCAGGAGGCGGGCCTGGAGGACTGGCAGCTCGGCCTGGGCCACGCTTTCGAGATAAATCCGGATCTGCCGGACTCGTTCCGGCTGGAGCTGGCACACGCGCTGCTCGCCCGGGAGCTGTTCCCGGAGGCGCCGCTCAAGTGGATGCCGCCGACCAAGCACATGACCGGCGACGTCTTCCGCGGCAACCTCCTCGACGGCTTCTTCAACCTGGCCGGCGCGCTCACCGGCCAGGGGATCCTGCTCGTCGGCATGATGACCGAGGCGGTCGTCACGCCCTGGCTGTCCGATCGGGATATCGCGCTGCAGAACGTGAAATACGTGCTCAACGGAGCCGGAAACCTCCACGAGGACTTCGTCCCCGGCCCGTTCATCCGGGGCCGCGCGAACCAGGTCCTGGGCGAGGCCATCGACCTGCTGGAACGCATCGTCGACGACACCCTGATGGACGCCATCGCCGACGGCACCTTCGGCCTGATGAAGCGCCCCGCCGACCGCGGCAAGGGCCTCGACGGCGTCGCCAAGCAGGAAGCCGATTACTACAACCCGGTCACCGAGGAGCTGGAATGAGCATCGTCCGCCCCTACGGGGACACCACCGGCGACGGGATGGTGCAGCTCTCCTTCACCCTGCCGATCCCGCACGACAAACGCGCCGAGGGCGCTGCGCTCCAGCTGGCCGGCAAGATGGGCATGGACCCGGCGATGCTGGTGCACGCCAAGCAGATGGGCGACGGGTTCACCTTCTTCGTCGTCTACGGCAAGGTCACCCACCTGGTCGACACGGACAAGGTGCAGGTCGTCGAGCGCGACTACCCGCTGCTGAGCGCCAAGGAGGTCAACGCCGCGATCAAGAAGGGGTTGCGGCGGCGGCTCAACGTGGTCGGCGCCTGCATCGGCACCGACGCGCACACCGTCGGCATCGACGCCATCCTCAACCTCAAGGGCATCGCCGGGGAGAAGGGCCTGGAGTACTACTCCGAGCTGTCGGTGACCAACATGGGCGCGCAGGTGTCGGTGCCCGACCTGGTGGAGACCGCCCGGGCGAAGAAGGCCGACGCGGTGCTGGTCTCCCAGGTGGTCACCCAGCGCGACGCGCACCTGCACAACACCCGGGCCATGTCGGCCGCGTTCCGCGAGGCGCTGCCGGCCGGCAAGCGGCCGCTGCTGATCGTCGGCGGGCCCCGGTTCGACGAGCTGATGACCGGCGAGCTCGGCGTCGACCGGATCTTCAGCCGCGGTACCACGCCGCGGGAGGTCGCCTCCTATCTGGTTCACGCACTGATTGCGAGCAAGAATTGATCACTGTCACGCACCGCCGCTACGTCCCCTACTCGCACGCCCACTACGCCGGGAACCTGGTCGACGGGGCGTACTCGCTCGGCCTGTTCGGTGACGTCGCCACCGAGGTGTGCATCCGGCTGGACGGCGACGAGGGGCTGTTCGCCTCCTACGACGACGTGCAGTTCAAGGCGCCGGTGCAGGCCGGGGACGTGCTGGAGATCACCGCCCGGGTGGTGCACATGGGCACGCGCAGCCGGCGGATCGAGTTCACGTCGGCGGTGGTGTGCCGGGGGACCGGGGGTTCGGCGGCCGAGCTGCTCGCCGAGCCGATCGTGGCGGTGACCGCGGTGGGCACGGTCGTGGTGCCGGCCACGGCGTGACGGACGTCGTCTGCGTCGACGTCGGGTCGACGTACACCAAAGCAGCCAAGATCGACCTCAGCGGCGCGCGACTGATCGAGCGGACCGAGGTGCCGACGACGTCCGGAACGGACGTCCTGGAGGGTCTGAACGCCGCCGTGGCGGCGGTCGGCGGCCAGGGTGCCCCGCTGTATGTCTGCTCGTCGGCGGGCGGCGGGCTGCGGCTCGCCGTGGTCGGGTACGAGAGCCTGGTCACCGCGGAGGCCGGGCACCGGGTCGGCCTGTCGGCCGGCGCGCAGGTGGTGCACGTCGCGGCCGGGCCGCTGACCGGTGCGGCGGTGACCGCGCTGCGCGCGGCCCGCCCGGACGTGATCCTGCTGGTCGGCGGCACCGACGGCGGCGACGGCGAGGTGCTGCTGCACAACGCCCGGCGGCTGGCCGCGCAACGCCTGCGGTTGCCGGTGGTGCTGGCCGGCAATGCTGACGTACGCCCGGACGCCGCGGCCGCCCTGACCGCCCGCGGCGTCCCGGTCACCGTGACCGGCAACGTGCTGCCCCGCATCGGGGTGCTCGACCCGCTGCCCGCGCGCGCCGCCATCCGCGACGTCTTCCTGCGGCACGTGATCGGCGGCAAGCGCCTGTCCCGGGGCCCGCGGTTCGCCTCCCTGGTCCGGGCGGCCACCCCGGACGCGGTCCTGGCCGGCGTGGAGCTGCTCGCCGACCGTTCCGGCGCCGGTGTGCTCGTCGTCGACGTGGGCGGCGCGACGACGGATGTCTACTCGGCACTCGTGCCGGATGCGGAGGCCGAAACCGGTCCCCGCCGCGACGTGGCCGGCACCCTGTGGCGGTCACGGACGGTGGAGGGCGATCTCGGCGTGGCGGTCGGCGCCGATGGCACCCGGCAGGCCGCGATCGCGGAGAAGCTGCCGGAGCCGGTGACCGACCGGGAACTGGCCGCGACCGCCGCGATGATCGCGCTGCGCCGGCACGCCCGTGGGCACTCGCCCGGTCCCGGCCTACCCCGCACGGGTGGCCGCGACCTGCGCGACGTACGCCTCGTCGTGGGCTCCGGCGGGGTGCTGCGGCACGGTGGCGGCGATCACGTGCTCGGCGCGGTGCTGGCCGACACGGCCGGCGGCTGGGCCCTGCCGGACCGGGCCCGCTCCATCGTCGACAGCGAATATGTACTGGCGGCGGCGGGGTTGCTCGCCGTCGATCACCCGGACGCGGCGGCCGGGCTGATCGACACGCTGTGGCGGTGACCGGCCCATCGACGGCGTGCGTTTTCGGACACGCCGATAAACGCGACACGCCGGAGAGGTGACCACCCGGTTGACAGACCGCCCCCGTCCGGACGTACCGTCTTCAGGTCCTGTTTCACGGCATGCGACTGTGATCCGCTTCGTTCCTTCACTCACTGGCCCGCAGTCCTCGCAGGGGTCGCGCGTTCAGCCAGGTCCAGGGGGTGCAGGTGCGCGGGCGGCGCGGACCGGGTCGCGATCCGGGAGCCGGGTCGAGCCGATCCTGGCCAGTAGACAACGGCACGGCGTGGGCAGCCAGTCCGCGGCGCGTCGGTCCGAAGGTCAGCGGGAGGCCCGTCAGGCACACCGGCCGGAACGGACAGAAGCACCCCGAGGGGCGCGGCCACTGGACGCCGCGCCCCTCCGTAACATCTCCCAGCCGATTCCCATCCGCTCGGTATCGTTTTGCGGCCGACTGCCCGGCGGGCCCGCGGCGGACCGGCAGGTAGCCTGCCTGGCGTGGAAATGACGATGCCGCCGCCCGACCTCGCGCAGCCGGATCCCGGCACCCCGCGCCCGGCCGGGCCGACACCGCTGCGGCTGCCGGTGGCGGCCGCCCTCGCGGTGGCCGCCGGTCTGGCACTGCTGCTGGCCCTGCCGCCCTACGACCTGTGGTGGCTCGCCCCGGCCGGCGTGGCGCTGCTGGCGGCGGCCGTGCACCGGCGGCGGCTGCGGGCCGGTTTCGGGCTCGGCCTGCTCACCGGCATCGTGCTGTTCTACCCCCTGCTGGAGTGGACCCGGATCGCGGCCGGCTGGCTGCCCTGGGCGCTGCTGTCCACCGCCGAGGCGGTGGTGCTCGGCCTGGCCGGTCTGGCCGCCGCCTGGCTGTCCCCGCTGATCGACCGGTGGCGGGCGCTGTGGCCGCTGCTGACCGGCCTGCTCTGGGTGGCCGACGAGGCGGTGCGCGACCGGGCGCCGTTCGGCGGGTTCCCGTGGGGCCGGCTGGCCTTCAGCCAGGGTGACGCGCCCGCGCTGCGGCTCGCCGCCTGGGGTGGCGCGCCCCTGGTCACCTTCGCGGTCGCGGCTGCCGGTGGCGCCCTGGTGGCGCTCGCCTGGCGCCGGTGGGACCGGAGCGCGCTGCTGCCGGCCGCCGGGTTCGCCGTCACGGCCGGGGTGCTGATCGGCGCGCCGGCCGCGGTGCCGTTGTCGGCGCCGTCCGGCCCGGCATACACCGTCGCCATCGTCCAGGGCAACGTGCCGCGGCTCGGCCTGGACTTCAACGCGCAGCGCCGGGCGGTGCTGGACAACCACGTGACCGCCACCCGGCAGCTGGCCGCCGACGTGGCCGCCGGCAAGCAGCCGAAACCCGATCTGGTGGTGTGGCCGGAGAACTCCAGCGACATCGACCCGCTGCGCAACGCCGACGCCGCCCAGGAGATCTCCGACGCGGCCCGCACCATCGGGGTGCCGATCCTGGTCGGCACGGTGCTGCGCACCGACAAGCCGGGCGACATCAAGAACGCCGGGCTGCTCTGGATGCCGGTCACCGGCCCGGACCTGGCGCAGACCTACGTCAAGCAGCACCCGGTCCCGTTCGCCGAGTACATGCCGCTGCGCTCGGTCGCCCGGCTGGTCAGCGACAAGGTGGACCTGGTCAGGAACATGCTGGCCGGGGACCACGCCGGGGTGATCGACACCGGCCCGCTCACCCTGGGCGACGTGATCTGCTTCGAGGTGGCGTACGACGGGATCGTCCGCGACACCGTGCGGCAGGGCGCCCAGATCCTGGCGGTGCAGACCAACAACGCCACCTTCGACGAGGGGGAGGCCCGCCAGCAGCTGGCCATGGTCCGGCTGCGCGCGGTCGAGCACGGCCGCGACTCGCTGATGGTCTCCACCGTCGGCATATCGGCCTTCGTCGATACGGCGGGTGGGGTGCATGGTGCCACGGCGTTCAACACCGCGAAAGTGGTAACCCATAGGATGGCCGTGAGCGGTTCGCGTACGCTGGCGACCCGTTCGGGCATCTGGCCCGAAACCATCGCGGTCGGGTTGGCCGTGATCGCACTGGCCGGCGCGCTTCCGCTGCGTCGCCGGCGCAAGACCGACCGCACTGACGACGAAGACAGCACGGAGGAACGGTGAGCGAGGCCGAAGGCTACCCGGGAGTGGGACGGGTCCTCGTGATCATTCCCACGTACAACGAGGCGGACAACGTCCGCCTGATCACCGGGCGGGTCCGCAAGGCGGTGCCGGAGGTCGACATCCTCGTCGCCGACGACAACTCGCCGGACGGCACCGGTGACATCGCCGACGAGCTGGCGCTCGCCGACGACCACATCTTCGTGCTGCACCGGGCCGGCAAGGAGGGGCTCGGCGCGGCGTACAAAGCCGGTTTCGCCTGGGCCAAGGACAAGGGATACGACGCCGTCGTCGAGATGGACGCGGACGGCTCGCACGCCCCCGAGGAGCTGTCGCAGCTGCTCGACGCGCTGGCCGGCGCGGACGCGGTGCTCGGCACCCGGTACATCCCCGGCGGCAGCGTGCACAACTGGCCGATGCACCGGCTGCTGCTCTCGCGCGGGGGCAACATCTACATCCGGATGGCCCTGGGCATGCCGTTCAAGGACGCCACCGGTGGCTACCGGGCATACCGGATGACCGTGCTGGACGCCATCGACGTGCCGAGCGTCGCCTCGACCGGATACTCGTTCCAGGTCGAGCTGGCCTGGCGGGCGTTCCGCGGCGGGTTCCGGGTCGTCGAGGTGCCGATCACGTTCACCGAGCGCGAACACGGCGTCAGCAAGATGAGCGGCAACATCTTCAAGGAACAGCTGCTCAGGGTCACCCTGTGGGGCGCGCAGGCCCGCAAGGAGAGCCTGCTGAACGTGCTCGGCCGCAAGCCCAAGCAGGAGCAGCAGACCTGGCCGTGACGGCGCACTCAGCCAGGTCGCAGGATCCGGTGTCATGCTGGAGAGGTACGCATGACACCGGAGGACTCTGATGCGCCGTAACCGGCTGGCCTATCTCCCCTTCGCCTTCCCGCTGCTCGCGCTCGCCGAGGTCGCGGCGTTCCTCGCGGTGGCCCACCTGATCGGCGGCGGCTGGGCGTTCCTGCTGCTGGCCGCGGTCACCCTGAGCGGGTTCGCGCTGCTGCGCCGCGAGGGCATCCGCGGCTGGCGGTCCTTCCAGCAGGCCGCGGCCTCCGGCCGCCCACCCGGCCCCGAGGTGGCCCATTCGCTGGTCGGCCTCGGCGGCGCGCTGCTGCTGGCGCTGCCCGGCTTCGTGACCGGGGTGGTGGGTCTGGTGCTGCTGGTGCCGCCGGGCCGGATCCTGGGCCGCCGCGCGGTGGAGCGGTTCGCCGAGCGGCGCCTCGGTGGCGCGGCCGCCGGCGACCTGTTCGGCCCGCGCAGGGTCCGCGTCCGGGTCGACGACCCGACGGTGGTCGACTCCTCCGTCATCGACGACGTCCCGCCGGCGCCGCGCCAGCCGGCCGCCGCCATCGAGGGCGAAATCGTCCGCTGATCCGGTCGCCGGCCGCGCCCCGGCTGTGACACACGAGAAGGGCCGTCCCGGACGGGACGGCCCTTCTCGTCGTGTCGTTCGCTGCGGTCAGCGGCCCCGGCGGGTCCGCACCTCCTGCAGCCGCTCGTTGAGGATGTCCTCCAGCTCGGCGATCGAACGCCGCTCCAGCAGCATGTCCCAGTGGGTGCGCGGCGGCTTCGCCTTCTTCTGCTCCGGCTCGCTGCCGTCGACCAGCCGGGCCACGCTGCCGTCGAACTTGCACTCCCAGGTGGTGGGCACCTCGGCGTCGACGGCGAACGGAACCTCGAACTGGTGACCCTTGACGCACAGGTACTCACGGGTCTGTCGGGGCGCCAGCTCGGTGTTACGGTCGGACTCGTAGCTGACTGCGCCAAGACGGCTGCCGCGCAGCATGCGTTCGCCCATGATCGGCTTCCCCTCGCTCGTGGTGCTGCTCTCGTTGGTGTAACGAAAGGGGCGGCCGCCGGATTCCTGCGCCCGCCGAGTATCTATCGGTCTTTTACCCGCCCGGTAAAGGCGTTGTAACGCTACGAGCGTAACCGGCCAGCGACCATACCCCGTAATTTGAACGCTCGTGAAGTGGACCTTGGTCCAGTTTACGAGCGTTTGACCCGTCTGCGGGTGGTGCGATGTCGGTCACTCGGACGGTCACCGCCCATCGCTCCACGCTTGACGGTGATCACGTGGTAGCGGACCGCAACTCCGGTGATGTGGCCTGCGCCGGTGCCGCAGCCGGCCGGCTCGACCCGAGCGTGGCCAGCGCCGAGGCGAGGTCACTCACCTGCCCGGTGAGCTGGGCCACGCGCTGGTGCGCGGCGTCCGCGTCGGCCCGCGCCGCCGCCAGCCGCCGCTCCACGTCAGCCCGCTCGTCGCCGGCCCGCGCCAGGTCCTTCCGGACCCGATCGAGATCCGCCACGGCACGCCGCAGCGCGTCCCGGTCCGCCGCCACCGCGGCGAGCTCCTCGCGCACCGAGGCCACCTCGGCGGCGGAGCGCTCCGCCCGCGCCGCGGCCTCGGCGGCGGCCGTCTCGGCATCCCGCGCGCGGTGGTCCGCCCGCTCGGCCGCCTCGCGCAGCTTCCCGGCCTCCGCACGGGCCGCCGCAAGCGACTCCTCGGCGCGGTCGGCCGCCTGCTCCGCCGTCTGCCGGAACTCGTTGTGCTCGCGCAACGCCGCGGCCAGCTCGCGTTCCGCGCCGTCGCGCTGCCCCTTGGTCTCCTGCAACTCGCGCCGCGTCACGGACAGCTCGTCGGCCGCCGCGTCCCGCTCCGCCTCGGCCCGCTCGCGCAGCGCCACCGCGGCCGTAGCGGCCCGCACCGCCTCGTCCCGCGCCTCGACCGCGGCCTGCTCCCGCTTGCCGGCCTCCTCCGCGGCCCGCTCCGCCTCGGTCGCCCGCTGCCGCGCCTCGTCCCGCTCCGCGGTCGCCGCCGCCGCGATCTGCTGAGCCGCCGCCGTCGCGGTCGCCGCCTGCTCGGCGTCGCGCCGCGCGTCGTCCCGCTCGCCGTGCGCGGCCGCCACCGCCCGCGAAGTCTCCGCCCGCACCTCGGCGACCTGCCGCTCGACCCCGGCCGGCGACATCTCCGAGTGCAGCGCCTCGGTCAGCGTGCCGACCATCTGGTCGAGGCGGTCCACCACCTCCCAGGCCCGCGCCACCGAACCGGCCAGCCCGGGCGAGGAGCGATGCCGCATCCGCACGTTGCGGGAGGCACGCTGGCACTCGCCGTCGTTGTCCCGGCAGTAACGGAACGGCCGTCCGGCGGAGGCCCGCTGCGGCACGGGCCGCCCGCAGTGGGCACAGGGTCGAGTCTCGGTCGCGTCGATGGCGTCCTGGTCCTGCGTCGTCATAGCAGCACCCACCCTAGGCGGCGGGAGGATCTTCCTGATGTCACCACACCGATGCCGTCGCGGGGGAACCATCCTCGCTGCCGCGACGTCGCCCTTGGGGTGTCCGCATCATTTTCCGGTACGACTCGGAGTCCCGTGGCTGTCGGCTCGCGAGGCCGTGGCCGCTCCGGATCGCCACGCGGGTCGTGCGGGTCCGCGGGTGGTCCGGGTTCGTTCGACGGCTCGTGAGGCCGCCGCGAGGTCGCGGCCGCGCCGGATCGCCGGGTGGCCTCTGCATGGGCGTGGTTCGTTCGGCGGCCTGTGGGCCGCCGCGAGTCGCGGCCGCTTCGGGTCGCCGGGTGGCCTCGGGATGGTGGTTCGTTCGGCGGACCGTGGGTCGCCGCGGGTCGCGGCCGCTTCGGATCGCCGGGCGCGACGGTGGGTGGTCGTGGCCCGAGGGCCAGCGGGAGCCCGCGGTCGTTCCGGATCGTCGGGCGAATCCCGGCCGGGACCGGCGCGCTGTTTATTGCAGGTCGCGGCGGGCGCGGCACGGGTAGTGTCCCGGGACTGTGCCCGAACCCTTCCGGTGGGACCTGATCCGGCCCGACGAGCTCGGGTCGCTGCTCGACGGCACCGAGCCGCCCGGCCTGTGGTTCCTCGACGAGCTGGTCACCTGCGCCGGCAAGGTGCTGGCCCGCAGCGGCGGCGGGGACCTGGTCTTCGTCGGGCGGTCGCTGGACTCGATGTTCGACCTGCTCGGCGGGGCTCTGCACGGAATCGGGGAGCAGCGGCTGGATCGGCTGCCGCTGTCGTTCTCCCGGGCCGGCCGGCGGGTGACCAGGCGGCGCTGGGAGCGCCGGCCGTTGACGGCCGCCCAGCGCGACGAGGCGCGACGGATGCTCGCCGACGCCGGCGTGACGCCGTACACGCTGGCGCGCCGCTCCCGGCCGGTGGCCTTCGTCGACGTGGTCAGCGACGGTGGGACGTTCACCGACGTGTACACGCTGCTCACCGACTGGATCCGGGGAGAGCGGGAGACGTGGCCGGCGATCCGGCGCAAGCTGCGCTTCGTCGGCGTGACCGTGCGGGCACCGACCAGCCCCAAGACCTGGCGATGGGCGCGCCACCAGCGGTGGACCGCGGAACTCCCGGCGAGGTCCGTGCTGAGCGTGTCACTCGGCAGGCCGGTGTGGTCGTATTTCGGGAACGAGCAGACGAAGCTGACCCGGTCGCTGGGGCCGGACTGGTGGCTCGCCGAGGCGGACGGGCCGGGGCGGGAGGACCTGACCCGGCAGGCGCTGGCCGAGGCGGTGGCACTGGTCGCGTACGGTCGCAGCCGTGCCGGACGGCAGGCCCTGGCCCGGGCCGTCGGGCGCGAACCCGATCTCGCGCAGCCCTGGCTGCGCACCCTGGTCACCGAGCTGAACGCCGCCGCAGGTGGGCGGCGTTCCAGCTGAGGTCGACGGTGGTGGGGTCGGCGCCGGCCAGGCCGAGGAAGAGCCAGGCGTGATAGGTGGGCACGATCAGCCGCCGCTCCAGCTCGGACAGTGGCCGCACCTCGTGGTATCCGCTGATCACGGCATCCTGGTAGCCACGCCAGGACAGGGCGAAATCGGCCACCAGCAGGCTGCGGTGGCTCGCCTCGAAGTCCAGCACGCCGGTCAGCCTGCCGTCCTCGAAGAGCAGGTTCCACGGTGCGAAGTCGCCGTGCAGCACGCCCCGCGGTGCGGCATCGGCCGGGTTCGCCGCGAACCACGCCAGGGTCGCCTCACGGCCGGCCAGCAGCAGGGCGCCGTCGTCCGGGTGCAGCTTTTCGTACGCCCGCAGCACGCGCTCCAGCTCCGGGTCGGCAAGGACCTCGACGGGCTCCCGGAACCCGCCCCGCTGCTCGGTGATCCCGGCCGTCGCGAGCGCGGCATGCACCTCGGCCAGCAGCCGCCCGCGCCGTCGCTGCTGACCGGGGCTGTCGGCGCCACCGGCGACCAGCGGCCGTCCGGGCAGCCGGTGAGTCAGCAGCCAGACGCCGTCCGGCGTGATCCAGGGCTCCTCGGCCGGCTCCGGGGTGGGCCAGCCCCGCTCCCGGAGCGCCGCCGCGACCCGCAGCGGGTATCCCCAGTCCGGCTGGCCGGCCGGATCGAGCCGTTGCAGGATGTACGGACGGCCGTCGCGGGTCGCCGCCCAGGTGTACGTCGACCGGGCGCTCAGCAGCGGGCCGGCGACCAGCCGCCACCGCGCACAGACCTCCGGATCCGGCACGCTCACCGTGACCCGCGTCCGGTGCAGGCGTAGCAGGCGCCCCGTCCTTCCGCGAGCACGTCGGCGACCGGCCGCCAGACGAGATCGTCCGGGGGTGCCGCCCCGCCGGGTGACCTTGCGCCAGCCGTCCAGCAGGGCCGGGCACTCACTGTTCACGTGGAAGACCGACCCGCCGTCGGTGGTCGCGACCCGAGCCGGGTAGCCGTCAGTGCGGGGCCGGCACTCGAAACACTGCCCGCGAAGCAGGTCGTGCAGGCAGCGTTCCCCGGTGCCGGGCAGGTTCCGCCGGGCGAGAGCCGCCGCGCGCTCCGCGTCCGGCGACGGCTCCGGGGTCCAGGTGATCTGATGCCGCGCGATCAGCGGCATCCCGGACAGGTCCGGCCGCACGTCTCCGGCGTGCACCCGCACGACGCACCCGCGGGTCAACGCCTCCAGCGCTGCCACCGCGGCGATGGTGATCAACTGCTCCGGTGTGGCCGCGGCCGGGCCGGCATCATGCAAGTCACGGTCATGCTCCCGATAACGGAGCACCGCCGCCCAGCCGGTGCCCCGTCCATCCGCTGCCCAGGCGAGCTGAACCCGCACCACGCGCTGATCCGCCATCCGCTCCCCGCATCGTCGACGGCCATCGATGTCCTGAATGTAGCGTCCTCGGTGCACGTACGGGGTTGCGCTTGTCTACGGCTGAACTGGTGGAAATCACGCCGGATCGAGGGATCGGCGGGCGTGGTGATGATCAATGAGTGATCGTACGGTGACGGTCATGTCCGTACCGTTCGATCTTTGGGGCCAGCGGGGCTGGGCCGGCACGGAAGTCGTCGGCGAGTCGCACTACTCGGCGGCGCTGCGGGCCCTGTTCGACGCGAAGCTCCCACCCGGCGGCACCGAGCTCACGGTCACCGCCCAGCTGATGCCGGAGCCGCTGAACAAACACGACCGCAACGCCGTCGCGGTGTGGATCGGGTCCGCCCAGGTCGGCTATCTGCCCCGGCAGTCGGCGGCCGAGTACGCGCCTGTCCTGATGGGACTGGTGGCGCGCGGGTGGACTCCGCAGGTGTCGGCGCGCGTCTGGGGATCGCGGTGGGGTTCGGGCGAGTTCGCCGGTTCGGTACGCCTGGAGCTGGCAGAACCGCACCTGCTCGTTCCGGTGAACCGGCCACCGGCCCAGCCGCACCGGCTGCTGCCCACGGGCGGGGCGATCCAGGTGACCGGTGAGGAGCACCACCTGGAGGTGCTGGCGTCCTGGCTGCGCCCGGAGGGCGAGTGCTGGGTGCATGCCACGCTGCACGAGCTCACCGAACAACTGGCTCGTAGCTCGCGCACCGTGGTCGAGGTACGGATCGACGGTGCGCGCGTCGGGCAGCTCACGCCACGGATGAGCGGTGAGGTGCTGGCCGCGGTCCGGCACCTCGACGAGCGAGGGCTGGTCGCCGCTGCGCGAGCGATCGTCAAGGGGAACCGGATCAAGACCGAAGTGGTTCTGTACGTGGCCCGGGCGCATGAGCTGCCGGAGAGCTGGCTCGTCGCGCCACCTGCGGTCGCCCCGCACCCGCGGCAACCCGCGACCGTGCCGCCCGCGCCCGTGATCATGCCGTCCGCGCCTGTCGCCGTGCCGCCCGCATCTGCGGCCGTGCCGCCCGCGCCGGTGGTCGTGCCGTCCGCGCCGGTGGCCACGCCGCCCGCGCCGGTTGCCGCGCCGGTTGCCGTGCCGGCTCCGGCCGCTGAGACCGCGGTACTGCCGGCGCCCACGGTGCCGGCGCAGGTCGGCCAGCGGACCGTGCCGATCGTGCCGCCTGTTGCCGCCCCGGCTGTCCCGGCACCACGCACGACCGGGTCGCCCGCCGTGCCGGTGATCCCGGCCGCGGGGACGCCCGGTCACGGCGTACCGGAAACGCCGTTGATCGAAGCGCAACCAGCGGCGATGCCGCGTTTCAACCCGCCGCCGAACTGGCCTGCCCCGCCGCCCGGATGGAGCCCGTCGCCCGGTTGGACGCCGGACCCCGCCTGGGGACCGGCGCCGCCCGGGTGGCAACTCTGGATCGAGGAGCCGCGACCGGACGCGGACATCCCGCTCTTCGGTGCGCGGGGTAAGGCGCGGGAACTGGCCGCCGAGATCGAGAAGCTGACTGCCGAGCGGGCCGAACTGGCGCGGCTCGGCCTGTTCGAGATCAGGGACCTGGCCGAGCATCGCGACAGACTGCTCCGCGATGTCGGCGAGCTGCACCAGCGCCTGGACGCAGTGCGGCAGCAGGTGGTCGTCACCGAGGAGCAGGCGTTGCTGCAGGAGGCCGGGATCTACCGGTACCAGCACCCGCTCAGCGACGCGGTCGCCTACCAGGATGCCCTCGCCCGGCTCCAGGAACAGATCAGGGTGATGGCCAAACCGGACGGCGGCGCGGTGCTCGCCGCCTCCGGGTGGACGGTCAACGGCTCGGCGGCGCAGGGCCGCACCATGCTGCGCGATTATGCGAAGTTGATGCTGCGCGCCTACAACGCCGAGGCCGACAACCTGGTCCGGACGTTGAAGCCCTACAAGCTGGAGGCGGCAGTCGAACGGCTCGGAAAGGTGGCCGCCACGATCGCCCGGCTCGGCAAGACGATGGACATCCGGATCTCCGAGCAGTATCACCGGCTGAGGGTGCAGGAGCTCGGACTGACCGCTGACCACCAGGAGAAACTCGCCGGGGAGAAGGCGCGGGAGCGGGACGAGAAAGCGCGGCTGCGCGAGGAACGGCAGCTTCAGCAGGAGATCGAGCGCGAGCGTGCCCGGCTGGACAAAGAACGGCAGCACTATGCGAACGCCTTGGCGGCGGTGCAGGCCAACGGTGATGACCTGGGGGCGGCGCAGCTGCGGGAACGGCTCGCCGAGATCGATGCCGCGATCCAGGACGTCGACTACCGGGCCGCGAACGTCCGGGCCGGCTACGTGTACGTCATCTCCAACCTCGGCGCCTTCGGCGAGAACATGGTCAAGGTCGGTATGACCCGGCGCCTCGACCCGATGGACCGCGTCCGGGAACTCGGTGACGCCTCGGTGCCGTTCGGTTTTGACGTGCACGCGCTGTTCTTCTCCGACGACGCGGCCGGCATCGAGGCGCAGATGCACGCCCGGCTCGCTGATCGCCGGGTCAACCTGGTCAATCAGCGGCGGGAGTTCTTCTATGCGACCCCGGCCGAGGCGAAACGACACTTGCTGGAGCTGACCGGCAGCCTGCTTCAGTACGAGGAGACCCCACCCGCTCTGGAGTACCGCCAGAGCCGCACCCAGGCGCGTCGCGGATGATCGCGCGGATCTGGCGGGGGTGGGCGCCGGCCACGACAGCCGATGATTACCAGCGGCACTACGCGGCGGAGGTGGCCGGGCATCTGCGGCGGGTGCCGGGGTTTCGCGGGGCTCGGCTGTTGCGGGTGTGGGAGGGGGACGAGGTCCGGTTCACGTCGGTCGTGTTCTTCGACGGGATGGACGACGTGCGGGCGTTCGCGGGGGAGCGGTACGAGCGCGCGGTCGTCGAGGAGGCGGCGCGGCGGGTGCTGAGCCGCTGGGACGAGACCGTGGTGCACGAGGAGGTGGCGATCACGGTCGTGCCCGGTTGACGGGGCCGGGGACCAGCACGGCGCAGAGCGTGGTGGCGGCGCCGGCCACGCCGATGGCCAGGGCCGGGGTGGTGAACTGGGCCACGGTGCCGAGGAGCACCGGCGAGACGCCCTGCAACGTCATCAGGCCCGTGGAGAGCAGGGCGAACATCTGGCCGCGGCGGGGCTCCGGGGTCGCCTCCAGCAGCGGGCGTTGCAGGCCCAGCTGGAAGGCGTGTCCCGTACCGGAAATGATCAAAACCGTGAGGGTCGCGCCCAGCGGAAGCCCCGCGGCCAGCACCGCGAGCGGCCCACCGGCCAGCAGCACCAGTGGCGCGGCGAGGCGCTCGCGGCGGGCCGGGCGCACCCATCGGCCGACGACCAGGTCGCCGAGCAGCATCCCGATCGGCAGCGCGGCCATCAGTGCCCCCGCCGCCCCGGCCGGGAAGTCGCGCGCGGTGGCGTAGGCGACCAGCAGCGCCTCGGCGCCCGCCACGCACGCCGACGGCAGCCACTGGACCAGCAGCAGGCGGCGGATCAGCGGGTCGCCGAGCAGGGCGCGGGCGCCGTGCAGGCTGGCCCGCACCGCCGAGCCGCGCTCCCCGGGCGAGCTCTCCAGGTCGGGAAGGCCGACGCGTACGATCAGCGCCGCCAGCACGTGCCCACCGGCCGCGACGAGCAGCGCCTGCCGCGGCCCGGCCGTGGCGACCGCGACGCCGCCGAACGCCAGGCCGAGCAGCTGCGCCCCGGAGGACGCGGCGTTGAACACCGCGCGTCCGAGCACGTAGGCGTCCCCGGTCAGCACGTCGGCGACCAGCCGGCTGGTCGCGCCCATGAACACCGGCGTCCCGCAGGCGACCAGCCCGATCACCGCCAGCTGCACCGCGACCGGCACGTCGGCCAGCGCGATCAGCAGCGCCGCCGCCCCGCCGGACAGATAGCCGGCGACGATCAGCGGCCGTGGCCGGACCCGGTCGGTCAGCGCGCCGAGCAGCAGTCCACCGGCCAGCTGCGGCAGGAACCCGGCCGCGAACGCCAGCGCGCTCCACAGCGCCGACCCGGTGCGCTCGAAGACGAACACCGACAGCGCGAAGATCCGCAGCGATTCGGCCGCGATCGCCGCGGTGCGGGCCAGGAACAGCACCCGGAACCGCGGTTCGGCGAAGACCTCGCGGTAGGTCGCTCCGCGCTCGGCAACACTCATGCCCCGACGATGTCGGTGGCAGCTCGCGGGCGCGACAGATTCGCCAGGTGGCGTAACGTCAAGCCGGTGCTGCGCTTCGAGGTGGATGCCGAGGACCTGCTGCGGACCCGGTTCGCGGTGTCGCCGATCTTCGAGCTGCAATCGCTGATCCGGGTCCTGGCGCTGCCCGCGCCGGGCCTGCCGGAGTCCTGGCTGTCCCGATTCCGGCCCGCTTTCGATCAGCTGCGCGAGCAGCCCGGCCTGGCCGCGTCACTGGCCCTGAAGACCGCCAAGTCCGGGGCCAACTTCTACGCACCGCCGCCGCGCGGCATGGCCCAGACCATCGAACAGGATCTTGACGCGATCCGGTCCTGGCCGCTCGGCGCGGCCCGCGAGGAGATCGACTGGTATCTGGCCCGCCGCCGGGTCACGGCCGAGACCAGAGCTTTCCTGTACGCCGGGGACGTGCTCGACCGGTTCGCCGGTTTCCTGGAGCTCGCCTGGTCGGCCCTGCTCGCCGCGGAGTGGCCGCAGATGCGCGCGGTCTGCGAGCGCGACGTCGTGCACCGCGCCGCCGAGCTGGGCCGCTCCGGTTGGGCGGCGGCCCTGGCCGGTCTCGGCCCACGGGTCCGCTGGCACGACAGCGGCATCGAGTTGTCCGCGCACACCGGCCCGGCCGGCGCGCTCGGCGGCGCCGGCCTGCTGCTCGTCCCGTCGGTGCTGATCTGGCCCGGCACGGCGGTCTTCGGCGACGACCCGTGGCCGAAAGCGGTCATCTATCCGGCGCGCGGCGTCGGTGCCCTGTTCGAGCCAGCCCCGCCCACCGTCCCGGACGCCCTGGCCGCGCTGCTCGGCCGCAGCCGGGCCCGGCTGCTCGCCGCCCTCGCCGAGCCGGCCAGCACCACCCAGCTGGCGGCGGTCTTCGGGCTGGCCACCGGCGCGGTCGGTGACCACCTGGCGGTCCTGCACCGGGCGGGCCTGGTGAGCCGCGCCCGGTCCGGGCGGTCCGTCCTTTATGCCCGCACGGTATTGGGTGATCAGGTGCTTCGTGGCAGCGCGGGGGTCCGATGAGCCGGCGTTGCGGGTGTCCCGTGACTCGTTGAGGTGCTCCACGGCGGGTGGCGGCCCCGAGGCTGGTGGTCACCGTCGCGGCCGGCGCTCACGGGACCGTGGCTGGTCACGGTCTGCGTTCCGGGCCACGGGTCTGGCGGTCACCGTCGCGGCCGCCGCTCGCGGTCCGCTCCGCCGGCAGCGTGCGGTCCGCGATTCAGATGCGGTCTGCGGCGGTGCCAGTTCCCGGTACGCCGATCGTGTGCTCACACCGCCCCACCGCGATGTACCCCGCTCACGTACGCAGCCGTTGTCCCGCCCCGCAACGCAACCCCCAACCCGGGCTGGCGCCCAGGGCCCTATCGCGGGCGTGGTTAGGGCGGTCAGTGCCAGCTCGTGGTTGCCGGCTGGCGTTCAGAGCCCTATCGCGGGCGTGGTTAGGGCCGTCAGCGCCAGCCCGTGGTTGCCGGCTGGCGCTCAGAGCCCTATTCCGGGGGTGGTTAGGGCCGTCAGTGCCAGCTCGCGGTTGCGGGCTGGCGTTCAGAGCCCTATCGCGGGGGTGGTTAGGGCCGTCAGCGCCAGCCCGTGGTTGCCGGCTGGCGTTCAGAGCCCTATCGCGGGGGTGGTTAGGGCTGTCAGTGCCAGCTGGTGGTTGCGGGCTGGCGTTCAGGGCCCTGTTGCGGGGGTGGTTAGGGCCGTCAGTGCCAGCCCGTGGTTGCGGGCTGGCGCTCAGAGCCCTATCGCGGGCTTGGTTAGGGCGGTCAGCACCAGCAGGCCTGGTTCCGGGGTCGGGGGAGAAACGCACCCCGCGGCTGGTTGTCCACAGGGGCTGATGGGGGGTGCGATTTTCCGCGACAATGGCAGGTGGTGGTGGCACCCCCCTTAGGGAGGGTGGGCTCTGCGTGGACGGGGTTGGGCGCGGCCGCGGTCCGGCGGGGAGCGGCCGCGCTCGGTGGATCAGGCGGTGCTGAGGGCGCGGCGGGCCCAGGCGCGGACGTCGGCGTCGCCGTCGGTGCTCGCGTCGGTCAGGGCGGAGCGGACGTCGTCGCGGTCCGGCCAGGTGGACAGGGAGCGGATCGCGGCCTTGCGGACGTCGAGGTTCGTGTCCTTGGCCGCGGTCAGCAGCACCGGGACCGCCAGTTCGGCGGGCGCGGCGGCGAGTGCCTTGGCCGCGCCCTCGCGGACCTGCCAGGCCGGATCGTCGAGCCGGGCGATCGCCAGGTCGGCCAGGGGCGGCGGGCAGCCGATCGGCGCGGCGGCGGCCAGGGCCGCCGCCTGGACCAGGAGGTCCGGGTCGGCGGCGAGCCGTTCCAGGGCGGCCGCGCCGTGCGGGTCGCCGACCGTGCCGAGGCCGTGTGCGGCGGCCACCCGGACTTCGCGGGCCGGGTCGAGGGCGGCCGCGGCCAGGCCGGTCACGTCGTCGCGGCGGACCAGGCCGCGGACGGCTTGCAGGCGCACGGCCACCTCGACGTCCTCGGCCGCCGCCCGGAAGTCGGCGGGGGTGCCGAGCCCGATCACCCGGAGCAGCTCGACGACCACCTCGCGGACGGCCGGGTCGGTGCCGGCGTACGCGGCCCGCAGCCGCTGGGCCAGTTCCGCCGAGGCCGGCAGCACGTCGGCGAGTTCGCGCAGCCCGGCCACGGCGGCCGCGCGGACCCCGGCGTCGGTGTCGGCCAGGGCGGTGACCAGGGCGTCCGCGACGCCGGGCGGCGCGACTTCGGTGAGCGTGGCGACGGCGGTCTGCCGGACTCCCGGGTCCGGGTCGGCGAGGTAGGGCTCGAAACCGGCCAGTGGCGACTGGTCGTCGGCCAGGGCCAGGACGGCGACGATGCGGTCGGCCGCGGGTGCGGCGGTGACGTGCTCCGGGCGTACCGAAATCGGGGTGTGGAGGGCGGTGCCGAAGGAGCGGACCTCGGCCACCGGGGTCTGCTCGGGGCCCGGCTGGGGCTCGAAACCGTCGACCGGGAACAGGTAGGCGGCGACCGGGCGCTTGACGAACTCCATCTCGCCGTCGTCGTTGCGGCGCAGGTTGAGGTGGTAGAGCCACTCCGCGTCGTCGCGCTGCGGGTGGTCGGCACGCTCGTGGTACAGGCCCCAGCGGCTCTCGGTGCGGACCAGCGACGCGCGCGCGGCCATCTCGGCGCAGTCGCGGATGAAGCTGACCTCGACGCAGCGCATCAGCTCGTGCGGGGTGCGCCCGCCCATCCCGTCGATCTCGCCGGCCATCCGCTGGAACGTCTCGACGGCGATCTCCAGTTTGGCGGCGGACTTGGGCGGGGCGACGTAGTCGTTGACGAAGCGGCGCAGCTTGTACTCGATCTGCTGTTGCGGGGGACCGTCGGGGTGGTCCAGCGGGCGGTAGATCAGCGCCTTTGCCGCCTCGATTTGATCGTGCGGGAGCGCCGAGAGATCGACCGAACGGGAAGCGGCATGCGTCCCCGCCAGATCACCGAAGACGAACGCGCCGATCATGTAGTTGTGCGGCACGCAGGCCAGGTCGCCGGCCGCGTAGAGACCGGGCACCGTGGTCTGACCGTTCTCGTCCACCCAGACGCCGGACGCCGAGTGCCCGCCGCACAGCCCGATCTCGGAGATGTGCATCTCGATGTCGTGGGTGCGGTAGTCGTGGCCGCGCCCGGCGTGGAACGTCCCCCGCGACGGCCGCTCGGTGGTGTGCAGGATCCCCTCGATCGCGGAGATCGTCTCGTCCGGCAGGTGGCTGAGCTTCAGGTAGATCGGCCCCCGGTCGGAGTCCAGCTCCCGCGCCACCTCGGCCATCATCTGCCCGGACCAGTAGTCGCAGTCGACGAACCGCTCACCCCGGTTGTTGACCTGGTAGCCGCCGAACGGGTTGGCGACGTACGCGCAAGCCGGCCCGTTGTAGTCCTTGATCAGCGGGTTGATCTGGAAGCACTCGATCCCGGACAGCTCGGCGCCCGCGTGGTACGCCATCGCGTACCCGTCCCCGGCGTTCGTCGGGTTCTCGTAGGTGCCGTACAGATAACCGCTCGCCGGCAGCCCCAGCCGCCCGCACGCGCCGGTCGCCAGGATGACCGCTTTCGCCCGCACGGTGACGAACTCGCCGCTGCGCGTGTCGAACCCGGCCGCCCCGACCGCCCGCCCGTCGGCGGTCAGCACCCGGACCGGCATCACCCGGTTCTCGATCTGGATCTTCTCGCGCATCTCGCGGCGGCGCAGCTGCCGGTAGAGCACCTTCTTGACGTCGCGGCCCTCCGGCATCGGCAGCACGTAGCGGCCGGAGCGGTGCACCTGACGGACCGCGTACTCGCCGTACTCGTCCTTCTCGAACTTGACGCCGTAGCGTTCCAGGCGCTGCACCATGGCGTGCCCGCGGGTGGCGGTCTGGTGGACGGTGCGCTGGTTGACGATGCCGTCGTTGGCCCGGGTGATCTCCCGGACGTAGTCCTCCGGCGTGGCCTTGCCCGGGATGACCGCGTTGTTCACGCCGTCCATGCCCATGGCGAGCGCGCCGGAGTGCCGGACGTGCGCCTTCTCCAGCAGCAGCACCTGCGCGCCGTGCTCGGCGGCGGAGAGCGCGGCCATCGTGCCGGCCGTCCCGCCGCCGACCACCAGCACGTCGGTTTCCAGTTCGCGGGTCACGCGGCGTTCCTCTCGAACAGTGCGGCCAGGAGCTCCTCGCGGGCCTCCCGGACCAGGGGAGTGCCGCGGGTGGCCGGGTCCCGTGGCTCGGGGACGTCGACCAGCGTGGTGATGCCGGCCGGGGTCAGCACGGCGACCCGGTCGGCGACGAACAGCGCCTCGTCGACGTCGTGGGTGACGAAGACGACGGTGGCCGCGGTGCTGTCCAGCACGTCGGCGAGCAGCCGTTGCATCGCCCCGCGGGTCTGCGCGTCCAGGGCGCCGAACGGCTCGTCCATCAGCACCGCGCGGGGTTCACCGGCCAGGGTGCGGGCCAGCTGGACGCGCTGGCGCATGCCGCCGGAGAGCTGGGAGGGCAGCCGGTCGGCCTGGTCGGCGAGGCCGACCCGGTCGAGCCAGTGCTCGGCGCGTTCCCGGCGGGCGGCGCGGGACAGGGTGCGGATCGCCAGGGGGAGTTCGACGTTGCGGCGTACCGAGCGCCACGGCAGCAGGGCGTCGTCCTGGAACATCAGCGCCCGGTCCGGGGACGGGGCGAAGATCGGCTTCTGGTCGGCGTACAGGGTGCCGTCCTGGACCCGGAGCAGGCCGGCGAGGCTGCGCAGCAGGGTGGACTTGCCGCAGCCGGAGGCGCCGAGGACGGCGAAGACCTCGCCGGGGCGTACCTCGAAGGAAAGGTCTCGCACCACAGGCCGGGAGCCGTGGCCGAGAGTCACTCGGTCCGCGCGCAGTGCCAGCCCGCTCATCGTTGCTCCTTCAGTTGTTTCGGCAGCCAGCGGGTGACGCGGCGGCCGAGCAGCTCGACCGCGCCGGCCGTGGCCCAGCCCAGCACCCCGATCGTGATCATGCCGACCAGCACGGCGGGGTAGTCGACGATCGTGTAGGCGTGCCAGGTGCGGTAGCCGACCCCGAAGTCGCCGGAGATCATCTCGGCGGAGATGACGCAGATCCACGAGACGCCCATGCCGACCGACAGGCCGCCGAAGACGCCGGGCAGCGCGCCCGGCAGGACCACGGTGAACAGCACCCGCCAGCGGCCGCCGCCCATGGTGCGGACGGCGTCCTCCCAGACTTCCGGCAGGGCACGGACCGCGTGCCGGGTGCTGACCAGGATCGGGAAGAAGGCGGCGGTGCAGGTGATGAAGACGATGCCCTGCTCGTTCTGCGGGAAGATCAGGATGGCGACCGGGACCAGGGCGATCGCCGGGATCGGCCGGACCACCTCGAAGAGCGGTTGCAGCAGGTCGGCCAGCAGCCAGGAGCGGGCCACCGCGATGCCGGCGCCGATGCCGAGGACGGCGGCCAGGGCGAAACCGGTCAGGATGCGGACCAGGCTCTGGGCGATGTCTTGGTAGTACACCGGGTCGTGGAGCAGGGTGGTCAGCTGGTCGGCGACCTCCACCGGGGTGGGCAGCCGGTCGAAGCGCAGGCCGAAGGTGATGTCGGCGCTGGTCAGCCACTGCCAGAGGAGCAGGGCTCCGATCAGTGAGCAGGCGCGGAGCAGCCAGCGCAGCCGCGGCCTTCGGTGACTCGTCCGGATCAATGGCTTGATGGCGGCGAGAGTGGTCATGCCGCGGCCACCGCCTGGGCGTAGGTGATCACGGTGCCTTTCCCGTATTTCTCCGCCGCCGCCCGGGTGATGAACGGGAGGAAGTGGGTGCCGTCCTGGACCCAGATGCTCTTGTCGGCGAACCAGCGGGTGCCGGTGACGGTGTCCGGGACGTAGGCGGCGCGGACCTGCTTGCCGGACTTCTCGGCATTCTTGACGGCTTTCAGCAGGCAGGTCGCGTCGGCGGCCGGCTGCGTCGTCTCCTCGCCGGTGAGCCACAGCTCCCCGGCCCCGGCGCCGACCGGCGTCTTGCAGATCGGGTCGGTTCCGGACAGGACCGCGCCGTTGCCGCCGGTGGTGGCCGGCAGGTAGGAGCTGTCGATGAAGGCGTCCAGGTCGATGCCCTGGAGCACGCCGATCGACTTCAGGAACGGCACGTCGTTCTGCAAGGCCTGCTTCAGTTCCGGCTTCAGCGGCAGCTCGAAGGTGGCGATGCCGTTCGCGCCGTTGTAGAGATAGACCACCTCGGCCGGCAGCCCGGTCTGCTCCGCGACGATCTCCGCGGCCTTCAGCGGCTGCTTCCACAGGAAGTCGGTGGCGTCCTGCTGCGCCTGGAGGAACGCCTTGACCACGTCCGGGTGGTCGGTGGCGTACTGCTGGCGGACCACGGTGCCGTGCAGCGTCGGCACGTTCAGCTCGCCGCCGTCGTAGAGCACCTCCGCCTCGCCCCGCTTGACCAGCAGGCCGGGCCAGGCGACGAACTGCGACAGCGCGGCCACGTTGCCCGACTGGAGTGCCGAGGCGCCGATCGGCGGCTGCTGGTTCTCGACCTTGAGGTCCTTCTCCGGGTCCACGCCGGCCTTGCGCAGCGCCTGCACGAGCAGGCCGTGCGCGGCCGAGCCGGCGCTGGTGGAGACGGTCTTGCCGCGCAGCTGCGCCAGGCTCTTGATCGGCGATCCGGGCGCGACCACCACGGTGTTCAGGGCGCCGTGCAGGTTGTACCCGGTGACCGCGATCATCTTGGTCCGGGTCTGCTCGGACTGCTGCCCGCGCGAGCCGTTGATCAGCAGCGGGTAGTCGCCCATCGACCCGATGTCGATCTTTCCGGCCATCATCTGCGCGGTGATCGGCGCACCGGTGTCGTAGTCCTGCCAGACCACCTGGTACTTGTCGCCGAGCCGTTTCTCCAGGTAGCCCTGGGCGCGCAGCAGGGTTCCCGCCGTGACCGTGTTGATGGTCTTCGACTGGTATCCGACGACGAGCTGCTCCTTGCCGTCCTGCGCGGCGTTGCCGGCGACGGTGCAGCCGGAGAGCGTGAGTACCGTGGCGGCGGCGACCGCGAGCCGGCGCCTCATCGGATCAGCACCGGCATGTTGACGGTGACCGCACCGGTGGGGCAGCGCGCCGCGCACGGCCCGCAGTACCAGCACTCGTCGACGTGCATGTATGCCTTGCTGGTCTCCGGATCGATGGCCAGGGAGTCCAGCGGGCACATGTCCACGCAGAGCGTGCACTCGTCGATGCAAAGACTTTTGTCGATCGTCACGGGGACGTCGACCCGCTGGTTGACCAGCATCGTTCCTCCATTTATCGAGAATCAAGATCAACTTCAAGAGACAGATGACTCGGATCCGCGCTGATCACCGATCGTCGCTCCCGCCAGGGACCCTTCCGGGCCGGGCAGGCCGCTGGCGCGGCCAGAACGCCCGCCCCGCAAGGGCGACGTCCGCGGGTGGCCCCGGCCGCCAAACCCGGCCGGGATGCGTGATGGTGGCGCGATGGTGGACCTGGGGTCAGCCGGCGCGGCTCCGCGGGTCGTGCGGCGAGGTGAGCGCCGACGGAGTCGTGCGGCGCAGCTGGGTCTGGAGGGTGAGACGGTCGCCGCGGAAACGGATCCACTCCAGGTCGACCGGCCGGCCGTCGGCCAGGTGCGTGACCCGTTCGACCATCAACAGCGCGGCCCGATCGGTCACGTCCAGCAGCGCGGCGCAGTGCGGGTCCGCGTTGACCGCCTCGACACTCACGTCCGCGTGCCCGAGGCTCTGCCCGGTCAGCTCCTCGATCAGCACGAAGACGTCGCGGTGCGCGAGATCCTCGCCGAGCAGCGGGACCCCGATGTCCTGCGGCAGGTAGGTGAGGTCGAGCGACACCGGCACCCCGTTGAGGCTGCGCACCCGTTCCAGATAGACGACCTGCTCGCCGTCCGGCACCCGTAGCCGCCGGGCCACCACGGCCGGCGGGCGGATCACGGTCAGCGTGCGCACCTCGTTGGTGATCTCGCCGTGCTCGCGCAGCGTCTCGGCGAGCCCGGCCAGCCGGTTCAGCCCGTGGCCGTACTTCGCGGAGACGACCAGCGTGCCCACCCCGGGCAGCCGCTCCACCAGGCCCTCGGCGGCGAGCAGCCCGAGCGCCTCACGCACCGTGTTGCGGGAGGCGGCGTAGTCCCGGCAGAGCATCGACTCGCCGGGCAGCGCCCCGCCCCCGAACGCCCCGCCGAGCACCTGATGGCGCAGCACGTCGGCGACCTGCCGAGCCCGATCGGCCCGGCGGCGGCGCGCCTCGGTCAGCGCCGTCGTCTGCGGTTGCGGTGTCATCCCCTGCACGCCGTGAAACCTATTAACCTCATAGGAAAAGTGGAAGAGGTGCGTACCTCCGCCACCTATGTGGCCCGTCACCGTGCCGTTGAGCAGCGCAAACACCTCCCGCCGCGATAGTTGCGCCGCGAAAGACGTCCGCATGCTGGAACCGTCGGCGCCGGGCGCGCAATATGCAACCATAGGTTGCGTGTTCGGCGGGCGGGGTCTACCGTGAGCCGCAACAAAAGGTTGCAGGAGGTTGTCGTGGAGCTGGGGACGATCGAGCGGGAGATCTACATCGACGCCACCCCCGAGGTGGTCTTCGAGGTGGTCAGCAGCCCGGAGCACGTCAAGGGCTGGTGGCCGGACGACGCCGACTATCAGGCCTCGCCCGGGTCCAGCGGGACGATCACGTTCGGCGGTGAGCACGTCGAGCAGTTCACGGTCGTCGACGCGATCCCGCCGAAGATGTTCGCGTTCCGCTGGACGCACGCGCCGGGGGAGGTGGCGGACGAGGGCAACTCGCTGCTGGTCACCTTCGAGCTGACGCCGTCCGGGGGCGGGACGCTGGTGCGGATGACCGAGACCGGGTTCCGCGAGCGTGGCTGGTCGCAGGCTGTGCTGGAGCAGTGCTACCGGGAGCACGTCAGCGGCTGGGACCACTTCCTGCCGCGGATCCTGCCCTACGTCGCCACGCTGCGGGTGCGGCCATGAGCACGGCGGTCGACGACGACCTCTGGTCGGCGATCGGCGATCCGACCCGCCGCCGGATGCTCGATCTGCTGCTCGCCGAGGGCGGCGGCACCGCGACCACGCTCAGTCAACAGATGACGGTCACCCGGCAGGCGGTGGCCAAGCACCTCGCCGTCCTCGACCGCGTCGGCCTGGTCCAGGGCGCCGCGGCCGGGAGGGAAAGGCGATATCGCGTGGACGACGAACAACTGGCCCGGGCCGTCGCCCAGCTGGCCTCGGTCGGCGCCGCCTGGGACGCCCGCCTGCGCCGCATCAAGCGCATCGCGGAGACCATCCAGAAGGCCCGGGAAACCTGAGACCGGCGCGCGGGACCGGGAGCGGCAACCTGCCGGTCCCGCGCCACGGTCAGTCCAGGCAGAACTCGTTGTCCTCCGGATCCGTCATCACGATGTGCCCGGCCTCCAGCGGCGGCGCCGGCTCCCGGCGGCTCACCCGCGTCGCGCCGAGCCCGACGAGCCGGGTCGCCTCGACCTCCAGCGCCGCCATCCGCTCTTCCCCGGACAGCCCGGGCGCCGCCCGCACGTCGAGGTGCACCCGGTTCTTGGCGGCCTTGCCCTCCGGAACACGCTGGAAGAACACCCGCGGCCCGGCGCCTTTGGGGTCGACCACCGCGTTCGCGTCGTTCCAGCGCTCCTCCGGGATGTTCATCGCCGCCAGCGCCTGCTCCCACGACGCGAACCCGCCCGGTGGCGCCTGCATCTGATAGCCGAGCGCCTCCGCCCAGAACCCGGCCAGCCGCAACGGGTCGGCGCAGTCGAAGGTGATCTGAACTTCGCGAGCAATCTCAGGACTCATACCGGTCAGCGTGCCGCGGATTGCGGCCACTGTCTGTCCTAAACAGCGGACCGGCCGACGTTGTCGTCGAGCCAGTGGCGCAGCGGCAGGCTCTCCCGGAGGAACTCGACGATCCGCTTCTGCGCGGCGGCCGTGCCCAGCCACGCCGCCGGTGCCCACTCCTTCCAGGTGGTCAGGCCCTTGTGGCGGAGCAGGTCGATCCGCGGATGATCTTTCGGAAAGCCCCGGGGCGTGGTCTTCAGGCTGCCGTGCCCGTGCACGCCGATCCCGGCCTTCTCGATCCCGGCGATGACCTCGGTCAGCTCCGTGCCGGTTTGCTCGTCCACCACGGCCCGCCGATAGCGCTCCAGCTGCCCGGCGTCCAGCTGGTAATACCCGGACCCGGCGGCCAGCCCGTCCGCGGAGAGCTGGATGTACCCGCCCGCGCTCAGCCACGCGCCCAGGTGCGTCTTGTACGGCGTCTTGTCCTTGCTGAACCGCACGTCCCGGTACGGCCGGAAGATCTTCCCCGGCCCGAACTCCGGTTCCAGCGCCGCGAGCAGCTCCGCCATCGGCCCGCGCACCCGGCTCTCGTAGAACTCCAGGTGCCGGGTCCAGTACGTCTTCGAGTTGTCAGCGGCGAGACCCTCGTAGAACTCGAGCGCCTCCACCGGCCAGCCGCGGAACGTCATGGGGCCAACGGTAGGACATGGCCGGTCAGTGCGAGGGCAGGCCGAGGCGCTCCAGGATCTCCCGGAGGCGGTGCCGGCCGCCCATCGACTCCGGACCCCGCAACCGGGCCAGCACCCGGTCGCTCCATCCGCCGGCCAGCCCGTACCGCTCGTTGTAGGCGGCCAGCCGCGCGTCGTACGCCGGAATGTGCGCGTCCGCCGTGGCCGCGTCGTACACCTCCCGGTGCAGCACCGCGGCCTGCGGCAGGCGCGGTTTGACCCCGGCCCGCTCGTCCGGGTCGGGCGTCCCGACGGCCAGCCCGAACGCCGCCACGGTGTGCGGCGGCAGCTTCAGCTCGGCCGCGATCTCTTCCGGGTGGTTGCGGACCGCGCCGACGAAGACCGAGCCCAGGCCCAGCGACTCGGCGGCGAGCACCGCGTTCTGCGCCGCGAGCGCCGCGTCCACGAAGGTGATGACGGTGCTCTCCAGGTAGTCCGCGGCGGCCACCGTGGTGCCCGCCTGCCGGGCCAGGCGGCGGGCCCGGTCCAGGTCGGCGATCCAGAGCAGGAACAGCGGGGCCTGCGCGATGAACGCCTGGTTCCCGGCGAGCGCGGCGAGCCGGGAGCGCCGGTCCGGGTCGCGGACCGCGACGACGCTCCAGGCCTGGAGGTTCGACGAGGTGGGCGCCGACTGGGCGGCGGCGACCAGTGCGGTCAGCTCGTCCTCGGTGACGTCGCGGCCGGTGAAGCGGCGCACCGAGCGCCGGGCCAGCTGGAGCCGCAGCGTGTCGGTGAGCACGGCGAGGCGCGCGTCGGGGTCGCCGTAGCGGGCGGGGGTGAGCAGGTCGGTCACGGGTACTCCTTGCGTCGGGCAGCTTCCATATATTAGCTATAGAAGCGATAGGAAATAACCGGGAGGCCGCTGATGAGTTCCGAATTCCTCTGGTACATCCCCAACCAGGATCGTCCGGGCCACCGTGGCGACGACGTGGTCGCCGGGCACAACAGCCTGGAGACCCTGACCAGCCACGCCCGGGCCTGCGAGGAGCACGGCTGGGGCGGCGCCCTGATCGGCACCGGCTGGGGCCGCCCGGACACCTTCACGGTCGCCACCACGCTGGCCGCCCGCACCACCACGTTCCAGCCGCTGATCGCGGCCCGCCCCGGATACTGGCGGCCGGCCCACTTCGCCTCGGCGGCGGCCACGCTCCAGCACCTCACCGGCGGCCGCGTGCTGATCAACATCGTGTCCGGGAAGGACAATCTCGCCGCCTACGGCGACGCGGAGGGGGACCAGGCGCATCGGTACGCCCGGACCCGCGAGTTCCTGCGCATCGTGCGCCGCCTGTGGGCCGAGGAGAACGTCACCTATCAGGGCGAGCACTTCCAGGTCACCGGCGCCACCGTGGTGCCCCGGCCGGCCGAGCCACCACGGCTCTACTTCGGCGGCGCCTCCCCGGCGGCCGAGCGGGTGGCCGCGGCGGAGGCGGACGTGCAACTGTTCTGGGGCGAGCCGCTGGACGGCGTACGGGAAAGGATCGAACGTCTCCGGCAGCTCAGCCGTGAGCTGGGCCGCGAACATCGGCCACTGGAATTCGGCCTGCGAGTGACCACGCTGGTCCGGGACACGACCGAGCAGGCCTGGGCCGACGCCGAGGCGAAGGTCGCCGAGATGGCCCGCAACCACCAGGCCGACCCGATCCGCAAGGGCGCGGTCGGGCAGCAGCGGCTGCTCGACCTGGCCGAGCGCGGCGAGGTCCTGGACGACAACCTGTACACCGCGCCGGGCCGCTACGGTGGCGGCGGCGCCGGCACCACCTGGCTGGTCGGCTCGGCCCAGGACGTGGCCAAGTCGCTGCGCAAGTACCAGGACTTGGGGATCAGCCACTTCGTGCTCTCCGACACGCCCTACCTCCCGGAGATCAGGAGGCAGGGCGAGCAGTTGCTGCCGTTGCTCAGAGCGTGAAGCCGGCGACCAGTTCGCGCAGCTCACTGCTGGTCCGGGCCAGGCTCGCCGCGTTCTGCTGAGCCTGGTTGACCACCGCGGTCGTGGTGCCGACCGCGGTCGCCACCCCGGCGATGCTGGTGGCGATCGCGGTGCTGCTGTCCGCGACCTCGGCCACGTTGCGGCCCATCTCGCTGGTCGTGGCGGTCTGCTCCTCGACGGCGGCCGCGATCAGCGTCTGGAAGTCGCTGATCCGGGCCACCACCTCGCCGATCTGGCCGATCGCGCCGACCGCGTCCGACGAGTCGGCCTGGATCGCGTCGACCAGCCGGCTGATCTCCTCGGTCGCCTTCGCGGTCTCCTGCGACAGCTCCTTCACCTCGCCGGCCACCACCGCGAAGCCCTTGCCGAGCTCACCGGCGCGGGCCGCCTCGATGGTCGCGTTGAGCGCGAGCAGGTTGGTCTGCTCGGCGATCGCGGTGATCATCGCGATCACCTTGCTGATCTCCGCGGAAGACGCGCCGAGCTTGCCGACGGTCTGGTTGGTGCGGTCCACCACGCCGACCGCCTCACCGGCGACCTTCGCGGCCTCACCGGCGTTGCGGGCGATCTCGTCGATCGCCTGGGTCATCTCCGAGCTGCCGGCCTGCAGGGTGTGCACGTTGCCGGAGACGTGGTCGGCCGAGTCGGCCACCGCGGTGGCCTGGGCGTCCATCTCGCCGCTGGCCGCGGCGATCCGCGCGGAGACCTCGGACAGCTCGGTCGAGGCGGTGGAGACCGTCCCGGCGTGCCCGGCGATCGCCGCCATCGTCTCGCTGAGCGACTCGGCGGTCCGGTTCACCGCGTCGCCGAGGCGGCCCAGCTCGTCCTTGCGGTCCAGCTCGACCCGCACGGTCAGGTCCCGCTCGGCGAGCCGCTTCAGCGCGCCGACCACCCGGGCGAGCGGGCCGGTGACCGAGCGGGTCACCCAGACGCCCATCAGCACCGCGAGGACCAGCGCCAGGCCCAGCGCGATGGCGAGCATCCGCAGCGCGGTGTCCCGGACCCGCTGCACCTCCCCGTGGAGGACGTCGGCCCGGGCGTTGACCGATTCGTCGATGGCCGCGGTGATGTCCAGGACTTTTCCGTACGCCGCCCCGGCCTCCCCGCCGTTGATGCTGTCCATCGCCTTGACCCGGCCCGCCCGGTCGTCCGACGACAGCCACTGCATGACCTTGGTGTCCCAGCGGAAGAAGTCGTCCCAGGCCGGCTTGAGCTTGGCGAACTCGGCACGCTCGGCGTCGGTCATGTCCGCGGTGTGTGTGGCCGCGAGCCCGGCGTAGATGGCGTCCTTGGACTTCATCTCGCCCTTGCGGTTGTAGCCGTCCGAGGCCTTCGGGTATCCGTAGGCGCCCACGTCGGACACCACCAGTCCCTGCCAGCCGGTCACGTCGGCGGCGTTGAACTTGGCGTCCTGGATGTCGTCGCGCAGCCGCTCCAGCACGGCCAGCTGGCTCTCCGCGCCGACCTGCTGGCGCATGCCCCACCAGCCGACGCCGGCCGAGGTGACGATGAGGCTGGTCAGGACCAGATATGACGCGCCGAGCCGTTTCCCGACGCTCACATCACCGATTCGCATGGTTTCTCCCGCACTCTGGTGATCAGCCAGTCGGCGGAGCAGTGCGCGACCTGAGGCGATTCGAGCAATCCGGCCTGCTCTTTGCGTCGTCCGGCGCGCGCGTCACGGTCTGATGGCGGGAGCTCGGTAAAAATCCTACCTTTCAATCGTTGATCACCAGGTCGCCGGCCGACTGATAATGGCGGCCGAAATACTGCCCCCGGGAATACACGAGGGTGCCGCGTCGCGATTCCTGCCGGGGAAGTGCGGCCATCTGCCGCAGCGTTTCCCGGAGGTCGTCGCGGGCTCCCGGATTCGCGGTCAGGAATTCATCGATTCGCCGGCGCCAGTCGCCGCGCACGGCCCCCTCGGTCGGGCCGGCCCCGCCGCGCCGGGCCACGGCGACGATCCGCTCCGCGCTGTCCAACTCCACCTCCAGGCATCCGGCCTGGTCCGGACGGTTCCGCCGCCAGACTCCGGCGAGCAGGGACCGGGCCTGCCGCCACGCGTCGGTGGCCATCAGCGCCACGATCGTGGTGGCGGCATCGATGTCGGCAGCCATGCAGCTCTCCGATTAATGATCATTCCGGACGGGACGGCGAATTCTATGGCCGCGGCGTTCAAGGTCGTAACCGCAGTTTCGGCGCGCCGCCCGAACGTCATTCTTTCCAGGTCGTATCCAAAGATCAAAAACCGCTTAGGGTACGCGTGGAGCGCTCGCCGGATCTCGCAGGTTTGAAGTCGGCCGCCCGTGGAATCACGGTCCCGACAACCGCGCACAGGGACGATGACATGACACTTCTCGTGGTCGCCGACGATCATGACGACATCCGCATGATCATGGCGCGTGTCCTGCGGCGCGCGGGGTACACGGTGGTCGAGGCGGCCGACGGCGCCGAGGCGCTGCGGGCCGTGCGGGAGCAGTCGCCGGCCGCGGTGGTCAGCGACATCGACATGCCGGTGATGTCCGGCATCGACCTGTGCCGGGAGCTGCGCGCCGACCCGGCGACCAGGGACCTGCCGGTGATCTTGGTGAGTGGCAGCCTGCTGCCCGGGGACGAGCGCCCGGCCCAGGCGCAGGCGACCGCGGTGATCACCAAGCCGTTCGCCCCTCAGGGACTGGTCGAGTCGGTGCGCGCGCTGGTGCCGTCGGCCGGCTGACGACACGGCAGCCGCACGGCGATCCGCGCGCCGGGTGTCGGCCCGGGCACGAACCGGATGCTGCCGTGGTGGCGTTCGACGATCGCCCGGCTGATCGTCAGGCCCAGGCCGCTGCCCGGGACACGCTGGTCCCGTGCCTGCCGGGAGCGGTAGAACCGGTTGAACACGTGGTCCTGCTCGTCGTCGGGGAGGCCCGGACCGTGGTCGGTGACGAGCAGCTCGACCACCGCCGGGATCGGCCGGGTCAGCGCCACGGTCACCGTGCTGTGCGGCGGGCTGTGCTTCACGGCGTTCGCGAGCAGGTGGTCGGCCACCTGACGCAGGCGCTTCGGATCGCCGGTGACCTGGGCGTCCGGGCAGAGGTCGAGCCGCAGGGCGACGGCGGCGGTGGCCGCGTCCGGCCCGGCGGCCCGCACCGCGTCGGTCACCGTGGCGGCCAGGTCGACCGGCTCGTCGGCGAGAACGGTGTGGCCGTTGTCGATGCCGGCCAGATCCAGCAGGTCGTCGACGATGTGCCGCAGTGTGGCGCCGTTGCGCCCGAGCACGTCGAGGACGTCCGGCAGCTCCTCGGCCGCGGTCGCCGGGTCGGCGTCGCGCAGCAGGTCGATGTAGGCGGCGATCGAGGTCAGCGGGGTGCGCAGCTCATGTCCGACCAGGGCGAGGTACTCGTCCTTGGTGTGCTCCAGAGCCGCCGTCAGCTCCTCGGCGCGCCGCTGGTCGGTGACGTCCCGCAGGCAGGCGACCGCGCCGAGGCAGTCGCCCTGGCCGCCCATGATCGGTTGCGCGTCGGTGCTGATCGTGCGGATGCTCTGGTCCGGCGCCTCGGCGAGGAACTCGACGTCGCGCAGCGTCTCGCCGTTCAGGGCCCGGATCAGCGGGAGCCGGTCCGGCGTGACCGGCTCGCCGTCCGCGTCGACCAGGACGGTGTGCCGGGTCCAGTCCGCCGGGTCCGGGGACGTCTCCGGGGAACCGGTCAACCGGCGGACGGCCTCGTTCGTGAAGATCAGGCGGCCGTCGGCGTCACAGGCGGCGACGCCGATCCGCAGGCTCTGCAACAGCGTGTCCAGGAAACGGTGCTCGC
The DNA here is from genome assembly GCF_018324205.1 of Actinoplanes ianthinogenes. Lineage (NCBI taxonomy): Bacteria > Bacillati > Actinomycetota > Actinomycetes > Micromonosporales > Micromonosporaceae > Actinoplanes > Actinoplanes ianthinogenes. Next base: position 8,315,962 of record NZ_AP023356.1, read on the forward strand.
GGTCGGCCTGGTCCCGGGCGAACTGCACGGCCACGAACGCGGCGCACGCCTGCGCCGCGTTGTCGATCACCGCCAGTTCGTCGCAGGTCCAGGCCCGGGGCTGGAGGTCGACCACCGCGAGCACGCCGACGATCCGACCGTCCGGGTCGCGGACCGGGAACCCGGCGTACCCGCGCGCCCCGAGATCCACGGCCGGCGCGCCGCCGGGCACCCGCCCGTCGCCGGTGATGTCCGTGATGATCACCGGGCGGTCCTCGGTGACGACCAATCCGGCGATCGTCGAGCGCGCCGGGACGGTCCCGGTCCGTGGCCAGTGCGCCGGGATCCCCGCCGAGCCGGCCATCCGCAACTGGTCACCGTCGGCCAGCAGGATCAGCGCGGCCGGGGCGTGTACCGCGCTCGCGACGACCGCGGCGAACCTGGCGGCGGTGACGTCGGGGATGCCGTCCGAGCTCAGGTGCGAGATCCGGCGCCCCGGGGACTCCATGTTCTGAGGTAACCATGATCACCGCCGCCGCGTGGCGCGATCCGCCACAGTCGTAGCGGCTGGTCAGGGGCTTGGCCCGGGCGAAGCCGCCGCCCGGTCGGGGGCGTGCTCCGGCCCGAGTTCGCGGCTTGCTCGGCGCGGCTCCGCGACCTGGCTCGGACCGGGTGCCAGCTCCGTCGGTGGCGTGTTCCGGTCAGAGCTGCGCATCCGGGTCTGGGCGCGTTTCAGTCATGGCTGCGTATCCGGTCTGCGCGGCTTGGGGTCGGGGCGGTGTATGGGGTCTGGGCGTGTTTCGGTCGTGGCTGCGTTTCTGGTCTGTGCGGCTTGGGGTCGGGGCGGTGTGTGGGGTCTGGGCGTGTTTCGGTCGTGGCTGCGTTTCTGGTCTGTGCGGCTTGGGGTCGGGGCGGTGTGTGGGGTCTGGGCGTGTTGCGGTCATGGCTGGTTTTCCGGTCTGTGCGGCTTGGGGTCGTGGCGGTGTATGGGGTCTGGGCGTGTTGCGGTCATGGCTGGTTTTCCGGTCTGTGCGGCTTGGGGTCGTGGCGGCGTATGGGGTCTGGGCGTGTTGCGGTCATGGCTGCGTTTCCGGTCTGCGCGGCTTGGGGTCGAGGCGGCGTATGCGGTTCGGGCGTATTTACGTCGTGGCTGCGTTTCCGGTCCGTGCGATTTGGGGTCGAGGCGGCGTAAGCGGTCTGGGCGCGTTTCGGTCACGGCTGGGTATTTCGGTCAGGGTTCGGCTTGGTCAAGGCGGCCGGCAGAGGGGCCTCGAAGACGGACTCGGCGATGGTGCGGTCGATGGTCATCTGCCAGGCGGTGGCGGCGATGGCATCCGGGTCGAGAGAGGGCAGCTCGACGGCGTCGGCCTGATTGCCTGCGCCGGCCACTTGGCCGTCCTTGCCGTCGGCCTGGTGCTCGTTGCGGTCGGCCTGGTGGTCTTTGCCGTCGGCCCGGTGGTCCTTGGTGTCGGCCTGGTGGTCCTTGCGGTTGGACTGGTGGTCCTTGCCGTCGGCCTGGCCGTCTCTGGTGTCAGCGCCGGCTGCCTCGGCGCCTTCGCCGGGCTTCCGGGCGGCGAAGGCGCGGTGGATGTCGCCGCCGGCCACCAGGCCGCCGATGGTCAGAGCGCCGACGTAGACGCCCTGGTCCTTGAGGGATTCGTGGAGGGTCAGGGCATACATGCGCAGGGCGGCGGAGGCGGGGGCGAGGGTGCCGAGGACGGGCATCGGGCGCAGGCCGCTGAGGCCGCCGGCGAGCAGGATCGCGCGGACGGTGGGCAGGGCCGCCGCGACCGCCGTGACGGCCGGCAGGAGTACCAGGTCGAGCGGCTTGCGGACGGCCGCGGCGTCGGCGGCGGGCAGCGGGACGATGCTGTCGGCACCGGCCGCGGCCGGGCCGAAATAGAGGACGTCCAAGCCGCCGAGATCGGCCCGGATCCGGGCGATGACCTGTTCGGTAGCGACCGGGTCGGTGAGGTCGGCGGGGTAGGCCCGGGCGGTGACTCCGGCGGCGGCGAGCTCGGCGAGGTAGCCCGCGTGCCGATCGGCGGAGCGGGAGACCAGGGCGACCGTGTAGCCCTCGGCGCCGAACCGGTGGGCGATGGACCGGCCGAGCCCGGGACCGACCCCGAGGACGGCGATGACGTTGTCCGGCATGGTGCCTCCTTGGTGCGCGACAAGTTGAGGTCACCCTCAAGTTAGCTCAAGTTGAGGATGGCATCAACTTCGCTATGATCGTGGGCATGAGCAGCACACCGGCGCTGCGGCGGGACGCGCTGCGCAATCGGGAGCGGCTCGTCGGGGCCGCTCGCGAGTTGTTCGCCGAGCGGGGCCTCGACGTGCCGCTCGAGGAGGTCGCCCGGCGGGCCGGGGTCAGCATCGGCACGCTCTACAACCGGTTCCCGGCCCGTGCCGACCTGGTCACGGCGGTCTTCGCCGACCGCGAGGAGACCGTGCTCCGGCTCGCCGAAAGCGCGCTGGCGATCGACGATCCGTGGGCCGGTTTCGTGCACTTCGTCGAGCAGATCTGCCGATTGCTCGCCGCCGACCGCGGCTACAACGACCACTGCTCACGCAGCCTGCCCGCCGCCGGCACCGATCGCGGCTACGAGCTGATGACCCGCCTGGTCGACCGCGCGCGCGAGACCGGCGCGCTCCGTGCCGACTTCGTCCTGGCCGACATGGCGTTCGTGATCTGGTCGCTGACCCGCACCATCGAACTGACCGCCCCGGTCCGCCCGGACGCCTGGCGCCGCCACCTGGCGTTCCTGCTGGACGGCCTGCGCGCCGCCGCGGCCCACTCGAACGACGTCCCCCCACTCGCCGAGGCCGAGGTCGCCGCCCTGATAGCCACCCCCTGACCGCTAGCAATCCCAGCTGGTCCACCCGGCCCTATCCCGTGCCCGCGAGGGGCCACCACGACCAGCCGAGGTTGTCGAGCTGGTCTCCACGGCCCTATTCCGTGCCCGTGAGGGGCTGTCAGGGCCAGCCGGGGTTGTCGAGCTGGTCTCCACGGCCCTATTCCGTGCCCGCGAAGGGCCGCCAGGGCCAGCCGAGGTTGTCGAGCTGGACCCGACAGCCCTGTCACCACCACGCCCAGCCCGACATTCCGGCTGGTCTCCAGGGCCCTGTTCCGTGCTGGCGAAGGGCCGCCGGGACCAGCCGAGGTTGTCGAGCTGGTCTCCAGGGCCCTTTCTCGTGCCGGCGAGGGGCCGTCAGGGCCAGCTGAGGCTGTCGAGCTGGTCTCCACGGCCCTATTCCGTGTCGGCGAGGGGCCGTCAGGGCCAGCCGAGGTTGTCGAGCTGGTCTCCACGGCCCTATCTCGCGCCCGTGAGGGGCCACCAGGGCCAGCCGAGGTTGTCTGGCTGGACCCGCCAGCCCTGTCGCCACCACGCCCAGCCCGAGGTTGTCCGGCTGGGCTCCACGGCCCTGAACCGTGCCGGCAAGGGGCCGCCGGGACCAGCCGAGGTTGGCCGGCTGGTCTCCACGGTGCTGTTTCGTGCTGGCGAAGGGCCGCCGGGACCAGCTGAGGTTGTTCGGCTGGTCTGCACGGCCCTGTCTCGGGCTGTTGAAGGGCCGCCAGGGCCAGCTTGGGTCTTGGGCGCGCTGCGGCATTGGGTGGGGCGGTCTGGCGGAGGGGTGCGGCGGGGACGGTGCTTTGGGCGTACGGAAAAGGGTTCAGAGGGAAAGCAGCTCGGAGACCTGGGGGGCGTAGGTGGTGTGCAGGACCAGGGCGGCGGCGCCGACGACGGCGGCGTCGGCGCCGAGCGGGGAGATCTCGACGCGGACCGTGCGGATGGCGCGGGCCAGGGGGCGGGTGTCGAGGGCGGCCGCGACGGCTGTGCGGAATCGGTCTTCGAGGTGGCGGAGGCCGTGGCCGCCGAGGACCACGAGGTCGATGTCGAGGATGTTGGCGACGTTCACCACTGCGGTGGCCAGGTGGCCGGCGGCGGTCTCGACCGCGGTGACGGCGACCGGGTCGCCGGTCAGCGCGGCGAGCCGGACCGCGTCGTAGTCGGGCAGGCCGGTCGCCGCGACCATCGCCTTCGGGCTGATCAGGCTCTCCAGGCAGCCGTGGTTGCCGCAGTAGCAGGGCGGGCCGCCGGGCTGCACCGACTGGTGGCCGAACTCGGCGGCGTTCATCGAGCCGCCGCGGTAGACCTGGTGGCCGAGGATCAGGCCGCCGCCCACGCCGGCGCCGAAGAAGAAGTAGGCAAAATCGGCCACGCCGCGGCCGGCGCCGGCCCAGCACTCGCCGATCGCGGCGGCCGTGGCGTCGTTGTCCAGGGTGACCGGCAGACCGGTGGCCGCGGCGAGCATGTCCTTGATCGGCACCCGGGTCCAGCCGCGCAGCTGCGGTGGCCCGACCAGGGAGCCGAGGGTCTGGTCGATCGGGCCGGGGGTGGCCAGGCCGAGGCCGAGCACCCGGTCGCGGTCCACGCCGGCGGAGCCGAGCACCTCGTCGACCAGGCCGGCGACCGCCGCGACCACCTCGCCGGGGGTGGCGCCCGGCCGGACCGGCTGCTGGCGGGTGACCAGCGGGCGGCCGAGGAGATCGGCGACCACGCAGGACAGTTCGGACGGGTCGAAGTGGACGCCGACCGCGAGCCCGGCGGCGGCGTTGACCCGCAGCTTGGTGCGTGGCTTGCCGCCGTTGGAGACGGTGGCGCCGTCCTCGCGGACGATGCCCTCGCCGATCAGGCGCCGGACGATGCCGGACACCGTCTGTGGGGTCAGCCCGGTCAGCTCGGCGATCTCCACCCGGCTGATGCCGTCGGTCAGCTGGATCTGATCGAGGACCACGGCCCGGTTGTACTGGCCGACCTTCGGCAGGTTGGTTCCTGTTCGCCGCACGGAGAAACGCCTCCCGTGACGCGTTACGCGATTGATGCCGACCATGATGCCACCGGCCCGTTGACTTAGTAAATAAATAAGATTTACAGTCTGGAAACACCGGCGACATCGACTTTGATCTTTGCGTAACGCCTGTTGGGAGGCGGCATGAGCGCTGCTCCGCCATTGCTGGAGATGCGGTCGATCACCAAGACCTTTCCCGGCGTCACGGCTCTGTCCGATGTGAACCTGACCGTCCGGGACGGCGAGATCCACGCGATCTGCGGGGAGAACGGCGCCGGCAAGTCGACCTTGATGAAGGTGCTCAGCGGCGTCCACCCGTACGGGTCGTACGAGGGCTCGATCGTCTATCGCGGCGCGGAGACCAGGTTCGGCGACATCCGGGCCAGCGAACACGCCGGGATCGTGATCATCCACCAGGAGCTGGCCCTGGTACCGGGCATGTCGATCACCGAGAACATCTTCCTGGGCAACGAGCCGCGCCGCTTCGGCCGGATCGACTGGAAGGCCGCGAACAGCCGGGTGCTGCGGCTGATGGCCGAGGTCGGGCTGAACGAGGATCCGGACACCCTGGTCAAGGACATCGGGGTCGGCAAACAGCAACTCGTGGAGATCGCCAAGGCGTTCGCCAAGGACGTGCAACTGCTGATCCTGGACGAGCCGACCGCGGCGCTGAACGAGACCGACTCCCGGCATCTCCTTGATCTTCTGCGCGGATTCAAGAAGCGCGGCATCACGTCGATCATGATTTCCCACAAGCTGAACGAGATCGAGGCGATCGCCGATTCGATCACCATTCTGCGCGACGGCAAGACGATCGAGACCATCGATGTGGCGCGCGACGGCGCGGACGAGGACCGGATCGTGCGGGGCATGGTCGGGCGCGATCTGGGCAGCCGGTTCCCCGAGCACGAGCCGGCCATCGGCGAGGTGTTCTTCGAGGTGCGCGACTGGACGGTCCGGCACCCGCTCGCCGCCGAGCGGCTGGTCTGCAAGAACTCCAGTTTCACCGTGCGGCGCGGGGAGATCGTCGGGTTCGCCGGGCTGATGGGCGCCGGGCGCACCGAGCTGGCGATGAGCCTGTTCGGCCGCTCGTACGGGGTGTGGCTGGGCGGGCAGGTGTTCAAGGACGGGCAGGAGATCCAGCTGCGGACCGTCCCGGAGGCGATCGCGCACGGGTTGGCGTACGTCAGCGAGGACCGTAAAGCCGTCGGCCTGAACCTGCTCGACGACGTGAAGACCTCGGTCGTCGCCGCCAAGCTCTCGAAGATCACCCGCAACGGCGTGATCGACGAGGTGGCCGAGTACCACGAGGCCGAGGCGTACCGGCGCAACCTGCGGATCAAGACACCGACCGTCGACGAGGGGGTCACCAAGCTCTCCGGCGGCAACCAGCAGAAAGTGGTCCTGGCGAAGTGGATGTTCACCGACCCGGACCTGCTGATCCTCGACGAGCCGACCCGCGGCATCGACGTCGGCGCCAAGTACGAGATCTACGGCATCATCCAGCGCCTGGCCACCGAGGGACGCGGCGTCGTGCTGATCTCCTCCGAGCTGCCCGAGCTGATCGGGCTCTGCGACCGCATCTACACGGTGTTCGAAGGCGCCATCACCGGCGAGATCCCCCGGGCCGACGCGGACCCGGAACTCCTGATGAAGCAGATGACCTCCACGAAGAAGCTGGCCACCACATGAGTCGGACGAAAGAGCTGCAGAAGAACCTGTTCGGGGGGACCACCTCGAACGCCCGCCAGTTCGGCATGATCTTCACGCTGATCGGGGTGATCCTGTTCTTCCAGATCCGGACCGACGGGATCCTCCTGACCTCCGGCAACCTGATCGCGCTGACCCAGCAGTACGCGTACATCTCGGTCCTGTCCATCGGCATGCTGATGGTGATCGTCGCCGGGCACATCGACCTGTCGGTCGGCTCGGTGGCCGCGTTCACCGGCATCGTGGTGGCCAAGGCGATGTCCCAGCACGACGTGCCCTGGCCGGCCGGGATCCTGCTCGGCCTGCTGGTCGGCGCGGCGATCGGGGCCTGGCAGGGCTTCTTCGTCGCGTACATCGGCATCCCGGCGTTCATCGTCACGCTCGCCGGCATGCTGCTGTTCCGCGGCGGCAACCAGTACATCGGCAACGCCGACACGGTCCCGGTGCCGCCCGGGTTCCGCACGATCGGCGCCGGTTACCTGCCCGAGGTGGGGCCGGACACCGGGTACAACAACCTGACCCTGCTGCTCGGGCTGGCCGCCTGCGTCGCGGTGGTCTGGCGGGAGCTGCACGCCCGGAAGGTCCGCAAGCAGATGGAGGGCGCCGAGCCGACGCCACTGTGGATCTCGGTGATCCGGATGGCGGTGATGATCGGCGTGATCATCTTTGCCACGCTGCGGTTCGCCGGTGGCCGGGTGGGCACCAGCTTCCCGATCTCCGGCATCATCCTGGTCGTCCTGGTGCTCGGGTACTCCTTCTACACCCGCAACACCTCGGGCGGCCGGCACATCTACGCGGTCGGCGGCAACTCCCGGGCCGCCGAGCTGTCCGGCGTGAAACTTCGCCGGGTCAACTTCCTGGTCATGATGAACATGGGCATCCTGGCCTCGCTGGCCGGGATGATCTTTGTGGCCCGGTCCACCGCCTCCGGCCCCCAGGACGGCCTGAACTGGGAGCTGGACGCGATCGCCGCCGTGTTCATCGGGGGTGCGGCGGTCGCCGGCGGTCTCGGCACGATCGGCGGCGCCATCGTCGGCGGCCTGGTGATGGCCGTGCTCACCAACGGTCTCCAGCTCACCGGCACCGGCTCCGACATGATCCAGATCATCAAGGGTCTGTTCCTGCTCGGCGCCGTCGCTCTGGATGTCTACAACAAGAAGCAGGGACGCTTCTCGATCATCGGATCTCTGATGCGACCGTTCCGCTCCAGCTCCCCGGCCACGCCCGAGGAGCCCGCCTCACCCGATCGCGAGAAGGCCCGGATATAGAAGGGTGACCGCACCGTGCGCAAATTGTTGATCACAACTCTGGCCGTGAGCACCACCGCTCTGCTCGCGCTGACCGCCTGCTCCAGCGAACGCGACAAGTCCGGGACCGGCACCGGCGGCACCGGCACCGCCGCCAAGGGCTTCCCGGCCGACTCCTTGATCGGGGTGGCCCTGCCCTCGAAGACCTCGGAGAACTGGGTGCTCGCCGGCGACCTGTTCACCAACGGCCTCAAGGACGCCGGCTTCAAGTCCGACGTCCAGTACGCCGGCGCGTCCACCACCGTCGCCGACCAGCAGAACCAGATCACCGCGATGGTCAACAACGGCGCCAAGGTGATCGTGATCGGCGCGACCGACGCGGCACAGCTCACCACCCAGGTGGCCGCCGCCAAGCAGGCCGGCGCCGTGGTCATCGCGTACGACCGGCTGATCACCCAGACGCCGGACGTGGACTACTACATCGCGTTCGACAACTTCAAGGTCGGCCAGTTGCAGGGCCAGGCGCTGCTCGACGGCATGAAGGCGAAGAAGCCGAAGGGCCCGTACACCATCGAGCTGTTCTCCGGCTCGCCCGACGACAACAACTCCGGCGTGTTCTTCAACGGCGCGATGGCCATCCTCCAGCCGGAGATCGACAAGGGCACCGTGGTGGTCGGCTCCGGCCAGAAGGACATCAAGCAGACCGCCACCCAGGGCTGGAAGGCGGAGAACGCGCAGAGCCGGATGGACGCGCTGCTCAACTCCACCTACACCAGCGGCAAGACGCTCGACGGCGTGCTGTCACCGAACGACACGCTGGCCCGGGCGATCATCACCTCGGTCAAGGGGGCGGGCAAGCCGATCCCGATCGTGACCGGTCAGGACTCCGAGGTCGAGTCGGTGAAGTCCATCATGGCCGGTGAGCAGTACTCGACGATCAACAAGGACACGCGCAAGCTGGTCGCCGAGACGGTGAACATGGTCAAGACGCTGCAGGCGGGGAGCACTCCGCAGGTCAACGACACGAAGTCGTACAACAACGGGGTGAAGGTCGTCCCGGCGTACCTGCTGCCGCCGGTCATCGTGACCAAGGCGAACGCGGCCGAGGCCTACGCCAACGACCCGAAGCTGTCACCGCTCACCAAGTAAGCGCTTCCCGCGCGGGGTGTCCCCGGACCGGGGGGCACCCTGCGGCACGGTCCGCCGCGGCTTGCGACCGCCATTGTTTCGGTACGCCCGGAGCCCTCGTCCCGCCGGCGCGAATCCTCGGCCGGGGCCGGGGGCGTACCGGAAATGGCGGAGCGGAAGCGCAGCGGACCGTGAGTGCGGCCGGGGTTTTGTGGTCAGCAGGCCGGCTCGACCATGGCGAAGGAGGCGTTGAGCAGGCCTTTCCGGGTCTGGATCTGGTAGCGGCTGCGGCCCTGTTTGACGATGGTGCCGACCAGCCCGCCGTATTTGCCGGCGCCCTTGAGGCGGACCCGGGCGCCGACGGTGAGGCCCGGCGCGGGGGTGGCGGCGGTGCGCAGGCGGGCGAGTTCGGCGACGTAGCCGGGGTGCAGCGGGGCGGGATGCCCGCGGTAGGTCCAGGCGAACAGGGCGGAGCGGTCGAACGCGCGGGAGCACTGGCGGCAGGAGCGGACCCGGACCGGGCGGCGGTGGGCGGTGGTGCGGTGGCCGGAGCGGCAGACGCCCTCCCAGGCGCCGTCCACCCGAGGGGCGTCCTCCGGGACGCAGCGGCGACCGGAACAGCCGATCCGGACGGCGATCCGCCGCCAGGTCGCGTCGTGGCCGTGACCGGCGCCGGCGAGCGCGTGGGCGATCTCGTGCAGGATCGTCTCGGTGACCTGCTCGGGTGAGTACAGCCTGATCAGCGGGCGGGACAGGCCGATCTCGCGGCGTTCCAACCGGCAGACGCCGGCCCGCGTCTTGGCGTCGTCGAAGGTCAGCCGCCAATTGGTGAGCCCGTGCCGCGCCATCAGGGCGGCGGCGAGCTCACGAGCCTCGATCAGATCCAACCGTGCCGCTCCATCATCTCCCGCGTCTGCCGGAGTCATGGTATCGCCGCGCGATCAGGTGGGTCATTCGAGGAGTTTGTCGGGGCGGGCGGGGAGGTCGCGGATCCGGGTGCCGGTGGCGTGCCAGACGGCGTTGAGGATGGCGGCGGGGGAGCCGACGATGCCGATCTCGCCGATGCCCCGGGCGCCGATCGGGTTGAGGTCGTCGTCGGGCCGGTCGAGCCAGGCGGCGTCGATCCACTCGACGTCGGCGTGCGTGGGGACGTGGTATTCGGCCAGGTCGTGGTTGACCCAGGTGCCGGCGGCGGGGTCGAGGACGGACTCCTCGTGCAGGGCCATACCCATCCCCATGATCATGCCGCCGAGGAACTGGCCGCGGGCGGTGCGGGGGTTCAGGATGCGGCCGGCGTCGTACATGCCGAACAGGCGCGAGACGCGGACCTCGCCGGTGACGGCGTCGACGCGGACCTCGGCGAAGTGCGCGCCGCGGGCGTGCCGGTCCTTCCGGTTCTGCCGCTCGACCAGGTCGGTGGTGTCGAAGACGGCCTCGTCCCGGTGTTCCGACTTCAGGAGGCGGCACGCGCCGGTGACGGCCCAGCCCCACGAGGCGCTCCCAGACGAGCCGCCGGCCACCGACGCGGCCGGCAGGGTGCTGTCGCCGATCCGGATCCGGATCGCCTCGACCGGTACGCCGAGCTCGTCGGCGGCGATCTGGGCGAGCACGGTACGGGCGCCGGTGCCCAGATCGGCCGCGCCGATCGCCACCTCGAAGTTGTCGTCGGCGAGGGCACGGACCCGCGCGGTCGACGGCATCGCGGTGGCCGGGTAGGTCGCGCCGGCCACGCCGGTGCCGATCCACCAGTCGCCCTCGCGGCGCTGCCGGGGCCGGTGATCACGGCCGGACCAGCCGAAACGCTCCGCCCCGGCCCGCAAGCACGCGGCCAGCCCGGGGTCGGCGGCCCGGAGCCGGAGGTCGAGCGGATCCGCGCCCAGTTCGGTGGCGAGCTCGTCGAGCGCGCACTCCAGCGCGACCATGCCGGGCGCCTCGCCGGGTGCGCGCATCCAGCGCGGGGTGGGCACGTCGAGCGGGACGACGCGGTGCGCGGTGCGCAGGTTCGGCACCGGGTACATGTCGCGGGTCACCACCGCGGCCGACTCGACGAACTCGAAGAGGCGGCTGGTCTGCGTCCACGTCTGATGGTCGATCGCGGTCAGCGTGCCGTCGGCCTCGGCGCCGATCCGGAGCCGCTGCACGGTCGGGGCGCGGTGCCCGACGACGCTGAACATCGCCTGGCGGGGGAGGACGACCTGGACCGGGCGTTCGGTGACCCAGGCGGCCAGCGCGGCGAGGACGGCGTTCGGGCGGGCGGTGCCCTTCGAGCCGAAGCCGCCGCCGACGTGCTCGGTGATCACGTGCACCCGCTCGGCGGTGAGCCCGAAGACCGCCCCGACCGCCTCGGCGATGCCGGACGGGTGCTGGTTGGAGTCGTACAGGACCAGCTCGTCGCCGTCCCAGCGGGCGATCGTGGCGTGCGGCTCCATCGGGTTGTTGTGCAGTGCCGGGACGGTGTACGTGACGTCGACGGCCACCGGCGCGGCGACCAGCGCGGCCTCCACGTCGCCCTCGCCGGTGTCGGCCGGGACGTCCGGATTGACCTTCTCCGGCCGGTAGTGATCAGGGTGGTCGGCGCGCAGCTCGACGTCGTGCTCCTCGGCGGTGATGTCCAGCCGGATCAGCTGGGCGGCGCGCCGGGCGGCCTCCAAGGTGGTGGCGACGACCAGGGCGAGGGGCTGGCCACGGTACGCGATCCGGTCCGACTGGAGCACGGCCAGCTCCGGGTCGTCGGAGCTCTGCAGCTGCGGGGCGTTGCCGTGCCAGAGGACGGCGAGCACGTCGGCGGCGGCCGGGTCGGTGAGGACGGCGTCGAGGCGGCCGCGGGGGACCGGGGACGGGACGATCCAGCCGTACGCTAAATGATCTTGTGGGTAGTCGGCGGCGTAGCGAGCCGCGCCGGAGACCTTGGCCGGGCCCTCCAGGCGCGCGATCGGCGCGCCGACGGCGCGCGACACCATGGCCGTCATCGGACATCGCCCCTCAGGGAGGTCAGGATCGCCACGGTCAGGTTGCGGATCAGCGGGATCTTGTACGCGTTGTCCCGCAACGGTCGCGCCGCCTCCAGCTCGGCCGTCGCCGCGGCGCGGAAGTTCTCCGGCGTCGCCGGCCGGCCGCGCAGCGCGTCCTCCGCGGTGACCGCCCGCCAGGGTTTCGGCGCCACCGCCCCGAACGCCAGCCGCACGTCGCTGACCAGCCCGTCCTCGACCCGCAGCGCGGCCGCGACCGAGCCGATGGCGAAGGCGTAGGACGCCCGGTCGCGGGCTTTCCGGTATGCCGAGCGGGCCGCGACCGGCAGCGCCGGCAGGTCCACCGAGGTGATCAGCTCGCCGTGCGCCAGCGTGGTGTCCCGCTCCGGCGCGTCCTCGGGCAGCCGATACAACTCGGTCACCGGGATCGACCGCGCCCCGGCCGGCCCATCCACCTGGATCACCGCGTCCAGGGCCGCGAGCGCCACCGCCATGTCGGACGGGTGCGTGGCGATGCACGCCGGCGAGCCGCCCAGGACGGCCAGGTTGCGGTGGTCGCCGTCGCGCGCCGGGCAGCCGGAGCCGGGCCGGTGCTTGTTGCACGGCATGGTGGCGTCCATGAAATATCGGCAGCGGGTGCGTTGCAGCAGGTTGCCGCCGGTGGTCGCCATGTTGCGCAGCTGTCCCGAGGCGCCGGCCAGCAGGGCCTGGCTGAGCACCGGGTAGGCGGTCCGGATGCGGCGATCCGCCGCAAGATCACTGTTGCGTACGGCGGCGCCGATCCGCACGCCGCCGTCCGCCAGCTCGTCAACGCTGTGCAGCGGCAACCGGTTGACGTCGACGAGCACGTCCGGGGTGGCCACGCCGAGCTTCATCAGGTCGACCAGGTTCGTGCCGCCGGCCAGGAAGACCGCGCCCTCCTCGAGACCGTCGGCGGGCCCGGTGGCGGTGCGGTACTCGAAGTTCTTCACCGCCCCGCCGCCTCCCGGATCGCCGGAAGCATGTTCGGATAGGCGCCGCAGCGGCACAGATTCCCGCTCATTCGTTCCCGGATCTCCGCGTCGCTGAGCAGATCCTCGTCGTCGTCGCCGGTCACCGCGCTGGGCCAGCCCCGGGCGATCTCGTCCAGCGCGCCGACCGCCGAGCAGATCTGTCCCGGCGTGCAGAAACCGCACTGGAACCCGTCGTGCTCCAGGAACCCCCGCTGCACCGGGTGCGGCTCGCCGCGATGCCCGAGCCCCTCGACCGTGGTGACCTCGGCGTCCTGCTGGCTGATCGCGAGGATCAGGCAGCTGTTGACCCGGCGCCCGTCGAGCAGGACCGTGCACGCCCCGCACTGTCCGTGGTCACAGCCCTTCTTGGTGCCGGTCAGGTGCAGCCGCTCGCGCAGCACGTCGAGCAGGGTGGTGCGCGGGTCCAGCCCGACGAGGTGGTGCTGGGCCCCGTTGACGGTGAGACGCATGACCCGGCGTTACCCCCGCAGAGGCGGCTCAACCGCATGGCCGGATCCCGTCGGGATCGGGCATTCCAGCCACTGTCGGCTTCCGGCGGGGCTTCCTAGGTTCGGGGCATGCCGGTTGTCGCCCCGATCCTCGTCGGGATCGTCTTCGTCCTGCTCATGTCCCTGCTCCCGGATCAGCCGCGGCAGCAGCTCAACGCGGTGCTCATCGCCGGGGCGGGCGCGGTCTACTGGAGCGGCGGCGGGCTGGGTGCCTGGGAGTTCGGGTTCGGCGCGGTGATGACGTACGTCGCCTATCGCGGGCTGACGTCCTGGCGCTGGATCGGGGTGGGCTGGCTGCTGCACACCGGGTGGGACGTGCTGCACCACCTGAAGGGGAACCCGATCATCCCGGTCCTGCACGACTCGTCGCTCGGCTGCGCGATCTGCGACCCGGTGATCGCGCTCTGGTGCTTCACCGGCGGGCGGTCACTCCGGCGGCGGCGCTGAGCGGGTGGTCTCCGGGACGATGCGGCTGTCGTCGGACTTGCGGGTGCCGTCCGCCGCGATGTCCGGGTGAGCGGCCCGCCGGTGATCGTCGATCTCGTCGTCGGCGAAGTCCCGATGACACAGATTGCACGTGGCCATCCCCCCAGCCAACCAGACCCGCGAACCGGGCGTGCGACCATCCCCGGATGTCGATCATCGAGAGTCCGGTAGTGGTCGCGGTGTGCGGGTCGCCCGGTGCGGGCAAGACGACGACCGCCCGGGCGGTGGCGACCCGGCTCGGGGTCCCGCTGCTGAGCCGGGACGAGATCGCGGACGGGCTGCGGCTGTCCGGGGTGCCCGCGGCGGCGATCCGCGAGCGGGCCGAGGCGCTGCTGGTGACGACGGCGACCGGGCTGGCGGCGGCCGGGACGAGCTTCGTGGTGGACAACTCGGTGCTGTCCGGCGGGCTGGTGGACGGGCTGCTCGGCGCCGGGGCCCGGTTGCTCGCGGTGCACGTGGTCGCCCGGGATGAGGTCGTCGGCGCACGGTTGCGGGAGCGGGTGGCGGTGGGACGGCCGGGGGAGACGGTGGTCCGGGACGGGGATCGGCGGCTGCTCGCGCTGTTCGAGCAGGGTGCGATGCGACAGTCGGTCTTCGAGCCGCCGGCCGGGCCGTACCCGGTGGTCGAGATCGACACCTCGGACGGGACGCCGGGCGTCGAGCAGATCGTGGAGGCTGCCGGATCGCGTTGAACCTTTTCGGACACGGGATCCGTTTCACCGAGTGTCCGGGTGCGTGCGACCCCAGCGCCGCGCCCGGACAACCAGGGCGTGTGCGCGGATCTCGAAAATGTGACGTGCGAGACCGGTTGTCACACCGGCGGGGGCTGTCCAGTCCCACCTGTATGCGAACGATTCTGGTTGTCGGGGGTGGATACGCCGGGTTCTACGCGGCGTGGAAGCTGGAGAAGAAGCTCCGGCGCGGTGAGGCGCGGGTCGTCCTGGTGGACCCGCGGCCCTACATGACCTATCAGCCGTTCCTGCCCGAGGTGCTGGCCGGGTCGGTGGAGGCGCGGCACGCCGCGGTCTCGCAGCGGCGGCACCTCAGGAAGACCAAGATCATTTCCGGTACGGTCGTCCGGATCGACCACGCCTCGCGCTCGGTGACGATCCGCCCGGCCGAGGGCCCCGAGTATCCCCTCGGGTACGACGTGATCGTGGTGACCGCCGGCGCGGTGACCCGGAAGCTGGCGGTGCCCGGCGTGGCCGACCGCGCGATCGGCCTCAAGCACGTCGAGGAGGCGGTCGCCATCCGGGACCAGCTGCTCACCGCGTTCGACCGGGCCGCCACCCTGCCGCCCGGTCCGCGCCGGCGGCGGCTGCTGACGGTGACCTTCGTCGGCGGCGGGTTCTCCGGCGTCGAGGGATTCGGCGAGCTGCTGTCGCTGGCCCGGGCGCTGATCCGCAAGTATCCCGAGCTGGACCCGGCGGAGCTGAGCTTCCACCTGGTGGAGGCCCGCGACCGGATCCTGCCCGAGGTCTCCGACGAGCCGGGCCGGTGGGTGGTCCGGTCGCTGGAGAAGCGGGGCGCGCACGTGCACCTCGGCGCGCTGGTGCGCTCGGCCGAGGACGGGCACGTGGTGCTCTCCACCGGCGTCACCTTCGACTCGGACCTGATCGTGTGGACCGCCGGCAACGCGGCCAACCCGATGGTGCACAACCACACCGACCTGCCGATCGACGCCCGCGGCATGCTGGTCGTCCGGGCCGACCTGCGGGTCGGCACCGCCGGCGCGCCGGTCCCGGACGCCTGGGGCGCCGGCGACGACGCGGCCGTGCCCGACCTCGCCGCCGGCGACGGCCGGGCCACCGTGCCGAACGCGCAGCACGCCGTCCGCCAGGGCAAGCTGCTGGCCCGCAACCTCATCGCCGACCTGCGCGGGCGCCGGACCCGGGACTACGTGCACCACAGCCTGGGCACGGTCGCGACGCTCGGGCTGGGCACCGGCATCTTCGAGTGGAAGTCCGTCGTGATCAAGGGCTTCCCGGCCTGGCTGATGCACCGGGGCTACCACGTGCTGGCGGTGCCGAGCTGGGAGCGCAAGGTCCGGGTGCTGGTGATCTGGGTGGCGGCGGCGCTGTTCGGGCGGGACATCGTGTCGCTCGCCTCGGTGCAGCATCCGCGGCAGGCCTTCGTGACCGGCGGGGAGCCGGCGGCCCCGGCGATCGACCCGGAGCCGGTGCCCGGACATCGATGACAGGCACCGGACGCGGCCCTTACCCGTTCCTTACACAACCGGCCTAACGTCGCCGGCATGACCGAGCGCACCCAGGTGTCACACCTGCTCCGGAGGCTGACGTTCGGCCCGACCGCGGCCGAGGTGGACGCCGCGGCGCGGGCCGGGTACGACGCCACGCTGCGCAGGCTGCTGACGCCGGCCGGTCCGGTGCCCGGGCCGGACCTGGGCGACCCGGGGGACGCCAAGGAGCAGCGCCGCGATCAGGCGACCGCGGCGACCCGCTGGTGGCTGGAGCTGATGGCGGGCGGGAACGCCGCCGAGAAGCTGACGTTCTTCTGGCACGGGCACTGGGCGACCAGCGTGCGGAAGGTCCGGTCGGCGCCGCTCATGATCGGGCAGCTGGCGACACTGCGGCGGTACGGGCACGGGGACACCGGGGCGCTGGTCCGGGCCATGCTGCGCGACCCGGCCCTGATCCTCTGGCTGGACGGGCAGAAGAACACCCGCAAGGCGCCGAACGAGAACCTGGCCCGCGAGGTCATGGAGCTGTTCACGCTGGGGATCGGGGCGTACACCGAGGACGACGTGAAGGCCGCGGCCCGGGTGCTCACCGGGTGGCAGGTCGACCGGACGGCCGGGACCGCCCGGCTCGCGGCGAAGCGCCACGACCCGCGGCCGGTGACGCTGCTCGGGCAGACCGGGGAGTGCGACGTCGACCGGTACGCCGATCTGCTCGTCCGGCATCCGGCACACCTGCCGTTCCTGACCCGCCGCCTGTGGCTGCGCTACGCCGCGGGCGCCGCGCCGTCCGAGGCCGCGACCGCGCGCATCGCCGGTGCCGGGCGCAGCACGACCGCGCTGCTCACCGCGCTCTGCACGGATCCGGAGTTCGCGGCGACCCGCGGGACGCTGGTGAAGCAGCCGGTCGAGTGGCTGCTCGGCGCGGTCCGGCAGCTCGGCGTCCCGGTGCCCGAGCAGGCCGTCGGCATGCTGCGCGGCCTGGGGCAGGTGCCGCTGCGGCCGCCGTCGGTGGGCGGCTGGCCGGTCGACCGGGCGTGGCTGACCACCTCGGCGACGGTGGCCCGGCTGCGGGCCGCGCAGCGCCTGGTCGCGTCCGCGCCGGCGGCCGTCGAGCGCGCGACCGACCCGGAGGCGCTGGCGCACCTGCTGGTGGTGGATGCCTGGACCGACCGGACCTACGCGGTGCTGCGGGCGGTCAAGGACCCGAGGCGGTTGCTGGCGCTCGGCCTGGCCAGCCCCGAGTACACGGTGCACTGAGGAGTCAGCCGATGGACACGATCACCCGCCGCCGCTTCCTGATCGCGAGCGGCGTCACCGGCGCCGCCGCGGCCACCGCGGTCGGGCTCAAGGAACTGCTGGCCACCGCGGGCGACCGCGACCCGGCCGCGAAGACCCTGGTCCTCGTGACGCTGTACGGCGGCAACGACGGATTGAACACCCTGATTCCGTACGGCGATCCGGCGTACGCCGCGGCCCGCGCCGACCTGTCCTACGAGCCGGCGGAGCTGCTCCACCTCGATGACCACTTCGCGCTCAACCCGGGCCTGGCCGGGCTGCACCGGCTCTACCGGGACGGCGGGCTGGCGATCGTGCGCGGGGTCGGCTACCCCAAGCCGGACCGCAGCCACTTCCGGTCGATGGACATCTGGCAGACCGGGCAGCCGGCCCGGCCGGAGAGCACCGGCTGGGTGGGCCGCTGGCTGGACGCGGCCGGCGGTGACCCGCGGCTGGCCGTGTCGTTCGAGCCGGTGCTGCCACCGCTGCTGGCCGGCGCGACGAGCGCCGGCGCGACCGTGCCCGGCGGCGAGCTGAAGCTGCCCGGGGGGATCACCGCGGCGCAGGTGACGGCGCTCGGCGCGGCGGCGCCGGGGGAGTCGCCGGCGGCGGCCCGGGCGGCCGCCTGCTTCGCCGACCTGGTGCGGGTCCAGGATCTGATGGACCGCGTCGCCGAGGGCACGCCGGAGGAGGAGACCGAGGACGACGACGCCCCGGCCACCGCGACCGGCGGCGGCGCGCCGCACGCCGACTTCCTGGCCGACGAGGTCACCGGCGGCGCCGCCGACGACCTGTCCCGGATCCGCAACGCCGCCGACCGGGCCAAGTCGCTGACCGGGCAGCTGCTGCTGTTCGCCAAGCGGGAGCCCACCCAGGTGGAGATCGTCGACCTGAACCAGGTGGTCATCGAGGCCGACGAGCTGCTCAGCCGGACCATCGGCGAGAACATCCGGCTGGTCAGCCGTCCCGCCGCCGGGTCGATGCCGGTGCGCGCGAACCGCGGGCGGCTCGACCAGATCCTGCTCAACCTGGTGATCAACGCGCGGGACGCGATGCCGGACGGCGGCGTGGTGGTGGTCGAGACGGACTGCGTGGAGACCGAGGGCATCGTGTTCGCCCGGCTGACCGTGAGCGACACCGGCACCGGGATGACCGCCGAGGTCCGGGACCGGCTCTTCGAACCGTTCTTCACCACCAAGCCCGCCGACCGGGGGACCGGGCTGGGGCTGTCCACCGTCTACGGCATCGTCGGGGAGGCGAACGGGCACATCGGGGTCGAGTCGGCGCCCGGGGTCGGCACCACGTTCCGCATCCTGCTGCCGTCGGCCGCCGCGCCGGTCCGCCGGCCCGACGCCCCGGTGCCGGAGCCCGCCCACGGGCACGGCGAGCTGATCATGGTGGTCGAGGACGACGACTTCGTCCGGGACCTGGTGACCCGGATCCTGAAGGACAACGGGTACCGGGCCATCGCGCTCGGCGACGTCTCGCTGGCCGACCTCGACCTGCACGACGTCGCGCTCCTGGTCACCGACGTGGTGCTGCGCGGCCGTTCCGGCCCGGCGCTCGCCGGTCGCCTGCGGGCCCGCCGGCCCGACCTGCGGGTGCTGTTCATGTCCGGGTACAGCGACGCCGAGGTGCGCCGGGAGCACGGCATCGACCCGGAGATCCGGATCGTGCAGAAGCCGTTCACCGCCGTGGAACTGCTCGCCGGAGTGGGCGAGGCGCTCTCCACCGTGCCGGCAGGCCATCACGCTCAGGGGAGCTGACCGCCACGCGATGTTGACATTGATGGTGGCGGCGGGTGTACTTCGTGGCGACGCGGGCCCGGTCGATGTTGATCACTGTCGTCCTGTCCGCGCTGTGGGAACGTGCACAGACGGGAAGGCAGGTATCACTGTGCCGCTCAGCCCGGCCGAGATCAGCAGTGTCACGTTCCGGCGGCCACCCGTCGGCACGCAGGGTTACCACCCGGGCGAGGTCGACGCGTTCCTCGGGGACGTGGCGGGCGAGATCCGGCGACTGGAGCAGGAGAACCGGGCGCTCAGCGAGCAGCTCACCCCGCACGACCTCGCCGAGCGGGTCCGCCGGCTGGAGCTGGAATGCCTGGACGTCCAGGAACACGTCAAGATGCTGGAGGCCGAGCTCGAGAGGTGGCGCCGGCCGGTCGAGCCCCGGCCGGTCGACACCCGGATGCTGGAGCTCGCCCAGCGCAACGCCGACGATTACGTGGCCGAGGCCCGGCAGCAGGCCGAGACCGTGCTGACCCAGGCCACCACCAAGGCCGACCAGCTGATCAGCGAGGCCCAGCTGCGCGCCTCCACCATCGTGGCCGACGCGCGGCACGCGCACGCCGAGGTGGTCGCCGGGCTGGAGGCGAAACGGGCCGCCGCGCTGGACGAGATCAACGAGTTGCGCGCCGAGGTGGAGCGGCAGCGGGCTGCTCTCGCCGGAGACATGACCGAACGGCTCGCGGAGTTCACCGGCTGAGCGAGGCCGGTCAGAGCGGGAGCGGGTCGATGTCGCCGTCGGCCCGCACGCCGGCGGCGGCCGCGATGGTGGCCGGATGGCCGGCGCCGAGGGACTCGCGGAACCTGTCCATGGTGTCCTCGAACAGAATGCCCGCCTCGGCGTCCCGGCCCAGGCCGCGCAGGTCGGCCGCCAGGTTGACCCCGCCGGCCAGCGTGGTCGGGTGGGTCGGGCCGAGCACCTCCCGGCACCGGTCGAAACTCGCCCTGTCCAGCTCGTGCGCCTGCTCGACGTCGCCGAGTGCGAAGTGGTCGCCGGCCAGGTTGATCCGCGCCGTGAGGACCAGCGGGTGCCCGGCACCGAGCCGGTCGGTCAGTGCCCGTACCGCCTGCTCGTTCAACGCCCGGGCCTCCTCGGAGCGGTCCAGCAACCGCAGCGTCACGGCCAGGTCGGACCGGGCACCGGCGGTGTGCGGGTGGTCGTCGCCATAGAGCGCCTGGAGCCCGTTCACCGCCTGCACGCCGTTCTCCCGGGCCGCGGCCAGGTCGCCGGTGACCCGCTGGTCGATCGAGACGGCGAGCAGCGCCAGGACGGTGTCCGGGTGCCGGGTGCCGTACCTGTTCCGGAACCGCCGATAGACGTCGCCGGACAGTTCCAGGGCCTCCGGGTGGAGGCCGGCCCTGCGCCGGAGGCAGGCCAGATGGTGATTCTGTCGCAGCAGGTCGGGATGGTCGTCGTAGTGCAGCAGCCGG
The DNA here is from genome assembly GCF_018324205.1 of Actinoplanes ianthinogenes. NCBI lineage: Bacteria > Bacillati > Actinomycetota > Actinomycetes > Micromonosporales > Micromonosporaceae > Actinoplanes > Actinoplanes ianthinogenes. Next base: position 8,336,529 of record NZ_AP023356.1, read on the forward strand.
CGGGCGGTGGCGACCACGGATTCCTGGTCGGCGTGCGCCGTCACGTAGTCGCCGAGTTCCCGGCGGTCCAGGTTGATGCCGCCCCGGGTGAGCAAGCTGTCCGAGTGGTCGGTTCCGTAGATCTGCACGAGATGGTGGTACGTCTGGTGGTCCAGCTGGAGCGCGCGGCCGGACATGCCGGACAGCCGCAAGCTCACCGCCAGGTGGCGTGCCGCTCGCAGGGTGAACGGAACGTCCGGCCCGAAGTTCCGCACGGCCCTGTCGTACACGGTCCGGGACAGCTCGAGGGCACCACCGAAGTCGCCGGTCACCCAGTGGTCGGCGGCCACGCTGCCGAGCGCCAGGAGAGTGTGTTCGTCGTCCCCGCCGAGCGCGCCGAGGCAGAACTCCAGCGTGCGGGCGTTCAGTTCCCGCGCCGCGGCGTAATCGCCGACCACGAAGTGCATGGCGCCCAGCCACTGGGCCATCCGCAGGCTGTCCGGGTGCTCCTCGTCGCCGGCGGCGGTCCATGCGGTGTAGGCCCGCTGGGCGAGAGCGCGCGCCTCGGCGTGCTCACCCCACCGCCACAGGTAGACGGACTCGTTCCGGATCAGATCGCGGACCAGCTCATCGAGGCACTCCTCGGCGCCGGACGCGACGACGTGCGGATAGAGCTCGGCGTACCGGAACCAGTGGTCGGCGTCGTCCGGCTGGCTCGGGTCGTTGCCGGCGAGCAGCAGGTGGGCGGCGTGCCGCATACCGTCCCGGGTCTGCGGATCCATCCGGTGGACGAGCATCCGCTGCATCAGGCGGTGCATCTGGAACGAGCCGGTCCGGTGGTCGATGCGGGCCAGCCCCAGCTTGCCGATGATCCTGATCGCCCGATCGCGCCGGGCACTGTTGCGCATCAGCTGGTCGAACTCAGGGTCGATGTGCAGACCTCGCGGCTTGGCGAGCAGGACCCGGCTGATCGGCTCGGGCGCCAAGAAGGCACAGACCTGGAGCAGCCGCAGCGCGGACGGTTCCCGGTCGTGCAGCCCGTCGAGCGTCACGGTCCAGGCCGCGGCGACCTCGGCCGGGAAGTCGCGTAGGTCGTCGGCCGGGGTCGCCTCGGCGAGCCGCTGCCGGCACTCCCGGAGCTGCGCCAGGTACTCCGGCAGAGTCAGGTCCGTCTCGGCGCGCCAGGTGGCCGCCGCCTCGATCGCCAGCGGCAGGTCGCCGAGGGCCGCGGCCAGCTGATCGGCCTCCGGGCCGGGCAGCTCCGGGTCGCGGCGGCGGATCAGCTCGATGCTCTCCTGCCGTTCGAAGACGTCGACCGGCAGCGTATGGGCGAGCGCGCGCCAGTCCGGGTTCCGTGAGGTCACCACGATGCTGCCCGGTCCACCTGTCGGGAAGAAGCGAGTGACCTCGGCGGGATCCGCCGCGTTGTCGAAGATCAAGAGCCAGTTGGCATATCGCCGGCCCTTGCTCAGGTGGTCCAGGACCGCGGGCACGGCGGTGTTCGCGGTCGAGGGCACCGCGAGATCGAGGCGCCCGGCCAGCTCGGCGAGCGCCGCCTGGATCTGGGCGGGCCGCTCGGCGGGGATCCACCAGATCAGGTCGAAGTCCTGCTGGTGCCGGTAGACGTACTCGATCACGAGCTGGGACTTGCCCACCCCACCGGCGCCGTGCAGCGCCTCCGGCAGCACCACCGTGGTGCCCGCCCCCAGCCGCTGATGCAACGCGTCCAGGAGCTCGCGGCGGCCGGTGAAGCCGGGATTGCGGAGGGGGAGGCCGCCGACCACGGCGGGCAGCCGGGGATCGTGGGCCGGTGTCGTCCGCGGACTGTCCGTGGTGACCGGCACGAGCTCGTGGCCGGAGGAACCCTGCGAAGGAAGCATCTCGGACATGGCGCACTCCATTCGCCCATCGGGCAGAGCGGTGTCAGGGGGAGCCTGCGCTTGCGGTGCGGTTCGACCCGTTTACGGTACGCCCGGAGCGCCGCCCACCAGCCGTACCGAAAACCGGCCCGCGTCTGCCGAAGCGGACCTCACGCGGACTCGCGGGCCTGAACCGCGTGCTGTGCCTGCCGGACCGTGCCCGCGGTCCGCAGGTCGGCGATCCGGGTCTCCGGCATCGTGGCCGTGTAGTGCCGGACGTTGCTGCCCCCGGAGTGCTTGGCGGCATACATCGCGATGTCGGCCCGGCGCAGCAGCTCCCCCTCACCGACCTCCGCGCCGTCCCCGCCGGCGATGCCGATGCTGGCCCGGACCGGCAGGTCGTGCCCCTCGGCCCGGACCGGTACGGCGAGCGCCGCGACCATCCGGCCGGCGACCTCGACCGCCTCCTGGGCGTCGAGGCCGGGCATCAGCACCACGAACTCGTCACCGCCCAGCCGGGCCACCGTGTCACCCGCCCGGACGCAGCTGGTCAGGCGCTTCGCGGTGGTGGTGAGCAGCACGTCGCCGGCGCCGTGGCCGAGCGTGTCGTTGACCGCCTTGAAGCCGTCCAGGTCGATCAGCGCGACGCTGACCGGCCACCGCTCGGCGAGCGCGGTCGCCATCCGGGCGGTGAACAGCGCCCGGTTCGGCAGGCCGGTCAGCGCGTCGTGCGTCGCGGCGTGGTCGAGGCGGGCGACCAGCTCGGTGTTCTCACGCATCGCGGTGATCTGCCGCCACATCACCACCGCGGTCAGCAGCACGGCGGCCAGCACCACCGCCCGCCCCGCCGGGTACGGCCAGCAGGTCACCACCAGCAACCCGTCCACCGCGACGACCGCCAGGTAGGGCAGCACGCTGAACGGCCGGCGGTTCCGGGCCGGGCCGGCCGCCGCCACCGGGCAGCTGCGCAGCTGGGCCTCGGCCGCCGCGGTCGCGCAGATCATGATGATCGAGACGCCGACCGGGCCCAGGTTGAGGTCCGGGCGGCTGCCGAGGAACTGCTGAAGCGTGCCGATCAGCGCCCCGCCGAGCAGCCCGAGCGCGAACAGCCGCAGGGCGACCGGGTCGATGTACCGGTGCCCGGCCAGCGCCACCTTGGCGACCGCGAAGACCGTGACCAGCATCAGCACCGTGGTGAAGCCGACCAGGACGGGGGAGCCGGTCGGCAGGAACTGCCAGAGGAAGATGGCCGCGGCGAGCAGCACGGTGCCGGCGTCCAGGCCGATCCGCAGCCGGTCGCCGGCGCCCGAGGAGCCCATCGGCAGCCGGAACATGCCGGACATCAGCGCCACCACACAGCCGGCGTATGCCGCCACGGTCCCCGGCGACATGGCCTGGGTGGGCGCCGGGCCGCCGAGGGCGTCGATCGCGTTGAGCACGCTGCCGATCCCGGCGAGCGCGGAGCAGACGGCCAGGTGGGCCCAGAACATCCGGGTCGCGCGCGGGAAGCCGGTGGTCCGGGCGATCCGGGTGGCCAGCACGACCGGGATGAGCGTGGCCGGCGGCGCGGCCAGCCACAGCAGCACGCCCGGGTCGGCCGGGGCGGCCAGGGCCACGACGAGGACGGCGATGGCGAACACCGCCAGCGCGATGGAGGCCAGCACCGAACGGGGTGCCCGCCGGAGGCTGGTAATCACGACGGTCAGTTCGCCCGATCAGCGAGACATCTGAGGATTTACGCAGTTGTCGGCGAGCCTCAGTATGGAGCCCATGAGAACCCGCTTCGCCGTCGTCGCCGTGATGTCCGCGCTGGTCGTGGCCCTGCCATCGGCCGCGCTGGCCGACCCGGTGTACCCCGATCCGGTCGGCCGCTGCGTCGACGAGGTGGGTGTGCTCGGCGACGAGCTGTGCTCCGAGGTCACCACCATCCTGCGCGCCGATGAGAAGGCGACCACCGACGAGATCGCCGTCGCGGTGATCGACAGCACCGATGGCGTGAGCATCGAGGAGTACAGCACCCACCTGTTCAACGAGTGGGGCGTCGGCGACGCGGCGAAGGACAACGGGGTGCTGCTGGTGGTCGCCGTCGGGGACCGGCAGGCCCGGCTGGAGACCGGCGACGGCATGGTGAAACGGCTCCCGGACAAGGCGGCCGGGACGATCGTGCACGACGTGATCGTGCCGAAGATGGCCGCCGAGGAGTACGCCGACGGCATCCTGACCGGCCTCGACGCGATCCGTCGCAAGATCGGCCACAAGATCCCGGCCGGGGCGGCGCTGGCCGGTCTGGCCACCGAGGCGCCCACCCTCGAGGACACCGACACCGACACCGATGCCGACACCTACATCGACTCCGGCACCGGCGGCATCGACCTTGCCAACGAGGGGACGGAGGAGGACAGCGGCTGGACCGTCTGGCCGATCGTCCTCCTGGTCGTCGGTGTCGGGGTGGTGCTGGTCGCCTGGGTGCGGCGCATGTCCGGGCACGGCGGCTGGACGAGCGGGTCGTCCGGCACCCACCACCACGGCTTCACGTCGCACCACCACAGCTCCACGTCGCACGACTCCGGCAGCTCCGGTTGGACCGGGTCGTCGGGCTCGTCGGGCTCCGACTTCGGGGGCGGCTCCTCCAGCGGGGGCGGCTCCTCGGGCAGCTGGTGACGGGTGTGGTTACCGTGGGGCGATGCGAGATCATGAAGTGACGCTGCCGGACGGCGGGACGCCCTACGCCGTCGCGGCCGGGCCGGACGGCGAGATCTGGACGACGCTGCTGGCCCCGGCCTCGCTGCTCTGCTTGCGGGACGGCGCGGTGGTGCGGAGTCATTCACTGCCCGAGGGCGTCCGGCCGATGCTGGCCGCGGTGGCCGCCGACGGGACCGTCTGGCACACCCGCACCGACGATCGGATCGGGCGGCTGACGACCGGTGGGGACGAGACGGTGTTCGCGCTTCCGGCCGGCTCGGCGCCGTACGGGGTGGCTGTGGCGCCGGACGGCGCGGTCTGGTTCAGCGCACCCGGCGCCGAGCGGATCGGCTGTGTCACCGCGGACGGCGAGGTCCGCCTGGTCGAGCTGCCGGTGCCGGACGCCCGGGCGGCGATGATCACGGCGAGCGCGGACGGCGTGGTGTGGGTGGCGTTCAACGGGGCCGGGGCGCTGGGGCGCTATGACGGCGAGCGGTTCGACGTCGTCGAGCTGGGTGCCGGGTCCGCGCCGGTCGGCGTCGCCGCCGGCGGCGACGGGATCTGGTTCGCCGACATCGCCCGCGGTGCGGTGGGCCGGGTCCGCAGTGACGGTACGACCGAACTCGTCTCCCTCGGCGACCCGCAGTCCCGCCCGCACGCCGTCGCACCCGACCCGGCCGGGGGCTGCTGGGCCACCCTGTGGGGTACCAACGAGGTGGCCCGTGTCGCGCCCGGGGGAGCGGTCACCCGGCATCCGCTCCCCGGCAAGGAGCCGCACGGCCTGGCGCTGAGCGGGGCGACCGTGTGGGTCGCCATGGAGAGCGGCTCGCTGGTCGCCGTCTCTGCCTGACAGCGCGGGTCAGCGGCGGCGGTTGCGGCGCGCCCGGGGCGGGAGCTGGACCCCGCTCAGGGTGTGCAGCGCCGCCGCCCCGCGCGGGCGCCGCGCCCGGGTCGCGGTCCGTTGCACGGCCTGGACCGGCCGGCGGACCTCGATCTCGACCGTCTCCCGGGTCCGGATCTCCGCCTCGGCCAGCGGCGCGGCCAGCAGGAACGCCTCGGGCAGCACGGCCGGCGCCTCAGCGAGCTCCGCGGTCGGTTCCGCGGTGAGCAGCAGGCGGGCCGCACCCAGGTTCGTCACCGCGACCAGCGCGCTGAACAGGGCCAGCAGCGGCGACCCGGAGGCGGACACGGCGGCCGCCAGCCCCGCACCGCCCGCGATGGCCAGCGCGGCCCCGCCACCGATCTGCAGGTCCCGCTGGTTGCCCCGGGAACCGATCAGGAACGCGGCGGCCCCGGCCACCGTGCCGAGCACCGCGGAGGCCGCGCAGAACGCCCCGAACGGCCAGAGCCAGCCCACCGAGGCGTCGTCGTCGGCCGCGAAGAACAGCAGGAACGGCGTCCCCATGATCGCGATCAGCAGGAACGCGGTCGCCTCGACGGCGAGCACCATCGCCCCACCGGTGTTCGCGTCCAGCCGCTGCACCCAACCGTTACGCCGGACCCAACCGATGTCGACCATGTGTTCCTCCCCGTGGCGCCTTGATCGAGCACCGTACCTTATCGATCACGTAACACTTCAAGGAAGCGTCGATGGATCTGATTTCTGGCGACTTTTTCGCCGTCCCGCTGCCCGACGGATTCGGCGCGCTCCAGGTCACCGCGGTGGATCCGGACGGTGTGGTGGTGTGCCTGCTCGACTGGCACAGCGCCGGCCTCTTCACCGCCGCGGACGTCGCTGACGCGCCGGTGCTGCGGCTGACCCACCATGCTCACGCGGGCGGCCGGGACAGCGTCATCCGGGTGAACGACGCGCTCCCGGGTGAGCTGATCCCGGTGGGCAACGGCCCGATCGCCGGCCGCCCGACCGAGACGAACGTCCACGCCGGCTGGTCCTACTTCCCGATCCAGCTGGTCGCGCAGCGCCGCTGGGACAGCGTGGTGCCGCCCGCGGTGCGGGAGGCGTATCGGAAGACGCCGAACATCTGGGACGTCCACGTCGACCTGGGTGCCGGACCGGTGCTGCTGCCCGCCGGCACGAACCCGCTGGATCTGACCGAAGCCGCCGAGGTGCGCTGGGCCGGGATCGGCAAGCTCAAGACCACCCGGCTGATCTGGTCCGGCCCGGACCGAGGGCTCGCCGTCGCCCTTGCGGACCTGCCGCTGATCGAGGACGTCGACTGGCGGGAGCCGCCCGCCGAGGTCGATCTCGCCGGGACCACGCTGACCGGGGTCACCTTCGGACCGGGATTGCGGACGCTGCGGTTGCCGGGCGGGAGGCTGCGCTGCGAGTTCGCGGAGGGCGCCGAGCCGGTGGAGATCGCTGTGCCGGACGACGGCCGGTGGGTGAGCCTGCGGCTCAGCGGCGCGAAGCCCGGCGTTCCGGCCGGTCTGCGCTCGCTGCCCGAGCTGATCCTCCAGGCGCCGGGCACGCTGTCGGTCGCGGCCCTGCGTGCGCTGCCGGGTCTGACCCGATTGACGGTACGGTGGTCAGCCGCTCCCGGCGTTCTCACGGAGGCGTCCGCGCTCGCCGCGTGCACCCGGCTCCGCGAGCTGCACCTGATCGACGCCTACGGCCTCACCGCCGACACCCTGCCCGACCTGCCCGGGCTGCGCCACCTGGAGATCGACGGCCTCCCGCGCTCGGTGGCGAACGCCCTCAAGGCCCGTTACCGCGGCACCCCGGTCCGGCTCGTCGTCCGCGGCGCCAAGTCCGACACCTGGCTGCGCGCCAACCTGGACAACCCGTTCCGCGACTGGGCCGACGACGACGAGCGAGCCGGGGTGGCCGCCTGCAAGGCCTACGCCACCGCCTCCCGCGCTGTCGACCGCGCACCGGCCGACGCCGAGCAGATCCTGAAAACCCTGGTCACCGCCCTGAACCGGATCGAGGACCGCTACGGGATCATCGACACGCTGCGCCGGGAGGAGGCCGCTGACGCCTTCTTCGCACTGGCCGCCCGGGCGGGCGTGCCCGACGCCGACGCCGACGAGTGGTTCGACGCCTGGCGGGACTTCTGAGGTCAGCGGGCCGCCGCGGCGACCTGGCGGGACCGGGTGTCGCGGATGCCCATCAGCACGGCGGCGTACAGGGCGAAGCCCGACCCGACGCCGGAGATCAGCGCGACCGTGGCCGCCGACGCGCCCGCCGCATGAGCCAGGAAACCGGCCAGGCCGAGAACGGTCATCGCGCCGCCGAGCCAGTAGTAGAACGGCATCCGCCAGGCGCGCCCGAGCGGGAAGAAGTGCAGGCCGACCACGACGGCCACCCAGGCGACCGCGACGTCCGGCTTCTTCAGCACCCCGTTGATCACGAAGAGGCCGCCGAACAGGGCGACGACCTCGAAGATCACCGCGTACCGGTAGGCGGGGTCGGAGAAGCCGGCGACGTCGCTCTGCTGGGCCGGCGTGGACGCGCGCTCGGTCCGGAACACCAGCACCAGGAGCCCGGCCGCGACCAGCACCGCGACCACCCGGATCACCAGTTGCCAGGGGGAGGACAGCTCCGCGCTGTTGACCATCACGAAGACCGTGCCGAAACTGAGTGCCACCAGCGATCCGACGATCAGTCCACTGAGCTGTCGTTTGTTGTTCGTCCCCGTCATGCCGTCATCCTGCCCCGTGGGGACGTCTGCCCGCTGCCCCGCGGACCTCAGCCCCAGCGCGCGAACTGGGCCCGCGCCTGCCGCTCACCCCGGGCCAGCAGCAGCCGCCGGCCGCCGGGGAGCCGCCCGAGACCGTGACTGATCAGCAGATTCGCGGTGACGCGCGCCAATCCGTACCACGGCGGACGGCGGGGCAGACCGAGGTCCCGCATCGCCGCGCGGCCGAGCAGCCAGGTGCTCACCGACAGCGCGCGCTCCCGTTCGTAGACGCGCCGCCAGCCGTGGGCGAACTCGTCCGACATCGCGATCAGGGCCCGGGCCAGGCCGACGCTGTTCCGGTCGGGCGGCGGGTCGAAGGAGAGGAAATGGTAGAGCTGCCGGCGCCCCTGCTTCTCGGTGAACGGCAGCCAGTCCTCGTCGACACCGAGCAGCCACCCGACATAGCACCAGAGATGCATCACCGCGGCCGCGTCCGCCTTCGCGACGCGCACGCCGAGCAGCCGCAGGTGCAGCAGGAAACTCGTGGAGAAGACACCGAGGGTGCTCGCCTGGTCGTATTGATTGATCGGCAGTCCGCGGAACGCGTGATCCCAGGTCGGGTCCGCTTCCAACCGGGCGTTGACCAGGGCGTGCATCACGCGTACCTGCAAGGTGGCAAGGAATCCGGCGCCGCCCGGCGCCAATCCGCCGGGCTCGGTCACCGCGCGCCACCAGTGCGACGTCTCCTTGATGCGCCGCAGGGTCTCGCCGCCGGTCAGCCGGCCGGTGCGGACCAGCGGCTCCAATGCCGCGCCGGTCCGATAACCGCCGAGCAGCGAACCGTAGGCGAGCACCAGCCCGGCGTCCATGCCGAAAGCCCGGCAGGCTTCGGCACCCCGCGCCAGCAGGTCGTCGTCGACCCAGGCGGGCCGCTTCCGGACCGCTTCGACAAAGGTCGCCACCGCTTCCGGTACGCCCTCAGCCGGCCCCGCCGCGACCAGCCGAAGCAGATCCCGCACGCTCAACCGGGCCGAGTCCCGGACCGCCCGGACGAGAGCCGCCGCCGGTTCGTCCCGCCGGTTCAGTCCCGCCCGCAGCGCGGCGATCTCGGAGGCGGTGGCCCGCGCCCCGCTCCCGGCGAGCAGCCGCAGCGGCCGAGCCGCCCGCTCGCCCCACACCCGATCCGCCCCGAACCTGCCCGGCACCATCCCCCGACCATAGGGCAGAACCCCGATCCCGCCGTGCGACCGAGGTTGCAGACGGCCGCCGCGACTGCGTCCCCCGGCGTAGACCACGTCCGGCAGCACCCCGCTGACCTGCTGAAACCCGGGACCGGATCTCCGGGGAAAGCACCGATCCGAGCCGTGCCCGGGCACCGCAGCCTGGTTGGCGTGAAGAGACGAACCCTGCTCACCCTGGCCGCCCTGTCCGCCCTCGGCGGCTGCACCGAGTCGGCCCCGGCCGCCTCGTTCGCCAACCGCCTGCGCATCCCGCCGCTCGCCGAGCCGAGGCCCGGCAGGGACGGCGCCCGCGAGTTCGACCTGACGCTGCGCGCCGACGGGCACTCGGCGTTCCTGCCCGGCAAGACCACCGACACCTGGGGCGTGAACGGCGCCTACCTCGGCCCGACCATCCGCGCCCGGCGTGGCGAGCACGTCCGGGTCGCGGTGACCAACCTCCTCCCGGAGGCCAGCACCCTGCACTGGCACGGCATGCGGCTGCCGGCCCGGATGGACGGCGGCCCGCACCAGATGATCGAGCCGGGCGCCACCTGGATCCCGGAGTGGACGATCGAGCAGGGCGCGATGACCTCCTGGTACCACCCGCACCCGCACGAGCGCACCGCCCTGCACGTCTACCGCGGGGTGGCCGGGCTGTTCCTGATCGACGACCCGGCCGGTCCGGAACTGCCCAGCCGGTACGGCGTCGACGACGTGCCGCTGATCATCCAGGACCGGACGTTCGAGGGCGACGGGCAGTTCGACACGAACGTGCTGGGCGGCACCTACGGGCTGATCGGCGACACCGTTCTGGTCAACGGGACGTTCGATCCGTACCTCGAAGTCGGCTCCTCGCTGGTGCGCTTCCGCCTCCTGAACGCCTCGAACGCCCGCGTCTATCGCGTCGGCTTCGCCGACGGCCGGACGTTCCAGGCGGTGGCGACCGACAGCGGGCTCCTGGAGAAGCCGGTCCCGGTGGACCGCGTGAAGATCAGCCCGGGCGAGCGGTGCGAGATCGTGGTCGCGTTCCGGGCCGGCGAGACCGTGATCATGAACAGCGTGGGCGAGCCCCGGCAGACCGCCAACGACATCGAGGAGGACGACTTCACCCTCCTCAAGATCGTCGCCGGGCCGGAGCTGACCAGGTCGGCGGCGGTGCCGGCGACGCTCGGCGGCACGGCCACGACGGCGCCGCCGGCCGGGAGCCGGGTGCGCAGGTTCACGCTCAGCGGCTCCGAGATCAACGACCGGGACATGGACATGAACCGGATCGACGAGGTGGTGCCGGCCGGCGCGCTGGAGATCTGGGAGATCGACAACACCACGTTCGCGCACAACTTCCACATCCACGAGGTGGCGTTCCGGATCCTCGACGTGAACGGGGCGCCGCCGCCCGCGTACCAGGCCGGGCCGAAGGACACCGTCTTCCTGCCGAAGCACGCGACGGCGCGGCTCGCGGTGCGGTTCGGCCGGCACACCGACCCGGGGTGGCCGTACATGTACCACTGCCACATCCTGCGGCACGAGGACCGCGGCATGATGGGCCAGTTCGTGATCGTCGCGCCGGGGACGTCAGTCGCGCCTCACCTGAGCCATCCCGGCTGAACCCGGCCCGCCTCGTAGGCCCAGATCACCAGCTGCGCGCGGTCACGCAGTCCGAGTTTGCCCAGCACCCGGCTCACGTGGGTCTTCGCGGTCGCGTGCGAGATGGTGAGCCGGGCGGCGATCTCCTCGTTGGACAGCCCGGCCGCGACCAGGTCGGCGATCTCCGCCTCGCGGGTGGTGAGGCCGGCGTCCGCCGGGGCCGGCGCGGGCCGCCGGACCCGGGACGCCACGTCGGCGATCAGCTTGCGGGTCACCGACGGGGCGAGCAGCGCGTCGCCGCGGGCCACCACCCGTACACAGGTGATCAGCTCGGCCGGCTCGGCGTCCTTGAGCAGGAAGCCGCTGGCGCCGCCGCGGATCGCGCCGTACACGTACTCGTCGAGCTCGTAGGTGGTGAGGATGACGATCCGGACGTCGCTCAGGGCCGGGTCGGCGACGATCCGGCGGGTCGCCTCCAGGCCGTCGAGCACCGGCATCCGGACGTCCATGAACACCACGTCCGGGCGCTCCTGCCGGGCCAGGCGGACCGCCTCCGCGCCGTCGGCGGCCTCGGCGACCACCCGGATGTCCGGCTCGCCGCCGAGGATCGACCGGAATCCGGCCCGGACCAGGCGCTGGTCGTCGGCCAGCAGGACACGGATCATTTCGGCAGCTCCACTCGTACGCTGAATCCGCCATCCGCACCACAGCCCGCCTCGACCTGCCCGCCCAGCGCGGCCGCCCGCTCCCGCATGCCGGTGATGCCGTTGCCCGGAGCGCCCGGCGAACCGGCGCCGTCGTCGTCGATCCGCAGCGTGAGCCGCTCCTTCGTGTCGTCGATGACGATCTCGACGGCGGTGGCGCCGGCGTGCCGGAGCACGTTGCTCAGCGACTCCTGCACGATCCGGAACGCGGCGGCGTCGACCTCCGCGGGCAGGCCGGCGGGCGGCTCGCCGGTCAGCCGCACCGAGACGCCGGTCGCGCGGACCCCGGCCAGCAGGTCGGGCAGGCGGGCCAGCGAGGCATCCGAAGCGCTTCCGGCCGGCGGCATGCGTTCGCTTTCGGTCCGCGGCATGCCTTCGCTCTCGGTCCGCGGCATGCTTTCGCTTTCGGTCCGCAGCATGCCCAGCACGGTACGAAACTCGCGCAGCGCCTCCTTGCTCGCCACCCGGATGTGTTCCAGGGCCTCGAACGCGGTCTCCGGGTCCCGCCGATGCAGCGCCGCCCCCGCCTGCACGCTGATCAGCGAGATCTGGTGCGCCATCACGTCGTGCAGCTCCCGGGCGATCCGCAGCCGCTCCTGCGCGGCCCGGTCCCGGGCGAGCGCCTCGGCCCGCTCCCGCCGCGCCCGGCTGATCTCCCCGGCCGTCACCGTCGCCACCAGGATCGCCGCCTGCCCGATCGCGGTGTCCAGCTCGAACGCCCGGTCCCGCCCGTGCACCAGCAGCGCCATCAGCGGAAACCCGGCCAGCAGCACCAGCACGTCACCGATCGCGAGCCAGCGCCGCCCGTCCCGCGCGACGGTGTACAGCGCGATCACGAACCCGGCGGCCAGCGGCGCGTCCGGGAAGCCGAGCGGGTAGTAGAGCAGCGCGGCCGACCCGGTCACCGCGAGCGCGGTGCGCGGATGCCGGTCCTTCCATGCCAGCGCCCCGGCGCTGACCAGCTGCAACAGCCAGCCCCACGGCCACGCGGCAAGCGATCCGCCGGAGGGCCCGGCGATCAGGAAGATCGCGTTGACCCCGAACACCGCCCCGGACACCGCAACCGGCCGCCATCCCCGCATCCCTCCACCGTAGGGTGATCAACTGTGCGTGACGAGGAGCGGGACGGGTGCATGGTCACGGTCTGCCGGGACTGTTGCTGCGGCAGCCTGAGCAAACATCCGGCCGTCGACCATGACCGGCAGCTGGAACGGCTGCGCGCCGCGCTGGCCCCGGCGCATCAGGTGCGGACCAGCCTCTGCCTCGACGCCTGCTCCCAGTCGAACGTGCTGGTCGTGCAGCCCGCCCCGGAGGCCCGGCGGCGCGGCGCCCGCCCGGTCTGGTTCGGCCTGGTCCTCGACGACCTGGTCCTGGACGACATCACCGCCTGGGTCGCCGCCGGCGGCCCCGGCCGTGCCGAGATGTCCGCGATGCTGGAACTCTCCCGGATCACCCCGCCCTGACCGCCCCCGGTCACCACCCTCGATGCTGACCTTGCGGCAGCCGGGGGCGATACCGTTGCGGAGGTGCGCAGTGACTGGATCCGGCCGAGCCCCGTCCTCGCGCCCTACGTCGACCGGGTCTGGTCGTGGGAGGGGACACCGGACGAGCTGCCGGTCCTGCTGCCGGGCACGGGCGCGGAGCTGGTCGTCCAGCACGGCGCTCCGATGGTGGCGTGCACCTCGTCCGGCACGCGTGAGCTGCCGGCCGCGCACCTGCTGTGCATGCGCCGGTCCCGGTGGCGGCTGAGCGCCGCCGGCCCGGTGCGGTTCACCGCCGTCCGGTTCCGCGCCGGCGCGCTGCCGCACTTCACGTCGGTTCCGGTCGCGGCGGTGATGGACGACGCGGTGGCGGCTGTCGACGTGTTCGGCGTGGCCGGCCGCCGGCTGGCCGGCGAGATTCGGCCGGCTGACCCGCTCGACGTCCGGGCCAGGACCGTCGAGGCGCTGCTCACGCCGCTGATGGGCCGGTCCGGGGCGGATCGGCTTGTCGAGGTGGCGGTGCGTCGCACGTACTACGACGCGGCGAGCGTGCGGGTGAACCGGCTGGGACCTGACCTCGGGCTGAGCGTGCGGCACCTGCGGCGTGGCTTCCTCGCCACGGTGGGTGTGCCGCCGAAGGAGTTCCAGCGGCTGGCCCGATTCCAGCGGTCGATCCGGGCGCTGCTCAACCCGGTGCGGGCGAGCTGTCTGCCGGTCGCGCTCGCGGCCGGTTACTTCGACCAGAGCCACTTCATCAAGGAGTTCCACCACTTCACCGGCCAGCCGCCGGCCAGGATGCTCGGCGGGCCCGTGTCCCATTTCTACTATCCGAGCACCAGCGGCGCCGCCGATGCTTAGGCCATGATCGTTGTCATCGCGACCCTGCACGCCAAGCCCGAGCATGCCGACGAGGTGGAGGCCGCCCTGCGGGTGCTCGAACGGCACACCCGCACCGAGCCCGGCGCCATCGGATACTCGGTGCTCCGCCGGCCGGACGACCGCTTCATCGTCGTCGAGCGCTACGCGGACCAGGCCGCCCACGATGCCCACTTCGCAGCCGACTACCTCACCGATTTCCTGACCCGTGCCGCGACGCTGCTGGTCACCGAGCCGAGCGTGGAGTCGGGTGCGGAGCTGGCCGGATTCGCCCGGCCGGGCATCGCGGAGCCGGCCTCATGACATGCGCGAGCGGCGGGAGCTCGACCGGCCGGGCGGCACCGTCATCGTGAAGCCGCGTCAGCGGCTCAGGACGGCCCGCCAGGTCCGGTGCCGCTCGGCTTCCGGGGTCAGGACGCAGTCGCCGCAGGTGCCGCCGCCCGGGATGCGGTAATAGAGGCAGCAGTTGCGGCGGACCAGGAACCAGCGGTCGCGGCGGGGATCCGGCCGGACCAGGTCCGCCGAGCGTCGCAGCGGCGCCAGGTCCAGCGCGGCCTCGACGATCGCGGCGCTGCGGGCCGCGGGGGACGGCTGTCCGTCGGCGATCATCCCGGTCGCGGGTGACGGCGCGTCCGCGATCATGCCGGCCGCGCCACCGAGGGCGGAGGCCACGTTGCCCCAGAGCACCTGCGGGGACAGCGAGTAGCGCTCCCGGAAGACCGTGAGCAGCGGCTCGACCAGGTCCAACAGCCCGGCTTCGGCGATCCGGCGCGGCTCCCAGCCGGCGCACGGCTCGGCGGTCAGGTCCCGGTAGGCGATCGGCAGCGGGCCACCCGTCACCGGCTGCCACCACAGCTGCCCGGGATCCGCCCGGGGAATCGCGCCGCCGATCGTCGCGGCGCCGAGCAGCGGGGACAGCAGCCGGGACGCCAGCCCGAGGAACGTGATCGAGGCGACCGCCCGCTCGCCGATCGCCCCCCGGTCGAGCCCGGACATCCGCGCCAGCGTGTCCCGGCCCAGCTCGACCCGCTCCGCCACCACCCGCGGGTCCAGCAACTCGCGGAACGGCCGCCACCGGGCCGAGCCGTCCCACGGCGTCCACGCGAAGTAGGGCCCGAGCCGCGCCGCCGCGGTCAACGCTTCTGTCACAGCACCCACTATCGCCGGAAACGTTCGCTACGCCACACCACGATCACTCAGACGTTTCCGCGCACCGCCGATGGAACCAGCATGAGACTGGAGGTACGACGGCTGTGGCCGATCCTCGGCGCGTTGACCGCGTGCGTCCTGGGCTTCCTGCTGCTGCGGCAGGTGGCCACCGGCGCCTTCGGTGACCTGGAGGCGCGGCAGGTCGGTCAGGACGCCGACCGGATCCGGATCGGGCTGGACGGGCAGGCCCGGCTGCTGACCGCGTTCGGCGTGACGAACAGCATCTGGGACAACACGTATCACGACATCGCGAAGGCCGACCGGGACGCCTTCACCCTCGACTTCCCGCCGGACACCCAGCACGATGCCAACGACCTGGACGGCGTGCTCGGCATCGGCCCGGACGGCAGGCTGCGCGTCGGCGGCCTCACCACGGCCGACGCCACGTTCGGCGCGCTGCCCGCCGAGCTGGGCGATCCCGCCCTGCTCAAGAGCCTGTACGACCCGGACGCCGAGCCCGGCACCGCCCGGTGCGGCCTGCTCGACGCAGGTCAGGCCTACCTGTACTGCGGGCTCGGCGCCTTCCCGAGCACCGGCGAGGGCCGCCCGTCCGGCGGGTTCATCCTGCTCAAGCAGTTGTCCCCGGAACGCCTCGGCCGGCTCGGCAAGGACATCGGCCTGAACGTCACCACCGTCGCCGCGGCCCGCCCGGGTGCGGTGGCGCAGGCGTCGCTGGACAGCGTGATCGGGAAGATCGAGGTGCGGACCGCGGTGCTGGGCGCCGACAGCATGGCCCTCGACGCGACCATGCCGACCGTCGGCGGGGGCACGCTCACCCTGGAGGCGGTCCAGCCGCGTCCGATCTACCAGGCCGCGAGCAGCACCGCGAAGCGGCTGTTCGGCCTGATGGCGGTCGCCACCGTGCTGCTGGTCGCCCTGCTGCGCTGGTCGACCCGCCGGGCGCTGCGCACCCGGGTCCGCCCGCTGCGCGAGACCACCGAGCAGATCATCGCGTCCGGCGACCACCAGCTGCGCATCGGCGCGCAGGGCACCGACGACATCGCGGCGCTCGGCCGGGCGATCGACGGCATGCTCGACACGATCAGCGCCAACGACGAGCTGATCCGCACCGAGCAGGAGCAGCGGCAGCGGGAGCTGCAAGCGGCGCACGAGGAGCAGTCCGCCGCCCAGCGGCGGGCCCAGGAGTCCGCGCAGGAACTGGTCACCCGGACGTCGACGGCGGTCAGCGGCCAGCTGACCGAGGTGTCGGAGCGGGCCGGCACGGTCAGCGCCGCCGCGGCCCGGATCGAGGGCCAGGTGGCCGACGTCCGGACCGCCGCGGGACGGCTGACGGCCGGCAACGACTCGGCCGCCGAGGCGGTCGGCACGTTGCACGAGAGTCTGCGCCGGGTGGACGAGGTGGCCCGGTTCATCGGCGGCATCGCCAAGCAGACCAACCTGCTGGCCCTCAACGCGACCATCGAGGCCGCGCGGGCCGGCGAGGCGGGCAAGGGCTTCGCGGTGGTCGCCAACGAGGTCAAGTCGCTCGCGTCGACCACGGCCGAGTCCACCGAGACGATCACCACGACCCTGGACGAGCTCAACGAGCACGTCGGCGCGGTCGTCGAGATCATGTCCGCGATGAGCGCGGCGATCGGCGACATCGACGTCACCACGGCCCGGGCTCAGGAGATGACCGCCGAGCAGGCGGCCACGCTCACCGCCCTGACCGAGCAGGTCGCCGCCGCGATCGACCGCCTCGACCAGCTGGCCTGACCGGACCCGGCCGCGCGTGACCGGGGGACCGGCCGCGCGTGGCCGGGAGACCGGCCGTCAGGCGGCGACCTGGGCCAGGAGCTGGTCGCAGAAGGCCGGCAGGTCGTCCGGCTTGCGGCTGGTGACCAGCGCGCCGTCGACGTGGACCGGTTCGTCGACCCAGGTGGCGCCGGCGTTGGTGACGTCGGTGCGCAGGCTCGGCCAGCTGGTCAGCGTGCGCCCGCCGACCACGCCCGCCTCGACCAGGGTCCACGGGCCGTGGCAGATCGCGGCGACCGGCTTGCCGGTGGCGACGAAGTCACCGACGAACCGGACGGCGGCCGGGTCGGCGCGCAGGAAGTCCGGGTTGGCGACGCCGCCCGGCAGCACCAGCGCGTCGTACTCGGTCACCCGGGCGTCCGTGACCAGCCGGTCCACCGGGTACGTCCCGGCCTTGTCCAGGTGGTTGACGGCCTGGATCTGGCCGTCCTTGATCGAGATCAGCTCGGCGGTGCCGCCGGCGTTCTCCACCGCCTTGCGCGGCTCGGTGTACTCCACTTCCTCCACGCCGTCGGTGGCCAGGAACGCGACCCGCTTACCGGTGATGGACGTAGGCATGCTGCCTCCCTTGTCGGCGTTGTCGGACAGGGGAATGCGTGCCCGGCAGCGGTCCGGGTAAACCCGGGCGGCGCGGGTAAGGCATCGGGCATGACCATTCCCACCTGGGTGAAGACGACCGCCGCGGTGGTCGCGGCGGCGGGGGCCGGATCGCTGGCCACCGACCCGAAGTCCGCGTGGTACCGCACGCTGCGCAAGCCGTCCTGGCAGCCGCCGCCGGCCGCGTTCCCGGCGGTGTGGACCCCGCTGTACGCGCTGATCGCGGTGGCCGGGGCCAGGGCCCTCGATCGCAGCCCGGACGCGGCCGGCCGGCGGGCGTTCGGCTGGACGTATGGTGTTGATCTGGGTCTCAACGCGGCCTGGACCCTGCTGTTCTTCGGGGCGAAGCGGCCCAGGCTCGCGCTCGCCGAGATCCTCGCCCTGAACGCGGCCAACGTGGTCCTCTGGCGGCAAGCGGGGCGCATCGACCGGCTGGCCGGTGCGGCGCTCGCGCCGTACGTGGCGTGGTGCCTGTTCGCGACGGCGCTGAACACCGCGATCGTGCGCCGGAACCCGTCGACGTAGCTCCATTTTTCGATCTCGGCGGTTATTGTGATCATTCCTTACTGCCACGGGGAGATCCATGTCTGCCGCCAGCCGTTTCGCCGCGATCACCACGTCCGAGCCGCCCACCGGCACCTCGGTGATCTTCCGTACTGCCGTCGTGCTCGGCGGCAGCGTCGCCGGCCTGATGGCCGCCCGGGTGCTCAGCGATCACGCCGACGAGGTGATCATCGTCGAGCGCGACGACCTGGCCGCGATCACCAGGTCCGACGCGGAGATCGCCGCCGACCCGATCGGCGCGGTCGGCCCGCGCCCCGGCGTGCCGCAGGGCAGCCAGGTGCACGCGCTGCTGCCGTCCGGGCAGCGGCAGCTGGAGCGGTTCTTCCCCGGGTTCGGCCGGCAGGCCCTGGACGCCGGCGCGGTCGACCCGCCGCTCGGCACCAACCGGTTCTACATGGACGGTGAGCTGCGCGAGGACCCGCCGACCGGGCCGGCCGCCCAGGCGCTGATCTCCAGCCGCCCGTTCCTGGAGGCGCTGATCCGCAACCGCGTGCTCGCCCTGCCCAACGTCCGCGCCGTCCAGGGCCGGGCCGAGGGCCTGCGGATCGAGAACGGCGTGGTGACCGGCGTCCGCTTCGAGGGCGCCGAGCAGGACGCCGACTTCGTGGTCGACGCGACCGGCCGGTCCAGCCGGCTCAGCGACTGGCTGGAGGCCGACGGCTTCCCGCGCCCGCCGATGCAGCGGATGGGGATCAAGCTCAACTACGCCACCAAGCTGTTCCGGCGCCCGGCCGACGCGCCGGTCTGGACGTGCATCTCGATCGCCAACCCGGGACCGGGCAAGGTCGCCCGGATCGGCGGCTTCACCCCGATCGAGGGGGACCGTTGGACGATGCTGGTCTCCGGTTATGCCGACGACAAGCCGGGCCGCGACGCCGACGAGTACCGGGAGCGCTGCGTCCGGGACTTCCCGGCCGAGTTCGGCCAGGTGGCGACGCAGTCCGAGGCGGCCGGTGAGGTGATCACGTACCACCAGGCGGACAGCCGGCGCCGCGACTTCCACCTGCTGCGGCGCTTCCCGTCCCGGCTGGTCGCCGCCGGCGACGCGGTGGCCTCGTTCAACCCGGTCTACGGCCAGGGGATGACCTCGGCCATGCTGCACGCCTCCTGCCTCTCCGAGTATCTGCGCGGCAACCCGGCCCTCGACCAGCCGGCGCTCTCCTACTTCGCCGACGTCAAGGTCGTCGTTGACGCCGCCTGGCAGGTCTCCACGATGGCCGACCTGGCGCTGCCGCACGTCGACGGCCCCTACCCGCGCGGCTACAAGCTGATCCAGCGGATCAGCGGCCTGATCTTCAAGGCATCGATGCGCGACCGCGCGGTCAACCTGCGGCTCGGCGAGGTCACCACGATGCTCGCCCACCCGAGCGCGCTGACCAGCCCCGGCTTCCTGCTGCGGGCCGTGGCGATCGGCGCCCGCGCCTGATCATCCCCGGACCGCGGGCCCGCGTCAGGCTCGCTTTCGGTTCGGCTCGCCGCTCTTTCGGTACGCCGTGAGCCGGCACGCCGTACCGAAAGGGTGGCCGTCGTCCCCGCCCGGCGACGAGTCCCGCCCGCCTTGCCGGCGAGCGGGACTCACACGTACCCGAAACTGGCGGACCGGAGCCGAAGCGGACCGTGCCTCAATCGGCCTTCTGGAAGTGCCAGAGCATGACCGTGGGTGTGCCGCCGAACGCCGCCGCGGTGGCGGCCGGCGTGATGCCCAGCAGCGACCAGGGCCAATGATCCCAGGCGCCGGTCTCGATGGTGTCCGGCATCGGGCCGGGCTCGTCGCCGCCGTCCGCCCAGCGGGACTCCTCGCCGGCCCGCACCCGCAGGCCGAGCGGCAGCGCGGCGCGCAGGTAGTCGGTCGGCCGGTGCCGATAGGTGCGGATGAGCCCCGGCTCGCCGTCCCCGGAGCGGACCCGGACCGGTGCGCTGAGCGCCGCCAGCTCATGATGAATGTCGGTCACCAGCAGGTGCCCGCCGGGCCGCAGGATCCGGGCGAACTCGGCGAACGGCGCCTTCAGATCCGGCAGGTGCGCCAGCGCGAGCGCGCAGGTGACCAGGTCGGCATGGTCGCCGGGGAGCGGCAGATCGTGGAGGTCGGCCTGGTGGAACTCGGCCTGCGGCACCTTGGCGCGGGCCAGCGCGAGCATCTCCGGCGAGCTGTCGACGCCGGTCACCCGGTGCCCGAGCGAGGCCAGGTACGCGGTGTGCCGCCCGGTGCCGCAGGCCACGTCCACCGCGATCCCCGGCGGCAGGGTGCCGACGATGCCGTGCACGAAGGCCTCCTCCGGCGGGAACAGCCCGTTGCCCGGCTCGTCGTAGGTCCGTGACCAGACCCGGTACCCGTCCACCGTGTCCACCGGCGGGGCGTCGGTCCCGGCCGCGCCGAGGGCGGGCTCGGCGAGCAGCCGGCGGATCTCCGCGACCCGGGCCTCGGCGAACTCCCGGTCGAAGTCCCCGCCGAAGACCCGGAGCAGCGCGACTCCCTCCAGGCCGAGCAGGTATTGCAGCGGATGCTGGTAAGCCATGGCGGTGACGCTAGGCAGCCGGGCCGGACGCTGCCAGCCATTTATGGTCGCCGATCAGATGCGGCCGGGTTGCTCGAAGCGCAGCCGCCGGACCATCTCCAGCCGGACCGACAGCTTCTCGATCGGCAGGTCCCGCCACGGCTGGTGGTGGCCGAGCCAGTCGCGCAGCGGTCCCCAGGCCGCCGCGGCCCTGCCCGCCGGCTCGTCGGCGGTGGCGCCCAGCGTCGTCGCCGAGTGCGCCGCCGCCCGGGCGAAGACGAGGTCGGCCACCGAGGACGGGCCGGCGTTGATCGCGGCGAGCAGGCAGACGACGTGCCGCTCCGGCGGGAACGCCTCGGCCGGCTTCAGCGGCGGGCGCATCGCCAGCAGCAGCTGGCAGGTGTTGACGAAGCGTTTGACCTGGCGCGGGGTGTCCCCGGCGAGCGGCGCCAGCGACTCGATGAACTCCAGGTCCGGCAGCGTGAGGGTGAGCTGGCTGGTCTCGATCCGCAGGGTGGACGAGCGCTTCCCGAGCATCAGCTTCAGCACCTCCCGCTCGTGCTCCCCGACGTGCAGGTCGGAGCCGCCGGACGGGTCCGGCCCCGCGTCGGCGCGGCTGCGCAGGCTGGCCGCGAGCAGCCCGCGGACCAGCTGCATCCGGGCCTCGGGGGTGAGCGGCTGCACCCAGTACGGCAGTTGGAAGATCTTCTCCAGGTAGTGCCGGGGCGCCGGGTGCCGGTCGTCGTCCTGACCGGTCTCGGTCAGGGCGGGGAGCTGATCGGTCAGCGCCGCGCTCAGCCACCGGGTGTCCACCGCCACCACCACGACGAACATCTCGAACGCCAGCAGCAGGTGCACCGCCTCCAGCACCTCGACCACCTTGTCCGGCGGGCAGCGGTCCAGGTCGTCGACGTAGAGCACGATCCGGTTGGGCAGGACGGTGTTGCCCTTGCCGGCGAGCAGGTCGTTGTTGTTGGCCCGCAGCTGCTCCTGGATCTCCAGCAGGTCCTGCCGGACCCGGGAGAGCAGGCCCAGCCGCCGGCGGTAGTCGGAGCTGCGCTCGTCGGCGAACTCGACGAAGACCCGGTCCGGGGTCAGCTCCTCGATCCGCCGCAGCAGCGAGGTGGCGCGCTGGAGCACGGCGTCCCGGGCGGTCTGCGCGGCGGCCAGGCGTTCCTCGGCGTCCTCGAGCTTGCGGGCGGCCTGCTCGGCGGTCTGCTCCTTCTCCGCGACCTCCCGGGCGACGTCGTCGCGGACCGCCGTCTCGGCCGCCTCCAGGTCGGTGATCACCCGCTGCGCCCAGCCGGTGGCGCCGCGGATGGCGCTGGTCGCCACCGGCACGACCGCTGCCAGTCCACCGAGCAGGGAGACCAGCGGCGGCACGTCCAGGACGGTCAGCAGCCACGCGACCAGCGGGATGAGCGCCGCGCCGAGGCTGAGCAGCACGATCCGCGACCGCTTCTGCCAGTACGGCCCGATCGGTTTGCGCAGCAGGGTCTTGGCCTCGCCCACCGCGTCCAGCAGGGCCGCCCCGTCGTGGCCGACGACGTCGAGCCGGCGTTGCGCCCAGGTCGCGCCGAACGCCTCGCGCAGCGCCCGCCGGCCCTGGTCGGCGAGCAGTTCCTCGGTCCGGGCGGGCGCGGCGTCCCGGGCGTCCCGGGCCTCGTTCTCGGCGTAGGCCAGCTCCAGCGTCGCGGTCTCGACCTCGGCCCGGCTCGCTTCGAGCTGCTCGGTGGACCGGTCGCCGCGGGTCCGCTCGGCCCGCAGCTCGGCCTCCAGCGGCCGGCGTGCGGTGTCCACCAGGTTGGTCGGCATGTCCGGGGTGCCGAGTTCGCCGAAGATGTGTTCCAGCAGGCCGGCCCAGAGGTCGCCCTGCACGTACTCCCAGGCGTTGAACTCGATCTGCCGGATCTGCTTCCAGACCGGCGCCTCCTGCTGCCCGGTCTCCCCGACCAGGTCGCCGAGCTGGTTGATCCGATCCTTGACCGCCTGCATCAGGAAGCTCTTGCCGCTGCCCCAGTCGCCGAACAGGCCGATCGCCAGCGGTGGCGTCAGGTCCCGGGAGGCCAGCAGGTAGGCGAAGGCGTCCGCCTCGGCGGCGATCCCGATCAGGTCGTGACCCGCGTCGATCCGGTCGGAGGCATAGGCCGGCAGGTCCACCGGCTGCCGCGGGTTCGCGCGGCGCAACCAGTCGCGCAGCGAGTCACCGGCCCGGGGCGCCTTGTCCGCCTCGGACCGGAGCCACCGCTCGTAGGAGTCGCGCACCGCGTCGAGGCTGTCGCCGGCCGCGGCCAAGGCGACCCTCAGCGGCGTGGTCAGCTCGGTGTCCGCGCCGAGCAGCGCGCCGAGCAGGAGGTACAGCGGAACCGGCCCGGCGGACGAGGCCGGCAGCCGGCCGACGACGAGTTCGACGGACGGGGACAGGTGGGGCGGGCCGACCAGCTTCGCGGCCTGGTGCTGCAACTGGTCCGGAGCGAGAGCCGGATAGTTCGGCGGCAGCACGTCACGCGCCGTCAGCCCGAAGTGGTCGAGCACCACGAACGCCTCGCCCGCCGCGTCCGGGTGCGCCAGCAGCAGGCCGACCAGCAGGTCGAACGGGTTCATCGCCGGACCGTCCGGGCCGATCGGCCCGCTCTCCCGGCACGCGGCGGCGGCGCCCGCCCACCGCAGCGCCCGCTGCGTGGACGCGGAGAACCGGCTGAACGTGGACGGTGGAACGGCCATCGCGGACTCCTGGCCCTGAGCAAAGGCGAGAGCCCCAGCTTGGCACCGGCTCGGCCGGAGCTCTGTCACCTGTGGGACAGCCGAGGGCTGCGGCCGGGCCGGTGCCCTCGGTGATGCCGGCCGGGGCCGGCATCACCGAGCGGCGCGGTCAGCCGGCGACCGCGCGGAGCGGGATGCCGGCCGCCTTCAGGTCGGTCACCAGGTCGCGCAGGAACGGGTGCTCGTCCGGCTGGAGGCCGTCCGGGTTGGGGATGGTGAGGTATCCGGAGCCGCCGATCACCGAGGCCGTCGCGGTGCTGGTGTACCGCCGCACCACGGCCTGGGCGCGAGCCAGGTCACCGGCGGCGACCTGGATCCGGCTAGGGCGCCACTCGCCGCCCAGGTTGGCCGGTGCCGCCTGGCCGGCGGCCGCCGCCCGGGCCGGGGCCGGGCTCGCGGCGCGCAGCGCGGACGGGGTGCCGGCCGGGGCGAGCAGCGCGTTGGCCACCAACTGCTGGCCGCTCTCCTCATATCCCCGGAACAGCGGGTTGAAGGCGAACAGCACCGCGCGCCCGGCGCCGGTCGGCTCGTCCACCACCACGGCCGTGCCCTTGAGCAGGTCCGACCCGACGGTGTAGCCGTTGTACCAGAACGTGTCGCCGCTCGGGTACGTCAGCACGTTCACGCCGGTGCTGCTCGGGGTGAGGATCGGGTCGTCGTTGTTGAACGCGAAGTCCTCGGCCGGGCGGCCGGCCCCGACCGGGCTGCTGTGGTCCACGTCGACCCGCAGGTGCGAGCCGATCACCAGGTAGTCGTCCGGCTTCGCCTTCTCGGTGGTCGAGGTGAGGCCGGCGGCCCGGGCCAGCCGGGTGCCCTCGTTGCGCAGCCCCAGGTAGGTGTGTCCCTGGGCGATCCAGGCCCGCAGGTTGGCCTGGCCGGCCGCGGTGAGCCCGCCGGTCGGGTTGCTGCCGTCCGGGACCAGCAGCACGCTGCGCCCGGTGAACGCCGGGGTGTTGTCGTTGATGTCGGCGCTGGTCACCGGCTTGAGGTCGAGACCCCACCGGCTGCCGAGCAGGTAGCGGGCCTCGCCGTAGGAGCCGGAGGTGGTGGAGATGCCGGCGCCGCGGAACAGGCCGACGTCCGGCAGCACGAGCGCGGTGCCGGTGGCGGGTTTGCGGCTCGGCGTCAGCGTGACGCCGAGGGATCGGGCGAGCCGGTCGGCGTCGCGGGAGACGGCGGCGGCCGGCACCCGGACCAGGGTGCCGTCGCGGAGCGGGGCGGCGCCCTGGCCGAGCAGGCGGAAGGTCAGGTGCGCGGCGGAGGCGGAGTCGAGCGGGTAGCTGTAGGAGCCGGTGCGGGGCGCGTGGCCTGCGGTGCCGCCCTCGATCCGCTCGACCAGGTCGGCGCGGGGCCTGACCCGGTCGCCGGTGTAGAGGGTGTCGATGCCCATCAGCAGCGGGTTGCTCCACGAGGAGACGTCGTAGAAATACGGGAACGGGACGTACGGGTCCTCGCCGAGGGTGGCCTGGATCCAGTGTTTCTGGGGCTGCTCCATCGGGATCCAGTAGGCGCCGGCCGGGACGGTGACGTTCTTCGCGGTGCGGCCGCCGAACAGGTGCGCGTCGCGTACCGTAAGCGGCTTTTTGATCTTGTAGATCTCGACGTCCATGCCGCGCAACCGCTCGACCAGGCGGCGGACGTCGCCGAGCTGGCGGTCCGGCAGCAGGAAGTAGGACTTGATCTTGATGTCCGGCACCGGGAACTGGACCGTGTTCTCCGGCTGCACCACCTCGTTGGGTTCGAGGGTGCCGGCCCGGCCCTCGGCAAGCGCGTCCGTCCAGATCTTGTAGTAGCTGGTCAACACCTCGCGCTTGTTGGCCGCGGCCCAGCCGAGCGTCGCCCACTGCGTGTTGAATTGCTGCTGCACGCGGTCCTGCACGGCCGAGGCACTGCCCTTTTCGTACGTCATGCCGGCCGCCCCGAATCCGGTCGCCGGAACGGTGTCGCCGTACCCCATGTAGAACAGGTCATAGGTGTCGTAGTTGAAGTAGCACTCGGTGGTGACCGTGTCGGTGCAGGCCCCGTTGTAGCCGAAGCCGGCCTTGTTCGCCGCGCCGATCCGGTTGATCCAGTCGACCGGCGCGCTCGCGATCTCGTGGTGGATCGGATCCGCGTTCGGCGGGAAGAAGTACTGCCGGCCGCCCATCTCGTGCGCGTCGATGAAGACCTGCGGCGGGTACTCCCGGAGCAGGTCGATCTTGCTGTCGGTCTCCGGCTGGGTGCGGGCGAACCAGTCCCGGTTCAGGTCGAAGCCGTACTCGTTCTGCCGCCGCGCTGCGTCCCGGCCGTCCGGGTTCTGGGTCGGCAGGATCACCGTGATCAGGTTGTCGTTGCGGTCCTTGACCGCGCAGGACAGCCCGGCGGCCAGCTCGTAGAGGGTCTTGAGCGAGGCGTCCGCGCCGCTGGTCTCGCCGCCGTGCACGTTCCCGGCGATCCAGACGATCGCCGGTTCGCCGGCTGCGGTGCGGCGGGCCTGCGTGGCGCCGGTACGCCGCGGGTCGCGCAGGTCGCGGATGTCGTCGAGGGTGCGCTGGGTGACCCGCTTGCCGGAGACCACCGCGTAGTTCAGCGGCTGGCCGAGGACGCTGCTGCCCATCGTGCCGGAGGTGACCCGGTTCGACGATTTGTCGACGGCGCTCAGGTAGTCGCGGATCTCGGTGTTGGTGACCACCCGCTGCTGGCCGATGCCGAGCGGGAAGCCGAGGAACTGCTCCGGGCTGGGCACGTCACCGAGGTGGGCGGCAGGGTCGCTGCTGCAAGGGGCGCCCGCGGTCGCCGGGGTGCCGGCGACTTGCGGGGTCAGGGCAGCCACCAGGAGGACTGCCAGGGCCGAGGGTTTCAGAAGTCGCACCGTGTCCCCGTTCGCTTGGCGGGAGATGACTCGAAACGATCAGCAGCCTATGGCGCTGCATTTGCGGTGGTCAATGCGCCGCTGTCGGCGTGCCGACAATGGACACCCGGACGGCGGCCGATGATCCATCGTTGCGAGGTGGACACGGAACGGCTGCTGGACACCCCGGGTGGTGTGCGTGACCTCGGCCCCGCCGGGCTGGCGAAGTGGTCGGCCCTGGTCGGCAAGGGCGGCCCGGCGGCCACGCTCACCTTCGGCATCCTGCGGCGGGGGATCGCGTACGGCCCGGCGTACGACCACGGCGACCCGGCCGCACCGGGCAACAGCGCGGAACGCGGTCTGCTGTTCCTCTGCTACCAGACCGACCTGACACAGCAGTTCGAGCTGCTCGCCCAGCGCTGGGCGAACCAGCCGGAACGCCCCCGGCAGGGCTTGGACAACGGTGTCGACCTGCTGATCGGGCGTACCCGTCCGGGCGCACCCCGCCGCGCCCGTCTGCTCGGCGGCGAGGTGTCCACGATGGCCGACTACGTGATCCCGCGCGGCGGCGCCTACCTGTTCGCCCCCTCCCTGTCCGCGATCCGGGCGCTGGCCGCGGGAGGATAGGGCGGTGACCGACGAGAGATGTCCCGGCTGCGACGGCGAGTTGCGCATGCTCGGGTTCCTGCTCTGTCTCCGCGCGGAGGACCAGAAGCGGGTCTGCCGCACGCCGGCCTGGTGCCCGCGCTGCGACCGCGCCTGGTTCCGCTGGGCGGACCGCCCCGATGACGCCCTGGAGGAGGACACCGCCGTGCCACCCGGCTTCTACCGGCGGATGGCACGCCGATGAGCGGGCCGATCCGCCTGACCGCGGAGGATCCGGCCGCCTACCTGGGCGGCGACGACATCGTCCAGACCGGCCATCCGGCGGTCCGGGCGCTGGCAGCCGAGTTGCGGGCGGCGCATCCGGACGACGGGGAGTTCGCCCGGGCCGCGTTCGAGTGGGTCCGGGACCGGATCCAGCACTCGGTCGACGTGCAGGATCCGCGGGTGACGCTCACCGCGAGCGAGGTGCTCAGCGCCGGGGTTGGGCTCTGTTATGCCCAGGCGCACCTCCTGGCGGCGGTGACCAGGGCCGGTGGCGTACCGGCCGGGCTCTGCTACCAGCGGCTGGGCGGTGACGGCGAGCCGTTCCTGCACGGCCTGGTCGCTGTTCATCTCGACGGAGGCTGGCATCGCCAGGACCCGCGCGGCAACCAGCCCGGCCACTACGCCGAGTTCCGCCTCGACCGCGAGCAGATCGCCTATCCGATCGCGCCCGGCTCGGCCGACCAGGATCTGCCCGAAGTGCACATCCGGCCCGCGCCCAGCGTGGTCACGGCCCTGCGGGGCGCGTACGACGCCCTGGACCTGTGCCGCAGCGGGCTCCCCTCGGTGCCCTGACACCCACCCGCCGCAGACGATCCGCCTCCCGCCGGTCCGCCATTGTGGTGCGACGCGCGGACATCCCCCGCCCAGCGGGGCGATCGTCCGAGAAGTTTTCGACGGAGTGAGAATGGAGACCAGGTGACCCAGGGCGGCGAGGGAGTGCCAGAGCATCTGCTCGGCTATGGACTCGATCCGAAGTGGCGAGACATGTCGGATTATCTGGTTCACTTCACCGAGAGCGAGGAAAGTCTCCTTTCCATCCTCCGAGACGGGATGATTCGTCCCGGAGGAAAGGCGTTCGGATCGGCTGCAAATCTGGAGAGTCGGCTGCGAAATCAGAAGTCCATCTGTCTCAGTGAGATCCCCGTGGACCAGTTGCATCGGCTCATGAAGCGACACGGCCGGTACGGTCTGGCCTTCACCCGAACTTTCATCCGCACCGAAGGTGGCGCGAGGGTCTGGTATCTCGATCCGGACGCACCTTCTAGGGAAGCCATCAGCAGGATGATTGGTCAGGCGATGAAGGGTGGGATCGACTCGGCGGACGAGATCTGGAAGTTGACTCCGTTCATTGATCGTGTGACGCCTGGGCACTATGAGTTCGAATGGGAGAGGGAGTGGCGAGTAATGGGAGGTTTGGTGTTCGAGCAGTCAGACATATCGTTCATCATCGTCCCGGCCGGTGCCCGGGGCAGGATCGAGCAGCTCTCCACTCCGATCCCTTACGTTTATCACGACGGCAGCGCGACTGGCTGGGTTGCGATTCCAGAGATCCTGGCTAACGAGATGGACCGGATGACAGCCGAGTTCCTGGAGAGCTTCGGTGACCCGAACGACCATCTGTCCTGGGAAAAAGGGGAGTATTTCTGGACCGTGCCTGAGTGGAGCACCACCGAGGCGGCAGAATTCCTGTTCCCACTCTGGCTTACGAGCGCCTGGAGCAGCTCATCATTCACCTGAACAAACTGAGTTATCACTGGGTGAAACTCAGCGAGTTGGCAGACCTCGGCTAGGAGGCCGGTTCTGCGGGCCGGGTGATGGAGCGGCCCCTCCGCCGAGCCGGACGCGACGGGCACGAAACGACCGCGCCACGCGAATGGAATTGATAGGTAACGATATCTTTCCAGAATCCGCGAGTGTCGAGGTTCAGGGAGGGTCGCCACATGCCCGAGCAGTCCATCGCCCAGCTGAGCCGCCGCAGCTTCCTGCGCGCGGTCGGGGTCACCGGCGGCGCCGGCACGATGTTCGCGACCATGGGTGCGCTGGGCCTGGCGCCGGCGTCCGCCGCCCCACCCCCGTTCGATCCGCCGAAGGCCTCCGACTTCCACCTCACCGGCCGCCGGCCCGGCACGGTGATCGTCCTCGGTGGCGGCATCGCCGGCCTGGTCAGCGCCTACGAGCTGGGCAAGGCCGGCTACCGGGTGACCGTCCTGGAGCCGCGCGACCGCACCGGCGGCCGCAACTTCACCGTCCGCGGCGGCGACACACTGACCGACCTGCACGGGTTCGCTCAGCGCGCCCGGTTCAGCAAGGGCCAGTACATGAACGCCGGCCCGGCTCGGATCGCCCAGTGGATGGTCACCCTCGACTACTGCCGCGAACTGGGCGTGCCGATCGAAGTGTTCACCAACAGCAACGCCGACGCGTACATCTACCACAGCTCGATGCCGGCCGGGCAGCCGATGCGCTACCGCACCGCCAAGGCCGACACCT
The DNA here is from genome assembly GCF_018324205.1 of Actinoplanes ianthinogenes. Taxonomy (NCBI): domain Bacteria; kingdom Bacillati; phylum Actinomycetota; class Actinomycetes; order Micromonosporales; family Micromonosporaceae; genus Actinoplanes; species Actinoplanes ianthinogenes. The sequence goes on from NZ_AP023356.1 coordinate 8,365,849, forward strand.
TCGGATATGTCAGCGAGTTGCTCGCCAAGGCCACCGACCAGGGCGCCCTGGACGCCGAGTTGACCGCCGAGGACAGGGAACGCCTGATGGAGTTCCTCACCGACTTCGGCGACCTGGGCGAGACCCTGGAGTACACCGGCTCCAGCCGGCGCGGCTTCACCGCCTGGCCGGGCGAGTCCGGGGCGCCCGGCGAGATCCTCGGCGACGTGCCGTCCGCCTCCGCGGTGTTCGCCTCCGGCGTCGGCCGGCACTTCTCCTTCGAGTTCGAGTTCGACCAGGCGATGCTGATGTTCCAGCCGGTCGGCGGCATGGACCGGTTGCCGCGGGCGCTCACCCGGGCGATCGGCCCGCAGAAGATCAAGCTCGGCTGCCGTGCCACGTCGCTGACCCAGAGCGCGTCGGGCGTCAGTGTCACGTACACCGACGCCGCCGGTTGCGCCCACCTGACGACCGCCGACTACGTGATCGCCGCCATGCCCCCGCACCTGCTCACCGGGCTCACCCACAACCTCGGCGCCGACGTGGTCGCCGCCCTCACCGCGATCCGTCCGTCGTCGGCCGGGAAGATCGGCCTGGAGTACCGCTCCCGCTGGTGGGAGACCGACCACCGGATCTACGGCGGCATCACCGAGACCGACCTGGACCTGGTGCACGTGTGGCACCCGTCGTACGGCTACCACGGCGACCGGGGGGTCATGATCGGCTACTACCACTACGGCGCGACCGCCGACCGGTACTCCGCGATGTCCCCGAAGGACCGCGAGACCACCGCGGTCGCGCTCGGTGAACGCATCTACGGCGCGAAGTACCGTACCGAGCTGGACTCGTCGTTCTCCATCGCCTGGCGCGAGGTCCCGCACCTGGAGGCCGCCTGGCACAGCTTCGCCGGCAACTCGCCGCAGTCACCGATCTTCAAGCCGCTGGTCGAGCCGGCCGGCCGGGTGCTGTTCGCCGGGGACTGGCTGAGCAACATGGACGCCTGGCAGCACGGCGCCATCCTGGCCGCCCGCAAGGCGGTCACCACGCTGCACGCCCGCGCCCTGGCGAGGTAGCCGGCGGGATCACCGGTGGGGGAGGCGATGCAGGACGACGTCGGTCAGCTCGCCGCCGGCAACCGTCGCGGTCAGGTAGGTGCAGTCCGGCTGCCGGCGGCGGTCGGTCGGGGAGCCCGGGTTGAGCAGTCGCAACCCGCCCGGCGCGACGCTGTCCCAGGGGATGTGCGAGTGCCCGAAGACCAGCACGTCGGTGTCCGGGAACCGCTCGGCGCAGCGGCGCTCGCGGCCGCCGGACGGTCCGGTCTCGTGGACCACCGCGAGCCGTACGCCGCCGAGTGAGGCGCGCGCCACCTCGGGCAGCCGGGCACGCAGCGCCGGGCCGTCGTTGTTGCCGTAACACCCGATCAGCCGCGCGGCTCGGCGCTCCAGCGCGTCCAGCAGCGTCACGTCGACCCAGTCCCCGGCGTGCACCACCACGTCGGCCTCGTCGACGGCCGCCCACAGCGGTGGTGGCAGGTCCCGGGCCCGTTTCGGGACGTGGGTGTCGGAGATCAGCAGCAGTCGCACCGGTCCAGCCTAGGGCCGGGAGGGTGCTCGCCACTCCGGCGCGAGGACGGACCAGACCTGCTTGTCGTAACGGACGCCGCGGAACGGCCAGGCCTCGCGGCGTACCCCTTCCAGGGTCATGCCGAGGCGTTTGGCGACCGCGGCGCTGCGTTCGTTGTCGGCGCGGCAGTGCCACTCCGCGCGGTGCAGCCCGCGCACCGTGAAGGCCCAGTCCAGCAGCACCCCGCAGGCCTCGGTGATCAGTCCGTGTCCCTCGGCGGACGGCTCCAGCCAGCAGCCGAGCTCGCACCAGCCGCCCGCCGCGTCGAACGCCACGAACATCACGCCGCCGACCAGCACCCCGTCCCGCCGGATGCCGTAGAGCCGGGCCCCGTCGGCGGCCTGCCGATCGGCGTAGCGCCGCAGGGTGGCGCTGACGTCCGCGCCGATGAAGCTCGCGCCGACCCACGGGCGGATGTGCTCGCGGGCCCGGTCCAGGTGCGCGGCGAACTCCTCGGCGTGCCAGACCTCCAGCGGCGCGAGGTGGGCGCCGGAGCGCAACGGCAGGGAAAACACGGGCACCTCCCATTCACATAACAAGCGTTGTGAGAATGTACCGTGACAGCATGCCACGCACCAAGGGAGATCACGAGGCCCGCCGCCGCGACGTCTCGGAGGCGGTCTGGCGGGTCCTGGCCACCCGGGGGTTCGCCGGTCTCACCCTGCGCGCCGTCGCCGCCGAGCTGAGCGCGACCACCGGCCTGCTGACCCACTACTTCCCGACCAAGCAGGCCCTGGTCGCCCATGCCCTGGACATCCTGGAGCGGCGCACCATGTCGCGCCCCCGCCGCCACACGGGCGAGGGCCTGACCGCGCTCCGGGACGCCCTGCTGGACATCCTGCCGCTGACGCCCGAGGCCACCGACAGCAACCGGATCTGGGTCTCCTCCTGGGACACCGCCCTCTCCGAGCCGGACCTGAGCAGCGACTATGCCCGCAAGTACGCCGCCGGCCGGCACCGGCTGCGCGAGCGGGTCGCCGCCGCCCAGGAGCTCGGCGAGCTACCGCCCGGCGACCCGGAGCGGATCGCGTCCGCCGCCCAGGCGTTCGTCCTCGGCCTGGTGGTGCAGTCCCTGTTCGACCCGGCGGCGTACCCGCCCGAGCGGCAGGTCGAGCTCCTGGACGACTACCTGGCCACGCTGCGGCCGCTCAGTCCAGCGTGACGTCGTCGTACCAGACGGTGCCGGCGTTGTCGCCGGACTTGAGGTGCAGCTGGAGGCCGGCCGCGCCCGGGGGAGCGACCCCGATCACCGACAACCGGGTCCAGTCCGTCGTGCCGCCCGGCAGCCGGTCCGACACGTCCTGGCCGATCCAGTGCCCCTCGGCGTCGAACCAGCTCAGCGCGATCTCGGTGGTCCCGGTGGCGTCCTCACCGCGGGCCCACGCCGTCGCGCGCCAGAACTGGCCGCTCTGGATCGGCGTGATCGGGGAGATCCGCAGCGACGGCAGGCCGCGCCGGTCCCGGCCGGTGCCGGAGAACCGGACCGACCGGACGCCGTCGTGCGCGATCTCGTCGGTGGGCTCGGCGACGCCGTACCCGGGCAGGTTGTCGCGCCACGGCGAGTCGGCCGGGTCCGCCTCGAAGCTGAGGTCGAGCACGTCGGCGGCCGTGTCGATACCGGACCAGGCGGCCCGGACCACCGCGGCGGCCGGTTTCGGGGTGCCGTCGGTGCGGAACAGGCCGTACCGGTACTGCGCCGGCATCAGCGAGACCGCCGCGTTGCTCGGGATCGCGCCGTCGGCGAAGTCGGTGAGCGTCCACGGTGCCACCGACTCCACCCCGGCGGTCGCGGCCGCCCGGAACACCCGGGCGAGATAAGCGGCCTGCTCGCCGGGGCTGCTCGCGGCCGTGCTCAGCCCGGTCTCGCCGATCACCACCGGGTCCGGCGCGACCGCGGCGCGGGCCTCTTCGATCTCGGCGAGCGCCTGTTCGGACGGTCCGTAGAAGTGGTAGTCGTAATAGTCCAGCGGGGTGTCCGCCAGTTCCTCCTTGAGCCGGGCCAGGCCGCCCGGTCCGCTGTTCACCGAGACGGTGAGCGGCATGTCCGGGGCGGTCTCCCGGACCGCCGGGATGAGCCGGCGCACCCAGCGGACCGCCGGCTCGTCGTCCGGCGCCAGCTCGTTCTTCAGCTCCACGGTGAGCACCCGCGGGTCGTCGGCGTACCGGCCGATCACCGCGTTCGCCCAGGTGGCGCTGCCGCGCGCGTTCTTGTACGCGGACCACCAGTCGAACAGGGTGAGCTTCACGGTCATCCCGTGCGAGTCCGCGATGCTGACGAACTTGTCCAGCTTGGCGAGGTAGTCCGGGTCCGGCTCGGGGAAGCCGAAGACCCGCGGGAACACCACCACGCGCACGTTGTTCGCGCCCAGCTCGGCGGCCCGGGCCAGGTCGTCGTCGACGCGTACCGGGTCGAACCGGGTCCACATGGCCGACCAGCCGGCGTCCGACGGGTAGTAGTTGATGGTCCGCGCGGTGCGGACCGCGGCGAGCCGGTCGGCCAGGCCGGCTCCGGGATCGGCGGCGGCCGGCGCCGAGGGCGCCAGCACGCCGGCGGCCAGCAGGCAGGTCAGGGCCACGGCACGGCTTTTCGAGATACGACGTCCGGTCACGACCTCCGCTTCGGCCGCGTCCCGATCACCGGCGAGTTCAGACCGGTTGCAGCCGGGGGTTAGTCCGGTGTCCTTAAGATTTGCGGGTGCCCGACCGCATCGCGCTGATCTCCGACGTCCACGGCAACCTGACCGCGCTCGAGGCAGTGCTCGCCGACATCGACGCCCGCGGCATCGAGCAGATCTACAACCTCGGCGACTACGTCGGCAAGGGCCCGCGCGGCCGCGAGGTGATCGAGCTCTGCCGCCGGCGCTGCACGGTGCACATCCGCGGCAACTGGGACGACTTCCTGCCCGACCCGGCCCGCACCGAGGACAGCGAGGGCCTGGCATGGTGGCTCGCCCAGCTCGGCGAGGGGCAGGGCGAGTGGCTGCGCTCGCTGCCGTTCTGCCACGACTTCCGGCTCAGCGGGCGGCAGGTCCGGCTCTTCCACGCGTCGGCGACCAGCGTCCACCACCGGGTCCGCTTCGACCACGACGAGGCCCAGTTCACCGGCATGTTCGCCAACACCGAGGCGACCGGCGCCACCCATCCGGAGCCCACCGTCGTCGGTTACGGCGACACCCACGACCCGTTCTACGAGGTCGGTCCGGGCGGCCGCACCCTGTTCAACACCGGCAGCGTCGGCAACTCGATGGACGATCCCACCCCGGTCTACACCATCCTCGAGGGCGTCCTCGGCAGCCCGGACCCGGCTCCCTTCGGCATCCAGTTCGTCCGGGTGCCCTACGACAGCGAGGCCGAGATCGCCGTCGCGACCGGGATGGGCATGCCGGAACTCGACGGTTACGTCTCGGAGATCCGCCACGGCCTCTACCGCCGCAAGACCGCCCCGACCTATCACCGTCAGGCACGGTCCGCTGCCGCTTCCGCTTAGACCGGTTTTCGGTACGCCCGGAGCCGTCCCCAGGGGCCGCCCCGGGAGTCGACCAGTGGCTTCCACGGGGGTGACCGGGGTGCCGGGCGCGGCAGAGTGGTCCCCGTGAGGCCGGAACGACCGTCCGGCCCAGAGGGGGAGGAACCGACGATGGTGGACTTCAAGGTGGAGATCGTGGTCCTGCCGGTGGCCGACGTGGACCGGTCCAAGGACTTCTTCGGCAGGCTGGGCTGGCGGGTGGACGTCGACTTCCGCGGCCCCGACGGGTTCCGCGTCGTGCACATCACCCCGCCCGGCTCGGCCGCGTCGATCATCATCGGCAGCGGGGTGACCGAGGCCGAGCCCGGTTCGGCGCGGGGCGTCGTGCACTTCGTGGTCGACGACATCGAGGCGGCCAGGGCCGACCTGATCGCGCACGGTGCCGAGGTCAGCGAGGCGTTCCACGACGCGGGCGGCGTGTTCCACCACGCCGGCACGATCGACCGGGTGCCCGGCCCGCACCCGGAGCGGCAGTCGTACGGCTCGTTCGCGTCGTTCACCGACCCGGACGGCAACGTGTTCTTCATGCAGGAGGTCACCTCCCGCCGCCCGGGCCGGATCAGCCACGTCGTCTACGGCTCGGTCGCCGAGCTGGAGCGGGCGCTGCGCGACGCGGCCACGGCGCACGGCAAGCACGAGGCGCAGGAGCTGGGCGGCAAGTACGACGAGGACTGGCCGGCCTGGTACGCCGAGCACATGGCCAAGGCCGCCGGTCTGCTCTGATCCGTCACCCGCACCTCGCGGTAGGTTCGTTCCGTGGACGATGTGGCCGGATGGTTCGACGAGTACCTCGCGGCCTTCATGGCCTGTGCCCGCCGCGAGCGGGACGTCGCCGTGCTGCTCGACTACTACGCCGTCCCGCTCCTGGTCACCACCGCGGTCGGCGCGTTCCCGCTGATGACCGCCGACGAGGTCACCGGGCTGCTGGACCAGCAGGTCGCGACCCTGTGGGACGCGTCCTACGCCCGCACCGAGCTGGTGACCTCAAGGGTGACGGTGCTGAACTCGACGTCCGCGCTCGTCGACGGCACGTTCTCCCGGCAGCGCGGTGACGGCACCGAGATCGACCATCCCACGGTGACGTACCTGATCGCGGACAGTCCGGCAGGCCGCCGCATCCATGTGCTGGCGGCCCACTGACGGGTGCTCAGACCGTGACGACGATCTTGCCGACGTGGTCCGAGGCGGCCAGGTAACGGTGCGCCTCGGCGATCTCGGTGAGGTCGAAGGTGCGGTCCACGACCGGGGTGAACGAGCCGGACGTCAGCCCCGCGGTGACGAAGGCGACCGCCCGCCGCAGCCGGTCCGGATCCGTGGTGATCTCGTGCAGCGTGTAGGTGCGGGTGGACAGTGCCGGGTAGGACCGCGCGTTCGGCAGCGGGGTGGGCCGCGGATCCAGCGCGCCGTAAACGACCAGGCTGCCGCCGGGCGCGATGCCCTGCGCGATGGTCTCCACGCCCGGCCCGGCGACCGGGTCGAAGGCCAGCCGCACGCCCGCCCCGCCGGTGATCTCCTTGATCCGGGCCGGCAGATCCTCCGCGCCGGTGACGATCACGTGCGCCGCGCCGGCGTCCAGCAGCCGCTGCCGCTTGGCCGCCGAGCGGGTGGTGGCGATCGGGACCGCGCCGACGTGCCGGGCGATCTGCAGGGCCGCCTGCCCGACGCTGCTGGCGGCCGCGGTGATCAGCACGTGGTCGCCGGGCCGCACCTCGCCGCTCTCGGCCAGCGGCCCGTAGGCGGTGATGTAGGCCATCCAGACCGCCGCCGCGGTGACCGGATCGACGCTCGCGGGCCGGGTGACCACCGCCGAGGCCGGGACGATCACCTGGTCACCGTAGGTGCCGTAGTCGTTGAGCGAGAAGGCGGGCACGACCGCGACCGGATCGCCCGGCGCGAAGCCGGTCACGTCCGGGCCGACCGCGTCGATCAGGCCGGCCGCCTCGTAACCCAGCGTCGACGGGAACCGCGGCGTCAGGAAGTAGTCGCCCTCGCGAAACATGATCTCCGCCCGGTTCAGACCGATGGCCTGCACCCGGATCCGCACCTCGCCCCTTTTCGGTACGCCCGGAGCAACGTCCCGCAGAGCCAGCACCTCGGGCCCGCCGAGCCGATCGAACTGCACGATTCTCGCCATGCGCCCGACGCTAGCCCGAAGTTCAATAGCGGTCAAACTTTGACGGCGATCGGATTATGTACCGTCGCCCTCGGCCGCCACGACCGAGGTGAGCAGCCCGGGAAAGCGGGACTCCAGCTCGTCGGCGCGCAGCGTGTTCAGCTTCGTGGTGCCCGCGTAGGACTGCCGGATCACGCCGGCCTCCCGCAGCACGGCGAAGTGGTGGGTCAGCGTCGAGTCGGACACCGAGGTCCGGAACGAGCCGCAGGCCATCCCGGCGCCGGCGGCGGCCAGCTGGGCGACTATCGAGCGGCGCACCGGATCGACCAGAGCCTCCAGGAGCTGCTGGAGCGAGACCTCGGCGACGGCGGGATGCTCGATGGTCCGGGCGGCGGCGCGAGGTCGGGGCACGACGACAACTCTACGACCCGGGCGCCCCGGGCCGGCTCACGTGTTGGCGCCCCGGGCCGCCACCGCCCACCGGTCGACCTGCTCACCGTCCGACACGACGATCAGCTCGTCGGCCAGGTTGACGGTCGCGCAGACGTGATTCGGAACCACCCGGAGGACGTCGCCGAGCCGGGGGACCGGGACGTCGTCCGGGAAGGTCACCGTGGCGTGGTGCTCGGACAGCGCGGTGATCCGGGCGTCGGGGTGGCCGAGCAGGCGGCCGAAGCCGGTCGCCCAGGCCTGCCGGTCGGCGCCGAGCACCTTGCTGCCCGCGTCCAGGATCACCCGCGGGCCGGAGCGGCTGACCACGGTGGACGCCACCGTCAGGGCGACCTCGCCCCAGCCGCAGCTGCCGAGCTCGACCTGCTGGGCGTCGCCGAAGACGTAGACACCGGGACGCAGCTCGGTGAGCGGATCCGCGCCGCTGAACGTGACGGTCGGCGTGGAGCCACCGCTGCGCACCCCGGCGTCCAGTCCCTTGGCGGACACCGACTCGGCGGCGAGGGCCAGGGCGGTCGCCTCGTCCTCGGCGGCCGGGCGCTGCCGCCCCGGTCCGTAGGCGTGACCCGGGAACGTGAACACCCCGCGTACCCGCAAACCGGCCTGATCCGCGGCGACCGCGACCTCGCCCGCGGACCGTGGGCCGACGCCGCTGCGGTGATGCCCGCTGTCCACCTCGACCAGCACCTCGAGCCCGGGCACCGCCCGGGCGAGGGCCTCCGCGCTCGCCGCGGAGTCGATGCCGACCCGCAGCGCCACCCGCCCGGCCAGGGCTCGCAGGCGGGCGGCACGCTGCGGCGACGGCCAGATCGGGTACGCGATGAACAGATCGTCCAGCCCGCCGTCCGCGAACACCTCCGCCTCGCTGATCGTCGCCACCGTGAGTCCGCCCGCGCCCAGCTCGACCTGGCGGCGGGCGATCTCCACGCACTTGTGCGTCTTGGCGTGCGGCCGCAGCGCGAGCCCGCGCCCGGTGGCCCCGGCGGCCATCGCACGCAGGTTGCGCTCCAGCACCCCGGCGTCCACGGTCACGCACGGCGTCGGCAGATCAGCGAGCACAGCGGCCTCCTACGTCGTCGTCAGGCGGCCCGCCTCCAGGCGGAGCCGGCGGGTGATCCCGATCCCGGCCAGGAACCGTTCGTCGTGGCTGACCACCACGAACGCCCCCTGATAGGCCGCCAGCGCCGCCTCCAGCTGGGCCACGCTGTCCAGGTCGAGGTTATTGGTCGGCTCGTCGAGCAGCAGCAGCTGCGGCGCCGGCTCGCCGAACAGCACGCACGCCAGCGTGGCCCGCAACCGCTCGCCGCCGCTGAGCACCCGGACCGGCAGGTGCGCCCGCGAGCCCCGGAACAGGAACCGGGCCAGCAGGTTCATCCGCTCCGTGTCCGGCAGCGCGGGCGCCCAGGACGCCAGGTTCTCGGCGACGGTCCGGTCCGGGTCGAGCAGGTCGAGACGCTGGGACAGGTACGCCACCCGGTGCGCGGTGTCCGCCCCGGCGATCATCCGCAGCAGCGTGGACTTGCCGGCGCCGTTCGGCCCGACCAGGGCGATCCGTTCCGGCCCGCGGATGTCCAGGTCGAGGCCGGCACCGGCGAAGACGGGCGTTCCGGCGTACGCGATCTGCATCCCGGATCCGCGGAAGACCGTGCGTCCCGCCGGAACCGTGGTCCCGGGCAGCTCCAGGACGATCGTGTCGTCCTGCCGCGCCGCCCGGGACGCCTGGTCGTAGCGGGCGCGCGCCTCGCCGACCCGGTTCGCGTGCGTCTCGTTCGACTTGGCGGCGGACACCTGCGCGTCGCGTTTCAGCCCGCCGGCGACGATCCGGGCCAGCCCGGCGTCGCCCAGGTTGCGGGCGGCGTTCGAGGCTCGTTTCGCCGCGCGCTCGCGGGCCTGCTGCATCTCGCGTTTCTGCCGCCTGAGGTCCTGCTCGGCGCTGCGGACCTCCCGCTCGGCGGCCTCCTGCTCCGCCTCGCGCGCCTGGTGATAGGCGCTGAAGTTCCCGCCGTACCAGCGGATCGTGCCGTGGTCGAGGGCGGCGATCCGGTCCATCTCGTCGAGCAGCGCGCGGTCGTGGCTGACCACCAGCAGGCACCCGGACCAGGAGCGGAGCACCTCGGTGAGCCGCTCGCGGGCCGGGCCGTCCAGGTTGTTGGTCGGCTCGTCGAGCAGCAGCGCGTCGGGGCGTTTCAGCAGCTGGGCGGCGAGACCCAGGGAGACGGCCTGGCCGCCGCTGAGGGTGCCCAGCGGCCGGTCCAGGTCGATCCCGCCGAGCCCGAGCCGGTCCAGCTCGGCGCGGGTGCGCTCCTCGACGTCCCAGTCGGTGCCGATCGTGGTGAAGTGCTCCTCGGCCGCGTCGCCGGACTCGATGGCGTGCAGCGCGGCCAGGATCCGGTCGACGCCGAGCACCTCGGCGACGCTCTGCCCGGCGACGAACGGCAGGTGCTGGGGGAGGTAACCGAGCACGCCGTCGACGGCAACGCTGCCGCCGGTCGGGTGCAACTCGCCGGCGATCAGGCGGAGCAGGGTGCTCTTGCCGGCGCCGTTCGCGGCGACCAGGCCGGTGCGGCCCTCGGGCACGCTGATCGACAGGTCGTCGAAGACCGGGGTGTCATCCGGCCAGGAAAAGGACAGACTGGTGCAAATGATAGACATGCGGAAACCTCGCGAGCGCCTGAGAAATGTCCGGGAACGACGACATGGGCCACGCGGACGGCGCTCTTATGAACGCGTCGGTGGCCGCAGCGGGGGATTCACCCTGAGATGTCGTCGTCCACGGACATGGCTGCTCCGATCTGCGAGTCGCTGACGATGGTAGCGGGTTCGCCAGCCGCCGTGACGCCTCGCCGCGACCGGGGGCGGACCTCGGCGCTCGGCTCACGCCGGGCCGAGCAGGTCCCACTGGTTTCCGGCGATGTCCAGGAAGACGGCGACCCGGCCGTAGGGTTCGGCTCGCGGGGGCCGGGTGAAGGTGACGCCGGCGTCGAGCAACCGCTGGTGGACCGTCTCGAAGTCGTCGACCCGGAGGAAGAAGCCGACCCGGCCGGCGGTCTGCGCCCCCACCGCGGTCCGCTGGCGCTCACCGTCGGCGCGGGCGAGCAGCAGCCCGGTCTGCGCACCCGGCGGGCGGACCACCACCCAGCGCTTGGGCCGCCCGTCGGTGGTCGTCGACGGGGAGTCCTCGACGAGCGTGAAGCCGAGCAGCCCGGTGAAGAACTCGATCGCCGGGTCGTACTCGTCGACGATCAGGGTGACCAGGTCGATGTGCATCCGCACACCCTAACCGTGAAGATCGGGCTCCTCTGTGGATCGCCGGCGGATAGGCTGCGCGGCATGCGGCTCGGTGTGAACCTTCCCCAGACCAACAAGTACGACCTGGCGCGTGACGTCACCGAGTTCGCCAAGGCGGCCGAGGAGATCGGTTACGACAGCCTCTGGGCCTACGAGCGGATTCTCGCGCCGGTGGACAGCAGCGGGCCGCACGGCCTCTACGGGGTCCCCGATCTGCCCTGGCCGGACAGTTACTCGCACACCACGGACGCGCTGGTCACGCTGACCCTGGCGGCCGCCGTGACCAGCCGGGCCGAGCTGGGCACCGGGGTGCTGGTCCCGGGCCTGCACCTGCCGTTCCGGCTGGCCCGCAGCCTGGCCGCGCTGGACGCGGCGTCCGGCGGCCGGGTGATCGCCGGGCTGGGCAGCGGCTGGTCGATCGACGAGTTCGCGGCCACCGCGCCGCGGCCGATCGCCGAGCGGGGCGCCGCGCTGGACGAGTTCCTGGACGTCGCGGCGGCGGCCTGGGGACCCGACCCGGTCACCTTCGCGAACGAGCGGTACCGCGTCGCCCCGAGCCACGTGAACCCGAAACCGGCCCGCCGGGTCCCGATCTTCCTGGCCGGCGGCAACCGGACCGCGCTGTCCCGGATCGTGCGGCGGGCCGACGGCTGGCTGCCGACGGCGATCCCGCCGCGCCAGGTCGGCGAGGTCCTCGCCGGGCTGCGGGCGCAGGCGGCCGAGGAGGGCCGGGATCCCGCGTCGATCAGCTGCATCTTCCAGCTGGGTGTCCGCGATCTCGACGAGGTTCCGTCCGCGGGTCGCCGGCCGTACACCGGCAACGCGGCGCAGATCGCCGAGGACCTGGTCGCGCTCGCCGAGGCCGGCGTCGATCATGCCTACGTGACGCTCACGTCGGTGGCCGACGACCTCGACGGCCTGATCACGGTGGCGCGGAGGCTGCACAAGGAGGCCCGCGCGGCGGGAGTCTGAGGGCACGCCGGCACCGTCGGCGGAGCTGTGGGCGTACCGAAAATCGGTTTTACTCGGACATGGCGCCGGTGAGCCGGGCATAGCCCTGGTCGCCGTGCCCGGCGGCGATCGCCCGGCCGACGATCGTCGCCAACGCGCGCAGCGGCCCGTCGTCGAGGCCGCTCGCGGCCGTCGCCTCGATCAGGTGCTCCATGGTTGACGACATCGAGGCGAGGTTCGAGATCGGCGCCGGGAAACGGCCCTCGGTGAGCTGCTCCGCGAACCTGTCGATCTGGTCGGTGAGCAGCCCGCCGATGCCCCGGGCCAGCGGCGCGAAGGCGCGCGGCTCGATCTTCTCGGCGGCTGCCAGGGCGAAGGCGTGTGCCACCCCGCCGACCGCCGTGGCGAACAGGTCGAGCAGCGCGATCTCGTAGCCGGCCGCCGCGCCCGGATCGGTCCCGACGAACCTGGTGTTCGGGGCGAGCGACGCCGACACCGGCCGGATCCGCTCGAACAGCGACTCCGGGCCGCTGTACAGAATGGACGCGGCCGGTGTGCCGATCGTGGGCGCGGGCGTGAGGATGGCGCCGTCGAGGTAGGGCAGCGATCGCTCGGCGGCCCAGGCCGCCATGTCCCGCGCCTCGCCGGCGTGCCCACTCGTCAGGTTCACCAGCACGGTGCCGGACCAGTCGTCCACCTCGGCGAGGACGGACGCGAGAGCGCGGTGGTCGAGCACGCAGCAGATGACGACCGACGCCCGGCGGACGGCCTCGGCCGGGTGCGGCGCCGGTGACGCGCCGCGATCGACGAGCGGGCCGCCGCGGCTCGCGGTCCGGTTCCAGATCACGGTCGGATGGTGGGCGCGGAGGAGCGCGGTGGCCAGGGCCCGGCCCATCGGGCCGAGACCGAGGACGGCGACGGTTTCTTTCGGCACGGATTCTTTCGGTACGGACATGGCCGCGACGCTAGACGTTGACGTTGACGTGAAGGTCAAGTCGTGTTTGGCTCGCGCCGTGCGGATCAGCGAACTGGCGCGTCGCGGCGGGGTGAGCCCACGGGCCTTGCGCTATTACGAGGAGCAGGGCCTGCTCCGGCCGGGCCGCACCGCCGGTGGTTACCGCGAGTACGACGAAGCGGCGGTGCGCGTCGTCCAGCACATCCGCCTGCTGCTCTCGGCCGGCCTGACCACCACGGTGATCGCCGAGATCCTGCCCTGCATCCCGGACGACGTGACGACGCTCGCCCCCACCTGTCCGGAACTGATCGATGGCCTCACCGAGGAACGCGCCCGGATCACGTCGTCGATCGACAAGCTCCTGGCCGCCCGCGCGGTCCTGGACCGCCTGATCACGTCCGGGCCCCGCTGACCGCGTCGATCCGCAGGCGATACCAGTCGGGGCCGGCGAAGACGTGCAGGTCCGGGCCGCGTCCGACCAGGCGCGCGCCGTCCGGTAGCGGGTCGCCGCCGGGGAGGGTGAGGCGGTAGCGGCCCGTCTCGTGCAGGACGCCGTCGCCCAGCTCGGCGACGACGAGGCGGTCGCGGTCGCCGCGGTAGCCGCCGGCCAGCGCCACCCTGCCGTCGCCGACGAGCAGCGCGCGGGCGCCGTGAGCGAGGTCGTTGCGCCACACCGTGGCCCGGCCGTCCTGGACGCGCACGAGGGGGAAGCCGGAGTAGTAACACGCCCAGGCGGTCTCGCCGGTGACGTTGAGGGCGTAGCAGTCGTCGATGAACGGCAGATCGTCCAGCTCGTCGAAGCGCCAGTCGAGTGCCCCGTCCGGACCGAATCGGATCAGACCGCAGTCACCCACCGGCGAGGGGCCGGGGCCGGCCCACCCGTAGTTGCCGTAGACGCCTTCGTCGAAGTAGCCGGCCCACGCGCCGCCGGACGGCGTGGTGTACACATGCTCGATGCCGTCGCCGAAGACGTGCCGGCTGACCGGTGCGCCGGTCGGGTCGTACACGATCGCGTTGTGGTCCGGGCCGTCCGGACGCCACCGGCAGCGGGCGGCGACCACGAGAATCCGGCCGTCCGGGAGGGGCTGGGCGGTGGCGTGCGCGAGCGGCATCGAGGGAATCCGCACCACCCGGGTGCCGTCCGGGGTGTGCACGGTGACCCGGGCGCCGGCCGGGCGGGCGGCACGGGCGTCCGGAAAGGTGGCCCAGCCGGGTGACGTCGTGACCGACGTCAACGCGCCGTGGTCGGTCGTGGCCGTCCAGAGGGCGACTGCCTCGCCGGCCGGGCCCACCGACACCGATACCAGGACGTCGCCGTCCTCTGCGGGGACCAGTCGTCCCTGCGCCTCGACCCCGTGCTCTTCGATCACGCCGACATCGAACCATCCGAGTGCCGGCCCGGGAAACTCGAATAGTTCGTGCTCAGGCGTACCGAAAGCGGCCAGGGCACAGGTGCCCTGGCCGCCTCCCGGTCGGTGTCGGGTCAGCTTCCGGCGATGGTGAACTGGGAGCCCGGCTGGATGACGACGTTGCCGTCCGCCGAGTTGGTGATCGTCACGCCGGACAGGGTGGCGTTGCCGCGGGCCCCGCTCATCGCCAGGATCCCGGCGCCGTTGTTCGACCTGTCGATGCGGACGTTGGTGATGGCGACGTTCGGCATGGCGCCGCCACCGTTCTTGAACTGGATGCCGTCGTACGTCGAGTCGATGATGTCGGTGTCCCGGATGGTGACGCCGGTGATGTCCTTCGTGGACGGGAACAGGGTGATCGCGCCGAACTCCTGGTCCTCGTTCCAGAACGCCCCGCCGGTGCGGTACAGCCCGTTGTTGGCGATCAGCGTGGTGCCGGAGAACGGCAGCGGGCTGTGGTCGGTCGCCAGCATGATGCCCGGGTAGTTCGCGGTGTCGGAGACCAGGTTGTTCTCCGCCGAGTTGCCGTACCCGCCGTAGATCGCGATGCCGTTGGCCCGCCAGGGCAGCTGCACGGTGTTGTTCACGAAGTGGTCGTCGTGGTCGATGTCGACGCTCTGGTCCTTGACGTACGGGTTGGCCCAGATGGCGAGGGCGTCGTCACCGGTGGTACGGAACGAGGAGTTGAACACCCGCGAGTTGCGCGTGCCGTTGGAGAAGTTGATCCCGTCGGCGTACGTGTCGCGGATCCGCATCCCGGTGAACTCCACGCCGTCGCCCGGGTTCCAGTAGGCGGGCGTGTCCGAGTAGTCGCGGCCGACCCAGGCGCCGACGTTGACGTGCTCGATCCACACGTTGCTGATCTTCGTGTTCTTGCCGAACCGGCCGTTCAGGCCGTGCCCGCGGTTCGCCCGGTTCTGCGTGTTGCCGAAGATCGCCAGGTCGGAGATCTGGGTGTTGTCGTCGATGTCGAAGCCGACGTTGCCCTCGTGCGGATGGTTGATGTTGCCGACCACGTTCTGCGGCTGGGTGTCCGAGTAGAGCCGGGTGTGCCACATACCGGCGCCCCGGATCACCACGTTGCGCAGGCCCTTCTGGTTCCACTGGCCCCGAGCCGGGTCCGGCGAGAGGATCTTCTGCTCCTGCCGCCACTGGCCGGCCGGGATCCAGACGCAACCGATCACGCCGTTCTCGTCGTCGGTGACCGCCTTCTGGATGGCGGCCGTGTCGTCGATGCCGTCGTTCGGCACCGCGCCGTAGGTGGTGATCGAGACGCAGCCGGCCGGCTGGCTCAGCGGCGCCGCGACCTGCTCCAGGTCGATCAGGTCGATGACGTAGAAGCTCGCCGCGTCACCGGCGTCGCGCTGCAACTTGAACTTGGTGCCGGCCGGGTACGACTGCCCGAGCAGCGCGTTCGACTCGTCGAACAGCCGCCGTGCGTCGGCCTGCGGGGTGTTGGACAGCGACTCGGTGTCGTCGGTGGTGCCGTACACCCAGCTGTTGCGGGAGCTGAGGGTCAGCTTCCGGGCGAACACGTCGTTGATGTAGAGGCTGATCGTCCAGTCCTGGCCGCCGCCGCTCGCGGCGTCCGGGACCGAGTTGCGGACCACGATCGAGTTGGCCTGGTTGGTCGAGGTGAACTCGACGAACTGGCCGGTGCTGGTCAGGCGTACCGACTGCCGGCCGGAGGACTCGGTGGCGAAGTTGGTGTGCCCGAAGGTGCGCAGCGCGTCCGGCTGGAGCAGCGTGCCCTGGTAACGGGCGGCCTCCGCCTCGTACTCGGTGTAGGGCACGGCGGCGCCGCGACCGACCACGATGGACTTCGACAGGGTGTTGTTGTTCTCGTTGGTCTCGGTGACCACGCCGGCCGAGTCCGCCGTGGCGACGGCGGTCGCGCCGCCGCTGGTCGCGGTCCAGGTGCCGCCGATGGTCACGGTCGTGGTGGCGCCCGCCGCGACGGCCGGGGTGGCGCCGGTGAGCGTGACGGCGCCGACGGTGACCTTGGTGGTGCTGGCCGCCGCGGTGCTGGTGCCGCGGTTCTGCACGGCGACGGTGAAGCTGACCGCCGCGCCGACCGCCGGGTTCGCCGGGTTCGGGTTGATCGCGGTGACCTGGAGGTCCGGGCCCGGCGCCTGAGCCACGACCAGCGGTGAGCTCGCGGTGAAGGTGGCGCCGCCGACGGTCGCCGCGACGGTGTAGCTGCCCTGGGCCCGGGGGCTGACGCTGCCGGTGACCGTGGTGGTGGCGCCGGCCGCCAGCGCCGGAACGTTCGCGGTGGCCACGACGGCGCCGTTGAGCTTGAAGTCCAGCGTGGTCGCGGTCGAGGCGAGAGCGCCCGAGTTACGGACGACCGCGCTCAGGGCGATGGTGGAGGTCTCGTCCGGGGTGGCCGGGCTCCAGGTCGCCGACGTGACGGCCAGGTTCGGGGCGGGTGCCCAGGCGCCGATCACCTGGAACTCGGCGACCTGACCGCCGGGCGCTCCGGTGTTGCCGAAGAACTGCAGCTGGACGTCGGACGCCTTGCCGCTGACCGGGATCGTCACGGTGTTCTGGTTCGTCGACGGGTTGAAGCCGTAGTCCGCGCGCGCCTTCAGCTCGGTGAACCCGGTGGCTCCGAGGGCCCGTCCGAGCACCTGGAGGTTCTGCGTCCGCGCGCCCCACGCTCCGTCCGGGTTGAGCTTGACCACGACGCCGGTGACGTTCGCGTCGGCGCCCAGCTTCACGGTCAGCGTCGACGGGAAGCCGGCCGACTCCCAGTAGCTGCCGGTGTTGCCGTCGGTGGCGTTGGCCGCCACGAAGTTCTGGGTGACCGAGGACGCCTCGGCCGGCTTGCCGGCGGCCAGGTTGGAGCCGGCCGGCGGATCCGTCGGCGGCGTGGTCGGGCCCGCCGTGCCGTAGATCTCCAGCTCCGACAGCTGGCCCGCGGGCCAGCCGGTGTTGGCGGTGATGTGCACCCGCACGTACCGGACGGTCGCCGCGGTGAAGGTCACCGTGACGGTGTTGCCGGTGGCCGGGTCGAAGACGCGCCCGGCCGACGCCGAGAGCGTGCTGAACGCCGAGCCGTCGGTGCTGCCCTGCACGCTCAGCGTCTCGGTGCGGGTGGCCCACGCGGTGGCCGGGGGCAGTTTCAGCACCACCTGGTCGATCGCGGCGGTGCCGCCCAGGTCGACCTGGATCCACTGCGGGAAGACGTTGTTCGGGCTCTCCCAGTAGGAGTTCGCGTTGCCGTCGTTGACGGCCGAGGCGGGCTGCGCGCCGAGCGCCCCGCTGGCCGAGACCGCCTTGCCGAGCGCGAGGTTGGTCCCGCCGGCGGCCCGCGCGGCCACCGGGGACAGGCCGAGGACGGCCAGGCCGGCCGCCAGGGCCGCGCTGACCAGCCTGCGGCTGAGTGTTCTGGGCTTCATGAAGTCCGTCCTGGGAGGTGGGGGAGAGGCCCGCTTTTCCAGCCTGTTAGAGCAAAATTTCGTCGTTCTGCTCAGTTCTTGCGAAGCGGGGCATTTAATGTTTCAGATATGTCACTGGTTCGTCAACGTCTCCTGTCGATGTCCGAACAGCCGCTCCGATGCCGGGTACGAAAAAAGCCGGCGGGTCGCCCCGCCGGCCCCGGTGCCCGGACGGTCAGCCGCTGCCGTAACAGCCGAACGCCGCCGCGGTGGCGAGCCCGGCGTCGGCCTCGCCCTCCGCGCCGGCCACCGCGACCTGGGCGGCGGCCAGCGCCGCGGCCGGCCGCACCCCGCGGGCCAACCGGCGGTGCAGGTCCACCATCAGTTCCAGCGCCGCCGAGTCCCGGGCCGGCAGCACGCTGGCCAGCACCGTGGCGGTGCCGATGCCGAGCAGCGCCGAGGTGAGCCCCATCAGCTCCTCGCCGGGATGCACCGCGGACAGGCCCACGTCGCAGGCGGAGAGCACGACCGTGCGCGGCGGGCGGGCCAGGCGTTCGATGTCGTACACGGTGAACGGGCCGTCGGAGAGCGTGACGTGCGAGAACATCGCGTTGTCGGCACGGAACGCGCCGTGCGCGGCGAGGTGCGCCAGCCGTGCCCCGTCGAGCGCGCGCCGCACCACCTCGGCCCGCGCGTGCTCGCCGAGCAGCACGGTGGCCGCCGGGTGCAGCTCGCGCAGCCGGCGTACCTCGGCCGGGGCGTGCGCCAGGCCGGGACCGGCGGCCAGCAGGGTGTGCCCGCCGGAGGCCGGCGCCGCGTCCGCGGTCAGCCAGGCGGTCGCGGACGGCACCACCACCAGCGGCCGTCCCCAGCAGGAGGCGGTCAGCGCCCACGGGGTGGCGTGCAGCGCCCCGGCCGGCACCAGCACCAGGCCGGACGGCTCGGGAACGCCCAGCGCGTTCAGCACCGGGGCCAGCACCAGCGCGTCCAGCCGTTGCGCCGCGTGCCGGGCGCTGGCCGCGGCGGCCCGCCGGGTGGCCGCCGTGCCGCCCGGCAGCAGCAGCCGGCGCAGCGAGAACCGCAGCAGGGCGGACTCCTCGACCGGGGCCGCGACCGGCCCGAGCGGGCGGATCAGGCAGCCCCGGGCGGACACCGCGACGGCGTGCAGCGCGCCGTCCACGGTGACCAGCTCGATCAGCGTACGGCCGGCCAGCCGGTCCTGGAGCCGGGCGGTGAGCTGTGCCGGGCGCAACGGCTGCGGCGGGCCGCCCGGCGCGTCCGCCGAGGCCGCCTGCCAGCTGCGCCGGCGGATGCGCTCCTCGATGGCCCGCTGCTCCCGCCACTGCCCGCCGCCGCGGGTGGCCACCGGGACGTGCGCCGCCGACGCGATCCCGCGGAGCTGGTCGAGGTCGGCGGCCAGGTCGTTCTCCCGCGGCGGCCGGGTCGGCGGCAGCCGCAGCGCCACAGCCCGGCGGCGTTCCGACCACCACAGCACCACGGCCGGCCGGCCGCCGCGCAACGCCAGCCGGACGCCGGTGGTGACCAGGTCGGCGGCGTAGCTGCCGGCCAGCGACCGCAGCTCGGTGGCGCCCAGCGCCGCCTGGTACGCGTCCAGCACCCGGATCCCGGCCAACAGTGCCCGCCGCGCCCCGGCGGTGTCGCCCGCGGCGTCGCGCAGCAGCGCGGCCGCGTGCCAGGCCCGGGCCCGCAGCGAGGCCGGACCCCGGCGCCCGGCCGTCAGCACCACCTCCAGGTCCTCGGCGGCGTCCGCCCGCCCGGCCGCCAGGCTCGCGGCGAACAGCCGCGCGTCGAGCGCCGCCGCGGGCAGGCCCTCCTCGGCGAGTCTCGCCGCGACCGCGCGCACCGCTCGCAGCCGGGCGGCCGGCGAGCCCGCGTCGCCCGCCCGCAGCCGCAGGTATTGGGCCATGGCCGTCCACGGCCCGAATCGCTGCCGGGCGAACGACTGCCGCGCGACGGTCGCCTCCCGCATCGCCGCCTCCGGGTCGCCACCGGCCAGCGCGGCCCGTGCGTACATCAGCCGGGCCTGGGCCTCGTGCAACCGCATGGTGCCGCGCTGCGCCTCGGCCACCGCGGCGCTCGCCGCCGCCCGGGCCTCGGGCAGCAACTGGGCCTGCAGGAACAGCTCGCTGCGCCCGATCAGCGCCATCGGCGAGCGGCCGTGCACCCGGAAGTAGTCGTCCGCCCGGTCGTACCAGTGGATCGCCGCCAGCAGGTCGCCGGCGCACGCCGCGGCGTACCCCAGGTTGTGCTCGACCTGGGCGGCCGCGAGTTCCTGGCCGAGCTCGCGGTACAGCCGGTGCGCGGCGAGCAGGTCCACCCGCGCGGCCGCGATCGCCGGCCGGTGGATGTGCAGGTTGCCGCGGTTGGTCAGGGCGCGGGCCAGCCAGAGCCGGTCACCGGCCGCGGCGAACTGCTGGATGGACGCGGTGTACTCGCCCATCGCGACGTCCAGGTGTCCCAGCCGGTCGAGGATCAGCGCCCGCTGCATGCGCAGCCGCGTGCCGTCCAGCCCGTCGAGGTGCGGCGCCGCCTGCTCGATCTCGGTCAGCGCCTGGGTCGGCCGGCCCGACTCCATCAGCATCAGCGCCAGGCTCATCCGGGCCCGCGCCGCGTACGCCGGCCCGCTCGCGTCCCCGCCCACCCGCACCGCCCGCCGCAGGTGGCGCAGCGCCGCCCGGGCGTCGCCGTGCTCGCGGGCGGCCAGGCCCAGCGCCCGCAGCGCGGTCGACTCGGCGGCCGGATCGCCACCGCGCCGGGCCGCCTCCCGGGCCCGCCGCGCCAGCCCGGCGGCGCGCTCCGGATCGGCGGTGACCTGCTCCAGGGCATACCGGGCCGCCTTGAGCGGCTCGTCGATCGGATCGTCGAGCACCAAAGGGTCCTCTCACCGGCGCCAAAAAACTCAGCTTTCCCTGTATCAGGGGCTGATCGGCACCGTCTGACTGGTGGGACCCTTTGTCCATTGTGATGTTTACGCGTCGTGAAAGGAGCTTGTCATGCCCTCGGATGCCCGTCTCACCGCGTACCGCAATCGCCGCAGGCAGCGGCTGGAGAGCCTGCCACAACTGCGCTCGTCCCGGACCGCGTCCGGCGCGACCGCCTGGCACGTCGCCGGTGAGCTGCTGGTGCTCGACGACGGCCGGCGGGCCGCCGAGCGTCATCTGGCCGGCGGCGGTGTCGACGTGTCCGGCGACGAGGAGCTGATGCCCGGGTTGCGGCGCTACATCGCCCCGCACGCCGACATCCCCGCGACCGTCGCGGCCGTGCGCGCCGAGACGGACGCGCCGGAGCCGCTGGTCGCGCCGAACCACGTCTTCGTCGCCACCGGCAACGTGTTCGGGCACGGCGGCCCGTACGGCCCGCCCCAGCCCGCCGCGCCGGCCGCGCTGCTGCCGGTGGGCGCCGCGGCCCGCCGGGTGCCGGTCGCGGTGCTCGACACCGGCCTGTGGAAGGACAGCCCCCTGCCGCCGGCGGTGTACGCCCACGGCACCGTCGACGTCGAGACCGACACCGACGTCGACAACGACGGCGTCCTCGACGGCGACGTCGGGCACGCCAACTTCATCGCCGGCGTGGTCGCCGCCCGCACCCGCACGGCCGACATCAGCGTGATCCGGGTGCTCGACACGTTCGGCATCTGCACCGAGGACAACCTGATCCGGGGCCTGGACCGGATCGACCCGGCGGCCCGCGTGGTCAACCTGTCGCTGGGCGGCTACACCGTCGACGGCACGCCGCCGCTCGGGCTGCGGGCCGCGCTGCGCCGGCTGCTGGGCAGCGGTGACCGGGTGGTCGTCGCCGCGGCCGGCAACGACGGCAATGCCACCGACCCGTTCTGGCCCGCCGCGTTCGCCGGCACCGGCGCGTCGTTCGCCGACCGGGTGGCCGCGATCGCCGCGCACGACGGCACCGGCCTGTGCGACTGGAGCAACTCCGGTGGCTGGCTCACGGCGGCCGCGCCGGGCGCCGACGTGATCAGCACGTACATCGCGCACCAGCAGTTCCCGACCGGCTGGGCGAGCTGGAGCGGCACGTCGTTCGCCACCCCGTACGTGGTGGCCGGCGTCGCCGAGAGGATCGCCCGCGGCAGCTCGGCGCGCGATGCCCTGCGGGACGTGATCGCGGCCGCCGGCCGGCGCTTCGGCGACCTCCCGGCGCTGTGATGACGGCAGCCGCCACCCCGACACCGGACGAGGTCGCCGGCTGGTTGCGGGCCGCCGCCGACGGCGACCGCGCGGCCTGGGGCCAGATCGTGCAACGGTACGCGAACCTGGTGTGGTCGATCGCCCGAGGCTTCCGGCTGGACGCCGCCGACGCCGCCGACGTCAGCCAGATGACCTGGCTGCGGCTGGTCGAGCACCTCAGCCGGATCCGCCGGCCGGAGCGGCTGGGCGCCTGGCTGGCGGCCACCGCCCGGCGCGAGTCGATCAACCTGCTGCGCCGCCGGGAGAGCCCGGCCGTCGACGAGACCTTCGTGAACCTGGCCGACGAGGGCCCGGCACCCGGGCACGAGATCCTGCTGGCCGATCGGGACCGGGAGCTGTGGACCGCGTTCGAGCAGATCTCGGCCCGCTGCCAGGCCCTGCTCCGGCTGCTCGTCGTCGACCCGCCCAGCGGCGGGTACGCCGAAGCCGCCGACCAGCTCAACATGGCGGTCGGCAGTCTCGGCCCGACCCGGGCCCGATGCCTCGCCGCGCTGCGCGGCGCCCTCACCGAAACGGCGGCCCCCTCATGACCGACAGCGACGACTCCCTGCTGCGCCGTCTCGGCGCCATGCTCGACGGCGCCGACCCGCCCCCGGATCAGGTGGTCGAGGCGGCCCTGGCCGCGTTCGACTGGCGTGACCCGGACGCCGAGCTCGCCCGGCTGGTGGACAGCACCGCGCCGGCCACCGCGGCGGTCCGCGGTGGCGGGAGTCTGCTGCGGACCTACCGGATGGGCGAGGTCGACATCGACATCGAGGTCACCGTCGACGGGCCGCACGTCACCGTGCTCGGGCAGGTCGCCCCGGTGCGCCGGCTGGACGTGCGGGCCGAGCAGCTCGGCGGCGTGCGGGAGACGACCACGGACGCGTGGGGCCGGTTCGCCTTCGACGGGCTGGGCACCGGGCCGACCCGGCTGGCCTTCCACGACGAGACCGGCCCGATCGGCGTGACCCCCTGGATCGTGCTCTGACTTGGCAGTCAACCTGTGGCGCGGCTCGGGGTTCCTCCGGCTCCGCCGGCCGGCCGCCTGTGGTCCGATGCCGTTCACGCCACGCCGAACGGGTTGTCGATCACATATCGCCACGTGCCGTCCGCACCGCGGCGAGCGACGTCGGTGGCGGTACCGTCGATGTGCACGGGTACGCCGTCCGGCCCGGTGCCCTCGATCGTCCAGTCGACGATCAGCAGCGCGATGTCACCGGCGGTGTAGACGTGTCTAGGCCGTACCTGGATCGGCAGTCCCAGCGCCAGAAACCGCTCGGTGGCAGCGGCACGGTCTGCACCGCTCACCGCGTTGCCCGGCTCCGGCACCAGAAGTGCGTCGTCCTCATACATCGCCTCGACCGCCGCTACATCACCGCTGTCGAACGCCGCAGCGAAGGCCGCAGGGTGCCGGGTCGCCTCCGTGGTCCGCGTCATCATGTACTCATGTCCAGCCATGATCACAGCCAAGCGGAGAACGCCGTGGCTCACCAAACGGTGAGCCACCGATGGGATATCGACCTGGTCCCCGACGATGCCGGCCGCACCGACCGCCCCGACGCGGAATGTCCGGTGGAAATGGCTCTCGCCGCGATCAATGGACGCTGGACCACCCTCGTGTTGCGCGAACTGATGCACGGTCCACTGTCGTTCAGCGAACTCCGCGCCGCGCTCCCACAGCTCAGTGACAAGGTGCTGGACGAACGGATCCGGCGACTCCGCTCTCAGAACCTGGTCGAGCGGCGGGCGGTCACTGGGTTCCCGAGCCGCGTCACCTATTCGCTCACCCCGGCCGGGCAACAATTACGCCCGCTGCTGGTGGAGCTGTACCGCACCGGTCTCCGTCTGCGGCACAACCCTTCCCAGGCTCACGCGCCGCTGGCATGAGCACGAGTCCGGGATGACGAATACGGCGTCGCCCCCGCTGCTCCGCCGCAAGACAGGCTGAAGCCGGAGTGTGATTCACAGGCTGAGGCCGGTTTCACAGCCCGGCCGGTGGTGGCGACCACCGGCCGGGTGGGACTGCCGTCAGAGCGTCGAGGTGAAGGTGTAGGTGCCGGCGCCGACGACGTAGGACGTGCCGCCGACCGGGACCGCCTCGGGCGGAGCGGAGGTCACGGTCGCGCCGGGAACGCGTACCGTAGCCGTGGTGCCGGGCGCGACCACGATCTGCAAGGTGATCGCGGACCCGGACCGGCTCCAGGCGCTGCGGACCCGGCCGTAGGCCGTGGTCAGGTCGGACGACGCGGACGTCAGCGTGCCGCCCGGCCTGGGCGCGAGCAGCACCTGGGCGTAACCGGGCGCGGCCGGGGCAACCCCGCCGACCTGGCGGTACATCCAGTCGCCGACCGAGCCGAGTCCGTAGTGGTTGAACGAGTTCATCCCCGGGTCCTGGAGGCTGCCGTCCGGGCGGATGCCGTCCCAGCGCTCCCAGATCGTGGTGGCGCCGCGCGAGATCATGTAACCCCAGCCGGGGTAGTCCGGCTGCTGGAGGATCTGGTAGGCGACGTCGGCGTGCCCGTGGTCGGCGAGCACCGGCAGCAGGTTCTCCACGCCCATGAAGCCGACCGAGAGATGCCCGCCGCGGGACGCCACCTTGGCGGCCAGCTTGTCGGCGACCGCCTGCGCCCGGTTCGCCGGGACCAGCCCGAAGGCGAGGGCGAGGACGTACCCGGTCTGGCTGCCGGTGCCGACGGTCCCGTCGGCGCCGACGAACCGGTTGGTGAACGCGGTCGCGATCTGGTCGGCCAGCGTGCCGTAGGACGCGGCCTGCGCGGTACGCCCGGTGGCCGCCGCCATCCGCGACACCAGCCGCGCCGACCAGCCGAAATACGCCGTACTGGTCAGATCGTTGCCGGTGCCGTCGCCGACGTTGAGCCAGTCGCCGTAGGTGTCCTGGTTGCGGATCAGATCGGCGCCGGCCGTGCCGCGAAGGTAGTCCACCCAGCGGGCCATCGCCGCGAACGTCCGGTCGGCCGGACCGAGGTCGCCGAAGCGCTGCCAGATCGTGTACGGCACGATCACGCCCGCGTCGCCCCAGCCCGCCTTACCGGCCCCGCCCAGCACGTCCGGCGCCACGTCGGTGAACGCGCCGTCGCCGTGCTGCGCGTCCACCAGGTCGGTGGCGAACTTGTTCAGCAGCCCGTACGTGTCGAAGTTGAACGTCGACGTCGCGCCGAACGCGGCGATGTCCCCGGTCCAGCCGAGCCGCTCGTCCCGCTGCGGGCAGTCGGTCGGGATGGAGAGAAGGTTCGAGCGTGCGCCCCACAGGATGGCCTGCTGCACCCTGTTGAGCGTCGCGTCGGAGCTGGTGAACGTGCCGGTGGCGGCGCCGTTCGTCCACGCCGCGAGACCGGTCAGGCTGTCCGCGGTGGGCGTGCCGGGGTATCCGGTGATTTCCACATAGCGGTAGCCGTGCACGGTGAATCGGGGTTCGAACGTTTCAGTTCCGGCGCCGGCCAGGGTGAAGCGGTCGGTGGCCTGGGCGCCCCGCAGGTTCGCGGTGTAGAGCGTGCCGTCGGCGTTGAGGATCTCGCCGTGCCGCAGGGTGACCGTGGTGCCGGCCGGGCCGCTGACCCGCAGCCGGTCCCAGCCGGTGAAGTTCTGCCCGAGGTCGGCGATGAACACGCCGGGCCTGGGCTGGGTGACGGCGACCGGGCGCAGCTCCTGCTGCACGGTGACGCCCGGGTCGAGCTGGGGGACCAGGGCCGGGTGGGTGCCGGTCCGCACCGTCACCGGTGTCCAGGCGCTGTCGTCGAAGCCGGGATTGTTCCAGCCGGTGATGACCTGACGGGCGTCCTGCGTCTCGCCCGCGTAGAGGTCGTCGGCGCGGACATTGCTCGATGTGGTGCGCCAGCTGCCATCGGTCTGCACGGTGGTCGAGGTTCCGTCGGTGAACTCGATGATCAGCTGGGCGGCGTACCACGGCTGGGTGCCATAGCGCTGACTCCCCGCGAATCCGATGTTTCCGGAATACCAGCCTCGGCCGATCTGCGCGCCCAGCGCGTTGGCGCCCTGCCTGATGGCCGGGGTGACGTCGAATCCCCGGTACTGCAGCCGTTTGTTGTAGTCGGTCCAGCCCGGCGCGAGTCGTTCGGTGCCGACCTTCGCCCCGTTCAGGTAGGTGTCGTGCAGCCCGAGCGCGGTGCTGAACAGGCGAGCCCGCGCTACCGGCTTGCCGATGGTGAAACCTTTCCGCAGGTAAGGGGAGGGGCCGGGAATCTGGACCTGGCTGCCCCACGGGCCGCTGCCGTAACCGGCGAGAACCTTGGCCGCGGCCCACCCGGAATCGTCGAAACCGGACTGCTGCCAGCCGCCCGGCCCGGACGTGGACGACTTCCACGACCCGTCCGTCACCGTCGCGCCGAGCTTGGCGATCAGACCGGCCGGACTCACCGTCGTGTTGGCCGCGGCGATCGCGATCGTGTGCGTGCCGGCCGCCACGGTCACCGTTGCGGCGGTCTTCCACGAGTCGGTGACCCGCGGGCTGGTCGAGACCGGGGTCCCGTCGATCCACACGTCGGCTGTGTCGTCGCCGGTCACCACCATCGTGGTGCTCGCCGCGAGGCTGACCGTCCTGCGGAAGTACCGGGTCGCCGCCGGCGCGCTCGACGCCGGGTCGCCCTCCGGGTACCAGATCCAGTTCGCCCCGCTCAGGTCGCCGGCCGGCGGCGCCCCGACGAACGCCGCGGTCATCGCGATGCCGGTGTCGAACCGGGCGCTCGGACTCCACCCGCTCGGCCGCCCCTGCGCGTCCCAGACCCGGACCCGCCAGTGGTAGGTCCGGTTCGCGGCGAGCGCCGGACCGCCGTACCCGATGTCGGTCTGCCTGGTCGCCGCGACCGTGCCGCTGTCCCACACGTCGGCCGCGCCCGGCGTGCTGCCCACCGTGATCTGATACCGCCCCTGCATCTGCCCGCGGGCAGTCGCCGCGAGCCGCCAGCCGAACTGCGCACTGTCCACTCCGACCGGATCCACCTGCCGATTCACCGTCAGGTCGGTCACGCTCACCGGCGACGCCGCGGCCGGATCGGGCAGGGCCACATTGCTGCCCCACGGCCCGGCGCCATAGGCGCCGAGATCCTTCGCCGTGGTCCAGGCGGCATCGGAGAACGCCGGGTCGGACCACGTTTCCGGTACGCCCGCAGCGGCGCGCCACGAGCCGTCGGTGATCAGGTCCACCGTGCCGGCGTGCAGACGGCCGAGGACGCCGGCCGGTCCGCCACTGTTGCGCGCGGCGATCGCGATCGTGTTCGACCCGGCGTGCAGGGAGCCGGCCAGGTCGACGTCGATCGCCTGTCTCCAGGAGTCGCCCACCCGTGGGGAGCCGGCCAGCCGGGTGCCGTTGGCCCAGACGTCCACGGTGTCGTCGCCGGTCACCACGAGCTGGGCGCCGGCGACGTCACCGGCCGCGAGGGTGAAGGTGCGGCGCAGGTATCGGGTGGCGACCGGTGCGCTGGTGACCGGATCTCCCTCGGGATACCAGATCCAGTGCGCGCCGGTGAGGCCGACCGGTGGATCCGCGGCCGCCGCCGCGGGCGTCGGTGCCAGCAGGAGCGCGGCCGTCGCGGCCGCGAGTAAACCCTTCATCCGGACCCCCTGAGTGTGCGTGAAACGTTTCATAATGACACTCATCGATCCTATGGCTGTTAACGCGCACGAAACAAGAGGGCAGGCGCGGTGGCCGTCGGCGGAAGGGGCCTCAAGATCCGCGTACCATGGCGGGCGATGGCGACACCGTACGAGGAGACCGGCCGCACCGGGCAGAAAGCCCGCACCCGCACCGCGCTGGTCGAGGCGACCCGGAAACTGCTGGCCGCCGGGGAGACCCCGCAGGTCGAGGAGGCCGCCGAGGCGGCGGGCATCTCCCGGACCACCGCGTACCGATACTTCGCCAACCAGCGGGCCCTGTTGCTCGCCGCCCATCCGCAGATCTCACCGGAGACGCTGCTCGGCGCCGGCGCGCCGGACACCCTCCCGCAGCGGCTGGACGTCTTCATCACCGCGTTCTGCGACTACAACTTCACCTGGGAGCCCCAGCTGCGCGCCGCGCTGCGCCTCTCGCTGGATCCGGCGGCGGACCGGCCGGCGATGCGCCAGGGTCGCGCGATCGCGTGGGTCGAGGACGCGTTGCGGCCGCTGCGCGACACGCATCCGCACGTCGACGTCCACGACCTGGCGGTCGCCATCCGGTCGGCGACCGGCATCGAGACGCTCGTCTGGCTGATCGACGTCGCGGGTCAGGACCGCGAGCAGGCGACCGCGACCGTACGGTCGACGGCCCGCGCGCTGCTCGCGGCCGCGACCGCTCAGCCGGTCCGCTGAGGTTCCGCCGGCATCCGTTGCTCGGGCACGGTCCGCCCGGGGCCGGAGGTGGCCGCCACGGGATGGGCTCGCGGTGCGGCGCTGCCGGTGGCGGCGCCGGCCGGGACGGAGCCGGTGCGGGGAGCCGGGCTGTCGGCGGTGAGGTGTTGCTGGATGAGGGCTTTCGGGATCTCCCTGGTGATGTCGCCGGGGTGCCGGGGCAGGGGAAGCAGCCCGGCCGCCGCCGCGGCCGGTGCCGGGGTGGTGGCCTCCGGGTGGGCCAGCCGCGGGGCGGCGTAGCTCAGCGCGATCGGGAGCACGCAGACCAGCAGGCTGGTGCAGGGCCAGAGCAGCGCGGCCCCGCCGGCGTAGTGCCGGGCGACCGAGACGGCGATCGCGATCAGCAGGACGGCACACCAGCCGAGGTGGTTGCGAAACGTGCGGATGCCGTCCTGGCTGCTGCTGTCGCCCTTGGGCGTGACGACGAATCGGGCCGGCCGCCGGGTGATCGTGCTGCACAGCTGCCCGGCGTACAGCGGCGCCGCGATGATCGACATGAGCATGCCGGTCAGGCCCCACGAGTCCGGCGGCTCGTACGGGCTGACGTTGTAACGGCGGTTGTGGATGTAGAGCCACAGTGAGAACGCGGTCGCGTCGGTGTACAGCGCCAGCCAGGTCTGCGGCGCGATGGTCATGCCGGTGACGCCGAGGCCGAGGAACAGGATCGCGTTGAGGATGCCCAGCAGCCAGCCGATCGCCATCGACGGGTAGAACGTGGTGATCAGCGTGTAGTGCATCATCGCGGCCGGTGACAGCTTCCCGAAACGCCGCCAGTACGTACCGGAAAGGATCTCGAAGGTCCCCCGCGACCAGCGGCGCTGCTGGCTGAAGTAGTCGCTCCAGCTGGTCGGCCCCTCGCCCGCGGAGAGCACGTCCGGGGTGTACACCGACTTCCAGCGGCGCCCGGTCTCCGGGTTGCGGCTGGTGTGCAGGGCCAGTCCGGTGGCCATGTCCTCGGTGATCGAGTCGCTGAGGCCGCCGATGCTGCGCAGCGCCTCGATCCGGATCGCGTTGTTCGTGCCGACCAGCATCGGGGTGCCGTACAGGTTGGCGGCCCGCTGGATGACGCTGTGGAACGGGAACTGCTGTGACTCGGCGGCCCGGGTGACGAACTGCTCGCTGTTCTTGTAGCACTGCGGGCCGACCGCGTACGCCACGTCCGGGTCCCGGAAGTAGCCCAGGATCCGCTCCGCGAAGTTGGCCAGCGGCACGTGGTCCGGGTCGACCGAGAGCAGCACGTCGTACCCGTCGCCGTGCGCGTCGATCCAGGCGTTGTAGTTGCCGTGCTTGGTCTTGGCCCGGAACGCGCCGGTGGGCTGGTTGTACCGCTCGATGCCGCGCCGGGTGAAGTGCCGCACCCCGAGCTCGGCGCAGACCGCCTTGACGGCCGGATCGTCGCCCTCGTCGAGCAGCCAGATGTCGAAGACGCCGTCGTGCCGGATCCGGGTCGCCGCCCGCAGTGTCTCGGCGACCACCGCGATCGGCTCCTTGCTGGGCACGATGGTGGTCAGGAAGGCGACGCGGACACCCGGATCGGGGATGACCGGGATCGGGTCACGGGCGGCGATCGAGGCCAGCGACAGCGAGATCACGTTGACCAGTCGCAGCATCTCCACCACGGCGATCGAGGCGATGACCACGAGGTTGGCCGTCCGGGCCAGCTCGGCGGCCGGTCCGGCGTACGTGGGGCCGATGTGGTCCGGGCGCAGCAGCCAGGTGAAGAAGAAGATCTCGAAGCACACGTTGAGCACCGCGATCAGCAGCGCCTTGGCGTGCCGCCACCGGCCGTCGACCTTCCGCTGATTGCGGAACTCCACGCGGTAGGGCCGGTCGGCCGGCGGGACGGTCAGCGGGCCGGCCAGACGGCTGAAGTGCTCCAGCCGTTCCCACGAGCCGTGGGGAGGTGATGCGGTTGCGGGCACCCCGTAATCCTTTCTGGACGCGCGCCATCCACCGCTCGGAACGCAGGGGAGGGTTGGCATGCGCTGCGAGAGCGTAGGCAGCCGGATCCGGTTCCCACAGGCCTGAATTGCCGTATTGAAACGTATGTCCGTTATGGGTCACCCGGTGAGGTGTATCCGATACGCTGTTGTTTCTTCCGTGTCCGGACCTGAAGGGGTAACGCCGTGGCGATGGCGTCCAAACGCCGTTGGTGGGGATCGACCGTGGCGGGCACCACCGCCGTCGCGCTGGCCGTGGCCGGGTGCGGCCGCGACGAGCCGGCAGCGCCCGGCGCGCCCCCGGTGGGGTCGCCCTCGGCGAGCGTGGCTCCTGTCCGGACGCCCGGCGCGAACGGCAACCCGCTGGCCGGCCGCACTCTTTACGTCGATCCGGCGAGCGACGCCGCGGCGCAGGTGGCCCAGTGGACGGCCCAGGGACGCGTCGCCGACGCCCGGACCCTCGCCCGGATCGCGGACCGGCCGATCGCCACCTGGATGACCGGCGGTCCCACGCCGGTGCGGGCCCGCGTCGACGAGGTGGTCGGCCGTGCCGCGACCAGCGGCCGGGTGCCGGTCCTGGTGGCCTACAACATCCCGCACCGCGACTGTGGCAACTTCAGCGCCGGCGGCGCCGGGTCCGCGGCCGAGTACCGGGCGTGGATCAGGGAGTTCGCGGCCGGGATCGACCACCGTCCGGCGGTGGTCGTCGTGGAGCCCGACGCCGTCGCGCACCTGGTCGACGGGTGCGCGGACGACGCCGCTCAGCGGGCGGCGCTGCTGCGGGACGCGATCGCCGTACTCAAGGACACCGGATCCGCGGTGGTGTACCTGGACGCCGGCAACCCGGGCTGGATCACCGACACCGACCGGCTGGCCCGGGCGCTGCGGCGAGCCGGTGTGGCCGGGGCCGACGGCTTCGCGTTGAACGTGTCGAACTTCGTCGGGACGGCCGAGAACATCGCGTTCGGGCACCGAGTCTCGGACGAGTTGGGCGGCGCCACCCACTTCGTCATCGACACCAGCCGCAACGGCGCCGGTCCGGTGCCCGGCTCGGAGATCGCGGGCGGGCCGCGCTGGTGCAATCCGCCGGGCCGGGCGCTCGGCGTCGCGCCGACCACGGAGACCGGCCGGGCCCGGGTCGACGCGTACCTGTGGATCAAGAATCCGGGTGACTCCGACGGCGCCTGCCGGGCCGGCGAGCCCGCGGCCGGCCAGTGGTGGCCGGAGTACGCGCTGGAGCTCGCCCGCCCGGCGTGAGCCGCGGTCCGATCAGGACACCGTCACCCAGCGCGCGATCGACGGCACCCCGGACCGGTCGATCGCGAAGAGCATGTACGGCCCCGGCGGCAGCAGGGTGCGCTCCGCCGGCACCGTGACGGTGATCCCCTGGGCCTGCCGGGTGAAGTTCACGCCGACGGAGCGCTGATCGACGTTGAGCATGTGGGTGGCGGCGCTGGGGCGGATCAGGCGTACCGAAGCGATGTCCGCCGGCGCCGAGGTGGCGAACGTGGCCTGCCGACCGTAACCGACCGCGGCCGGACCCTCGGTGATCGCCGGACGCTCGCCGCGGTACAGGTACGGCGGCGTGTAGACCTCGAGCCGCTGCTCGAACGAGCCGCTGATGGTGTTCTTCCGGTCGGCGTACAGCGGATCGGAGCCGACGGTCAGCACCCGGCCGTCGGGCAGCAGCAGCGCCGCGCTGTGGTAGTTGCGGCCGACCGCGGGGTCGGCCGCCTCCGCCAGCGTGTTCGTGTCCGGGTGGTAGATCCGGGCGATGTGGTTGTCGGTGGCGCCGCGGCCACGGTAGTCCCGGGCGCCGTTGGTGATCAGCGTCGTGTCGTCCGGAAGCGTGACCAGGTTCGGGTACCGCGTTCCCTCGGGCAGGTCGGGCCCGGGCCGGAACCGCGGCTCGCGCTCGGTCAGGTCGACCAGGTCGATCCGCCGGGTGGACTTGCGGGACTCGCCGACGCCGCCACCGCCGACCACCATCACGGTCTGGTTCTGCACCGGCCCGGCCCACGCCGACATGCTGGTCTCCAGCTGGTCGGCGGCACGGATGCCGGGCACCGGGCGGAAGCTGTTGTCGCTCAGATCCCACAGCCCCGGGTCCCGGCCCTTGTCCTCCGGCCCGTACCCGGAGTTGGAGCCGGTGTAGAAGAGGACCCCCGGCTCGGCGGTCTGGAACAGGGTCGGATAGGTCGGGAAGTAGCGGTTCAGATCCTTGCGGACCGTCCACTTCTTGGTGGCCGGATCGTAGATCTCGTTCTGCGAGCCGTCGACCACCTGGCCGGCGCCGTCCAGCCCGGACACCGCGAGCACCGACCCGTCGGACAGCCCGGTCAGCGTGGGGTACCAGCGTTTCTCGTGCATGTCCGCGACCCGCTGGTACCGCTCGGTGACCGGGTCGAACTCGTAGGTCTCCTTGCGGCCCTGGTAGTCCTGCTTGGCCATGGTGATCTTCTCGGCCAGCCCGTACAGGTTGCGCTGGTCGGCGCCCGGGGGCAGGCCCTCGATGCGGTACTGGCCCCGGGTGCTCGTCGCGTACCGGTCGCCGCCGCCCGCCGCGTCGACCCACACCGTGGTGGCGCCGGCGGTGACGGTCACCTTGCCCTTGCCGCGGACCGTCTTGGTGGCCGAGGGAACCGTGAACGCGTCGCCGGCGGTGTAGCGCAGGCCGTTGGCGGCCACGAACACGGTCCCCTTCGGGAAGGACCGGGGCCCGTCGGGTGACTCGTTCTTGACCGTCATGCTGCCGCCGGCATGGGTCACCTCCGGCTCCAGCACCTCGTAGCGCAGCGTGCCCCCGGCCACGAGCAACTTGCCGTCGGGGAGGAACGTGTGCCCGCTGCAGAACAGGTCGGTCGGCGTCGGCACCAGCGTGGCCGCGCCGGTCGCCGGGTCGAACACCACCGTCTTGAAGGTGCCGGCCTTGAACTGGTCGATCTTGTTGCCGGACCCGGCGATCAGCAGGATCCGGCCGGACGGCAGCAGCGCGGCGTGAATCGCGTTGAGCCGGACCTCCTTCGGCAACTCGATCGTCTGCCAGAAGCCGTGTGTCGTCTTGTACGGCATGCTGTTGACCAGTCGCTCATGCCGCCATCGGCTGACCGCCGACCACACCGGTGGCACGTTGACCAGGCCGACGGCGGTCAAGGCCAGGAGCGGCACCACGGTTTTTCGGACAAAACGGTTCCTTGCAGAGCGCGTCAAGGTGCAAACCTCTCGAAGTCGACAACCCGTAGCACGCTAGAGTTGCGACAGGGCTCCATCAATCCCTCGAAAGTGGACGAACTAGTCGGTCACCGGCCCGTGCGCCTCGGACAACTGGCGGGAGACGGCCCGTGCCGCCGCCCGCACCGCGATGCCACAGGCCGCGGCCTCGAAGCCGGAGCTGGGCGCGACCACCGACAGGGCGGCCACCACCTCGCCGGACGCGCGGATCGGGGCGGCCACCGTGCTCATCGCCCGCGGGGTTCGCTGCCGGCCGTACGCATAGCCGCCCCGGCGCACCTCGGCCAGGGCCCGCCGCAGGTCAGCCGGGGTGTGCAGGTCGTTCTCGCCGTCACCGGCCCGGTACCCGTCGATGGCCGCGTCCTGCACGTCGGCCGGCGCGTGGGCGAGCAGCACCAGGCTCACCCCGGTCGAGGTGAGCGGTAGCCGGCCACCGACCCGGTACCGCACCGGGCCGGCGTCGCGGGCGGAGAGCCGCTCGACCAGCAGTGCCTCGTTCTCCTCGCGGACCGCGAGCAGCACGTGCTGCCGGGTCACGTGGAACAGGTCCTCCATGAACGGCATCGCCACGGCGCGCAGCCCGTGCCCACGCGGGGCGAGCGAGGCGATCTCCAGCAGGTGCAGGCCGACGACGAAGCGGCCGTCGTCGAGGCGTTCCAGCGCGCCCACGTCGACCAGGGTGCGGGCCAGGCGCAGCGCGCTGGAGCGGGGGATGCCGGAGCGCCGGGCCAGGTCCGCGAGGGGCTGCGCCCGGTGGTCCGCGTCGAACGTGGTGAGCAGGGCAAAGGCGCGTTCGATCACCGGGTCGCCGGTGGGCGGGCGGCCGCCGCGTTTCGGTGTTTCATTCATCGGCACGGGCGGTTCCGAGCAGTGGTCACGGATCTTACGGTCGCATGTGACGAGAGGAGCCATAAAATGACCGGATTTATTGATGTACACGCCCATTTTGTGACCGACAGCTACGTGGCCGCGGCCCGTGCCACCGGGATCGAGCACCCGGACGGGATGCCGGGCTGGCCGCAGTGGAGCGCCGAGGCACATCTCCAGCTGATGGCCGACGGCGGGATCGGCAAGTCGTACCTGTCGATCTCCTCGCCGGGTGTGCACTTCGGCGTCGACCTGGCCGCCCGTGCGCTGGCCCGGGAGGTCAACGAGGCCGGCGCCGACGTGTGCCGCCGGTACCCGTCGCGGTTCGGGCACTTCGCCGCACTGCCGCTGCCGGACGTGGACGGCGCGCTCGCCGAGGCGGCGCACGCGCTGGACATGCTCGGAGCCGACGGCGTCGTGGTCGAGACCAATCACCGAGGCGCCTACCTCGGCGACCCGAGCTTCGAGCCGCTCTGGGCCGAACTTGATCGGCGCGGCGCCCTCGTCTTCGTCCACCCCACCTCGCCGCCGCACGCCGACGAGATCTCCCTCGGCCTGCCCCGGCCCATGCTGGAGTTCCTGTTCGACACCGCACGCACCGCCACGGACCTGGTGTTTCGTGGTGTGCTGGCGCGATACCCGGCGATCCGGTGGGTGCTCACCCACGGCGGCGGGGTGCTGCCGCTGCTCGCCGACCGCATGCAGATGTTCCACTCGGTCCTGGCCGGCGACGACGGGCCGTCCGTCATCGATCAGCTCAGCGAGATCTGGTTCGACATGGCCGGCACGCCGTTCCCGCGGCAGATACCGGCGTTCGAGGCCGCGTTCGGCACCTCGAAGCTGGTCTACGGCAGCGACTACTGCTGGACCCCGGCGCCCCTCGCGCTCGCCCAGATCCGGACGATCGACGACTCGTGGCGCGAGTTGACCAGCAAGAACGCCCGAAGGTTGTTCGACCGATGAGCGCTTCGCCGCTGCGCGGCGGCATCGTCAGCCAGGACTGATCAGGGTCCTCAGCCGGTCGGCGAGGTCGTGCGGTGCGAATCGGTCCGGGCCCGGGTAGGACGCCATCTCGGCGGGTGACCACCAGCGCAGCTCGTCGATGTGCTCGGCGGCCAGCTGCGCGGCGGTCATCGCCGGGCTGGGCGCGAACTCCGCGGTCCGCACCACGTAATAGTCGTGGATCGCACCGTCGAAGCCCGGGATGAGACCGGGCCCGATCATCTCCCGCCGCCAGACGTGCGGCGGCTCCACCTCGATCGCCAGACCGACCTCCTCGATCAACTCGCGCCGGAGCGCCTGGAAGCGGGTCTCGCCCGGCTCGATCCCGCCGCCCGGCACCGTCCAGACCGCGTCGTCGATCGATCCCGGTGCACGGTTGCGGCAGAGCAGGACCCGACCGTCATCGGTCAGCAGGATCCCGCGCACGGAGTGGCGCAGCGTCAAGGACATGCGCTCATGGGTACCAGTTTTGGTTCGCGGTGAATTCACTGTCCCGGTGGCGCGCTAAGTTTCAACGCGGCCCGAGACGAAGGGGGAGCCGCTGGTGAGCGTGTCGACCAAGACCAAACCGGAGCAGGACACCGGGATCGGGTCTCTTGAGGTGCTCGCCGGGCTGCTCGTCGTCCTGGTCCTGCTGCGCGGGCATCTGGCCGGGCTGCTGTCCGGGGCGGGGCTGCAGACCTGGGCGACGGTGTTCGTGTCGGTGCTGGTGCAGGCGGTCCCGTTCCTGGTCTTCGGGGTGGTGCTGTCCGCGGTCATCGCGGTGTTCGTGCCGCGCAGCTTCTGGGCCCGGGCGCTGCCCAGCCACCCGGCCCTCGCGGTGCCGGCCGCCGGGATGGCCGGGGTCATCCTGCCCGGCTGCGAGTGCGGCAGCGTGCCGATCGCCGGGTCGCTGATCCGGCGCGGCGTGACCCCGGCGGCCGCGCTCGCGTTCCTGCTGGCGGCGCCGGCGATCAACCCGATCGTGCTGACCGCCACCGTGATCGCCTTCCCCGGGCAGCCGCAGATGGCGGTCGCCCGCGGGCTGGCCAGCCTGGTCGTCGCGGTCGCGATGGGCTGGCTGTGGCTGCGTCTCGGCAAGCCCGAGTGGATCCGGCTGCCACACCGGCCCGACCTGGACGACTCCTCCAAGGCGCGGGCGTTCTGGGCGGCCTGCCGGCACGACGTCATGCACGCCGGCGGTTTCCTGGTGCTCGGCGCGGCTGCGGCGGCCACCATCAACGTGGTGATCCCGGGCGCCTGGCTCCAGTCGCTCGCCGACAACCCGGTCGTCTCGGTGCTCGCCCTCGCGACCCTGGCCGTGCTGCTCTCCATCTGCTCCGAGGCCGACGCGTTCGTGGCCGCGTCGCTGTCCCAGTTCTCGCTCACCTCCCGGCTGGTGTTCCTGGTGGTCGGCCCGATGGTGGACCTGAAACTGATCTCCATGCAGACGGGTGTCTTCGGCCGCCGGTTCGCGATGCGGTTCGCTCCGGCCACCTTCGTCGCGGCGATCCTGCTCGGCAGCCTGTTCGGGGTGGTGCTGCTGTGAGCCGGATGACCCAGGCGGTGATCATGCTGCTGTTCGGCGGCGCGATCCTCAAGGCGACGATCACCGACACCTTCCTCCGATACGTGAAGGAAGGCCTGCGGCCTTTCCTGCTGCTCGCGGGCATCCTGCTGGTCGCGGCCGCCGTCATGACCATCTGGTACGACCTCCGCGCCGGCCGTGGCGCCCCGGAGCCCGCGCACGACGACGGCCACGGCCACGGTCACGACGATGACGGGCACGGGCATCATGAGCCGCGGGTCGGCTGGCTGCTGCTGCTCCCGGTGCTGGGGCTGCTGCTGGTGTCGCCGCCGGCGCTGGGGTCGTTCGCGGCGGGGCAGGCGGGCAGCGTCGGTCCGGCCGCCGCGTCGGACTATCCACCGCTGCCGGCCGGCGATCCGGTCGAGGTGAGCCTGCTCGACTACGCCTCCCGGGCGGTGTTCGACGCGGGCAAGAGCCTGGCCGGGCGCAACGTGCAGTTGACCGGCTTCATCACGCCGGGCCCGGACGGCAAGCCGATGCTGGCGCGGATGGTGCTGACCTGCTGCGCCGCTGACGGCCGGCCGATCAAAATCGGGCTGGCCGGCGCGCCGATCGACGCGCCCGCGGACGCCTGGGTCGAGGTGGTCGGCGTCTACAGCAGCCAGGTCGGCACCGACCCGGTGAACCAGGCCCAGGTCGCCTACTTCGACGTGAAATCCTGGCGGGAAATCGACGAGCCCAAACAACCCTACGCCTGACCAGGCGGCACCCGGGCCGAGCCGGCCGCGACAACAACCGCGGCGCCCCTGACGCCGCACGCCGCCCAGCGAGCGCAGCGTGGCCGTGGCCTTTGCGGTCTGGGCGCTGCGCGACGGCGCGGCAGTCGTGGCATCGCTGACGCCGCCCGCCGCGCAACCAGCGCAGCATGCCGCGGGTCTGCGGTGTGGCGCTGTCCGAGGGCGCGGCAGCTGTGGCATCGCTGATGCCGCACGCCGTCCAGCGAGCGCAGCGTGGCCGTGGGTCTGCGGTGTGGTGCTGTCCGAGGGCGCGGCAGCTGTGGCATCGCTGATGCCGCACGCCGCTCGGCGAGCGCAGCGTGGCCGCGGCCTTTGCGGTCTGGGCGCTGCCCGATGGCACGGCAGCCGTGGCTCCGCTGATGCCGCACGCCGTCCGGCGAGCGCGGCGTGGCCGTGGGTCTGCGGTGTGGGTGCTGCGTGACGGTGCGGCAGTCGTGGCATTGCTGATGCTGCACGCCGTTCGGCGGGCGCGGCGTGGCCGTGGGTCTGCGGTGTGGGTGCTTCGCGACGGTGCGGCAGTCGTGGCATCGCTGATGCCGCACGCCGCTTTGCGGTCTGGGTGCTGCCCGATCGCACGGCGGCCGTGGTGTCCGTGACTCCGCACGCCGCCCGACCGGCGCGACACGGCGGCAGGTCTGCGGTCTCGGCGCTGTCCGGCGGGCCGACGGCCGCGACTTCCCCGCGTACGCGGAGTCGTCCCCTCACAGCCGCGCCCTGGCCCAGGCATCGCCTGATCAGGTGTAGAGCTTTGCGGCCGGGTGGCGGTCAGGTTGTGGCTGTGCTGATGGGGTGGCTCGCTGGGAACGGGTAGCTCGGGATGGCCTGCGGGCTGGTCAGATGGTGCGCAGGTCCAGGGAGTTGCGGATGAAGGAGGACTGGTCGCCGGTGGACCACCAGAGGACGCCGGCGCGGTAGGCGATGTTTCCGGCGTCGGGGCTGATCAGGACGGTTTGACGGGTTTTCAGGTCGTGGATCAGTAGTTCCTGGTTGCCGCTCAGTTCGGACTGGGGGCCGATGCGGGCCAGTACCTCGAAGCGGTCCAGCACGGCCACGTCGGTGATCGCGGTGGCCACGGTTCCCTCGGCTACCTTGCGCCGGGCCGAGCCGTCCGGGTGGGACAGTTCCATCCGGGCGTATCCGTCCGTGTTCAGCGAGACCATCTGGCACCAGGCCGGGCTGCACGCGGTGACCGTGCGGTCCGCGGACGGCACCGCGATGCGCCGGCCGGTTGCCAGGTTGCGCAGGGTGGTGGCGCCGCGAGCCGAGGTCTGGCCGTCGACCGCCCACGGCCAGGCCGAGAGCGCCCAGGTGCCGGCCTCGCGGGTGATCGTGACCCGGCCGCCGGCCAGCGCGACCGACCGGAACTCGGTCTGGTCGCCGGGACCGCTCGCCACCCAGTGCACGGTGCCGTCCGCGATGACCAGGTCGTACTGCGAGTCGTAGAACTGCATGGCGCCCACGTCGGCGGTGAGCATCCGGGCGGGGTGCCGGAGTCCGCCGGTCCACAACTGCTGCTTGCCGTCGATGCTCTCCACCCAGACCAGCGCGTCCGCGGAACCGGTCAGCGCGGCGAACGGCGCCCGGTCCGCGGACGGCACCTTGCGCAGCTCACGCAGCGTGCCGTCGGCCTGGCGGAGCACCAGGCGCAGGGTGTGTCCGTCCTGGCTCTGCGCGGTTCCGGCCGACGTCTTCGCGTCCAGGAACAGGCCGGGGGAGTACTCGCTGCCGTCCGGCAACTTCGACGGCACGCTGCCCCGCTCCGCCTGCGGCCAGGTGGCGGCGAGGGCGAGAGGCTGCGGCTCGCCGGATCGTGCGGGCGCGCCGAACAGCAGCGCCCCGCCTGCGGCGAGCGCCACCCCGAGACCCACCAGCGTACGAAGTAGGCGTCCACGCTCCGGCACCCCGCGATGTTAGCCGGTGCCCCGGCCGGCGCCCGGCCGTGCGGTGGCCAGGGGCGCGTGGCAGCGGTCTTGAGACAGCGGCCTGGGCGGCGCTCGGTCGCGTTGAGCGAAGGCGGAGGGGTGGGCGGCGGCGCGGACGTCGGCTCGGGGATCGGCCGAGGCTGTGGGGCGCGGCGGGGCGGGAGGCTGGGTGGCACCGGGCTGCGGAGGGCTGGGGCGGTGGGGGCGTGCTGTCGGCGTACTGAAAGGGGGTTGATTGTGTTGTCGGGGGCTGGGGTGGGACATAATCGGCGGGGCTGTGGCTGGGGTGCGCGCCTAGGGTGGAGGTGAGCAGTCGTTGTTCAGCCCGTTGCCGGGGGGATGCCGATGGTTCCGATGCCTGGTGCGTTCGGCGCAGGACCGGGGGCCGTGTGATGCGGGCCCCGTGCGGAAGTCTGTCGCGGACCGGCGATGACCATGGTCGGTGAGGGTCATCGTGGGCGGGTGGCGCAGCTCGTGGCGGAGTTCGGTCCGGATGTCGGGCGGCTGTGCGACGCCTGCGTGGCCGGGCTGCCCGGGGTGGGCGGCGCGGGCATGGCGCTGATGACGACGCTGCCGGCTCAGCAGATTCGCTACGCCAGCGACGCGGTCAGTGCGGAGGTCGAGGATCTCCAGGTGGTGCTCGGTGAGGGGCCGTGCCGGGAGGCGTTCGACGGGCGGAGGCCGGTTCTGGTCGAGGATCTCGACGACCAGCTGTGGAGCAACCGCTGGCCGGTGTTCGCGCCGGCCGCGGTCAGTGCCGGCGCACGGGCGCTGTTCGCGCTGCCGCTCCAGGTCGGTGCGATCTGTCTCGGGGTGATCGACCTGTACCGGCCGGGGCCGGGCCGGCTGGCCGGTGACGACCTGGCCGAGGCGCTGGCCTTCGCCGACGCCGCCACCGAACTGCTGCTGGCCGAGCAACTGCCCGGCGGGCCGGGGTCCGGCGCCGACCCGCACGCCCACCGGGCCGTGGTGCACCAGGCCACCGGCATGATCAGCGCGCAGCTCCAGGTGCCCGTGCAGGCGGCGTTCCTGCGGCTACGGGCCCAGGCCTACGTGACCGAGCGCAACCTGGACGACGTCGCGGCCGACGTGGTCGCCCGGCGGCTGCGGTTCACCGAGACGGACAATGATGACGATCTCCACTGATCAGGACGACGGGGAGAAGGGGGCGGCAGTGAGCACGTCGCGAGGGCAGGGCTGGGCGCAGGCCTTCGTTGATCTCTCCGACACCCTGGTGGCCGAGTTCGACATCGTCGACTTCCTGCACGTGCTGGCCACTCGCTGCGTCGACCTGCTCAGCGTGCAGGCGGCCGGCATCATGATCGGTGACCAGCGCGGCGCGTTGCGGCTGATGGCGTCCTCCTCGGAACAGGCTCGCCTGCTCGAGTTGTTCGAGGTGGAGATGTCCGAGGGGCCGTGTGTCGACTGCTACCGGCTGGGCGCCGGGGTGGCCGACCCGGACCTCGCCAACCCGGATCCGCGCTGGCCGCGGTTCGCCGCCCGGGCCCGGCAGGCCGGATTCCGGGCCGCACACGCGGTACCGGTGCGGTTGAGAGACGAAAACATCGGGGTACTCAACCTGTTCTCCACCGATCCCGGCCTGCTGGATCCGGTCGACGCGCAGACCGCACGTGCCCTGGCGAACATCACCACGCTCGGCCTGCTGCAACACCGCGACGTCGAGTACCGGCAGGTCCTGGCCGAACAGGTGCAGCACGCGATGAACAGCAGGGTGGTCCTGGAACAGGCCAAGGGCGTGCTCGCCGAGTATCTCGGCCTGGACATGGCCACCGCGTTCGCCGAGCTGCGCCGGCTCGCCGCCCGGGTGGGGCAGCGGCTCAGCGACGTCGCGGCGGCGGTGACCGCGGGCGACTACGACGACCCGGCGAGCGGTGCCTGGGGGCAGGTGCGGATGCTGCTCATCCGCCGGTTCGACGGGGAGACCCTGGCCGCGCTGCGGAGCATGGTGCACACCGCCGTCGTCCGGCACGGCCTGCCGGAGGCGGACGCCGCGAAGTTCGTCCTGGCCGTGCACGAGGCGGTCGTGAACGCCGTGGTGCACGGCGGCGGCCTCGGCCAGTTCGTGCTGTGGCGGCATGCCGGGAACCTGTTCGCCGAGGTCAGCGACCAGGGGCCGGGCATCCCCGAGGACCGCCGCGGGATCCCGGAGCGGCCCGGCGGGGACGCCGCCACGGCCCGCGGTCTCTGGCTGATCAGGAGCGTGTGCGCGGACGTCGACATCGACACCGGCGACACCGGCACCCGGCTGTTGATGCGATACCCCATGGGCACCTCCGACCTGTCCGGGCCGCCGCCCGGGCGATAGGTCAGTCGCCCTTGACGTTCACCAGCTGGCGCAGGGTGTGCCGGATCTCGACCAGGTCGGCGGCGTCCCGCATGACCACGTCGATGGGCTTGTAGGCCTGCGGGATCTCGTCGAGGAAGGCGTCGGTGTCGCGGAACTCGATGCCCTTCATGGCGGTCCGGAGCTGCTCCCGGGTGAAGGTCTTGCGCGCCTTCGACCGGGAGTACGCCCGGCCGGCGCCGTGCGGCGACGAGTTCAGCGAGGTGGCGTCACCCTTGCCGGCCACCACGTAGGAGGCGTCGCCCATCGAGCCGGGGATCAGCCCTGGCCGGCCCTTCTCCGCGTTGATGGCGCCCTTGCGGGAGACCCAGACCTGCTTGCCGAAGTGGGTCTCCTGCTCGGTGTAGTTGTGGTGGCACTGCACCCGGTCGCGCTGCTCGACCGGCCCGCCGGCGAACTTGGCGAAGCACGCGATCACCCGGTCCATCATCTCGTCGCGGTTGGCCAGCGCGAAGTTCTGCGCCCAGCGCAGCTCGGCGAGGTACGCGGCGAACTCGTCGGTGCCCTCCTCCAGATAGGCCAGGTCACGGTCGGGCAGGGTGATACCGCGCCGGGTCATCAGCTCCTGGGCGACCCGGATGTGGTGGCTCGCGATCTTGTTGCCGACGCCACGGGAACCGGAGTGCAGGAACAGCCACACCCAGCCGTGCTCGTCGCGGCACACCTCGATGAAGTGGTTGCCGCTGCCCAGCGACCCGAGCTGGAGCTCCCAGTTGCGCGCGTAGTGCGCCGGGTCGAAGCCGGCCTGGGCGGTCAGCTGCTCGACCCGCTTGCGGGCCGAGTCGGTCAGCTTGGTGTTGTAGCCGCCGGCCGAGAGCGGGATGGCCCGCTCGATGGCGACCCGCAGGCTGCTGCGGTCCGGGCGCAGGTCCTCGACACGGTACTGGGTGCGGACGGCGGCCATGCCGCAGCCGATGTCGACGCCGACCGCCGCCGGGATGAGCGCGCCGAGTGTCGGGATCACCGAGCCGACGGTGGCGCCTTTGCCCAGGTGAGCGTCGGGCATCAGGGCGATGTGCGGGTGGATGAAGGGGAGCTGGGAGGCCTTCTCCGCCTGCTGGCGGGTCTCGTCCTCCAGGATGCTGGCCCAGTTGACGAGGCGTTCGTTGATCTTCTGCACGTGTGGCTCCTCCCGCGATCCAGGCGATCCTGCCACGACCCCCGCTCTCGGGACGTCCGATTTATTCGCGTACGCAAATCGGGTTTGTGGGGTTGGGCTGTTGTCCTGCTTATGGGTGCTATCTGGGGGACCTCATACTTTCGGCTGGCGGGACGTAGGCCGTGCGGTTAGGGTTTCGGGCATCGGTCAAACAGGGCGCCGAGACATCCGGGTGTGCAACAGGGCATCGGGTGCGTCTGCGGTGCCAGCGGAACCGGCATGTGGCGCCCCTCGCCCGAGGAGGGAGCGTCATGCGCTCGTCCACCGTTCCGTTCGCCGACCTCGACGATGCATCGCTGGAAGCGATGATGGCGACGCCGCGGGAGGACCCCTCCTGGCCGGCGGTGCGGGAGCGGGTGATCAGCGCGTGGCTGCCGATGGCGCGGCGGCTGGCCCGGCGGTACGCCAACCGCGGCGAAGACCTCGAAGATCTCACCCAGGTCGCCACGGTCGGCCTGCTCAAGGCGGTGGACGGCTTCGACCCGGAGCGCGGCGGCGAGTTCGCCGGATACGCCATCCCGACGGTGCTCGGCGAGCTGAAACGCCACTTCCGTGACCGCATGTGGAACATCCGGGTGCCGCGCCGGCTCCAGGAACTCAACATGGCGATCAACAGGGCGCGTGTTGACCTGGTGCAGAGGCTGGGCCGGGTGCCGACCGTCGCGGACATCGCCGGGCACCTGGGGATCAGCGAGGAGGACGTGATCGAGGGGCTGGAGGGTGCCTATGCCTACCGGCCGGCCTCGCTGTCCGCCCCGATCGGAACTGACGGTGACGGTGAACTGGGTGACTCGCTGGGCGGCGTCGACCCCGGTTACGAGCAGGCCGAGCTGCACCTGATGCTCGGTCCCGCGCTGGCCCGGCTGACCGAGCGCGAGCAGCACATCATCGCGCTGCGCTTCCATGGGAACCTCACCCAGGCCCAGATCGGCGAGCGGATCGGGGTGTCCCAGATGCACGTGTCACGGATCTTGTCGCAGGCCATCGTCAAATTGCGACAATCCATGAATTATCCGGCATAGAATGATATGGAGACGGCGCCGGACGTCACCGGCCTGGCTGGGCTGCCTCAGGAGAAGAGTCTGACCGCCAGGACGATGACGACGAAGGCGATGACGACCGCGTTGACGGCCCAGATGGCCCTGAAGCCGGCGGATTTCTGCTGGCCGGCCGGGCCGAGGGAGCCTTTGGCGAAGGTGATCGACGGGGCCATGTACTCCATGGCGACGCCCTGCTCCGGGATCACCACCTCGACAGCGGCCTTGCCGGCCTTGCGGGGGAAGACATACGGCACGTAGACCTCGACCTTGTGCGGGCCGGTGGGGACCTCGAAGGCGTACTGACCCCAGCTCGGCAGCTGGTGGTCGATGCCGTCGATGAACAGTTTCGGCTGGGTGAGGTCGTAGATGAAGCCGCCGGCCGGGCGGCGCATGGTGATCGACAGGACGGCCATCGGGCGCTCGCAAAGGGGTGACGGGACCGGAGTGCGAGCACTTTACGTGATTCGTTTGGCTCCCGCGTGCTCGGGTATGCGATGACGGCCGCACTCCCTTATTTGGAGGTTTGTCCGGATGGAATCCCGTACGCCCGCTGAAGTGATCAAGGATGCCGTCACGGCGGTGACCAGTGAC
Source organism: Actinoplanes ianthinogenes (assembly GCF_018324205.1). NCBI lineage: Bacteria > Bacillati > Actinomycetota > Actinomycetes > Micromonosporales > Micromonosporaceae > Actinoplanes > Actinoplanes ianthinogenes. The sequence continues at coordinate 8,410,515 of NZ_AP023356.1, forward strand.
AAGCACCCGGACGTGCCCGGCGCGCCCGGCAGCGGAACGCCGACGGTCGAGGAGCCGACCACTCCGGTGGAGCCGCTGCCGCCGAGCCCGGAGCAGGGACAGCCGGACACCCGTACCCCGACCGGCGCCGAGACCGGGACGCCGTCCACCGCGCACGGTCAGCAGGGCCCTTACCTGACCACGGCTCAGGGCGCCCGGCTGCGCGACACCGACCACTCGCTGAAGGCCGGCCCGCGCGGCCCGATCCTGCTCCAGGACCACCACTTCCGCGAGAAGATCACCCACTTCGACCACGAGCGGATCCCGGAGCGGGTGGTGCACGCGCGCGGCACCGGCGCGCACGGCGTGTTCACCAGTTACGGCACCGCGGCGAACCTGACCCGGGCCGGGTTCCTCAAGGAGAAGGGCAAGGAGACCGAGGTCTTCGTCCGCTTCTCCACCGTGCTCGGCTCGCGCGGCTCGGCCGACACGGTCCGGGACACCCGCGGGTTCGCCACCAAGTTCTACACCGACGAGGGCACGTTCGACCTGGTCGGCAACAACATGCCGGTCTTCTTCGTGCAGGACGCGATCAAGTTCCCGGACATCATCCACGCCGCGAAACCGCACCCGGACCGGGAGATCCCGCAGGCGCAGAGCGCGCACGACACGTTCTGGGACTTCGTCTCGCTGCACACCGAGGCACAGCACCACACCATCTGGAACATGTCGGACCGGGGCATCCCGCGCTCGTACCGGATGATGGAGGGCTTCGGCGTACACACGTTCCGGCTGGTCAACGACGCCGACGAGACCGTGCTGGTGAAGTTCCACTGGAAGCCGAAGCTCGGCGTGCACTCGCAGGTCTGGGAGGAGACCCAGCTGACCGGCGGGGTCGACCCGGACTTCCACCGGCGTGACCTCTACGACGCGATCGAGGCCGGCGCGTACCCCGAGTGGGAGCTGGGATTGCAGGTCTTCCCGGACACGCCGGACGAGACGTTCGCCGGGATCGACCTGCTCGACCCCACCAAACTGGTGCCGGAGGAACTCGCCCCGGTGCAGCGGGTCGGCAAGCTGGTGCTGAACCGGACCCCGACCAACTTCTTCGCCGAGGTCGAACAGGTCGCTTTCCACCTGGGAAACCTGGTGCCCGGCATCGACGTCACCAACGATCCGCTGTTGCAGGGGCGGCTCTTTTCGTACGTCGACACGCAGCTCACCCGGCTCGCCGGTCCGAACTTCCACCAGATTCCGATCAACCGGCCGCACGCGCCGGTCAACGACATGCTCCGGGACGGCTTCCACCAGCAGGCCGTCCATGCCGGAGTGGCGCCCTACCGGCCGAACTCGCTGGACGGCGGGAACCCGTTCACCAGCGACGACGGATTCGTCGACGTCCCGGTCCGGGTGGCCGAGGCTCCCAAGATCCGCGCGAACCCGGTGAGCTTCGGCGACCACTTCAGCCAGGTGCGGTTGTTCTGGCAGAGCATGTCGCCGGTGGAGAAGGAGCACATCGTCCGGGCGTACACCTTCGAGCTCGGCAAGGTCTACCACCAGCAGATCCGCGAGCGTCAGTTGCAGTGCCTGGCCAACATCGACCCGGTGCTCTGCGAGCAGGTGGCCACCGGGCTCGGCATGCCGGCGCCGCAGCCGGCCGGCGAACTGCCCGAGGTCGCGCCCAGCCCGGCGCTGTCCCAGGTCGGGGAGCAGTGGCCGAGCGACGGCCGGGTCATCGGCATCGTGGTCGACGACACCGATCTGGACGGGGTGGCCGAGATCCGGGAGGCGATCGCCGACGCCGGGATGGTGCCGCTGATCATCGCGCCGCACGGCGGCAAGGTCGGTGGGCTGACCGTTCAGCGGACCTTCGGCACCGCGCGCTCCGTGGAGTACGACGCGCTGCTGCTGGCCGCCGCGCCGGTGCCCGCCCCGGACGCGATCCCGGCCCGGGACGAGAAGGCCGGGGCGCCGCGCAACGCTGCCGTCGACCCGCGGGTCAACCTGCTGGTCGACGAGTGCTGGCGGCACGCCAAGGCGATCGGCGCCTGGGGCCCGGGCGCCGAGTTCCTGAGCCGGGTCGGCCTGGCCGGGACACCGGGCGTGGTCACGCACGACACGGCGACCGGCGTGCTGGCCGCCGTGCAGCAGTTGATGGCCACGCACCGGGTCTGGGACCGGTTCCCGGCGACGATCGGCTGACCCGTTTATCGACGGCCGTTGCGGGAATCACCCCGGCGATGACGAAACGGTTGCGGCGCAGCGTACTGAAGAAGCCTGGTCTCAGCCGGCGGCGGTCCGGGCGCGGGTTTCGCTACCTGGACCCGGACGGGGTTGCGGTGACGGATCCGGAGACGCTGCGCCGGATCAAGGAGCTGGTCATCCCGCCGGCCTGGGAGGACGTCTGGATCTGCCCGGACCCGCGCGGGCACATCCAGGCGACCGGGCTCGACGCGGCCGGGCGCAAGCAGTACCGCTACCACGAGGACTGGCGCACGGCCCGCGACGAGGCGAAGTTCGATCGGGTGCGGGAGGTCGCCGGCCGCCTGCCGAAGATCCGCGACCGGTTGTGCGAGGACCTGACGACCGGTCGCGGGCTGACCCGGGATCGGGTCCTCGCCGCCATCGTCCGACTGCTCGACCTGGGCATGTTCCGGGTCGGCGGGGACGCCTCGGCGAGCCGGGAGGAGGACCCGTCCTACGGGCTGTCGACGTTGCGTCCCGATCACGTCCTCCGGCGCCGCGGCGAGCTGATGCTGAAATTCCCGGGTAAGTCGGGCGTCGAGCACTCGCGGGTGGTCGAGGACGGGGAGGTCGCCCAGGTGCTCGACGCGCTCAAGCGTCGCCGGCGTGGGCAGGAGCGGCTGTTCGCCTACTGGAACCCGTCCACGCGGACCTGGCAGGAGATCCGCGCCGACGCGGTCAACGACTACCTGCGGGAGATCAGCGGCGCCCCGATGACCGCGAAGGACTTCCGCACCTGGCACGGCACCGTGACGGCCGCCGCGGAACTCGCCGAGGCGGGCCCGCAACCCACGAAGACCAAGCGCCGCAAGGTCGTCGCGCGGGCCATGCGCGAGGTCGCCGACAAACTCGGCAACACTCCGGCGGTGGCCCGGGCGTCGTACGTCGACCCGCGCCTGCTGGAGCGGTACGAGAAGGGCGAGGCGCCCCGCCGCGGCGACGAGCGCGAGGTCCGCCGCCTACTCGGCGACTCGGCCACGTCCTGACCGCCGGCGATCGGCGTGGATGGTGGCGATGATCCGCCGGGTCTCGGCGCGCAGCGTGTGCGCGCGGTCGACCAGGAACCGGGACGTCGCCACCAGCTCCGCCGGCCCGGAGGCCGCGGCCTCGGCCTCGGTGAGCATCTCGTGGGTACCGGTGCCGTCCAGGACCCGGACTACCACCGGGCGTGCGTTGCGCACGTACAGGCTGCCGCGATGCGCGGCGGCGAGGCTCTGGCAGCGGACCAGGACATTGACCGTGGTGGCGTCGAGGAAGGTCACCCGGCCCAGGTCGACGACGATGGTGTGACGACCGGCGGCCAGCGCCGCGCACACGGCGGTCTGGATCAGGTCGGCGTTGTCCCGGTCGAACTCGCCGCTGGCGATCAGGCAGAAGACACCACGGGCAGACGGTCCGTGGGTGCGGATCCGGGCGGCGGGCGGGTCGGCGTTCACCATGATCGCTTCCGTCGGTGCGAGTTTCCCGTGGCACCACCATCCTGAGCGTGGCAACCGCGCTCCGGCCATTACCCGAAGCGAACATCCGGCTGTGAACTGTGCAGGGAACGAAGTCGGCGGGATCGGTCGGACTTTCTCATCCCGGGCCCCGGTCAGCCGATGAGATCTTCGTGACACATCCGCCGGTCGTCCCGCCCTGGCGGTTGACGCGCACCCTCGCGGCCGCCGGCGGGCTGGTCGGCTTGGCGGCGATCTGGTTCTGCATCGGCCTGATCCACCCCACCCCGCCGGTGGTCGGCTGGCTGCCGCTGCTGGTCGCGGTGCCGGTCGCGGCCGTTACCTCCTGGCGTGCCGCCGGCCTCGGCCGCGGCATGTGGCGCTATGCCTCGGTCGGCATCACCCTGATCGGTCTGGCCGCCGGGGGCAACGCCTACGACTACTTCAGCGGCAACCAGCAGGGTCAGCACATCAGCGGTGCCACCGCGGCGGTCTACATCGCCGGCCTGGTCGCCTTCCTGGCCGGCCTGATGCGCATCCCGGGTGCCCGCCGGGCCCGGATCGAGTGGATCCGGTTCGGCCTGGACATCGCCACCGTGCTGGTCACCGTGCTGACCTTCTGCTGGCACCTGATCTATCCCCGCTGGGAGAGCTGGATCAGCGACAGCGTGGGCGGTGCGATCACCGTGCTGATCGTGCTGGCGGCCGGCGTCATCTGTGTCTTCGCCTTCGTCAAGGTGGCCTTCACCGGCACCGGGCCGATCGACCGGCGTGCGTTGCACCTGCTCGCGCTGACCGGCGCGGTCGGGGCCGGCGGTGGGTCGCTGGCGCCGCTGCTCGCCGACAAGCCCTACCTGAACACCGCGCACGTGCTGCTGCCGTCCACCTGCCTGTGCCTGTGCTTCGCCGCCGACCGGCAGTTGCGGGCCACCCGGGCCGGCATGCCGCAGCCCCGCCCGGTGACCCGCCGGCTGAGCGTCATGCCTTATGCGGCGGTCCTGGCCACCGGCGGCCTGCTGCTGTTCAGCGCGGTCACCCACTCCGCCGACCTGGTGGTCATCGCGATCGGGTCGGTCAGCGTGACGGTCCTGGTGGCGCTGCGGCAGGCGGTCGCGCTGCGGGACAACGCGCTGCTGCTCGACGACCTCGACGCCCGGCAGCGGGAACTGGCCCACCAGGCCACCCACGACGGGCTGACCGGCCTGCCGAACCGCACCGTGCTGGTCCACGAGATCACCGGCGCGCTGGCCGACGACCCACGCGCGGTCAGCGTGGTGCTCATCGACCTGGACGACTTCAAGGAGATCAACGACGACCTCGGGCACGCCGTCGGCGACGCGCTGCTGGTCGCGGTCGCCGAGCGGATCGGCGCCGAGCTGCCACCGGACGCCGTGCTCGCCCGGCTCGGCGGCGACGAGTACGCGCTGCTGCTGCGCTCCGGCGACCACGCCGCGACGCTCGGCGCGATCGCCGCCCAGCTCCGCCGGCCGGTGCACGCCGCCGGCCACGAGCTGGTCGTCGAGGCCAGCGTCGGGCTCGCCCCGGCCCGCGCCGGGGAGACCGCCGACGAGTTGCTGCGCCGCGCCGACGTGGCGATGTACGAAGCCAAGGGGCAGGGCAAGGGCCGGCAGGTCAGTTACACCGCCGAGATGGACCAGCGCACCGCCGAGCAGTCCCGGCTCGCCGCCGACCTGCGCACCGCGCTCGACACCGACCAGCTCTACCTGCTCTACCAGCCGATCGTGGCGATGCCCGGCGGTGAGCTCTACGGCGTCGAGGCGCTGGTCCGCTGGACCCATCCGGAACGCGGCCCGGTCGGCCCCGGCGTCTTCATCCCGGCCGCCGAACGCACCGGGCTGATCGTCCCGCTCGGCTCGTGGATCCTCCAGGAGGCGTGCCGGCAGGCGGCCGACTGGCTCGCCACGCTCCAGGACGACGCGCCGCGGACCGTCACGGTCAACGTCTCGGCTCGCCAGTTGCGGGAGGCCGGGTTCGCCGAGGAGGTGGAGGCGGTGCTGCGGCGTACCGGGCTGCCGCCGCACGTGCTGACCGTGGAGGTGACCGAGACCGCGGTGTTCGACGGCGGCACGGCGCTGACCGAGTTGCGGGCTATCGCCGAGCTCGGGGTCAACATCGCGCTCGACGACTTCGGCACCGGGCACTCGTCGCTCGGCCTGCTGCGCACCTGCCCGGCCGACATCCTCAAGGTGGACAAGTCGTTCGTCGACGACATCACCGAGGGCGGGCAGAACGCGGTCGTGGTGGCCGCGCTGATCGGCATCTGCGACGGGCTGCACCTGCGGGCGGTGGCCGAGGGCGTGGAGACCGCGGAGCAGGCGGCCGAGCTGTACCGGCTCGGGTACCGCTACGCGCAGGGCTACCACTACGCCCGGCCGCTGCCGGCGGCCGAGATCGAGGCCCGATCCCGGTGCGGCGTCGCGGCTTGACCCGACATTTTTCGGTACGTCCACCGCCCGTTTGCCTGACCTCCGTAACATCTGCGCGCCCTGGATCTCGCGTCACCCCTGGGAGCGTCCCCATCACCGTGCTCGCGCCACCGCGCCCCACCAAGATCACGACGTTCGGGTCGATCGGCCCGGTCGGTCCGGTCGCCCTGGCCGTGGCGGCCCTCGCGGGCTGGCGGCTGACCGGGCCCGCGCTCTGGGCCGATGAACTGGCCACCTGGGGCGCGGTGCGACTGTCCTGGTCGCAGTTGTGGCAGTTGTCCGGGGCGGTCGACGCGGTGGTGACGCCGTACTACGCGGCGATGAAAGTGTGGACGGCCGTGGCTGGGACCGGGACCGTCGCGCTGCGGCTGCCGTCGGCACTCGCGATCGTCGGGACCACGATCCTGGTGGCGGTCATCGGGCGCCGGGTGGGCGGGGACCGGGCCGGGCTGCTCGGCGGGCTGCTGTTCGCCGCGGTGCCGGCGGTGTCCCGCTACGCGCAGGAGGCCCGCCCGTACGCGATCGTCATGTTCTTCGCGGCCCTGGCCCTCTGGTGTCTTCTTCGGATCATCGAGCGGCCGTCCGTCGGCGGTGCGGTCGGCTATGCGGCGGCGGTCGCGGCGGCCGGGCTCGCGCATCCACTCGGCGGCCTGCTGATGGTGGCCGGGCACGCTCTGACGGCCCGGCGGCTGCGCTGGTGGTGGGCGGTGCCCGCAGCGGTCGGCTGTGTACCCGCACTGCTCCTCGCAGTGGCGGGAGCCAGGCAGAACGCGCAGGTCTCCTGGATCACCCTGGCCGACGTCAACAGTTGGCAGGGGCTGCCGCAGAACGTGTTCGCGTCCGCGGCGGTCGGCGGCATCGTCATCGTCCTCGCGGTGCTCGGCACCCGGCGGGAGCCCGCGTTCCTGGCTCTTGCGGGGGCGGCTTTCGTCCCGCCGGTGCTGCTGTTGCTGACCGGAACTGTCCATCCGATCTGGGTCGGGCGCTACGTGCTGATCGCGGTGGCGCCGATGGCCGTGCTGGCCGCCGTCGGCGCGTTGCGGGCCGGTCAGGCGCAGGCGATCGCGGCGGTGGCGGTGACCCTGCTGGTCTCCTTCCCGGTTCAGCTGGAGTTGCGCGAGCCGGCCGGGCATGCCGAGGACTCGACGCGGATCGCGCAGGTGATCGGGCCCCGTTATCGGGACGGGGACGTGGCGGTCTTTCCGGACACGCACCCGAGCATCCCGTGGGCGGCGCGCGACATCTATCAGCGGTATCTGCCCGCGCCGCGGCCCCCGGACGTGCTCGCGGTCGCGCCGCAGCGCACCGGCGGCCGTCTGCTGGCCCGGGAGTGCCCAGCCGCGGCCTGCCTCGGTGATCCGCCGCGCATCTGGGTGATCCGGGTCGACGACGCCGGCGACCCGCTCAAGGACATGGCGCCGGGGAAGCGCCAGCGGATCAGCCGGGGTTACCGGCCGGTCGGGACCTGGAAGTACCCGCTCCTCACCATCACCCTGCTGGAGCGCAGAAGCTGAACCGCGCGCCGGATCGGTGGAACTGGCTGGTCAGAGGCGCGTTGCGGTGCGGACCATGGCGGCGAGGGCGCGGGATCGGCTGTGCGGGGGCCACGCGATGACGGTGGTGACCAGCGGGGCGTCGAGGACCGGGATGGCGGACAGGCCGTCGTGCAACTGGGCGCGAGCGGACTCCGGGACGACGACGCAGACGCGGCCGAGCGAGACGAGCTGGAGCAGCTGCGTCTGGTCGCGGATCTGGGGGCCGGGGCCGTCCGGATAGGTGCCGTCCGGGCACGGCCAGCGGGGGAGCGGCAGACCCGGCAGGTCTTCGAGGTCGGCCATCCGCACGTGGTCCCGGACGGTCAGCGGATGCCCGCTCGGCAGGATCGCCACCTGACCCTCGGTGCCCAGCTCCTCGATGTCGAAACCGGCCGTGGAGTCGAACGGGCGGTGCAGCAGCGCAACGTCGGCCCGGCCGTCACGCAGGAGCCGCTCCTGCTCGGCGACACCGCAGAGCACCACGTCGACCGGGACCGCGTCCGGCTCGCTCGCATAGGCGTCCAGCAGCTTGGCGAGCAGCTCACTGGACGCGCCTGCCTTGGCGACCAGGACCAGCCCCGGCCCCGCCGACGCGGCCCGGCGGGTGCGCCGCTCGGCCGCCTCGACCGCGTCGAGCACCGCCCGCGCCTCGCGCAGCAGCACCGCGCCGGCCTCGGTGAGTGTCGCCCCACGGCTGGTGCGCTCCAGCAACTCGACGCCGAGCCGCCGCTCCAGCTGGCTGATCGCCCGGGACAGCGGTGGCTGCGCCATCCCCAGCCGCTGAGCGGCCCGGCCGAAGTGCGCCTCCTCGGCGACCGCGACGAAATACCGCAGCTCCCGCGTCTCCATGCGGCAAGGCTAGCGCCGATACCTTGCGGGTATCGAGGGCGACCTGATCGGTGTTGGAGCTCCGGTCCGGACGCGGACAGGATCGGTGACATGAGCGAACGAACGATTGCGCTGGTCACCGGCGCGAACAAGGGCATCGGCTACGAGATCGCGGCGGGCCTCGGTGCCCTCGGTGCGACCGTGGGCGTCGGCGCCCGCGACCCGGAACGCCGGGAAACCGCCGTGGCGAAACTGCGGGCGGCCGGGGTGGACGCGTTCGGCGTGCCGCTCGACGTGACCGACGATGCCAGCGTGAGCGCGGCCGCCGGGCTGATCGAGGAACGGTTCGGCCGCCTGGACGTGCTGGTCAACAACGCGGGGATCACCGGCGGCAGGCCGCAGGAGCCGACCCTGGTCGCCCCGGAGACCATCCGGGCGGTGGTGGAGACGAACGTCATCGGCGTCATCCGGGTCACCAACGCCCTGCTGCCGCTGCTGCGCCGGTCCGCGTCCCCGCGGATCGTCAACATGTCCAGCACGGTCGGGTCGCTGACCCGGCAGAGCGTCCCGGGATCGGAGGTCGGGCCGATCTCCGCGGCATACTCGCCGTCGAAGACGTTCCTGAACGCGGTGACGATCCAGTACGCGAAGGAACTCGCGGAGACGAACATCCTGATCAACATGGCCTGCCCGGGCTACTGCGCCACCGATCTGAACGGCTTCCGTGGGTATCGCACGCCGGAGCAGGGCGCCGCCACGGCGATCCGGCTCGCGACGCTTCCCGACGACGGCCCCACCGGCGCCTTCTTCGACGACGACGGCCCCATCCCCTGGTAATCCGCCGTTCGGCGGCGCGTGTCCGGCCGGTCCGGGGCCGGCTGTTCCGTGCTCGGCCGTTCTGCGGACGGCCGGGCGCGGCCGGTGGACTCGCGCGCCCGCCGGATGGTGTTCGGCAGTTGGCGGGTCAGCTGCCGAAGTGGATCGGGTTCACCAAGTCGGCATAGGCCAGCAGGGCAGCCATCGCGACCATGACCAGGGCGGCGGCCGAGGTCAACGGGATGGTCCTGGCGACGTCGACCGGGCGGTCCAGGCGGCGTCCGAAGAGCCGGCCGACGCCGCGCTTGAGTCCCTCGAGCAGCGCCGCGGCGATGTGGCCGCCGTCAAGAGGGAGAAGCGGGACCAGGTTGAAGATGCCCATCGCGATGTTGAACGAGGCGAGCAGCTGCAGCATGATCACCACGCGGTCGGTGACCGGCAGGTCGGCCGCGGCCACGTCGCCGCCCAGCCGGGTCGCACCGACCACACCGATCGGACTCTCCACCGAGCGAGGCGCGTCGCTGAACGCGGCCCGCCAGATCCCGGCCATCCGCTCCGGTAGTCGGAAGACGCTCGTCGCGACCTCCCGGCTCACGGTGCCGGCCAGCCCGGCCACCTCGGCGGGGCTCATCCGCTGCCGGGCGAACGTGGGTTGGACCCCCAGGAACCCGACGCTCTGCGCATCCCGCTCGACGCTGGCCAAGGTCAACGGCACGCTGAGGGTCGCGCCGTCCCGCTCGACCGTCAGCATGATCCGGTGGCCTCCGTCGGTGCGGATCCGATCGGTGAGCTCCGTCCAGGACCGGATCGGCGCACCGTCGTAGGAGACGATCCGATCGCCCGGCCGCAGCCCGGCCACGGCCGCCGGAGTGACCTGGACCGTCGGATCGCAGGCGCTGCGCCCCGCAGCAGCCGGCAGGACGCACGCCTGCACCTGCTGGACGACCGGCTGAGCGGTGGTGATGCCGATGCCGGTCAGAGCGACGGAGAGGAAGACGAAGCCGAGCACGACGTTCATCCCCGGCCCGCCTCCCATGATGATCACCCGTTGCCACCAGGGCCGCTGGTAGAACAGCCGGCCCTGGTCGCCCGGCCCGACCTCCTCCCAGGCGGCCTCACGGGCGCCGTCGATCATCGAGCGGAGGGGTCCGGTGGACCACTGGCGCACCTTGCCGGGCGGGGTGCCGGGCGACGGCGGCAGCATCCCGATCATCCGGATGTAGCCGCCGACCGGAATCCACTTGATGCCGAACTCGGTCTCACCTCGCCGCCGGGACCAGGCGGTCGGTCCGAAGCCGACCATCCACTGGGTCACCTTCACCCCGAACCGGCGGGCCGGCACGAAGTGGCCGACCTCGTGCAGCGCGATCGACAGCATCAACCCGAGCAGGAAGATGACGGCACCGAGACCCCAGATCATGCGGAACCCTCCCTCTGTCGGCCCGAAGTCTAGGTGCCTCCGTCCGACAAAACGGCCCACCGCATTCGAGTACCGGGTCAGACGCGGGTGGGCAGTGGCCCGCCGTTGTAGGCGACCGCGTCCGAGAACGCGGCGATCAGATCCAGCTCCGTGCCCTGGTGGTCGGCGTAGTACCGGTGCAGGTTGAGCACGATCCGCTCGGCGTCCGCCCACCCGGCGAACTCGCCCAGGTCCACCGTGCGGGCCGCTTCCAGCGGGGACAGACCCTGCTCGACCCCATGCGCGCCGGCGCGCAGAACCAGCCCGTAGTACCGCCTGTGCTCCTCCAGCACCCGCTCGATCTCGGCACCGCTCAGGATCGGACCGTGCCCCGGGACCAGCACCTCCGGCCCGAACCCGGCCAGCCAGTCGACCGCGGCCAGCGCCCCCGGCACCGAACCCATGAAGACCAGTGGCGTCAGCCCGGCGAAGACCAGGTCACCGGAGAACAGCACCCGATCGTCCGGCACCCAGGCGATCAGGTCGCCGGTGGTGTGCGCCGGACCACCCGGGTGCCGCAGCTCGACCCGCTTGTCACCAAGGTGCACGGTCAGCGCGTCGGTGATCGTGACATCCGGCAGGCGCCGCTCCACGTCACCCCAGTCCGGCACCGGGCTCCAGAACGGCGGGCAGCCGTCGATGATCGGGTCGACCCGCAGGCCCTCGCGCATCTTCTCCTGGCCGATCAGCGTGGTCGTGCTCGGAAGTAGGCTGTTTCCGTACGTGTGGTCGCCGTGCTGATGTGTGTTGACCGCCAGCTTCGGCGCCTGGCCGGTGGTATCGGCCAGCGTGTCCAGGAACCGCCGCGCCCGGGTGGCGGTGGCGCACGTGTCGACCACGAGCTGCCCCGCCGCCGTGGTGATCGCGCCCGCGTTGTTCAGCCACCACGATCCGTCCGGCTGCACCCAGGCGTGAATGCCGGGCCGTACCTCGACCAGTTCCGCCTGCTTCGCCACGTCTTCGCTCATGGCGCGAGGCTATCGCCCGATCATCGACCGCGAGCGCGGAGCCACGACGGACAGTTGCCGCTCCGACGCCGTGCGGTGTCACTGTTGAGTTGTCAATGAACAAAGGGGTCCGGTCAGCCCGCCGTCAGAACAGCAGCGTCCTCAGTGCGGCGGGATGCCTGGCGGCATAGCTCAGCAGGCCGATCGTGCTGCTCACGATCCGTTCCTTCACCCACGCCGCCGGGCGGCCGGTCAGCACCAGATCCCGCGGCCGATCGTCGGTGTGCAGCACCTGCACGAGCCCGTCGGACCGGCCGAGGCTCATGCAGACCAGCACATACTTCAGGCGGAACGGTGGGGCTGCGGCACCGCGGGCCTCTTGCAGGATGGTGCCGGCGGCGTGTGCCCCGGTCGGCATGGCGGTCGCACAGGCCATCCGCCATCCGGCCCCGGCGTCCCCGGCCACCACGATCTCTGGATGGGAGACCGACCGCAGCGCCGCGTCGACCCGGACTCGGCCGTGCTCATCGAGCGCCAGCCCGGCCTCGGCGGCCAGTCCGGTGGTCGGCGTCATGGCCGCTGACCAGAGCACGGCATCGGCGTCGACCTCGTCCGGATCCTCCACGGGTGCGTCCTCCTGGACCCTGACGCCCAGACGATCGAGCGTCGACCGCAGATGCCTGCGGGCCGGCTCGGAAAGGGTGGCGGCCAAGCTGCCGGCGGTGAGCAGCCGGATCTCACAGTCCGGGTGCGCCTCGCCGAGCTCGGTGGCCATCTCGATGCCGGTCAGCCCGCCACCGACGACCGCAAGCCGTCCGTTCCGCTTGCCGCTGCGCCCGGCCATGCGGGTGGCGAGGTCGGCGGCGGTCTCCGCGCTGTACACCCGTGTCGTGCCGGTGCCGGCCGTGGCGGGGACGAGCGCGGGAACCTTGGTCCGGCTGCCCAGGGCGTAGACGAGGCGGTCATATCCGAGGTCGAGGTGCTGCCCGTCGTTCGTCTCGACCTCGACCCGGCCGCCGGCCGTATCGAGCCGGGCCGCTCGGCCCGTGACATGCCGGATCCCGGTACCGGCCAGAATCTTCTCGTACGGGTGGACCGCTCCGGCCTGCCCGGCGGCGACCTGGTGCAGCCGGACACGTTCGACGAACCGCTCACGCGGCTCGACCAGGGTCACCCGGTGCTGCGGTGCGAGGCGGAGGGCGGCAGCGAGACCGGCGTAGCCGCCGCCCAGGACCACGATTTCGGTACGCGCATGTGCTGTCATGCCCATCAGACACCGCCCCTGTCCGGCGTGTGACGGTGACCTGGGTCACTCCGGCCGGCGGTCTTCGCCCCGGATCTGCGGGCACTGAGCGCGCTCGGCGTCGATCCGGCCGCTTTCACCGCGGCCGACCGAGGAACTCGGGTGGTGGCGGGCAGCATCGGCAACCTCGACGCCGCGTCGCCGGACGGGCCCCGGTACACCGCGAAGCCGTCGCCGACGATGAAGGTTGTCCCTACCACGGGACGCCGCTGTAGTCCTCGCGGGTCATCGCATACAGGTACATGTCGCGCCAGCGGCCCTCACGGAACTGCACCGCCCGGAGCAGGCCCTCCCGCACGAAACCGATGCGGCTCAGGGCCCGCTGCTCCGGGTCGTTCTCCACATCGGTGTGCGCCTCGACCCTGTGGACCGGCGACGTGTCGAACAGGTAGCGCGTCAGCTGTGCCTGACCCTCGGTCCCGATTCCTCTGCGGCGGTGTTCCGGCAGGATCTGCACGCCGATGTTCCAGCAGCTCGGGGTGGGGGTGCCGTAGTGGACCCGGCGCCAGGAGACGGTGCCGGTCGCGGTGCCCTCGGCCCACACGATCAGGCAGCCGCCGTCGGCGCTGATCAGTCCGTCCTCGGTCAGGCGCCGCCTGGTCCCGGCCAAATTGCGGAAGCCGGACCAGTTGAAGATACCGCCGGCGTCCGGCTCGACCGACTGTCTCTCGAAGATCCAGAGTTCGCCCTCGCTCGCGGGTTTCAGCGTGACGTTCTGTTGATCCATGTGGGTCAACCTACCGAGAAAGGGATGCGGTGGCCGTGGTGGTCAACGCCGTGCCGGCTCGCCAGAAATTCGCGGGTTGCGCCGCCCAGCCGTCGATGACGTACCTGACCGGCCGTCGCGCCGTGCCCGAGGAAGGGCGGCGTGCTGCGCGACTCGACAGTGCTTTGAATACATTTTTCTCAGCGCCAGGGCGGCGGCGGAAATCATGGGGAATATCTGGTACCCGCTCTATTTGCCATGACCGCGACAACCGCGGGAATGGCCAGCGCCCTGGCAATCTCCAGAGACGTCGCCCAGGGCGTGACGGACCGATTCCGCTCGATGCCGCCGGCCCGCTCCGCGATGACGTTCGGGTGGACCGCGGCGCCTGCTGATCGCGGGGCAGGTCCGGATCGGGATGCCCGAACGGCAGGCTCCGCACACCCCGCCCGCTGGGAACGGTGTGCCCGATCCGCACGCCGGTGACCGCCGCCCGGCAGTCGGCAACCGAACCGTGTCGAGCCCGCGGCTCGCTGGCAACCTGGCGCCATCAACACCCGCTCCCTGAAAAAACGCCGGTGAAAACCGCGCTGAACAGCAAATCATTTTGGTTGTCCAGGTGCCCTTCCGCCTGGCAGGATCCTGGTTATGGGTCGCATTTCTGAACGCATTTCCAGCATTGCCGAATCAGCCACCATGGCCGTCGACGCGAAGGCGAAGGCGCTGCGTGCCGCCGGTCGCCCGGTGATCGGATTCGGGGCCGGCGAGCCCGATTTCCCCACCCCGGACTACATCGTGGAGGCCGCCGTGCGGGCCTGCCGCGAGCCGTGGACCCACAAGTACACCCCGGCCGGCGGCCTCCCCAAGCTCCGCGAGGCGATCGCCGGCCTGCACGGTGTCGCGCCGTCCCAGGTGGCCGTCACCAACGGCGCCAAGCAGGGCGTCTACCAGGCCTTCGCCACCCTCCTCGACCCGGGCGACGAGGTGCTGATCCCGGCCCCGTTCTGGACCACCTACCCGGAGGGCGTGCTGCTGGCCGGTGGCGTGCCGGTCCCGGTCGCCACCGACGAGTCCACCGGCTTCCTGGTCACCGCCGCGCAGCTGGAGGCGGCCCGCACGCCCCGCACCAAGGTGCTGCTGATGTGCTCGCCGTCCAACCCGACCGGCGCCGTCTACCCGCGAGCGGCCCTCGAGGAGATCGGCAAGTGGGCCGTCGCCAACGATCTGATGGTCGTCACCGACGAGATCTACCAGCACCTGGTCTACGGCGACGCCGAGTTCCACTCGCTGCCGGCCGTCGTTCCGGAGCTGGCCGACCGCACCCTGATCCTCAACGGCGTCTCGAAGACCTTCGCCATGACCGGCTGGCGGGTCGGCTGGATGGCCGGCCCCGCCGACCTGATCAACGCGGCCCTCAACCTTCAGTCCCACCTCACGTCGAACGTGTGCAACGTGGCCCAGGCCGCCGCCCTCGCCGCGGTCACCGGCGACCTGTCCGCGGTCGCCGAGATGCGCGTCGCCTTCGACCGCCGCCGCCGGACCATCGTCCGCATGCTCAACGAGATCCCGGGCGTGGTCTGCCCCGAGCCGGAGGGCGCCTTCTACGTCTTCCCGTCGGTGCAGGATCTGCTGGACCGCCCGATCCGTGGGCGCCGCCCGGCCAGTTCCGCCGAGCTGGCCGAGATCATCCTCGACGAGGCCGAGGTGGCCGTCGTCCCCGGGGAGGCCTTCGGCACCCCGGGATATCTGCGCTTTTCGTACGCCCTCAGCGACGCCGACCTGGTCGAGGGCATCACCCGCATCACCACCCTGGTCAACGAATCCGCCTGACCGGGCGCGCTCCGGGCGTACGAAAAAATCGGCCCACGCACCGTGAGTGCGTGGGCCGACCGTCAGCGCTTCTTCTTGCGGTCCTTGTCGGAGGCGATGTCCTCGGCATAGGTCGCCCCGCCGTCCGACTCCCTGGTCAGTGGCCGGGCGCCGCCCTCGGGCGGCCCGGCCAGTGATTGCTCACCGGCCGCCAGGTGCGGGAATTTCAGGTCGAAGGCCGGCCGTTCGGAGCGGATCCGCGGCATGGTGTCGAAGTTCCGCAGCGGCGGCGGCGTGGTCGTCGCCCATTCCAGCGAGTTCCCGTGTCCCCACGGATCGGGGTCGGTGACGACCGTGCCGACCTTGTACGACTTCCACACGTTGTAGAGGAACGGCAGCGTCGCGGCGCCGAGAATGAACGATCCGATCGACGACAGCGTGTTCAGGCCGGTGAATCCGTCGGTCGGCAGATAGTCCGCGTAACGCCGCGGCATGCCCCGCGTACCCAGCCAGTGCTGCACCAGGAACGTCATGTGGAAGCCGATGAACGTGAGCCAGAAGTGCAGTTTCCCGAGGCGCTCGTCGAGCATCCGGCCGAACATCTTGGGGAACCAGAAATAGATGCCGGAGAACACCGCGAACACGATCGTGCCGAACAGCACGTAGTGGAAGTGCGCCACCACGAAATACGAGTCGGAGACGTGGAAGTCCAGCGGCGGGGAGGCCAGCAGAACGCCGGTCAGGCCGCCGAACAGGAAGGTGACCAGGAAGCCGATCGCCCACAGCATCGGGGTCTCGAAACTGACCTGGCCGCGCCACATGGTGCCGATCCAGGTGAAGAACTTCATGCCGGTCGGCACGCCGATCATGAAGGTGAGGAAGCTGAAGAACGGCAGCAGCACCTGGCCGGTGGCGTACATGTGGTGGGCCCAGACGCTCATCGACAGGGCGGCGATCCCGATGGTGGCCGCGACCAGGCCCTTGTAGCCGAACAGCGGCTTGCGGCTGAAGACCGGGATGACCTCGGTGATGATGCCGAAGAACGGCAACGCGATGATGTAGACCTCGGGATGGCCGAAGAACCAGAACAGGTGCTGCCAGAGCATCGGCCCGCCGGTATCCACGTCGAACACGTGCGCGCCGACCACCCGGTCCGCGGCCAGGGCGAACAGCGACGCCGCCAGGAACGGGAAGACCAGGATCACCAGCAGGCTGGTGACCAGCATGTTCCACGTCATGATCGGCATACGGAACATGGTCATGCCCGGGGCGCGCAGGGTCAGGATCGTGGTGATCAGGTTGACCGCGCCGAGGATCGAGCCGAGACCGCTGATGGCCAGGCCGACCACCCAGGCGTTGCCGCCGATGCCCGGCGAGTGCAGCGAGTCGCTCAGCGGGGTGTAGGCGAACCAGCCGAAGTCGGCGGCGCCGCCCGGCATCACGAACCCGCCCATCGCGATCAGCGTGCCGAACAGGTACAGCCAGTAGGCGAACGCGTTCAGCCGCGGGAACGCCACGTCCGGCGCGCCGATCTGGATCGGCACCACGTAGTTGGCGAACGCGAAGACGATCGGGGTGGCGAAGAACAGCAGCATGGCCGTGCCGTGCATGGTGAACAGCTGGTTGAACTGCTCCGGGGAGAGGATCTGCATCCCGGGCCGGGCCAGCTCGGCGCGCATCAGCAGGGCCATGATCCCGCCGACCATGTAGAAGATGATCGAGGTGACCATGTAGTTGATGCCGATCTGCTTGGCATCGGTGGTGCGCAGGATCCGGGCCAGCGCGGATCCTCTCACCTGCCGGCGGACCGGATGTGGCCGGACAGGGGTCGGCCTCGCGGCGACGGTGGTCATCCAGCCTCCTCGGCTGCACATACGGAGAACTAATGCTCACCCTCTGTTATAGGCTTCTAGCGCGTTAATTCGTGCCAGATCAGCTATTCCTCTTTTATCCGGCAGGGGGAGAGTGGTGCTGGAGGAGAGAGATCGTCGCGTCCTCGCGGACATCGAGCAGCACCTGTCCGCCGGCGATCCGGCGTTCGCCCGGCGGATGCGCTCCGGCGGCCCGCCTGCGTGTCCGTTTCCGACCGTGTCGGTGCTCTGCGTGGGAGCGTTCCTGTCGCTGCCCTTCCTGGGGCTCTTCCTCGGCCCGCGGGCGGTCCTGATCGCGATCAACGTGACCGCCGCGGTGATCATGGTGGTCCTGCTCTGCCGCCACCGCTTCTGACTCACGGTCCGCTTCCGGACCGGTCAGAGCGATTGACGGTACGCCCACCCCGCCGCGATCTCGTCGATCCGCCTCCGGGACGCCGGCCGCTTGTCGCGACCTCCGGGCCCGGCGAACTGCTCGGGGCCGCCGCTGATCAGCGCAGACGCGCCTGGATCCGGCGGTAGCCGACCTGCCACAGCGCGAGCAGCAGCAGCCCGGTGACCAGCACCCAGACCGGCAGGTGCGCGCCGAAGGCGCCGAGCAGCACCGCGCCGGCGGCCGGCGGCAGCGCCCACCCGAGCGTCCACCGCAGCGCCGCCCCGCTGATCCCGAGCGGTCCGGCCACCAGGAAGTACACCGCCGCGCCGCCGCACATCACCCAGCGCACCGCCGGGTCCGCATGCTCGGCCTCACCGGCCAGCCCACCCAGCCCGGCCGCGATCGCCACGATCGCCGCGGTGGTCAGATAGTGCACCGGCATGGTCGCCCGCAGCGCCCGGATCCAGGCCCCGGAGACCGGCGCGGCCGCCGAGCCGTATTGCAGGGTCAGCCACCACAGCGCCACCAGAAGACCAAAACCGGTCAACACCAAGAGCCAGGTTTCGTACGACCAGAGCGTCACGCCCGCGGCCTCGTTCACCAGCTGCGCGACCGCCTCGCCGAGCACGATGATGACGAAGAGCCCGAGCCGCTCACCCAGGTGCGGCCGGTCCGCGGTGACCGCGTGCGGCTCGGGCAGCACCGGGGGAGTGACCGTGGTCCCGAAACGGCGGGACAGCCGGGCCGTCCACCGGCGCTGCCGGCGATCGCGTTCCTCACGCTCCTCGGCGAGCAGCCGGTCCGGGTGCCGCGAGGCGAGAATCGTGTATCCGAGGTCGAACAGGATGCCGGCCAGCCACAGCCAGTACCGGACCGGCGCCTCGAAGCCGAGCGACGCCACCCACGGGATCAGCCCGACCGCCTGGTGCACGCCCGGCCACTCGGTCATCACCTCGCTGGACTTCTTCCACGAGGCGATCGCGAGCATCCGGCAGGCGACGTACGCGATGATGAACCGCTGCGGCCGGTCGTCCTCCACCAGCGGGGTCACCGAGGCGGCCATCACCGCGATGCCGAACATCGCGCCCAGCATGGTGACCAGCCGGATGCGGGTGGCGGCCACGTTCGCGTACAGGGTGAAGCCGGTCCAGACGCTCCACATCGCGTAGTAGAGGATCCCGAAGATCAGCAGCCGCTGGGCGTCCGGCTCGTGCAGCAGGTGCGCCAGCTGGGCCACCGCCGCCACGATCACCAGATCGAAGAAGAGCTCCAGCCAGGTGGCATGCCGCTCTTCCGCGGCCGATTCCGACATGGACCGGAACCTATCGCGTTTCGGCCCGCGTCTCGTTAGCGGGTGCCGCGGTGGTGAACCGCCGGGCATGGTGGATCAGCGGCCGGTCCTCCGGCCCGTGGAACACCTCGAGCACCGAGGCGACGACCAGCGTCGAGCCGCCGACCGGCAGCAGGTGCAGGGCGGTCCCGCGCAGCGCGGCGACCGCGTCGACCAGGATCGGCTCGCCGGTCGGCAGCACGCTCCAGCCCTGGTCCGCGGTGAACCGGTCACCGCCGCTGTGCGAGAACTCCCGGGCCAGCCCGGCGTGCCGGGTCCCGAGCAGGTGCACCACGAAGCTCGGCGCGGCGAGCAGCAGCCGGGCGGTGCCCGTACCCATGACCGAGAACGACAACGCCGGCGGATCGACCGAGACGGACGCGACGCTGGACGCGGTCAGCCCCACCGGCCCGTCCGGCCCGGCGGCGGCGATCACCGCCACGCCCGTCGGGTATCGGCGGAACGCGCCCTTCATCCGCTCGCCGACACCCGAGTCCCGTACCGTCTCCAGTTCCACGGCCAGAACGGTAAAACCTCAAGCCGACTTCATGTCAAAGCGTTGTTGATCACTCCGGTCGGTCCTCGCCCCGCCTTCTCGTCCGCCGGCTCAGGCACTATGTGAGCATGGATTCCGGTACGCCCACTGGTATGTCACCCGAGTCCCCGGGACGCATCGTCCGCGACCGGGACGCCGCCGGCCGCGCGAAGAACTCCCGCCCGCGCGACGGCCTGGGCCGCCCGCTGCCCCACGGCCTGACCGGCGTGCCGACCACCCCGGAGGATGTGGTGCTGCCCCCGGACGAGGCACTCCGCGAAGCCCAGCGCCTGCTCGACGCCGGCCGCCCGTTCCACGCCCACGAGGTCCTCGAAGGCGCCTGGAAAGCCTGCGACGACGACAACCGCGAATTGTGGAAGGGCCTGGCCCAGCTGGCGGTCGGCATCACCCACCTACGCCGGGGCAACGAGGTGGGCGCGGTCCGCCTGCTGACCCGAGCCGCCGACCGCATCGCCCCCTACGCCGAGAACCCTCCCCACGGCATCGCCGTCGCCGCCCTGACCACCTGGGCCCGAGACCTCACCCCCCAGATCGCCACCACCCCGATCCCACCCGACCGCCTCGCCCCACGCCTGGTGTCCGAGGCCTGAGCCGGGACCGCCTTCACCGCCCATCGCTGTCGGCATCCTCGACCGAGCCGGTGAACCGCCCGGAGGCCGGCGGCGTACCCACCTGTGTCAGGTATCCCGAGCGATCGATGGAGTCTCGGCATCCGCACGAGACGGGGAATCGGCGGTACACGGTGATCAGTGAAGCGCAAGAGCGCGACGTGGCACGCTTCAGGCGCGACTTGGAAGACGCCGTCGCTCACATCCGCCCTGGACAGCCGGTCACGGGAATGTCGTCCGTCGAAGGTGCGGATGCCTCCGGGACGGTGTACTGCGTGGTGGGCCTCGGCGGAGAGTTGATCCGGGTGGCGTTCTTCGACGGCTGGTGGGACGCGGTCGGGCCGGCCCGGTCCGGCGCCGCGGTGCTGGAGGCGCTCAGCCTCGCCAAGAGGAAGTCCGCGCTGGCCTGCGCGCTGTTGCAGCGCCGCCGGGTGCCGTTCGACATCTTCGGATCCGAAGCGCGGCGGGAAGCGGAGTCCCCGCGCTCTTACGCCCCGGTTTCCGGAGAACAACTGCTGTATCGGGCGGAAAAGGCCGCGGCCGAGATGGCGGCGCTGCGTCGTCTCATCGACGATCGGGACAGCAACCGAGAACGCGCGGTGGCCGGTCCACGCGGACTGTTCGTCGTGACCCTTCGCGGTGCACGGATCGTCTCGGCGTCGGCGAGCCACCGAGTGCATCCGGCGTCCGGGAGTGAACTGGCCGCGGATGCCCGCGACGCCCTGGTCGCCGCGCGGATCCGCCTCCCGCGGCGGGAGGAGACATGACCGACTTCGATTGGTACGACCCGGATGTGGTCGAGGTCGCAGTCGACGGTCTCCGCGAGGAGTCCAAGAAGTGGTTCGGCCTGGCCGACCGGATGACCGTCGTTGCCTCTCAGGCCCGGCTCCTCGCACTGGACAGCGTCGCCTTCGCCGTCACTGACGTCTCCGGCCGTGCCACGGCGGCCGATCTCCAGGCCGGATACGAGGCGATGCACAGCTGGCTGAGCAGGTTGTTCGGGGAGGCCTCCGACCAGTTCGATGCGATGGCCGTCGCCCTGTCGAGTAATGCCGACGAATATGAGAACGGGGACAACACGTCGGCTAAGACCTTCGACGACATCGCCACCAACGCATCCTGGAGGCGGACCGCATGACGCAGCCGGCGCCGGGCAGTACCGGCATCGACGACCACCCGTTCGACTCGAGGACCCTGGCCGCGTTCCAGACCGCCATGAACACCGTCGAGCAGGGAATCACCGACATTGATCTGCTGTGGAACGCACTCGTGGTGGGGGCCGATGACTTCCTGGCACGTACCCAGCAATACCTCGAGTCAGAACCGATGGTGGACAAGGTTCTGGAATGGTTCACCGGTGGGAGCTCGGAGGGCATTGCGGCCTTCCGGGGGCATCTGGCGACGGCGCATGACCGGGTCGAGGAGATTCTCCGGGCGCTGCGGAACGCGTTTGCCCATTCGCCGCCGGTGCTCGCGCTCTTCACTGTCGGCCTGGACTGGGCGACCAAGGTGAACGAGCCGCTGTCCGAGATCGGACCGGATCTCTCCGCGTCCGGGAAGATCGACTCGTGGCGGACGCCGGCCTACCTGACGTTCAAGACCCGGGTCCAGGACCAGAACGACGCGCTGACCGCGGTCGTGTCCAAGGTCAAGGCGACCAGCTTGTGGCTGGCAGACGTGGCCAGGGCGAACACGGAATATGTGACCGGGCTCGCCGAGCAGGCCAACGCGATCTTCGCCGCGCTGACCACTGCCGCGGCCGATCTCGCGGAGACCGCGGCGGGCGATGTTCCCGCAGCGCAGCAAGCGATGTTGCACCTGTCCGAATTCTTCGGGACGGTCGTCGAGGAACTCGGCAGATACCTGACGAACCTGGGGAATCGGCTCGCCGACGTCTTGCAAAGAATCAATGAGCTCGCCGTGGAGTATGGCGATCACACCGGCCTTCCCAGCGGGGGCCATTGGCCGGAGGCTGTCAAATCATCATGAAACGCATTCTCCTCACCGGACTTGCCGGCACCCTGCTCCTGGCCGGCTGCGCCAAGCCCGACCTTTCCCCGGTCGACCTGCCGCTGTCCGGGTCCGCGCCGTCAGGCCCGATGGAGTCGGCCCCGTCGTTGCCGCCGCCCAGTCATCACTGGAAAGGGCCGGCGACCAAGTGCCCGGTGCTCACCGGTAGCGCCGCGAAGGCGCTCGGCGTCGCAGGCAGCGGATCGCCGACCGACGAGTACTGGTCTGATCCACCGGTCACCGTGATCGCCTGCAAATGGGGTGTTCCCGACGGCCGGGGAAATACGGTCGAGGCGACCATCGTCATCAGTGAGCGGCAGGAGGCCACCGACGCCGGGTGGCGAGCGATGAGGGCGTACTGGAAGACACCGATCGCGGTCGGCGACATGGGTTTCGTCACCGACGAGGGATACGCGGTGGCGGTTCGCACCCGCTACGGAAACGCGGCCGGCACCATCCGCCTGCGACCGGCCGTCGGCGACACTGATCTGGCGCCGTTGTCGAAGGCAGCCGCGGAGATCAGCAACGACGTCCTCGACGACCTGGTCGAAGGGTGACCGCAGGGAATGAGGCTTCGGAGCCGCCGGTGGGCGGCTCCGAAGGGGATGAGTGGTGATCGAGCTGCCGCGGGTCAGTGCGGGCTGACGCGGACCTCCGGCGCCGGGAGGCCGTCGAACCACGCGGCTTCGCGCAGGGTGTCGAGCAGGCGCCGGCGGCCCGGGGCGTCCTGGCGGTCGATGAACAGGATGCCGTCCAGGTGGTCGGTCTCGTGCTGCATGCAGCGGGACAGGATGCCGTCGCCGACGACCTGCACCGGGTCGCCGTGTTTGGTGTATCCGCGGGCCAGCGTGTTCAGCCGGCGCTTGGTGTCCAGGTAGACGCCGGGGATGGAGAGGCAGCCCTCCGGGCCGTCCTGGATCTGCTCGTCGGGGAACTCCAGCACCGGGTTGACCAGGTGGTCGAGCCGGAGATCGTTGCCGGGCAGGTCCGGGTTGACGGCGAAGACCCGCAGGCTCACGCCGAGCTGCGGGGCGGCCAGCCCGGCACCTCGGGAGTCGGCGAGAGTCTCGGTCAGGTCCTGGACCAGCCGGTGCAGCTCGGCGTCGAAGGTGGTCACCGGCTCGGCGGGCCGGCGCAGCACCGGGTCGCCGATCTTGACTATGGGAAGCACGGTCACGAGGGAAACGCTACCGCGTCGCGACATGGCACGAATCCGCTGAACCGCGGTCGCCGGCCCGGTGTAGTCGCAGGGAAAGAGGCGGCTGTCGATGAGGTCAGGGGTGGTGGCGATGCGGGTCCTGTTCCGTCCGCAGTGGTGGTGGCGTCTGCTGATCGTGGCGGCCGGGATCGCCGGCATGTGGAGCTACTTCCAGCATCTCGACGACTTCATCACGATCGGTGTGCTGATCGCGATCGGCTACTACAGCGGGGCGCTCTACTGGATGCATCGGCGCCGGACCACCGAGGCCGCCGCGCCCCGGCTGCGGGCCGCGCTGGCCTCCTGGTCGCTGCTCGGGCTGGTGCTGTTGCACGTCCTGGCCCGGCCGGGTGACCCGCTCGACGGTCTGATCGGCGACAACCCCGCGAATGTGGTCGTGCACTGGTCGTTCTTCCTGACCTATTACGTCGTGCCCGGCATGGTCGTGCTGGACTGGCTGCTGTTCCGGCCCTACGGCGCGGCCCGCTGGCCGGACGTCTTCCTCCGGCTGCTGTTCCCGCTCGGCTACGTTGGCCTGCTGCTGGGCCGGACGGTGCTCTTCCCCGAGGTCCGGATGTACACCGGGATATACCCGTTCTTCAACCCGCGGGTGCGGACCTGGGC
Organism: Actinoplanes ianthinogenes; assembly: GCF_018324205.1. Taxonomy (NCBI): domain Bacteria; kingdom Bacillati; phylum Actinomycetota; class Actinomycetes; order Micromonosporales; family Micromonosporaceae; genus Actinoplanes; species Actinoplanes ianthinogenes. Next base: position 8,434,597 of record NZ_AP023356.1, read on the forward strand.
CGAGATCGGCGTTCTCGTGCTGGTGCTGAGCGCCGGCTATCTGCTGCTCAACGTGCTGCTGGTCGGCTTCGACCGGCTGCGTCGCCCGCGCGTGACGACCGCCGCGCCGCCGGCCTGGCCCGCGACCGCCGTCCCGCCAGCCGCCGACTCCACCTACCCGACCTGGCCGGGCTTCACGGTGCCGACCGGCCCCGCCGCGCCGGCCTGGCAGCAGAACGACGAGATCTGGCGGCCACCGGCCACCCGATGAGAAGCGGGTGTGCGCGGGACCGAACCCGGGTACCGCGCAACCGTGGACGTAGACCAGTCGCGAGTGGATCAAGCCGCTGCCACCCGTACGAAAAAAAGCTCTGACCATGGCGAAAGCACCTGGACGGTGATCGTCGCGGTGGCCGCGAACGCGGCCATCGCGGTCGCGAAGATCGTGGCGGGCCTGCTCACCGGCAGCGCGTCGATGTGGGCCGAGGCCGCGCACTCGATCGCCGACACCGGCAACGAGATCCTGCTGCTGGTCGGGCTGAAGCGCTCGCTGCGCGAGCCGGACCGGAAACATCCCTTCGGGTACGGGCAGGAGCGGTACTTCTGGACCTTCCTGGCGGCCCTCGGCATCTTCCTGATCGGCGGCGTCCTGTCGATCGGCGAGGGCGTGCGCAGCCTGCTGCTGCCGGAGCCGGTGGAGTCCCTCTGGGTCGGCATCGGGGTGCTGGTGGTGGCCGCCGGGTTCGAGAGTTACTCCTGGTACACCGCGCACAAGCAGCTGCGCAACGAGGCCCGGGAGCGGGACCGGTCGATGCGCCACCACCTGCGGCACGCGTCCGACCCGAGCGCCACCACGGTCTTCCTGGAGGACACGGCCGCGCTGATCGGCCTCGCGATCGCGCTGGTCGCGCTGGTCCTGCACGCGGTGACCGGCTGGGCCGGCTGGGACGCGGTCGGCAGCATGTCGATCGGCCTGCTGCTGATCGTGGTCGCCTACCTGCTGGCCCGGCGGTCGAAGGGGCTGCTGCTGGACGAGTCGGCGCCGGCCGACATCCTCGACCCGATCCGGGAAAGGGTCGAGGCCGAGCGGTGGATCGCCGAGATCAAGGATCTGTACGCCGTGTGGGTCGGCCCGTCGCAGCTGCTGGTCAACATGTGGGTGACCCCGGTCGACGAGGACCGGCTCGTGGAGCGCGTCAGCGGCCTGCGCCACGAGCTGCTGCGGGACGACATCATCGCCCAGGTCACCGTGACCGTCACGACCTGAGAAGCGTCCGGGCGCTCGCCGCTACCGACTGGTCGGCTGTCGCGACACCGGGGATGGAGCCGCCAGTGAAATGGCCTTGGCCGATCCGGGATGCTCGGCCAGGATGCTGATCATGACGAGTGAGCAGCGGGTGGTCGGCTATGGCGGCCTGTGGGCGCGGCCCGAGGACGATCCGCGGTGGAGCGGGAAGCCGGTCGGCGAGCTGGCCACGATCCGCGAGTACCTGACGAACTATCGCAGAACACTGGCCCTCAAGTGCGAGGGGCTGACGCCGGAGCAGCTGGCCGCCCGGTCGGTGCCACCGTCGACGATGAGCCTGCTGGGCCTGGTCCGGCACATGGCCAAGGTCGAACACGTCTGGTTCCGGATCGCGTTGCAGGGCAGCGACGAGGCGCGGCTGTTCTGGTCGGACGACGTGCGGGACGTGGACTTCGACGGGGCGGTGGCGGATCCGGCGGTGGTCGCGGAGGCGTTCGCGGCGTGGGAGGAGCAGATCGCCGCGGCGGACGCGTGGCTGGACCAGGCCGACGATCTCGGGGCGGTGGTGACGTTGTCCTGGAACGGGGACACCGCGAGCGTGCGGGACATCCTGATTCACATGATCGAGGAGTATGCGCGGCACTGCGGGCACGCTGACCTGCTGCGGGAGTGCATCGACGGGCGCACCGGCCAGTAGGTTCGCCGCCGGGTCCGCGATCCTTCCGATCGTCGATTGACGGTACGCCCGGAGCCCCCTGATCCTCGGTCCGCGGGCCGAGGCGGTCCCGCGCCTGCCCGCGGACCCGCCGTACCGTAAGGGAATGTGATGCGGCCCGGTGGCGCGGCGAACCGCGACACCGGGCCGGGCCTCAGGACGCGTAGGTCTCGAACTCCGCGACCTTCGGGGTGCCGGACGCCCCGGTGATCCTGAAGGTGATCTTGGTGAGGCTGGTCGCCGGGAAGGTGATCACGCCGGCGCCGGTGCCGGACTTGAGGACCGCGCCGGTGGTGCCGTTGAGGACCTGGTACGAGCCGATCACGCCGGCGGTGATCTCACGGATGGTGATCCGGGAGACCGTGGTGGCCGAGCCCCACTTGATCGAGATGTCGCCGGTGGTGCCGCTCGGCGACCAGTACGTGGTCAGGCTGCCGTCCTTGACGTTGCCGTAACTGGTGCCGCTCGCCTTGCTCGACCCGTCGGCGCCGGCCCCGCTGCTCAGGCTGAGGTTGGTGCCGCTGGGCTGGGTCGGTGTCGTGCTCACGGTCGGACTCGGGGTGGGGCTGCTGGTCGGGCTGCTCGTCGGGCTGGTGGTCGAGCACTTGCCGTCGGAGGTCTTGAGGCCGGTGTTCGCGCCCGCGGTCGCCTGCACGATCGCCGGCACGCAGGACGCGCCGTCCGGCGTGAACGAGTACGGGATGCTCACGCTGGTGTTCGAGACCGGGTTCGGGCCGGCCGGGGTCTCGTCCTCGGCGGCCTCCCAGGTCACGTTGTCGAAGATGTTGCCGGAGACCTGCCAGTATCCGGGCAGGTCGGTGTAGAACGTGCCGAGCGGGTTCCGCGAGTCCTTGAAGTAATTGCTGTCCACCCGGGCCTTGCCGCCGGCGCGGGCGTTGATCCCGGACTCGTTCAGTGAGTGGTAGTAGTTGTTGTAGATGTGGGCGGTGGCGCCGCGCAGCAGCGGCGTGCGCGAGTCGATGTTCTCGTACCAGTTGTGGTGGAAGGTGACCGGCCCGTTGGCCAGGTCGCTGTCGCTGGAGCCGACGAGCCCGCCACGGCCCGAGTTGCGCAGGATGCTGTAGGACAGCGTCACGTAATTGGTGTTGTCCTTCATGTCGAACAGGCCGTCGTAACCCGCCGACTCGCCGCCCGAGGCGATCAGCGTCGCGTGGTCGACCCAGACGTTGTGCACGTCGGTCTCCATGCCGATCGCGTCGCCGCCGTTGGAGGTCGGCGAGCCGGATTTCTTGACGTTCTGCACGGTCACGTTCTGGATGATGATGTTGCTGGCGTTCCGGATGTGGATGCCGAGCTGGTCGAAGACCGCGCTGCCCACGCCGACGATGGTGACGTTGCTGACGTCCTTCAGCTCGATCTTGTCGGCCGCGGTGTTGCAGCTGCCGCCGGAGACCTTGGTCGTGTTGCCGTGGTTGATCGTGCCGGTCACCTCGATGGTGATCGGCGTGCTGCTGCTCGCCCGGCTGCACAGCGCCTGATGGATCTGGGTGCCGGTGGTGGCCCGGACCGTGGTGCCGCCCGCGCCGCCGGTGGTGCCGCCGTTGACACTGGCGAACCCGGTGGCGGTGCCGGTCACGGCCGCCGAGGCCTGGGCGTTGGGCAGGACGAGGGCGATCGCGCCGGCGGTGATCGCGGTGCCGGCGGCAGCGGCCAGCCGAAGTCTCTTCATCGGTTCGCGCTCCTGGGGATGAGGCATTGGGATGCGGGAAAGCGCTTTCCTCACCGAGTATGGAGCGGCGTCGATTAACGCACAAGAAACTTCGTCGTTTGCATTTTGTTGCATTCCGCGGGCCGCCGGGCGGTGCGCCCGGCGACCCGCGGATCAGCCGGTCAGCCGATCAGGAGCCGGTGGGCGCTGACGGCTTCGCGTCGGTCCACCCGATCGTCAGGAAGGTCTCGTTGCTGGTCTTGACCGCTTTCCCGGCGCCGGCGTCGGTGGCGTCGTACCCGCGGGCGAACACCCGGTGGCTCACGGGGTCCAGGATGATGGAGTTCGACTCCTCGACGGTGGAGCCGCTCCGCGCCAGGGTGATCCGGACGCCGTCGCGGCCCTCGGCGTCCTTGACGTGATCCTGGAAGGTGATGCCGGGCAGGTCGGCGATCACCTGGAACGCCGCGGCGCGTACCGCGGGCGGTGCCGGGACCTGCACCAGCAGGTCGGTCATCGCCCGGAAGAGGTTCGCGTCCCCGGCCGGAGTGCCCGGGAGCGCGGCGTCGGCGCGCTCGACGATCCGATCCTGGAACAGCTTCCTCAGCCGGGCCGGGTCGGCGGGCAGCGCCGTGACCTCGATCGTGTCGAAGCCGCCCAGGCTCTGCAGGAACAGCGAGGCGGACATCGTCTCCAGGGTCGCCCTGCCCGGGGCCGCCCGGAGCGTGCGATGTCCGTCCGCGTTGTCCGAGGTGACTCTCCAGGTGGTCGGCTTGCCGTCGGCCGCCCACTTCGCCGCGTCCTGCGGGGAGAGCGGGCGGTACCCGAGGTCGCGCCGGCCGACCCAGCTGGTGTCCTGTGGATCCCTGGCGAGCCAGTATCCGACGACGGCCCGGTTGACCAGGTCGTAGCCCGGGACGTGGACCGGGCCGTATCCGGTGACGGTCTCGGTGTGCCAGTACCTGCCGGCCTTCTCGGCGCCGGCCGTGGAGGCGGCGGCCAGCAGGAAGTCGTGTGCTCTCGGCTGCCCGGCCGGCGCGGCCGCTCCGGCGTGCGGATCGCGGGGTGCCGGGTCCGGTTGCCCGAGCGCGAACGCCAGCACCGCGGCGGTCACGGTGACGACGGCACCACCCGCGGCGAAGGTCGGGCGGAGCCGGCGCCGGTCCGGGCGCCGGTCCATCGCCGCGGTGAGCTTGTTGCGCGCCTGGAACGTCGCCTGCGGAGTCGGTCCGGGCGCGTCGAGCACCTCGCGGATGAGCTGAAGGTCGTCGTTCATCGGATGGCTCCTGAGCTGTCACGGGTGGGGTCGGCGCCGCCCAGCGCGGCACGGACGGCTTTGCGGGCGCGGTTCAACCGGGAGGCGACGGTGCCCTCCGGGATGCCCAGGGCGATGCCCACCTCCGCGTAGCCGAGGTCGGCGAGGGCGACGAGAAGGAGAACGTCCCGGTCGGCTGGTCGCAGCGCCCGCAGGGCCACGGCGAGTTCGCGCTGGACGACGCCGGCCGCCACCCGCGAGAGGATCCGGTCGTGGTCGTTGTCGGCCGGTTCGGCGTGCGAGCCCACGCGACTCAGCGCCCGGTAACGGCGCTCCTCGTCGCGGTGGTGCCGGCGGATCAGGTTGGTGGCGATGCCGTAGAGCCAGGCGCGTGCCTGGTCGGCCTGGTGCAGTGTGCCCTGTTTGCGGAACGCCACCAGGAACGTCTCGGCGGCGAGGTCGTCGGCGTGGGACGCGCTCAACCGGCCGGCCACGTACCGGTAGATCTCCCCGTGATACCTGTCGAAGAGGTCGGTGAACCGGTCGGCCGGTACGTCGCGCGACTTGATCACCACCATGGGCGGGTCCATTGGATAGTCACGGTTGTTAGTGCCCGGAAGCCGTCGAAGCCTTCACGCGCCGATTGTGCCGAAGAAGACGAACAGGCCGCCGGAAGCACCGGCGGCCTGTCACCTGTCAGCGGTCAGCGTTTGCCCCGCCGCGCGGCGGTCTTCTCGTCCTTGACGCCGGCGGTGAGCAGCGTGCCGTCCGCCGACTCCAGGTGGGCGCGGACGAACCAGTGGAACTGCTCCAGCTGCCCGGCCTGTGCGATGAGCAGGTCCTGGGTGACCGGGTCGGGCTCGTCGGTCTTCTCGATCGCGGCGCGGTGCGACTCGATCACACCGGTGTAGACCACGTCGAGTGCGGCCAGGTGCGAGTTGGTGTCGGCCCGGCCGATCGCGTAGTCGTCCCAGGACCGCTGGGCGACCAGCGCGCCCGGCGTGCCGGTCGGCGAGCCGCCCAGCGTGGCGATCCGCTCGGCCAGGTCGTCGACCATCTCGCGGACCGCGTCGACCTGCGGGTCGAGCATCTGGTGCACCGCGATGAAGTGCGGGCCGACGACGTTCCAGTGAACGTGCTTGAGCGTCAGCGCCAGGTCGTTCAGGGCGTTGAGCCGGTCCTGCAGCAGGGCGATGACGTCGCCGGCGACGTCCGGCTTGATCCCCGGAACGGTGTAGCTCGGGCTGGTCGTGGGTTGCGTCTTGCGTGCGGCCATCGGTTCCTTCACTCCTTCACCAGGGTTCACCTGGGCAGTGCCCCGCCGGCCCGGGGACAAAACAGCGATTGGCCGGCGTCACAACGGGTACGCGCGGGCGATGGGTGAGCGCAGAGTCGTGGTGGTGGGCCAGCTGGCGCGTGACGTCGTCGTCCAGGTCGGGGCGCTGCCGGAGCCCGGGACCTCGGCGGACGTCACCGGCCGGCGGGAGACGCTCGGCGGCAAGGGCGCCAACCAGGCGGTCGCGGTCGCCCAGCTCGGGCAGCCGGTGAGCCTCGTGGCGGTGGCCGGCGACGACGTCATCGGCGACCACCTGCTGGCGCAGGCGGTGGTGGACGGGATCGACGTCCGCACCGTGGTCCGCCGGGCCGGGGCGCTCAGCGGCCTGATCGTGGAGGTCCTCGAGTCCGGCGGCCGGTGGCGTTACCTCCAGCATCTGCCCGAGCCGGTGCTGCTGACCCGGGCCGACGTGGCGGCGGCCGGCGCCGTGCTGAAGGGTGCCGCGGCCGTCCTGGTCCAATTGCAGCAACCGGCGGAGGCCGCCCGCGAGGCTGCCCGGCGCGGCCGGGAGGCGGACGCGCTGGTGGTCCTGGACGGAGTGGCCGACGCCGAACTGGCGGCCATGGCCGACGTGGTGCGCGCCGACGAGCACGAGGCGCGGCTGCTGCCGGATGACCTGCTGACGCTCGGGCCGCGGCTGGTGGCGCTCGGTGTGGACGGCGGGAACCGGTTCTTCTGGCCGGGTGGTGAGGTCTTCCTGCCGCATCCGGCCGGGTCCGCGGTGGACACCACCGGGGCCGGGGACGCGTTCACCGCGGCGCTGGCGGTGGCCCTGGTGCGCGGGGAGCCGCCGGAGTCGGCGGCCCGCCGGGCGGTGGACGCCACGGCGCAGACGGTGGGCCGGCCCGGTGGCCGGCCCGCCCTGCGGCCGTGGTGATGCTGCTCAGACTCGCTGCGTCTCGGTGGTGGCCGGGTGCAGCTCGGCGGTCGTGGACCGGACGAAGCGGCCGGTGCTGGTGCTGCGGTGGACCACGTGGTCGCCGCTGCCGGCGCCGACGTGCTCGGTGGCGGTGGTCCGGGGTTCTCGTTCGGCGGTGGTCTGCTTGACGAAGCGGCCGGAGCGGGCGCTGCGGTTCACGTCACGTTCCTTGCGGGCCATTGCCGGTGCCTCCTGTCGATCGGGGGATGCTGTCTGAACGTGTTCCCCGCCGGGCGTCCCGGAAACGCCGCGACTTGCGGACCGGCCGGATCACGCCGGGACGATGGTGACGCCGGCGTCCCGCAGGGCGCTCAGAGCCGGGTGGTCCGGGGCGGCGTCGGTGATGATGCCGGTGACCTCGGCCGGGGACAGGACCGTGAACGGTGAGGCGGTCCCGACCTTCTCGGCGCTGGCCAGCACGTAGGTGTCGGCGGCCCGGGAGGCGAGGGTGCGCTTCATGGCGGCCTCGTCCGGATCGCCGGTGGTGAGGCCGGCATCCTGGTGCACCCCGGTCACGCCCAGCAGGAACAGGTCGGCGGAGATCGCCCGGGCCGCCTCCGCGGTGGCCGCGCCGCAGGTGACGGCGGAGTGCTTGAAGAGACGGCCGCCCAGCACGAAGACGTCGACGGACGGGTGCTCGACCAGCGCGGCGGCGACCGTGGGGCTGTGCGTGACGACGGTGGCGGCCAGGTCGCGGGGCAGGGCGGCGGTGACGGCGAGCGCGGTGGTGCCGCCGTCGAGCAGGACGGTGGCGCCGGGGCGGATCAGCGCGGCGGCCGCGGCGGCGACCCGCTCCTTGCCGGCGGTGGCGACCGTGGTCCGGGTCGCGTAGTCGGCGGCCGCCGGGGAGACCGGCAGCGCCCCGCCGTAGACCCGCTGGCAGAGCCCTGCGGCGGCGAGCTCGCGCAGGTCCCGCCGGATCATGTCCTCGGTGACGCCGAGCTCGGCGGCGATCTCCTTGGCCACCACCTTGCCGGCGGTGCTCAGGCGGGACAGCAGCACGTCGCGTCGCTCGGCGGCCAGCATCCGTGTTTCTCCTCATTATTGTCGACTGTTGCGCGTTTCTGAGTGTACGGTGCCGCCATGACGATGGGTGACGCGGGACGGGCCGGGGTCGACGTTCCGGATGCGCGGGGGCGGGTCGGGCTGGACCGGGTGGGGCGGGACCTCACCGGCAACCCGGACGTGGTGGTGCGGGACGTCGAGCTGGTCGCGGCGGCGTGGCACGTGCTGCGGCGCACGACCTATGACTTCCGGCGGCGGGACGGGACCTGGAGCCGGGAGCAGCGGGAGACCTACGACCGCGGGGACGGGGCGACCGTGCTGCTCTACGACCCGGATCGGCGGACGGTGCTGCTCACCCGGCAGTTCCGGTATCCGGTGTATGTGAACGGCCACCCGGACGGGATGTTCGTGGAGACGGCGGCCGGGTTGCTGGACGGCGACGACCCGGCGGCGGCGATCCGGCGGGAGGCGAGCGAGGAGCTCGGGGTGGTCGTCGGCGAGCTGGAGCCGGTCTTCGCGGTGTGGACCAGTCCCGGGTCGGTGACCGAGCGGGTGCACTGTTTCGCGGCGCCCTACTCGGCGGAGTCGCGCACCGGCGCCGGTGGCGGGCTGGCCGAGGACGGGGAGGACATCGCGGCGGTGGAGGTGGCGTTCGCGACCGCGCTCGCCCAGATCGAGAGCGGCGAGATCGCGGACGCCAAGACGATCCTGCTCCTGCAGTGGGCCGCGCTGCGCGGCCCGTTCCGGCCGGGACGGATCAGCCCCGCAACTGCTGGATCTTGTCCTTGAACAGGGTGGTGGCGATCGACGCCTTGTTCGGCTGACCTTTGAGGAACGACGCGGCGAACTTCTTCGCCTGCTCGTAGGTGACCTTGCCGGGCAGCGGCGGCTCGTCCGGGTTGACCGCGACGTCGAGCAGGGCCGGGCCGTCGAACGCGAGGGCCTCGGCGAGCGCGCCGGCGACCTCACCGGGCTTCTCCACGCGTATCCCGAATCCGCCGCACCCCGAGGCCCACCCGGCGAAGTCCGGCAACGGCTCGCCGAAGCGGACCCCGTGCTCGGGGAAGCCGAGCACCATCTGCTCCCAGAGGATCTGCCCGAGCGAGTTGTTGTTGTTGATCACGACCTTGATCGGCAGCCGGTAGCGCACCGCGGTGTGGAACTCGGCCATCAGCATCGCGAACCCGCCGTCCCCGACGTACGCGATCACCTGCCGCCCCGGGAACGCGTGCTGGATGCCGATCGCGTACGGCAGCCCCGGCGCCATCGTCGCGAGCGTCCCGGACAGGTAGAACTCCCGCTGCCCGCGGATCTGCCAGTGCCGCGCCGCCCAGGTCGCGATGGTGCCCGAGTCGCAGCACAGCACCGCGTCGTCGGCCGCCTGCACGTCCAGCTGGTGGGCCAGGTACTGCGGCGCGATCGGGTCCCGTTCGGGCGACTCCAGAGCCGCCATGGCGTGCTGCCAGTCGGCGAACCTCTCCTGATAATCCCGCAGGTGGTCACCGTCCTTGCGGTCCAGCAGCGGCAGCAGCCCTTCGAGGGTGACCCCCACGTCGCCGACCAGCGGCAGGTCGGTCGGTATCCGGGTGCCCGCCCGGGTCGGGTCCAGCTCGACCTGCACGACCCTGGCCTTGCCGGGTTCCGGGAGGAACTTCGTGTACGGGAAGTTCGTCCCCAGCATCAGCAGCGTGTCGGCCTCCTCCATCAGCTCCTCGCTCGGCTTGGTGCCGAGCAGGCCGAGGCCGCCGATCACGTACGGCGAGTCGTCCGGGACGACCATCTTGCCGAGCAGCGACTTCACGATCGGCGCGCCGAGCTTCTGCGCGGCCTCCTCGACCAGCTGCCCGGCGCCCCGCGCGCCGATCCCGGCCAGGATCGCGACCTTCCGCCCGCCGTTCAGGATGTCGGCGGCCCGTCGCAGGTCGTCCTCGGCGGGGCGAACCGTGGGGGACAGGTGGACCGGGGAGGTCGCCGGCGGCCGGACCGGCGCGACCGTCTGGTACGGGTCCGCGTGGGCCGGCGCGATCTGCACGTCGTTCGGCACGGTGAGGTGGGCGACGCCCCGGCGCGCGTACGCGGTCCGGATCGCGATGTCGACCACTGCCGGCAGCTGCGCCGGGTTCATCACCACCTGGTTGTACTCGGTCACGTCCTCGAACAGCCGGTCCAGCGCCACCTCCTGCTGGTACGCCGTGCCGAGCACGCTGCTCTCCTGCAACCCGGTGATCGCCAGGACCGGGGCGTGGTCGAGCTTCGCGTCGTACAGTCCGTTGGCCAGGTGCACGCCGCCCGGACCGGAGGTGGCGAGACAGACCCCGATCCGGCCGGTCGCCTTGGCGTGGGCGGTCGCCATGAACGCCGCCGCCTCCTCGTGGTGCACGAGCACGAAGCGGACCTTGTCGGCGTGCCGGCGCAACCCCTCCATGATCCCGTTGATGCCGTCGCCCGGGATGCCGAACACGGTGTCGACGCCCCAGGCGGCCAGTCGCTCGATCAGGACTTCGGAAACAATCTCAGCCACGCAGGGCGCGTACCCGCTATCCCGCGGCCCAATCATCGAGCGCTTTCGCCGTGAGCTCGCGCCCGACATCGATCATCTCGGCCGCGCGGTGGAAGTCCATCACCCGGCAGGCGCTCACCGGGATGGCGATCTGGATGTCCGGCGGCAGCCCGGCCATCCGGTAGCGGGCGATCAGGTCCTGCATCGCGTCCAGCGACAGCGACAACACGTCGGCGATCCGCAGATCCGCCGGAAGCACCTCGGCCATCACCTCACCGACGGCCCCGGCCGCCTCGGCGCCCGCCGCGGCGCCAACGGCCGCTTCGACGGCCGCTGCCCCGGCGTCCGCCGCCTCGCTGATCGACGGCTCCGCGGCCGGCCGCCGGAACACCTGCCGCAGCCGCACCGCCCAATCCTCCAGCCAGTGCGACTCCGCGGTGGCCCGCACCGGCGCCGCCGACTCCGACGGGGTCCGCGGGGCCTGCAACGACACCGCGATCGTCAGATCCGCCCCCGCCGCCGCGGTCGGCTCGATCGGCACCGGATTCAGCATCCCGCCATCGGCCAGCAACCGTCCATTGATCACCACCGGCGTGATCACCCCGGGAATCGCGATCGACGCCCGGACCGCCGACCGTAACGGCCCCTTCTGGAACCACACTTCGCGCCGGGCCGCGATGTCGGTGGCCACCGCCGTGTACGGGATCGGCAGATCCTCGATCGCCACGTCGGTCAGGAACTCGTTCAGCCGATTGACCAGCCGATCCGCCGCCATCGCCCCCGGCGAGGCCCACTTCGGATCGATCAGCCGCAGGACGTCCCGCTGCTTGAGCCCCGAAGCCCAATCCGCGAACTCACTGATCCGCCCGGCCGCCAGCACCCCGCCGACCAGCGCCCCCATCGAGGACCCGGCCACCGCGGCGACCTCGAACCCGCGCTCGGCCAGCACCTGCACAGCCCCGATGTGCGCATACCCCCGAGCCCCACCGGACCCGAGAGCCAACGCCACCCGCCTAGTCCGAGCCATGCGCCGATGCTAACGACCGCACCCACCACCGGACCGCTTTCGATCAAACCCGATCCGGTACGCCCTGGTGCCCGGACAACCGCACCCACCCCCACCGTGCCTACCCGCGACGCCCGCGACCCCCCCGGACCGCTGCGCGAGCTCCGGGCTGGATCCCGGCTCCAGGAAACCGGCTCACGCGTACCGAAAGTGGATCTGACCGGACGGGGAAGCGGTCGTGAGCCGCCCCGGTGGTGGGCTTTCCGCGAGTGGCTGGTAGTCCTTTTCCAGCATTCAGGGGAGGAACCATGACTCACGGGCCCGAGCAGGCCATGCCCAACCCGGCGCGCCGGCCGCGTGCCCTCACCCCGCAGGAGCTGGGCTTCACCCCGGCCGAGCCGGTCGCCTGGCTGTCCCCGGTGCAGCTGGCCGGGACCGGGCTGCGCGTCGCGCTCTCCTCGATCCAGGGTGGCTACCTGGACAAACGGGAGTTGCAGGCGGCCTTCCCGGACGACGTGCACCGGGAGGTCGGTCCGGACGGCGACTGCTGGATCGACTTCGTGGCCGACCTCGGGGACGGGTTCGACGCCACGTACTCGATCGCGTACCTGCTGGCCCAGGAGAAGCTGACGGTCGGCGAGCGGGAGCTGCCGCGCGGGCAGGCGCTGGTGCTCGGCGGCGACGAGGTGTACCCGACGCCGAGCGCGGAAGGATACGAGAACCGGCTGGTCGGGCCGTACCACGCGGCGCTGCCGGCCACGCCGCCCGGCGGCGACGGGCCGGCCATGTACGCGCTGCCCGGCAACCACGACTGGTACGACGGGCTCACCGCGTTCCTGCGCCTGTTCACCGGGACCCGGCGTACCGGCATCGGCGGCTGGCGGCTGCCGCAGCACCGGTCGTACTTCGCGATCGAGCTGCCCGGCGACTGGTGGCTGCTCGCGCTGGACGACCAGGACTCCACCTACATCGACGACCCGCAGCTGGCGTACTTCAGCCGGGTCGCCACCCGGTTCGGCCCGCAGTCCAAGGTGATCATCTCGTCGGCGAGCCCGACCTGGGTGCAGGGCGACGACGTGCCGCAGGTCTACGCCTCGCTGGACTACTTCGTCCGCGCGGTGATCGAGCCGACCGGCGCGGCGATCCGGCTGATGGTCTCCGGCGACTGGCACCACTACGCCCGGTACAGCAACGAGAACCGGGACCTGATCACCTGCGGGGGCGGGGGCGCGTACCTGTTCCCCACCCACCAGCTGCCGGAGACGATCGAGGTCCCGCCGGCCGGCCTGCCGTCCCCGTCCGAGCGGGAGAAGTACCGGCTGCGCTCCCGCTTCCCCGGCAAGCGCATGTCCCAGGCCTACGCGGCCAGCATCTTCGCCCGCCTGCCCAAGGACAACCCGAGCTTCATCGCCATGGTCGGCGCCCTGCACACCGCGATGATGCTGGCGCTCAGCGGCGTGATCCAGAGCGGTTTCGGCAGCCCGTTGCAGAAGTTCTCGCTGGTCCCGCTCTGCATCCTGATCGCCGTGGTGATGGCCGGGACCTACGGCTTCGCGCACCTCAGCGACTCGGTGCTGGGCCATGTCCGCCGCCGCGCTCTCGGCCTGCTGCACGGCGCCGCCCACCTGGGCCTGACCGCGCTCGGCACCTGGGCCTGGTGGGAGCTGCCCCTGCACGACTGGCCGTGGCCGTGGTCGCTGATCGCCGCGCTGGTCGTCTACGGCGCCGCCGCCGGCCTGGCCGCCACCGAACTGACCGCCGTCTACCTGCTGATCGCCGCCCGCTTCAATGTCAACATCAACGAGCTCTTCTCCGCGCAGGGCATCATCGACTCGAAGTCCTTCCTGCGCCTGCACATCACCGCCGACGGCACCCTGACCATCTACCCGATCGGCGTGCGCCGCTCCGCCCGCAAGTGGGCCGCCAACCCGGACGGCGCGCCGCACGAGCCCTGGGTCGTCCCCGCCGGCCGCCTGCGCCCCCACCTCATCGAGGAACCCATCGTCCTCACGGCCGAGGCCCCGCTCCCGGCCCGCTGACCACGCCCGCCTCGCTCACGGCCGCGTTCCCTTCCGGTCAGATCCGTTTCCGGTACGACCTGAGCACCGTCCCGCCGAGCGTCGCCGGGACCGCGGTCCTGGAGCCGGGACTCAGCCCGGAACTGCCCAGCGGTCAGGAGTGGGGCGGGCGTGGCGTGGGATCACGGTTCGGGGCAGCCGCTTCTGTTCCGCTCCCAGGTCGTACCGGAAGAGGGTCTGACGGCGACCGGGAGGCGGACCGGGACCACCGCGGGGCGCGGCCGGGTGGTGGCGATAACCTCAGGCACAGGTCGCGGGGGAGGACTGGCTTGGGGATCGAGGAGGACCTGTTCCTGCTGCGGGCTTACGAGCCGGTGGCCAGGTTCACCGAAGGGGAGTGGTTCTACCCGGTCTCCGTCGAGCGTTACGTGAGCCGCGCCGGCCTGTGGCGGGCCACGCCGGGTGTCGGCCCGCAACGGGTGGCCGCGGCCGGTGAGCTGACCCTGGACACGCTCGCCGCGGCCGGCGGCGGCGCGCTGTCCGGGATCGACGGCACCGAGAAGCACCTGGCGCACATCCCGCTGCGGGAACGCCCGCCGCACCTGCGCCGGGCCAGCCGGCTCGCCTCGGTCGGCCCGACCGCCCGGCTGGTCGACGCGCTGAACCGGTTCTCGCTGCTGTTCCGCGGCAGTCTGCCGGGCGGCAGCGCGGCACACTCGTTCCTGCTCCAGCGCGATCACCTGGAGCCGCACAAGCCCACCTACTACGGCCGGGTGCTGCGCGACGGCCCGTGGATCGTGTGCCAGTACTGGATGTTCTACAGCTTCAACAACTGGCGGTCCGCGTTCGGCGGCGTCAACGAGCACGAGGGCGACTGGGAGCAGGTCACCGTCTATCTGGACGGGACCGGGGTCACCGATCGGGACGGTCTGCCGCCGGCCCGCTGGGTGGTGTTCTCCGCGCACGACGAGGTCGGCGACGACCTGCGGCGGCGCTGGGACGACCCGGATCTGACGCTGGCCGAGGACCGGCACCCGGTGGTCTTCGTCGGGGCCGGCTCGCACTCCGGGGCGTACCTGCCCGGCGACTACCTGATCACGGTGAAGCCGCCGAAACTGCGCGGGCTGGTCACCGCGCTGCGCTGGTCGGCGCGGCTGCTGGCGCCCTGGTCCGGCGAGGACCGGCAGACGCTGGGGATTCCGTACGTCGACTACGCCCGCGGGGACGGCCGGGCGATCGGGCCGGGACAGGACGAGGGCTGGCACCCGGTGCTGATCGGCGACGACACGGCGTGGGTGCGCGACTTCCGCGGGCTGTGGGGCCGCGACACCCAGGACCGGCTCGGCGGGGAACGCGGGCCGGCCGGTCCCCGCTACTCCCGGGACGGGCAGGTGCGGCCGGCGTGGGCGGATCCGGTGGGCTGGGCGGGGCTGGCCAAGGTCGTACCCAATCCGGCGGCCGAACGGAAGCTGGTCGCGATCCGTACGCAGAAGAACGCCGACCGGCTCGCGGCCCTGGACCGCGAGATCGGCGCCCTGCGGGACGACCTCGCGGTCGCGGCGGCCGGCCTGCCCGCCGCCGCGCCCGAGGTGCGCGCCCTGGCCGGCGCGGAGCATCGCCTGCTCGGCCTCCAGATGGAACGCACCCGGCTCGCCGACGAGCAGCAGCGGACCGCGACGGCCGGCCCGGTCGCCCAGGACCCGCACGCGCACCTGCGCCACCGGCGGCTGCCGATGGAGACCGCGACCGGGCTGCGCGGCCGGGCCCGCTCCTGGTGGGCGGTGCTCAGCACGCCACTGATCCTGTGGGCGATCGGCGCGCTGGTGTCCCCGCTGCCGATCAAGGGCAAGCAGACCGCGCTGATCATGCTGCTCACGTTGCTCGTGGTCGAGGGCCTGGTCCGGGCGAAGCTGCTCGCGGTGCTGCTGCGGCTGCTGCTGGCCGCCGTGCTGATCGCGGCCCTGGTGCTGCTCTGGTTCGACGGCTGGCTGGTGGTGAACTTCGCGTTCTTCTTCGCCGCCGTGCTGGTCCTGCTGATCAACATCCGGGAGGCCTGGCGCCGCTGAGGCCGCGGGTTAGATTGATGGCCATCCGCCCTTCTCCACCGAAGCAGAAGGAGGACCGCATGACCCCGGACCAGATGACCGTGCTGCGGCTGCTCTGCGACACCGTGGTGCCCTCGATCGACCATCCCGACGACGCCGACGGCTTCTGGGCGCGCCGTGCCACCGACCTCGGCGTGGACCAGGCCCTGCTCGTCACCCTCCCGCCCGAGCAGCTGCCGCTGGTGGCCGGCCTGCTCGACGCCCTGGAGGAGCAGGGGTTCCTGACCGCCACCCAGGCGCAGCGCGAGCAGATCCTGGCCGCCGTGGCGGACGCCGTCGCCCCGCTGACCGCCGCGATCCTGTTGCTGCACTACGGCCTGACCGACGCGCACGGCCGCAATCCGAACTGGACCCGCCTCGGCTATCCCGGCCCGGCCGCCCAGGTCCCGCAGGCCGACCCACCGGCGATCACCCCGCTGCGCCCGGACGGCGACCTCGACCTGGAGGCCGACGTCGTGGTGATCGGCTCCGGCGCGGGCGGCGGCCTGATCGCCGGCCGGCTCGCCGCCACCGGCGCCCGGGTGGTCGTCCTGGAGGCCGGCCGCTACCGCACCGAGGCCGACTTCGCGCAGCTCGAGCTGCTGGCGTACCGGAACTCCTATCGCCGCGGCGGCCCGGCGCCCACCGGCGACCTGAACATCACCCTGATGGCCGGGGCCGGGCTCGGCGGCGGCACCGTGATCAACTGGACGAACTGCATCCGCACCACCGACCGGGTCCGCCGGCAGTGGGCCGAGCACGGGCTCACCGACCTGACCACCCCGGCCTTCGACAAGCACCTCGACCTGGTCTGGCGGGAGCTGTCGGTGAACGACCGCTGCTCCGAGTTCAACCGGCCGCACGAGGCGATGCACCGCGGGGCCGAGGCACTCGGCTGGTCGTTCGCCACGGCGTTCCGCAACTGGGACGAGAAGCGGCACGACACGCTGATCGCCGGGCACCTCGGGTTCGGTGACGCGTCCGGGGCGAAACGGTCGACGCTCAAGGTGTACCTCGAGCCGGCCGTGACCCGGCACGGCGCCCGGGTGGTCGACGGCTGCCGGGTCGACCGGATCTTCACCGAGAACGGCCGCGCGGCCGGCGTGGTCGGGCATTGGACCGGTGCGGACGGCACCCGGTCCGGCGACGTCCGGGTGATCGCGCCGACCGTCGTGGTCGCGGCCGGTTCGCTGGACTCGCCCGGCGTGCTGCTGCGCTCCGGGATCGGCGGCCCGGCGGCCGGGCGCTACCTGCGGCTGCACCCGTGCACGGTCACCCTCGGCGACTACGGGACCGACATGCAGGGCTGGTGGGGGCCGCCGCAGGCCGCGCTGGTGAACGAGTTCGCGGCGGTCGAGGACGGTTACGGCTTCCTGATGGAGAGCGTGCAGTACACCACCGGGCTGGGGGCGTCGGCGCTGCCGTACACCACCGGCGCCGAGCACAAGCAGGTGATGGCCGGCTACAAGAATCTCGCCTCGTTCATCGGCCTGGTCCGCGACCGCGGGCACGGCCGGGTCACCGTCGACGACAGCGGCGAGACGACCGCCTGGTACTCCGTCGACGACGAGCTGGACGTGCGCAACTCGCAGCGCGCCATCGAGGCCCAGATCCGGCTGCACCACGCGGCCGGGGCACGCGGGATCCGGCTGCTCGGGCACGGCCTGGCGCCCTGGTCGTCCGGCGAGAGCCTGGAGGAGTACATCGCCCGGGCCCGGGAGATCCCGCTGCGCGCGGGCGGCGCGGTCCTGTTCTCCGCACACCAGATGGGCAGCTGCCGGATGGGCGAGGACCCGGCCACCAGCGTCGCCGACCCGCGCGGCGAGCTGCACGACACCCCCGGCGTCTGGATCGGCGACGCCTCCGCGTTCCCGACGGCCTCGGGCACCAACCCGATGATCACCATCATGGCCCTGGCGTCCCGCACCGCCGAGCACATAGCCGCCGAGGCCCGCTGATCTCTTTTCGTACGCGACCGGTGGGCACCGCCGACCCGGGCGGCGCCCACCGGCCTCACACCGTCACCACGATCTTCCCGGCATGGCCGTTCGTCTCCATCAGGCGGTGCGCGTCGCCGACCCGCTCCAGCCCCTCGAAGACCTCCGCCACCACCGGACGCAGGCTCCCGTCGCGCACCCCCGCGTCGAGGAAGTGCCACATCCGCCGACGGCCGTCCGGGGTGCCGGACAGCTGCGGGTTCGCGTACCCGCGCACGGTCAGCGGCCAGTTCAGTGGCAGCGTCATGGCCGCCCCGCCGAGCCAGCCGTAGACCACCACCGTCCCGTTCTCGGCCGCGGCCGTGCCGAGCGCGGCGAGCCCGGGCCCGCCGATCGGATCGAAGATCAGCGCTACGCCGGATCCGCCGGTCACCTTCCGGGCGGTCTCCGGCACGTCCGCCGGCCCGTCGACGATCACCTCCGCCGCCCCGTTCGCCCGCAGCAGCGCGGCCTTCCCCGGACTGCGGGTCACCGCGATCGGGATCGCGCCGATCCGTGCCGCCACCTGCACGGCGGCCAGCCCCACCCCGCTCGACGCCGCGGTGATCAGCACGTGGTCGCCGGGGCGCAGCCCACCCGTCTCGAGCAGCCCGCCGTACGCGGTCGAATAGGTCATCCACGCCGCGGCGCCGCGGACCGGGTCCAATCCGCCCGGGCGGCGCAGCACCGAGGTGGCCGGCAGCACGATCCGGTCGGCGTAGACGCCCTGCGCGCTCATCTCGATCCCCGGCCCGGTGAGCACCGGGTCCCCCGCGGCAACCTCGGTCACGCCCGGCCCCACCGCGGTGACCGAACCCGCCGCCTCGTAGCCGAGCCGCGACCCCGGCAGCGTCGGCTGGTAGTAGTACGTTCCGGCTCGGAACAGCGCCTCGGCCCGGTTCAGCCCGATCGCCTCGACCCGGACGGCGACCTCGCCGGGCCCGGGCGCCGGCAGACGCCAGTCCTCGATCTTCAACACCTCGGGGCCGCCCAGCTCATCGAACCGGACGACGCGTGCCATGTCACTCATGGAGACGACGCTAGAAGTCCTCGGTGAGACGATCCATGCCGTGAAGTCTCCCGGTCATGTCCGATAGTCTCGCCGCCATGGACGTGCTCAGCGACGCCATCACCGCGATGCGCACCGGGATCCCGCACGCCTCCCGCACGCTGAAGGTGGCGCCGTGGGGCCTGCGGTTCGCCCCGTCCGACGGCGCCGGCTTCCACGTCATGCTGGACGGATCGGCCTGGCTGCTCCCCGCCTCGTCGGCGCCGGTGGCGCTCGGCCCAGGCGACGTCGTGTTCCTGCCCCACGGGCACGGGCATGGGCTGGCCGACCATCCGGGTAGTCCGCTCGCCGACGTGCGTCCTCTCCCGGACGGCCGCTGGACTGTCGGCCCGCCCTCACCCAGCCCGCACTCCACTGACGCCAGCTCCTCCGATGTGCCCCGTGCCGCCACCGTTGCCGGTGCCGGTGCCGGTGCCGGTGCCGGTGCTGCCGCTGCCGCTGCCGGTGCCGGTGCCGGTGCCGCCGCCGCCGATGCCGGTGCCGCCGCCGATGCCGGTGCCTCTGCCGCGGCCGCTGCCCCTGCCGGTGGCGCTGCCCCTGCCGGTGCCGCTGCCGGTGCCGCTGCCGGTGCCGCCGCCGGTGCTGCTGCCGCTGCCCCTGCCGCTGCCGGTGCCGCCGGTGCCGGAACCTCAGCTGCGGGAGCGGGCGTCCAGCTGATGTGCGGGGCCTACCGGCTGCGCCGCGCGCAGGCGCATCCGCTGCTCAGCGGCCTGCCGGAGGTCGTGCACGTGCCGGCCGGCGATCCGGCGCTGGACGCGGCCGTCGCCCTGCTCGCCGCCGAGCTCGCCGGCGGCGGCCCGGGAGCGGCCGCGGTGATCCCGGCGCTGCTCGACACGCTGCTGCTGTACATCGTCCGTGCCTGGTTGCGCGCCGACGCCGGCCGTACCGCGACCGGGTGGGCCGCCGCCCTCGCCGACCCGGCGCTGGCCGCCGCCCTGCACGCCGTGCACGCCGACCCGGCCCACCCCTGGACCGTGCAGGAGCTCGGCGCGGTGGCCGGACTGTCCCGGGCGGCGTTCGCCCGCCGGTTCACCACCGTGGTCGGGCAGCCCCCGCTGGCCTACCTCACCTGGTGGCGGATGACCCTGGCCCGCCGCCTGCTGACCGGCGGCGACCTGCCCCTGCGGGCGGTCGCGGCGCGCAGCGGCTACGCCAACGAGTTCGCCTTCGCCAAGGCGTTCAAGCGCGAGGCCGGCATCGCTCCAGGTCACTACCGCCTCACCCGAACTCCGTCGTGAACCCGAAACCGGCCCCGAACTCGTCCCGTCCCGGCAACCGCTGACGACCGACAGGTGGTCGCGGTCCCCGCGTGCCAGGTCAGGTCGTCGTTCGTCGCGTGGCCTCCGTCGGCGGCCCGCACCCGGTCGCGGCCCTGCGCGCCGGGCCGGGAAGTCCCCCGGTCACGGCTGGGCCGCCCGTAAACGCCCGCAGACATCACTGTCAGTGCAGGCGCGCCGCCGGTCCCGTTCCCGATCCGATCGTCCCTCCAGCCACGGTCCGGCAACCCCGGGCTGGTTCTGATGGCCCTTGCGCAAGCCGGGATAGGGCGCTGAGCCCCAGCCGGCAACCCCGGGCTGGTTCTGGTGGCCCTTCCGCGGGTCTCGATAGGGCGCTGAGGTCCAGCCGGGGTCCGGGGTGGGTCTGGTGGCTGCGTTGCGAGTCGGTATAGGACGGTGCGGCCCAGCCGAGGGACCCGGCTGGTTCGGGTGGCCCTTCCGCAAGCCGGGATAGGGCGCTGGGGTCCAGCCGGTGGCGTCGGGCTGGTGTTCAGGGCCCTTTCGCGGGTCGGGATAGGGCGTTGGGGTCCAGCCGGTGTCGTCGGGCTGGTGTTCAGGGCCCTTTCGCGGGTCGGGATAGGGCGTTGGGGTCCAGCCGGTGTCGTCGGGCTGGTGTTCAGGGCCCTTTCGCGGGCCGGGATAGGGCGCTGGGGACCAGCCGGTGCCGTCGGTCGGCGCCCAGGGCACTGTCCCGGCAGGGAGAAACACACACCATCGCGTTATCCACAAGCCCGTTCGTCGAGGCCCTCAGAATCCGTCACACTGTCCAGGGAAGGCCCCCTGGGTGGGCGGGCTGGGAGCGGGCTCCGGCGGCTGGCGGCTGCGACCGTGAGCAGCCGCTCCGTGGCCTGGTGCGTAGACCGCAACCGCCCGCCGGACCCGAACTGGCGATCGCGACCGTCACCTCCGCGGCCTGGCACGCAACGACCCACGGTCCGAAACCGGCGGCCGCGACTCCCCGCTCCACGGCCTGGCACGCAACGACCCACGGTCCGAAACCGGCGGCCGCGACCCCCCCACTCCGCGGCCCGGCGCGCAACGACCCACGGACCGAAACCGGCGGCCGCAGCAGCGACCACCGGCCGTACCGAAAAAGGGTCAGCGCCAGCAAGCGGTCCGACCGACGCAGGTGTGCAGAGCATCGACCGCGGCGTGCAGCTCAGCGAGCCGAGCAGCCGAAAGCGTCCCCACGATGTTGTTCAACTGGTGCGGGTCCGCGGTGCGGTCGTAGTACTCCGCCGCGCCGTTCCGGTACTCGACGTAGGTGTAGGTCGCGGTCCGGAGCGCGTTGTAGGTGGGCGGGTTGCCGCTGCCCGGCTCGGGAAGGTCAGGGTCGGAAGGGTCCACGTCCGGCCCGTGGTGCTCGATCAGGGCCGTGGTTCGCCAGCCGGCCGGCGCCGGGCCGGTGAGCAGCGGCTTCAGGCTGCGTCCGTCCACCTCGGTGCCGGTTGTCGTGCCGGCCAGGTCGGTGAAGGTGGGGCGCAGGTCGATGTTGGCGGCCGGCGCGGTCACCGTGATCCCGGCCCGGACCCCGCCACCGGCGACGATCAGCGGCACGTTGACGTCGGTGTCGAACGCCGTCTGCTTGCCGGGGTTCAGCCGGTACTGGCCCATGTGATAGCCGTTGTCGGAGCTGAACACGAGCACCGTGTGGCCGGCGACGCCCGCGGCCTCCAGCGTCTGCCGCAGGGTGCCGATCATCCGGTCGATCGACTGCACGGCCTGCGCCCGCTTCCGGTACGCGTTGTCGATCTTCGTCTTCTCGTCCGCGGTCAGCGGGTCGTGGGCGGCGAGCCAGGCCGGGGCGTTCGCCGGCAGCGTGTTGAACGCGGGCCCGCGCGGCGCCGTCAGGTTCGGGAACCTGTCCAGGTCCTGAGGGTCCGGCGTGTACGGCGAGTGCGGCGTGAACGTGGCCAGCTCGATCAGGAACGGCTTCCCGGCCGCCGCCGAGTCGGTGATGAACCGTTGCGCCTTGCCGCTGATCACCCGGGTCAGGTAGTCGGCCGGCGTGCTGCCGTAGTGCCGTACCGTCCCGTTCTCCAGCAGGTTGTAGTTGTACCCGGCGTACCCGGCGCCGGCCACGTCCCACTCGGTCCAGCCGGGTGGCACCCAGCCGTCGGCGGGCAGGTAGCCGTTGAGGTACTTGCCGAGGAACGCGGTCCGGTAGCCGGCCTCGGTCAGGTCGGTGGCGAACGTGTCGCTCTCCTCGCCGCGCTGGTGGAACACGCCGAAGCCGCCGTCGTCACCGCCGTTGGTGTAGATGCCGGTGTTGTGCGGGAACCGCCCGGTGAAGATCGACGACCGGGAGGGGCAGCACAGCGAGTCGGTCACCGTGTAGTTGGCGAACGTGGTGCCCTCCGCGGCGAGGGCCTGCACGTTCGGCATGTACTGGACCAGGTTCTTGGACAGGTCGTCGGTGAGGACGAAGACGAAGTTGGTCCGGGGAGCGGCGGCCGCCGGGGAGGCGGGGGCGGGCACGGCGGCGAGCAGCCCGAGAGCTGCCGCCGCCGCGAGGACGGATCGACAGATATTCATATAGAAACTATATGGTTTATAGGAATGCTAGGGACAGCCCGGCTCGGCGGGGAGCAGGGGACGGCCCACCACGGCGTAGACCTTGCCGCCGCTGCTCCAGCGGGACTCCTCCTGGGGCGTCCCCGCGAACGGCACTGCCGTCGTGGTCACCGTGCAGAGCCCCGCCTCCGTGCGAGTTCCCCGCTCCAGCGGCTCCAGCGGCCACGGCCGCACGGTCCCCTCGGACCCGACGCCGCCGGTCGCCAGCACCGCCACCGCCACCGGCCGGTACGCGATCGCGTCGGCGGGCGTCTCCGGCAGCGTGCGGACGAACTCGCTGACGTCGTCGCCGTCGTCCGGCGCGACGACCCGGGTCGTCCGCACTCCGCCGGCTGTGCTCAGCGTGATGGTCAGCAGCGACGAGTCGGTCTCCGCCCGATTGTCGATCTCGCCGCCCCGATCGAGGCCGGCGCTGTACGCCCGGTCCACCAGATCCCGGTACGCCCCCGGGGACAACCGGTACTCCCGGGCGGACCGCAGGGCGTCGTCCCCGCCGGCCGGGACGATCACCCGTCCGCCTCCGTAGAGCGAGAACCGCGGCACCTGCCCCCGCTCCCAGGGCCGGGGGCTGCTCGGCGACACGGTCACCTGGAGCACCAGCGTGGCCGGGCCGGCCGGAAGGGACTCCGGACCGGCCCGGCCGCACGAGGCGGTTCCGGCGAGCACCACGGCGAGGAGCGCAGTCATCCGCATGCTGACTCCGACGACCCCGGGTGGCCGGCGGTTCCGCGCCGGACTCAGGACAGGGTCAGGGTGTACGTCCCCGACCCGGCCCGGTTCACCACGACGACGCCGTAGCAGCCTTCGCGCTGGTCGAACGTGATCGCCTCCGGTTGCCCGGGGCCGTGGCCGACGGACTCGGCGGCGGCCTGCGACCGGCCGATCGTCCAGCTCGCCGCGTTCGCCGCGTCCGAGCTGAGCAGGAACAGCTCGGCGTCCTGACTCGCGTCCGAGGGCGTCACCGTGACGGTGGTGGTCGCGGCGGCGCTGGGGCAGTAGTCCCAGACCGCCACGACGTCGTCCGCCCCGTTCATCGCCTGGGTGGCGCCGTTGAGCAGCAACCGGTGCCCGGCGGCCAGCTGGATGCGGTAGTCGCCGGTGCCGGTCGAGCTCGACGGCCGGCGCACCACCGGGTAGTAGTCGCCGAGCGGGCGCTTGCCGCTGTCCACCGCGACGAAGTCGACCGTGTCGCCCGGCAGCACGCTGGTGGCGAGCTGCTGCGACAGCGCCGCGTCGTCGTAGAGCGCGAGGTCGTAGTCGACGTTCGCGGGCGGCCGCAGCGCCACCACCGACCAGTACGCGTACGTCGTCTCGTACCGATAATTGTTCGGGGTCTCCGGGGTGGGCCGGGTCAGCGTCACCCCGTCGCTCAGCCCGAACCGGAATCCGTAGTCGATCCCGTTCTGGAACAGCGCCCCGGCCGGCCCGTCGCCGACGTTGTGCCCCTCGAGCCCGCGGTTCGTCCAGAACTCCCGGAACGTGGCCGACCGCCGGTCGAGCATGGTGTCCCAGAGGGCGTCCTTGCCGCTCTCCTGCCAGTTGTCCCAGCCCTCACTGCCCGGGTCGATCAGGTCCCAGAGCGATCCGGTGACCCGGCCCTCGGTCGCGTCCCCGGGGTCGAAGGACGAGGTGTCCTCGACGCGCCAGCCCCGATAGTAGTCGTCGTTGTAGATCGCCATCGGGTACCAGTTCGCGAAGCCCTCGGTCCAGGCGCAGCCCGGCGAGCTCGTGGTGTCCATGGCATGCGGGCTGCAGTTGTCGGACGGCGGCCAGTTGTCCTCGTACAGGTCGCCCATCACCGCGTGGCCGTATTCGTGCACCGCGTCGGAGCGGTCGTCCGGCGTGGCCGGCTCCAGGTACACGGTCCGGTTCGAGTGGCGGTAGACGCTGACGTCGTCGCTGTCGTCGTCCGGGTAGACGATCTCCATCCGGCGGCAGTCGCCGGTGTCGCGGGCGTCCCAGCACTCGCCGGGCGTCCACTCCTTGGCGTCGTTCGCCATGTCGAAGGAGTGCAGCACCCGGTGCAGGGTCTGGTCGGCCGGGGCGAGCCGGCCGTAGTCGACGGTCCGGCCGTTCGCCAGGTTGTCCTTGCGGGCGGAGTTGAAGTCGTAGACGTCGCGCGAGCCCAGGAAGCCCTCGTCACTGACCCGCCACAGGCCGTTCTCGGCGACCATCTTGACATAGACGTCCTGCCCGCCGGACACGTCGGTGCCGTTGTCGAAGCAGAGCCGGTAGCTCCCGCTGTCGTCGGTGAGCGCCGAGTCCAGCAGGTCGTCGGCGCCGATCGAGTCGTAGTCCCACGCCTGCACCTGGATGTTCGGCGACGGGTGCCCGGTGCCGGCCGGCGCCTCGTAACCGACGGTGCCGGTGACACAGGTGATCGCCTGGATCGACGCGCCGCCGGCCGGCGGGTCGTCGCTGTGCGGCTCGGCCAGCCCGTCCTCGGACACGGGCCGGAACTTCTGGGACGTGGACGGCACGAGCGGCATCGTGTCGGGCAGCGCCTGCAGCGCGTCCGAGTTGCGCGAGGCGTCCAGGCCCAGGTAGGAGTCGGCGGCGGTGGCCCCGACGCTGAGCAGCAGCATGTTCGCGTCGTCGTCCAGCGGCGACGCGGCCGGACCGGTCACCCGGGCGCGCACCGAGGTGGACGCGGCCGCGACGCCGCGCACCTTCGCCTTGTAGCGCAGCGTCTTCCCGGCCTTGACGTCCACGACCCGCGAGGCGCGCTGGACGCCGTCACCGTCCTCGGGCAGCAGCGGGCCGAGATCGGTCAGCTTCCAGCCGGCCGGCCTGCTCTGCCAGTCCAGCGCGGCGGGCAGGTCGGCCTCGATCCGCGCGTGGTCGATGTCGGTCAGCGCCCTCACCTCGATGGTGAGTTGCGCCGTCGCCCCGACGGCCGGAGCCCGGTCCAGTGAGGCGACCACCTGGACGCAGGACGACCAGTCCGGCGGCACCTCGCACTCGGGCTCGGTCCCGGCGCCGGCCGGCGCCGCATACGCGACGCTTCCGGTACCCAGCACGAGCGCCGCGGACAGGCCGGCGACGGCGATTCCTCTGCGTTTACGCACCTGTGTTCTCCCTCGTTCGTCCACGGACCACGAGGGAGAACACATCGCATCACACCGATCTGGACGCCCCCGCGATCCAGCCACAACTCGGCACAAGGTAGCGATGAATATCTATGCATGGCAAGGCCAACTCATAGATCTACAGCGATATAAAAGATCAAAAACGGAAGACCCGATTTCGGTACGACGGGGAGCACCGTGATCTCGCCGCCCCGGTCTGCGGTACCGGGACGACGAGAGAGGTCACGGCCGGGCGTGGGCGAGAGCCCACTCCAGGGCCTTGTCGGCGACCTGTTCCCAGCCCGGTTCGGCGCAGGTCCAGTGCGAGCGGCCGGGGAACTCGTGGTACTCGGTGACCGTGCCGGGCGCCTTGTAGTGGTGCGCGTTCGACTTGTTCACCGACGGGGGCATGATGTGGTCGGCGCCGCCGGCGATGAACAGCAGCGGGGCCCGGCCGGCGTTGTGGTAATCGACCCAGGTCTCCTGCCTGCCCGGCTTGAAGTTGGCGATCAGGCCGTAGGCCCAGACCCAGTTGCCCGGAGCCGGGATGGCGTACCGCTCGTACGCGGCGAGGGCATCGGAATCGGACAGCGTGTTGGTGAACGCGTAGTGGAACTGCTCCGGGGTGAATCCCGCCGCCCGGTGCCGCTTCGCCGGGTTGTCGAGGATCGGGAACAGCGACTTGATCTGTGAGGGCGGGGTGACCCGGATGCCCTCGGTCGGCGCCGAGTCGATCACCACACCGGCCGCGCCGTGCCCCCGGTCCAGCAGCAGCTGGGTGAGGGTGCCGCCGAACGAGTGTCCGATGATGATCGGCTTCTCGGGCAGCGACGTGATGACCTTCTCCAGGTGGGCGATCGTCTCCGGTACGGTGACCGTGGCGATCGGGGTCGGGTCCGCCCGCAGGGCCTCCACCTCGACCTCGAAGCCCGGGTAGGCCGGGGTCAGCACGGTGTGCCCCCGCGCCTCGTAGTACGGAACCCACTGCTCCCAGCTGCGCGGGGTCACCCAGAGGCCGTGTACCAGGACGATCGTGCTCATGCGGTCTCCTCGAACGACGAGAGAAAGGCCAGCAGGTCGTCGCCGAGCTGCTGCTTGTGGGTGTCGGTGATGCCGTGCGGCGCACCCGGGTAGACGATCAGCCGCGCGCCCTTGACCAGCGCGGACGACGCCATCCCGCCGACCTCGAAGGGGACGACCTGGTCGTCGTCGCCGTGGATGACCAGGGTGGGTATGTCGAACTTGGCGAGGTCGCCGCGGAAGTCGGTGGCCGAGAACGCGGCGATCGACTCGTAGGCGTTGCGGTGCCCGGCGGCCATCGATTGCCGCCAGAACGCGTCCCGGATGCCCTGGCTGACCGTCGCGCCGGGCCGGTTGTTGCCGAAGAACGGCCCGTCCGCGAGGTCCTTGTAGAGCTGCGAGCGGTCGCCGAGCGAACCGGCCCGCAGTCCGTCGAAGACCTCGATCGGCACGCCACCCGGGTTGTCCGCCCGCTGGAGCATCAGCGGCGGGACGGCGGAGACCAGGACGGCCTGGGCGGCGCGGGCGGTGCCGTGCCGGCCGATGTAGCGGGTGATCTCGCCGCCGCCGGTGGAGAAGCCGACCAGGGTGACGTCGTGCAGGTCGAGGTGATCGAGCAGGGCGGCGAGGTCGTCGGCGTAGGTGTCCATCTCGTTGCCGTGCCAGGTCTGGGTGGACCTGCCGTGCCCGCGCCGGTCGTGAGCGATGACCCGGTAGCCGTTGTTCGCGAGGAACAGCTGCTGGGCTTCCCAGCTGTCGGAGTTCAGCGGCCAGCCGTGGCTGAGCACGACTGGGCGTCCGCTGCCCCAGTCCTTGTAGAAGATCCGGGTACCGTCGGCGGTGGTCACGAAGCTCATCGGGCGGCCTTTCGGATCAGGTCGGCGGTGGCGCGCGGCTGCGAGATCATGGCGACGTGCGAGGCCCGTACCTCCACGCTGTGGCCGTTGGCGCGAGCGGCCATGAAGCGTTGCGCGGCGGCCGGGATGAGCTGGTCGTCGCGGGCGATCAGGAAGTACGACGGGATCGACGCCCAGGCCGGCGCGCCGGACGGGGTGCCGAGCGTGGACAGGTCGCCGGGGCGCTGGGTGGCGGCCATCAGATCGGTGGCCGAGCGGGGCAGGTCGCCGGCGAACACCTCGCGGAACACCTCCGGCTTGACGTAACCGTCGACGCCGCCCGGGTGCGGCCGGAAGTCCAGCGCCGCCTCGCCGAGCTTGCTGCCCGGGTACTTCAGTTGCAGGCCCTGCACGGTGTCGCCGGCGTCCGGGGCGAACGCGGCGACGTACACCAAAGCCGTGATGTTCGGGTTTCCGGTTGCCGCGTTGGTGATCACGAAGCCGCCGTAGGAGTGGCCGACCAGCACGATCGGGCCGGGCACGGTGGCCAGGAACGACGCGATGTAGTCGGTGTCGCCGGGAACGCCGCGCAGCGGGTTGGCCGGGGCGAGCACGCGGTAGCCGTCGTGCTGCAGCAGACGGGCGACGTCGGTCCAGCCGGACGCGTCGGCGAAGGCGCCGTGCACCAGCACGACGGTCGGTTTCGGTTGCGGTTTCGATCCCGGGGCGGCCGCGGCCGGCGACCCGATGAGGGCTCCGGTGGCGAGCGCCGCGGAGCCGGCGATCAGGGTACGGCGAGTGGTAGACATGCCATCACGGTGCTGGTCACGCTCCCCGCCACGCATCAGTAACCTGACGGTTTCCGGGGCAGCCAGTGCAGCCGCTCGCCCAGCCCGTCCGGCGCCGCGGCGAACGCCCGCTCCACCACGTCCCGGCCCTGGCTGAAATGCGACCAGCCCTCGTAGTGCACCGGGACGATCGTGCGCGGCTGGACCAGGCGGCACAGCTCGACCGCGTCGGCGGCGGTGAGGCTGTAGTGCAGGCCGCCGGTGATCGGGAACTTCACCGCGCCCAGGTGCAGCACCACGGTGTCGACGGTCATCCGGCGTGGCACCTCGCGCACGCCGTCGAACAGCACGGTGTCGCCGGTGATCCACAGGACGCCGTGCTCCTGACCCGCCCAGCCGAGGGCGAAGCCGATCACCGGGCCGACGATCGGCCCGCTCAGCGGGGGTCCGTGCCGGCAGGGCGTGGCGGTGATCGTGATATCCGATTTATCGGGGTCGCTGAGCGTGAAGGTCTCCCAATTGCGCAGGCCGTGCCCGCCCACCCGGCGCGCCCCGGCCATCGTCGTGACAACGGTTCCGCCGAGCAGCGATCGGCCCCGATCGTCCAGGTTGTCCGCGTGGTGATCGTGGCTGAGCAGCACCGCGTCCACCGGCCCGACCTCCTCGGGAGCCAGCGCCGGCCCGGTCTGCTTGCGGGACCTGGTGCCCCAGCCGAACGAGTACGTGCGGCCGGGCGGGTCGAAGGTCGGGTCGGTCAGGATCCGCCACTCGCCGATCTCGATGAGCGTGGTCGGCCCGCCGATATGCGTAATCCGTACGTCTTTCATGCCCCGACCATGCGCGGCGGGGCCGGTGTGCGCATCAGTAACTTGACTGGCTCTTTTGTTTACAGAGACACATTTACGTTTTACGATCCGGTAACGCAAGTGAACGCACATAATCGCGCACAAGCGCACGCAGGAGGCTCA
Organism: Actinoplanes ianthinogenes; assembly: GCF_018324205.1. Classification (NCBI taxonomy): domain Bacteria; kingdom Bacillati; phylum Actinomycetota; class Actinomycetes; order Micromonosporales; family Micromonosporaceae; genus Actinoplanes; species Actinoplanes ianthinogenes. The sequence goes on from NZ_AP023356.1 coordinate 8,463,905, forward strand.
CGGTGCAACGTCGTACGCTCCTGGCCGCGGCAGCCGCGGCTCCGTTCCTGTCCTCTGCCACCGCGGCGGAAGCGGCGACCGCCCCCGGCTACGTCACCAACCGCGCGCCCTTGCGCGCCGACGCCTTCCTGCGGCTGCCGCCGGGCGCCACCAAGGCCGCCGGCTGGCTGGCCACCCAGCTGAACTACCAGCTCACCGGCATCAACGGCCGGATGGCCGAGATCTCGCACTTCCTCCAGTACGACAACACCGGCTGGATCCACCCGAACCTCGGCGGCTGGGAAGAGGTGCCGTACTGGCTCAAGGGGTTCGCCAGCCTCGGCTTCGTGACCGGCGACTCCCGGGTGCGGGCGGAGACCACCAAGTGGGTCGACGGGGTGCTCGCCACCCAGGCCGGTGACGGCTTCTTCGGCCCGTCCGCGCTGCGCACCAGCCTCGGCGGCGGCCCGGACTTCTGGCCGCACATGCCGATGCTGCACGCCCTGCGGTCGTACGCCGAGTACACCGCCGACAGCCGGATCGTGCCGTTCTTCACCCGGTTCTTCCAGTTCGTGAACGCGCAGGGGGCGAGCGCGTTCAACCAGAGCTGGGGGAGTCTGCGCTGGGCGGACACCTTGGAGGTGGTGTTCTGGACGTACAACCGGACCGGCGACGCGTTCCTGCTCGACCTGGCCCGGAAGATCCACACCAACTCGGCGAACTACCTGGACAACCTGCCGTCGCTGCACAATGTCAACCTGGCCCAGGGCTTCCGGGAGCCGGCGGTCTACTCGATCCTCAGCGGCGACGCCGCACACCGCCAGGCCAGCTACCACGACTACGACACCATCATGGGTACGTACGGGCAGTTCCCGGGCGGCGGATTCGCCGGGGACGAGAACGCCCGGCCCGGCTTCGGCGACCCGCGTCAGGGGTTCGAGACGTGCGGGATCGTCGAGTTCATGGCCAGCCACGAGATCCTCACCCGGATCACCGGCGACCCGGTGTGGGGTGACCGGACCGAGGACCTGGCGTTCAACTCGCTACCCGCGTCGCTCGACCCGCAGCAGCGCGGCATCCACTACATCACCAGCGCGAACAGTATCGCCCTGCTGGACCGGCCGGGGCACGCCGGGCAGTTCCAGAACGGGTTCGCGATGCAGGCGTACATGCTCGGCATCGACAACTATCGGTGCTGTCCGCACAACTACGGGATGGGCTGGCCGTACTACGTCGAGGAGATGTGGGTGGCCACGCCGGACGGCGGGCTGGCGGCGACCCTGCACGGGCCGGCCACGGTCACCGCGAGGGTCGGTGACGGGACCACGGTGTCGATCAAGGCGGACACCACGTATCCGTTCGGGGACACCATCACGTACACGGTGAGCACGCCCAAGGCGCTGGCGTTCCCGCTGTACCTGCGGGTGCCGGGGTGGTGTTCCGGTGCCACGCTCACGGTCAACGGGAGTGCGGTGGCGGTGAGCGGGCCCTCGTCGTACGCAAAAATCTCCCGGACCTGGGCGAACGGCGACAGAATCGTCTTCCGTCTGCCGATGCGGGCGAGGACCCGCACCTGGACCGCGAACCACAAGTCGGTCTCGGTCGACTTCGGCGCGCTGACCTTCTCGCTGGCGATCACCGAGAACTGGACGCAGACCGGCGGGTCGGCGACCTGGCCGACGCGTGAGGTGCGGCCCGGATCGGCGTGGAACTACGGCCTCGACGGGGCGACCCAGTTCTCCGTGACGACCGGGCTGGGCAACGTCGACGACCCGTTCACGCCGGCCACCGCGCCGATCAGGATGGTGACGCCGGCTCGGAAGATCACCGGGTGGAGGGCGGACGCGGACACCATCGTGACGCCGTTGCAGGACAGCCCGACGCCGTCCGGTGAGCCGGTCGAGCAGGTGACGCTGATCCCGATGGGCGCGGCGCGGCTGCGGATCACCGCGTTCCCGACGATCGGGGCGGGGACGCCGTGGCAGGCGGCGGGGGTGGCGTTCCGGATCCAGAACCAGAACAGCGGGAAGGTGCTCGGGGTCGACTCGATGTCGACGGCGAACAGCGCGCGGGTGGTGCAGTTCAGCGACAACGGGACCGCTGATCACCTGTGGCGGCTGGTGGACAACGGGGACGGCTGGCTGAAGATCCAGAACGTGAACTCGGGGAAGCTGCTCGGGGTGGACGTGATGTCGACGGCGGACTCGGCGCAGGTCGTGCAGTTCGAGGACAATGGGACGGCGGATCATTTGTGGCAGGTGCTGGACAACGGCACCGGCTATGTCCGGATAAAGAATAAAAATTCGGGCAAAGTCCTGGCGGTGGCCGGGGCGTCCACGGCGGACTCGGCGAACGTGGTGCAGTTCAGTGACAACGGGACGGCCGATCACAACTGGCGGCTGGTGCCCGACGGGGCCGTGAAGTTGCAGGCCACGCATTCGGGCCAGGTGCTGGCGATCAACAATATGTCGACGGCCAACGGGGCGCAGTTGCAGCAGTATCCGCCGGTCGGGTCGGCGGACCATGTCTGGAAATTTCAGGACACAGGGGGTGGCTACTTCCGGATCGTCAGCGTGATGGACGGGAAATGCGTCGATATTTCCGGTAATTCGACCGCTGACGGGGCCAAGGCCGTCCAGTGGGACTACGAAGGAGGCGCCAACCAGCAGTGGCGCCTCGCCTGGTCCGCCCCGAACGTCTTCGCCATCGTGGCCCGCCACAGCGGCAAGGTCCTGGAGGTCCAGGGCCAGTCCACCGCCAACAGCGCCGACGTAGGCCAATGGCCCGACCTGCAACTCGCCAACCAACGCTGGCGCCTCATCCCCGCCTGACGCCGGATCCCACTCGCGCCAGCCGTCGTTCCCAGGCTGGCACTCACGGCCCTATCCCCAGCCTGAATAGGGCCGTCAGGTCCAGCCCCGGTCACCGGGCTGGTGCTCACGGCCCTGTCCCGAGCCTCGATAGGGCGGTCAGGTCCAGCCGCGGTTACCGGGCTGGCGTTCACGGCCCTGTCCCGGGCCTGGATAGGGCGGTCAGGTCCAGCCCCGGTCACCGGGCTGGCGCTCGCGGCCCTGTCCCGAGCCTGGATGGGGCGGTCAGGTCCAGCCGGGGTTGTCGGGCTGGCGTTCACGGCCCTGTCCCGGGCCTGGATAGGGCGGTCAGGTCCAGCCCCGGTCACCGGGCTGGCGCTCGCGGCCCTGTCCCGGGCCTGGATAGGGCGGTCAGGTCCAGCCCCGGTCACCGGGCTGGCGCTCGCGGCCCTATCCCGGGCCTGGATGGGGCGGTCAGGTCCAGCCGGGGTTGTCGGGCTGGTGCTCACGGCCCTATTCCGAGCCTGGATAGGGCCGTGAGGTCCAGCTGGGGGTGTCGGGCTGGTGGTCGGGGGACTGTGGGCGGGCTGGGTAGGGGCTTTGGGGACGGCTGGTCAGTCGTGGGGGAGGGCGTCGAGGGCGGCGCGGAGCTGGGCTCGGTTGGTGACGCCGAGCTTGGGGAAGATGCGGTACAGGTGGGAGCTGACCGTGCGGTGGGACATGAACAGGCGCTGGCCGATCTCGCGGTTGGTCAAGCCCGCCGCGGCGAGCAGGGCGGTCTGGAGTTCCTGTGGGGTGAGCTGTTCGCCGGACGGGGTGGCTCGGCCCGCGCTCTCCTCACCGGCCGCGCGCAGTTCCTCGCGGGCCAGCCGGCCCCAGGCGGCGGCGCCGAGTGCGTCGAAGCCGTCGCGGGCCGCCCGCAGCGGGATCCGGGACTCCAGGATGCGGCGCTCACGGCGTAGCCAGGCACCGTAGGCGAGTTGCAGCCGGGCCCGGTGCACCGGCCAGGCCGCGAGATCCATCGACAAGGCCTTGCGGTAAGCGGATGCGGCGTCCCGCTCCGGGGCGAGCACGGCTTCGGCGTACGCCAAGGATCGGTGCAGCATCGGTGAGGGGAAGCGGGCCGCGCGCTCGGCCGCGACCGCGAGGATCGCCCGGACCGCGTCATGCCGCGCGGAGCGGACCGCTGGGTCGTGCCGCGCGGAGCGGACCGCTGGGTCGTGGCGCGCGGAGCGGACCGCTGTTTCGTGGCGGGCCGAGCGGACCGCCGCGTCCGCGAGGTCGGGCAGGGCCCAGCCGCACATGTCCGGGTGGTGGGTGTCGTCGCTCGGGTCGAAGACCCGCAGCAGCAGGTCGAGGGCCTCGTCGTGGCGGCCCGCGGCGTTCGCGGCCATCCCGCGGGCGTGCTGTGCGGCCTGCGCGACGAAGCGGACCCCGACCACGAGCGGGCTCGCCAGCACCGAGTCGGCGAGGCGGACCGCGGTCTCATGGTTGCCGCACATGGCTTCGAGGAGCGCCTGGGCGGAGCGGGCCGCGACGATCCAGAAGTGGTCGCCGATCTCCTCGGCGAGCGACTCGGCCTCCTCCAGGTCGGCGCGGACGGCCGGCCAGCGACCCAGCCAGAGCCGGATGAACCCGGTCGAGGACAGGTTGCGGGCCAGCAGCGCGGCCCGGCCCTGCGACCGGTATCCGGCCGTGGCGGTGCCCATGAACGACGACGCGGTGACGAAGTCGCCGAGGATCAGCGCGGCACCGCCGAGGAACCGCATCCCGTCCACGTCGCTGCGGTCCGGGACCAGGCTGGGCAGCTGCCGGAGGACGGCGGGTCCGTGCACGTCCACCTGGGCATATGCGGCGATGGCGAGGGCGGCCGGATCGTCGGCGGCCAGCCCGAGCTTGCCGAGCACCGCGGTGACCCGGGCGCCGGCCTCCGGCGGCAGCCCGGCCCACCAGCAGCGGGACGCCGCCCGGAAGCACAGCGTGGCGGCCAGTTGCGGGAATCCGTCGGCGAGCGCCGCCAGGGCCAGGTCGCAGAGCAGGTCGAGGCGGCCGCTGTCGCGGAAGTCGCCGGGGTCGACGATCTCCCGGACCAGGGCGAGCCGGGCCCGGTCGGCGGCGTCGCCCTGGGCCGGGTCGGCCCTGGCGGATTCCGCCTTGCCGGTCAGCCGCACCGCGATCTGCCGGTCGAGCAGCTGGGAGGCGAGTTCGGCGGCGCGCAGCAGCAGCGACGAGCGGCGGGCCGGGTCGGCGGTGAGCTCGGAGGCCCGGTCCAGGTCGGTGACCGCGACGCCGAGCGCGCCACGTTCCAGGGCCCGCTCGGCGGCCGCCACGAGGTCCGCGCTGACCTGCTCGTCGGTGCCGAGGGTGGCGGCGCTGCGATGCCAGGCGCGCCGGTCCGGGTCGTCGGCCAGCCCGTCGGCGAGTGCCGCGTGCAGGGTGAGCCGGGCGATGTCGCCTGCCGCCCGGTAGACCGCGGACCGGACCAGCGGGTGCCGGAACCGCAGCCGCCGGTCCTGGATCTGGACCAGCCCGGCGTCGATGGCCGGTTGGATCGCGCCGGCCTGGACCGGTGCGCCGGTCAGCGCCCGCGCGGCAGCGAGCAGGGCGGGCAGGGCGCAGCCGGTGTCCGCGGAGAACGCCGCGACGACCGCCCGGGTCGGCGCCGGCAGCTGCGCGTACCGGTCGGCGAACGCCGATTCGAGGCGCTCGTTGAGCGGCAGCAACTCCCCGGCGTCGACGGTCAGCACCCGGGGCAACTCGACCAGCGCGAGCGGGTTCCCGGCGGCCTCGGCCAGGATCCGGTCCCGCAGGCCGGGGGCCAGGCCGGGTGCGTGGTCGGCGAGCACCCGGCCGGCCGCCTCGGCGTCCAGTTCGGCCAGCAGGAGCTGGGACAGGCCGGTGCCGGAGAGCACCCCGGTGTGCTGGGCGCGGACCGCCATCAGCGCGGCGATCGGCTCCGCGGTCAGCCGGCGGGCCACGAAGACCAGCACGTCTAGGGTTTCCGGGTCGAGCCAGTGCGCGTCCTCGGCCACGATCAGCAGCGGGGTCCGGGCCGCCCGGTCGCCGAGCAGCTCCAGCACGGCCAGGCCGACGGTGAACAGGTCGGGCCGCGAGTCCTGCAACCCGAACGCCCCGCGCAGGGTGCTCTGCAACCGTGGGGTGAGCGCGGGCAGGTCGCCGAGCAGCGGAGCGAGCAACTGGTGCAGGCCGGCGAACGGCAGCGCCGACTCGGCCTCCGCGCCGTTGGTGGTGAGCACCGTCATGCCGGCCGCCTCGGCGCTGCGGCGGGCCGCGCTGAGCACCATCGTCTTGCCGATCCCGGGGTGCCCGCGGACCACCACCGCGCCACCGCGCCGGTCCCGTGCGTGCGCGAGCAACCGGTCGACGGCGGCCAGCTCGGGGTCACGGCCATGCAACTCCATCACAGCGATCACGCTAAGTGGCCGGGAGCGTGGTGCGCGGCGGAGAAATGCGTAGTCGTCACTGTCGACCGCGTAGTCATCGGCGCGAATCACGTAGTCTGCCGCCGTGCTGCGGGGACGCGAGAGAGAACTGGCCGCTCTGGACGCTCTGCTGGAGCGGATCCGGGGCGGGATGAGCGAGGTGGTGGTGCTGCGCGGGGAGGCCGGGATCGGCAAGACCGCGCTGCTGGACGCGGTGGCCGCGCGGGCACCGGAAAAACTCAGGGTTTCCGGGGTCGAGGCGGAGGCGGAGTTTCCGTTCGCGGCGTTGCATCGGCTGCTCATCGCGTACGCGAAAGATCTCGATGGTTTGCCGGAGGCGCAACGCGAAGCGCTGTCGGTGGCCTTCGGGCTGGCCGACGGTCCGGCGCCGGACCGGTTCCTGGTGAGTCTCGCGGTGCTGTCGCTGCTGGCCGCGGTGGCCGCGCGCGGGCCGGTGCTGTGCTGTGTGGACGACATCCAGTGGCTGGACCGGGAGTCGCTGAACGTGCTGGCCTTCGTGGCCCGCCGGGTGCACGCCGAGGGGATCGGTCTGGTGTTCACGGTCCGCACCGGCACCGCCGACGTGGCCGTCCTCGACGGTCTGCCGGAGATCGTGGTCGAGGGACTGCCACCGGCCGACGCCCTGGACCTGCTCGGCTCGGTGGTCAGCGGTGCGGTCGATCCGAAGGTGGCGGCCCGGATCGTCAGCGCGACCCGCGGCAACCCCCTGGCGATCACCGACCTGTCCGGGACGCTGACCGGCAACCAGCTGGCCGGTGCGCTGCTGCTGCCCGAGCCGCTGCCGATCGGCTCCCGGCTCGAGGCGCACTATCTGGCCCAGGTCCGCCGCTTCGCGACGGCCACCCAGCGCTGGCTTCTGGTCGCGGCCGCGGAGCCGCAGGGAGATTTGGGGTACGTCACGAGCGCCGCCGCCGAGCTGGGCGTCACCCCGGAAGCGGCCGACGAGGCGGAGCGCGCCCGGCTCGTCACGCTCGGCCCGGCGGTCCGGTTCCGGCACCCGCTGGTCCGCTCGGCGGTGTACGGCGGCGCGACCAGCACCGAGCGCCGCCGCGTCCACCAGGCCCTGGCCGCCGCGACCACCCGGTCCGCGGACGCCGACCGGCGCGCCTGGCACCGAGCGTCGGCGGCCCTGCAACCGGACGAGGACGTCGCGGCCGACCTGGTGTCGGCGGCCGGCCGGGCCGCGGGCCGGGGCGGATACGCGGCCCGGGCCACCTTCCTGGCCCGTGCCGCCGAGCTCACTCCGGACGAGCGGGACCGGGCCGGCCGGCTGCTCGCCGCCGCCGAGGCCGCGCTCACCTCGGGCGGCCCGACCCAGGCGGACGCGCTGCTCACCGCGATCGACGCCGACCTGCTTTCCAGCACCGGGCAGGGCACCAGGCTGATGCTGCGGGCGCGCACCACGATGGCGCTCGGTGGCGAGCGGGGCATGGCGACGGTGGCGACCACCTGCGTGGCCGCGTACCAGGCGTTCCGCGCCGGCGACCCGGAGCAGGCCCGCACCGCGCTGTTCGACGCGCTGGACTACGGGCTGCGGGCCGAGCACCTGACCGAGGGCGCCGACCTGCGCCGGGTCGCCGAGGTGTCGGTGGCCCGTGAGGGGCGCGGCGAGACGGTCACCGACCTGCTGCTCGACGGGTTCGGCACGTCGATCGTGGACGGTTACGCGGCGGGCGCGCCGATCCTGCGCCGGGCCACCGCGGCGCTGGCCGGCGGCGACGTGGCCGACGCGGACATGCTCAGCCACTTCACCCCGGGGATCACCGCGTGCACCCGGTTCTGGGAGGACCGGGTCCGGGAACGCATCCTGCACCGGGCGGCCGGGGTGGCCCGGCGCACCGGCGCGCTGCAACTGCTGGAGATGGCGCTGTACTCGACGGCGCTGCACGAGACCGCGCTGGGCCGCCTCGACGCGGCCGACGAGCTGCTGCTGGAGGTGGCCGAGTTGCGCAGCGCGGTGGCCGGCACGCCGTACATGTGGGAGGTGTACCGCAGCGCCGAGCAGGTCGGCTGGCGCGCGCCGCAGGACGCGCGGGAGCGGATCGAGCGGGCCGAACAGGCCGGGGCGTGGCTCGGCATGGGCGCCGCGGTCGGCATCGCGGTCATCGGCCGGATCGTGCTGGAGCTGGGGCAGGGCAACTTCGCGGCGGCCGCGGTGGTGGCCGGGGAGCTGGTCGGCCGGGACTACGTGGGTTCGTACACGCGGGTGCTGCCGGATCTGGTGGAGGCGGCCGCGTACGCCGACGACCGGGACCGGGCGGCGTCCGCGCTGGCGCTGCTCACCGAGCGGGCGACGATCAGCGGCACGCCGTGGGCGCTGGGCCTGCTCGACCGGTCGCGGGCGCTGCTGGCCCCGGCCGGGGAGGCCGAGCCGCTGTTCCTGTCCGCGATCAAGACGCTGGGGGAGACCGCGGCGGTCGGCGACACCGCCCGGGCGTACCTGCTGTACGGCGAGTGGCTGCGCCGGCAGCGGCGGCGCAAGGACGCCCGGGAGGCGCTGCGGGCCGCCCTGACCGGGTTCGAGGACATGGGCGCGCCGGCCTTCGCCGAGCGGGCCCGGCTGGAGTTGCAGGCCGCCGGCGAGACCGCGCGGCGGCGGGACGCGGACAGCGCCGGGGACCTGACCACGCAGGAGGCGGCGATCGCGGCGCTGGCCCGGGACGGGCTGACCAACCCGGAGATCGCCGAGCGTCTGTTCGTCAGCACCAGCACGGTCGATTACCACCTGCGCAAGGTGTTCCGGAAGCTCGGCATCGCCTCGCGGCGCGAACTCGGCCGGGTGCTCTAGACGTCCTGGTCCGGGTCGTCGGTGGTGTGCGGCAGGCCGGCCACGCTGAGCACGTGCTGGGCGACGCTGCCGGCCGGGGCGTAGAGCCGGGCCGGTCCGGCGGTCCGGTACAGCACCGCGATCGCGGCGCTGGCCAGGTGGGTGACCGCGGACAGGTCGACGGTGAGCTCGTGGGTGCCGCCCAGGGTGAGCCGCCGCAGCTCGCCGGTGAGCTGCTCGGCGCCGGTCGCGTCGAGCGGCCCGTGGATGGCGAGCCGGCTGCCGGCCGGGGTCGCCCTGATCCGGAAGCCGGCGGCCTCGTCCTGCTCGGCGGGCCGGTACGCCGCGCCCCGGCTGATCTCGCCGGCGTTCAGCAGGGTGGCCGGCGCCGAGATCCGGTGGCCGACGGTGACCGTGGTGCCCGGCCCGTCCCGGTCGATCCGCAGCTCGTCGACCAGCCCGGCGGTCATCGCCAGCCCGATGCCGTGGTCGCGGCGGAACCCCGCGGCGGCGGGCCGCGCCCGGTGCCGCCAGTGGCCGTCGTCGGCGACGACCAGCCGGGCCGTCCCGTTGGTCAGCAGGTCGGCGGTGACCGTGACCGCGCCGTCCGGCGAGTCCGGGTGGCTGTGCTCGGCGGCGTTGGTGACCAGTTCGACGACGGCGTGGGTGAGCGTGGCGAAATCGGCCTCGCCGGCGCCCTGGTCGAGCAGCCAGCGCACCAGCGCGTCGCGGGCCGGACGGATCGCGCCGGCGTCGGCGGGCAGCTCCAGCCGCAGCGGCGGCACCGGTGGGCGGCGGCGCGCGGCGAGCAGGGTGATGTCGTCGGTGTGCCCGGTCTGCCGGACGAGCAGCTCCAGGCTGTGCAGGCAGACCCGTTCGGCGGCGGTGAGCCCGGGGTCGTCGAGGCCGCGCCCGGCGACCGCGTCGACGGCGACCTGGGCCAGCTCCGCGGTGGCGGCGCCCGGGGTACGCCCGGGCCGCTCGACGATGCCGTCGCTGTAGAGCAGCAGCACCTCGCCGGGCTCCAGGCGGTCGGTGGACAGGGCGTACGTGGCGCCGGTGCCGAGCGCGCCGGTCCCGGCGCAGGACAGGTAGCGGGCCGTGTCCGGGCCGGCGATCAGCGGTGGCGGGTGCCCGGCCGAGCAGTAGGCCAGCGCGCCGCCGGCCGGGTCGAGCACCGCGACGCAGACCGTCGCGGCCCGGGCGCCGGGCAGCCGGCGGGCCATCCGGTCGGCCGCGGCGATCGCGACCAGCGGGTCGCCGGACTCGTCGAGCCGGTCGTGCAGCACCGCCCGCAGCTGGCCCATCGCGGCCGAGGCGGCCACGCCGTGCCCCACCACGTCGCCGACGACCAGCGCGATCCGGCCGCCGGAGACCGGGACGGCGTCGAACCAGTCGCCGCCCGCGGCGTCCCCGGCGTCGGCCGGCAGGTAGCTGCCGGCGATCTGCGCGGCCGGCAGCACCGGAAGGCCGGCCGGCAGCAGCTGCCGTTGCAGCGCGGTGATGACCTCGCGGGCCTCCTCGTATCGGCGGGCCGCCTCGGTGGCCTCCAGGCGGGCGCCCTGCTGCTCCAGGACCCGGTCGGTGGCGTCCATGCCGACGTAGTTCAGCCCGGCGACCCGGCCGTCCGGGCCGAACCTGGGGGAGACGGTGAAGTCCACGTACATCTCGACGAGGCGGCCGGAGCCGGGCTCGCGTTCCAGGTGGGCGCGCCAGCCCTGCCCGGCCTGCGGGACGCCGGTCCGATAGACGCGGTCGGCCATCTCGTACAGCTGCTGGCCGGCGATCTCCGGGAACACCTCGATCACCGGCCGGCCGAGGAGGTCGTCGCGGCCCGTCGCGGTGCGGTAGGCCGCGTTCGCGGCGATCACCCGGTGGTCCGGGCCGGCCAGTCCGCACAGCAGGATCGGGGACGACTCGAAGACCTCCCGTACGGCGTCGGCCTCACCCGTCCGGTCGTCCATCCCACCGCCTTTGTCAGGAATGTACGGAATCCTACTACTTCGATGAATGTCGACAGGGCGATATGATGCGAGCCCATCACTTCGAGGCCACGGGGGTTCGCTGGTGTCCGAGGCCGACGTGCAGAACGCTTTGGCCCAGGTCAGCAAGGCCGCCGAGCGCTACGGGGTGACCGAGGAGGACGTGCGGCGCTGGCGCGCCGACATCGAGGACCGCCCGGCCTGGGCACAGCGCGCCCACGTCTCCGGCATGCTCGCCCAGCGTCTGGTGATGACCGCCCTGGAGCACCGGCAGGAGTGCGATCGGGCGGAGTGCCGGACCTGCGCCGGGCTCCGCGAGATGCTGGTGATCGCGCTGGCCGGGGTGCGCACGGTGGTCGACGACCGGCTCGACGAGTTGTACCGCCGACCGGCCCGGTGGCCCTGGCGACGACGCAGCTTGTAAATCTCTTAGGAACCTTGCTGGGTGACCCTTGCATCCCATCATGATCAAGGTATTTACTAGCGTCGCTTCTGCTTGATCCATCTTAGACGCAACACTGCCCGCTCAGGCCCATGCCTGCGCGGTGATTTGCCGTGCCCGCAGCGAGGTCCGCCGCGCGCGCAGTATCCGAGGGAAGAAGGTGACCCTGCCGCATGTCCATCGATAAATTTGGTTACCAGCAGCAACTGCGGCGCGAGTTGCGGATCCGCGACCTGATCGCGTACGGCCTGGTCTTCATGGTGGTGATCGCGCCGTTCGGCATCTTCGGCAGCGTGTTCCAGGCCAGCGGTGGCATGGTCGCCCTCGCCTATGTGGTCGGCGCGGTCGCGATGCTCCTCACCGCCTCGTCGTACGGCGTCATGGTCAAGAAGTACCCGGTGGCCGGCTCGGTATACGGCTACGCCGGCCGGGCGATCGCACCCGCCGTCGGCTTCCTCACCGGCTGGGCCATCCTGCTCGACTACGTCTGCATCCCGCTGCTGCTCTCGCTGGTCGCCGGCGCCGCGATGAACTCGATCGTGACCAGCGTCCCGGTCTGGGCCTGGGTGATCATCTTCGTCCTGGTGAACACCGTGACGAACGTGCTCGGGATCAAGACCACCAAGCTGCTCAACTGGTTCTTCCTCGCGGCCGAGCTGGTCATCCTGGTGATCTTCCTGATCTTCGGCCTGAAGGCGATCGCGGACGGCAAGGGCCACGGCTTCAGCCTCGACCCGTTCTACAACGGCAGCACCAGCTTCACCTGGGCGCTGGTGCTCGGCGGCGTCTCCATCGGCATGCTGTCCTACCTCGGCTTCGACGCGCTGGGCCTGCTCGCCGAGGACGCCGCGGACGGCGCCCGGACGATCCGCCGCGCCATGTACCTGTCGCTGATCGTCGTCGCCGTGCTGTTCGTCGCGCAGACCTACGTCGCGGCGCTGCTGGTGCCGGACCCGGCCGGGCTGATCGCCAACGGTGACCCGGCGGGCTCCGCGTTCTACGACGCGGCCGAGGTCGCCGGTGGCGCCTGGCTCGCCAAGCTGACCGCGCTCGCCACCGCGCTGGCCTGGGGTATCGCCAACAACATGGTCGCCCAGGTGGCCACCAGCCGCCTGCTGATGGCGATGTCCCGGGACGGGCAGCTGCCCAAGTTCCTCTCCCGGGTGTCGCTGACCCGCTCGGTGCCGACCAACGCGATCCTCACCACCGCCGCCATCTCGCTCGGCATCGGCCTCTGGATGGCCAGCCGCGACGACGGCATCACGCTGATGAGCGCCATGGTCAACTTCGGCGCCATGATCGCGTTCATCGTGCTGCACGTCTGCGTGATCTGGGAGTGGTTCAAGAACGGCCGCCAGGGCAGCCTCTTCAACAACCTGCTGGTACCGGTGCTCGGCGCGATCGTGCTGATCGCGGTGATCTGGAACGGCAACCTGCTGGCCCAGACCGTCGGCCTGATCTGGCTCGCCGTCGGCGCGGTGGTGCTGGTCGTGCTGCTCGCCACCGGCCGCAAGCCGACCCTGCCCGAGGTGCCCGGCGACGACGAGCCGCTGACCCCCGCGAAGGCGGTCGAGAATGTCTGAGCCGCTGCACCTCCCGGCGGACCCCGGACAGTACGGCTACACGTTCGGCGGGCGCGAGGCGATCGCGTCGGTCAAGCCGGGCGACACGGTCACGCTGCGCACCCTGGACTGCTTCGGCGGCAAGGTGCGCACGGTGGACGACCTGCCCAGCCAGGTGTGCGAGTTCCCGTACCTGAACCCGGTCACCGGACCGCTGTACGTCGAGGGGGCCCAGCCGGGCGACACCCTGGCCGTGCACGTGGTGGCGCTGACCCCGGCCTCGCCGGTCGGGATCTCCTCGACGTTCCCGCACTTCGGGGCGCTGACCTCGACCGGGTACACGCGGACGCTCCAGGCGCCTCTGGAGGAGCGGGTCTGGCTCTACGACATCGACCTGGCCGCGCAGACGGTCCGGTACCAGGCCCGGAACAGCGACTTCACGGTCGACCTGCCGCTGGCCCCGATGCTCGGCACGGTCGGCGTCGCGCCGGCCGCGAACGAGGTCCGCCAGACCATCGTCCCGGACGTGCACGGCGGCAACCTGGACACCCCGCTGCTCGGCCCGGGCGCCACGCTGTACCTCGGCGTGAACGTGCCGGGCGCGCTGCTCGCGCTCGGCGACGGGCACGCCCGGCAGGGCGACGGCGAGGTGTGCGGCGTGGCGGTCGAGGTCGCCATGGACGTCACCATCCGCGTCGACGTGATCTCCGGCATACCGACCGGCACCCCGCGCCTGGAGACCGACACCCAGCTGGTGTCGCTGGGCGCGGCCCGGCCGCTCGAGGACGCGTTCCGGATCAGCCAGGATGACCTGGTCCGGCACGTCGCGCAGCTGACCGGGCTGGACCTGCTCGACGCGTACCAACTGGTCTCCCAGACGACCAGCGCCCGCGCCGGCAACGTGGTCGACCCGCAGTACGTGATGAGCGCGGGCATCGACAAGCGGTATCTTCCCGGGGTGACCGCATACAGCGGCATCCACGAGCGACTGCGAAACGGCTGACAGACGGAGCATGTGGCGTCCCGGACTCGACCCGACCCTCGTACGTGAGCAGTTCTATCTTCTGGCCCACGACGAGACCCGGCAGATGCGGCCTCACCTGCATCTGCCGGCCCTGTCCGCCGGCCTGGCCGGCGCGACGGTGATGGATCTCCTGATCGCCCAGCGGGTGACGGTCGAGTCCGGGACGCTGCGCCCGGACTGGTTCCAGCGCTCCTCCACCGGTGACCCGATCACCGACGACGTGCTGGCCCTGATCATGGAAAAGGCCCCGGGCCCGGCGTTGCCGGTGCTGATCCGCGCCGCGGCCGGTGGGCTGTACGAACGCACCACCGCGGCGATGGTGCACAAGGGCGTGATCGTGGAGGGCCCGCCGCGCCGCTGGCGCAAGGGCCGCGAGTACGCGATCGCCCACGAGGGCATCGCGGTCCGCGCCCGCGCCCGCGTCGGTTACCGGATGGAGGGCCGCGACGGCCCGTCCCCGGAGGCCGACAGCCTGTGCGCGCTGGTGTCGGCGCTGGGCCTGCACAGCGTGCTGGTCCGGGGCACCCGGTCCGAGGTCGAGCCACTGCTCCAGCGGGTGATCCGCGACCTGCCGGAGAACGCGGCCGGGCACCCGGTCGGGCAGGCCCCGGCGGTCGCCGCCGCGGTCCGCACGGTCATCCAGGACCTGGCCACCTCCGCCATGATGTGAACCGGCCCGCAGCCCGGGGATGACCGCATTCCTCTTTCGGTACGCCCGGAGCCACGGTCCGACGTCCACCCGGCGCGGCGCGGCGGCCGTGCCCGGTCGGGCACACCTGTCGGCGGTCGTCGCCGGCTCGCCTGCCCTGGCGTGATGCGGATGGTTCGGTCGCAGGACGGCGGCTCGGCGGCGTCCGGACGGGATGAGCGCCACCGGAATTCCGGGAGGCGGCCTCGCGCGTGTCAGCGGTAGGCCGGGGCCAGCCGCCCGTAGAGCCCGCCCCAGTCCGGGATCTCCTCGGCGGCCAGATGCGCGGCGAGCCGGTCGAGGAACGCGTGCGTGCCCGGGATGAACCCCTGCGCGTTCCGCACGCTGAGCCCGCGATGGGTGAAGACCAGCACGGTCCCGTCCCCGTCCGCGGTCAGCTCGTAGCGGACCACGCCGTCCTCGACGATCCGCTGCCGCCACTCGTGCTCGAAGACGGCCGTCCCGCTCCCGGCCGGTGGCTGCCACACCAGGATCCGCCCGGTCATCCGCTTGGCCTCCGGTGCTGCCGGCGGATCCGTCGGCATCATGGTGATCTCCCCGCCCGTCGCCGGGTCGATCGTCGTCTCGCCGAACCAGGCCGCTCGCTGCCCGGGATCGGTGATCGCGCTCCACACCGCGTCGATCGGGAACGGCAACCGCCGCCGGAACGTCATCGTCGCCGCGTCGCCGTCCGTCTCCCACCGGCCCAGCTGATCGTCAACGGTCATCGTCGATTCCCCTCAAGTGCGTCTCGATCGCGTCCAGGTGACGCGCCCAGTACTGCCGGTACTGCTCCAGCCAGGTGTCGACCTCGGACAGCCGGTCGGCCCGCAGCGTGTAGATCCGCCGCTGCGCCTGCGTCCGCACCTCGACCAGCCCGGCCTCCCGCAGCACCCGCAGATGCCGCGACACCGCCGGCTGCGTCAACTCAGGGAACGCGGCCACCAGCTCACCGGCTGACCGCTCCCGGACAACCAGCATGTCGAGCACCCCCCGCCGAGTCCGATCCGCCAGCGCGTCAAAGACATCCACAAGCCCAGTATCACGAAACGCTCATATAAAAGCAACGTTATAAAAGCCAAAGACCCGCTTCGGGTACGCCCAGAGCGGCGCGACCGGGCTTACGGAGTCGGTCCGCCCCCCGGCCGCCGCGAGCAGACCTCGGGCCGAGGCTGGGCCGGAGGCGCCGGAGCAGGGCGGAGGCGCTGGGGCAGGGCGGAGGACCGGGGTGAAGCAGAGTGGCCGGGGTGGGTCGAGACCCCGGGCTGGGCAAAGACACCGGAGGTGGCCCGGAGACCCGGGGCGGGTCGAGACCCCGGGGGCAGAGCGGAGACGCCGGCGGGAGGGCCGGGCTGGGCGGAAAGGTGCTGGGGCTGGAGGGGGCGGCGAGGGGGCTTTGGGCGTACCGAAAGCGGTGGATTCTTGGGGGAAGCGGCCTGGGCCGGGCGGCGGACCGGGATCGGGGTCAGGGGCGAGAGGGTGCCGTGACCTGCGAGGATTCCGGGTCGCGGGTGCGGGTGATGGTGGTGCCGGGCTGTTCGGCCGGGATGGTCGCGATGCCGGCCAGGATCAGGGCGCCACCGGTGATCTGGAGCAGGGTGAGGTGCTCGCCGACCACCAGCCAGGCGAACATCGAGGCGAAGATGACCTCCAGCAGGCCGACGAAGGAGGCCAGCCGGGAGCCGAGGCGGCCGGAGCCGAAGATCCCGGACGCGTAGGCGATCGCGGTGCCGAAGACCGCGACGACCGCCAGCGGCAGCCACCACGGGGCCTGCGCGCCGAGCAGGGTCACGTCGCCGAAGGTGGCCTTCATCGGGACCAGGCCGACGAGGCCGAGCAGGCCCAGTGTCGCCCCGCCGAGCAGGAGGCCGGCGCCGGCCAGCGCGACCGGCGGCAACCCGTCGGCGGGCCGGGCCGCGACCACGAAGTAGACGGCGCAGCCGACGGCGGCCGCGAAGGCCAGGAGCAACCCGAGAGGGTCGACGGCGCGCAGCGCCCCGGGGCCGATCACCAGGACCAGGCCGCCGACGGCGAGCAGCGAGCCGAGCAGCACGGCCGGGCGGGGCAGTTTGCGGGTGGTGGCCCAGGCCCAGAGGACCAGGAGCAGCGGCGCCAGGTATTCGATCAGCAGCGCGGTGGTGACCGGGACCCGGCGGATGGCCGCGAAGTAGGCGAGCTGGGTGAACGCCACGGCGATCAGGCCCATCCCGAGCAGCCGCCAGCGGGCCCGCCACAGCGCCGCCCAGCGGCCGTGCATGGCGACCAGGACGAACGGCAGCAGCAGGAGCCCGGCGCTCAGGGCCCGGACGGTGACCGCCGCGGCCGGTGACCACCCGGCCTCCAGCAGCGGCTTGACGAATGCGCCGGACGTGCCGAACGAGGCGGCCGACACGACCGCGGCGGCCAGCCCGGTGGACTGCGGCGTGAGCTTCACGACGACTCCTCTGTCATGGGCTAAATTTGCTACATCCCTGACGCTAGGCCCGCCGAAGTGAGGAGTCAAATTGCTGTTTGCCCCTGACACGGAGGAGGCGCTGGCATTCGCCGTGGCGCTCGCCAACACCGCCGCGGGCGCCTCCCGCTCCGGCGACGACGAGCTTGCCACCGTTGCCGACCTGGCCAGACTCCTGGAGACGTGCAAGTTCTCCGGGCGGATCGACCGGGACGAGGCCGAGGTGCGGGAGGTCCGGCAGACTCGGGAGCAGATCCGGGAGGTGTGGACGCTCGGGCGCGACGAGGCGGTCCCGGTGGTGAACCGGATGCTGCGCGAGGCCCGCGCGCTGCCCTACCTGACCCGCCACGACGGATCGGACTGGCACATCCACGCCACCGAGCAGGACGCGCCGCTGGCCGAGCGCATCCGGGTGGAGGCCGCGCTCGCCCTCATCGACGTGATCCGGATGAACGAAACCGGTCGCCTGCGGGTCTGCGCGGCGGACGACTGCGTCGGCGTCTTCGTCGACCTGTCCCGCAACGGCTCCAAGCGTTTCTGCTCGGTCCGCTGCGGCAACCGGATGAACATGGTCGCCTTCCGGGCCCGCCGGACCGAGGCCTGAGCGACCCGGCGACGATCGACACGCGCCGCTAGGGTGGCCGCATGGTGCGGACCGAGATCCTGGTGCGGCAAGGCGCGGACATCCTCGTCGACGACACCACGGCGACGCGGTATCAGCTGGCCTCGATCAGCAAGCAGTTCACCGCCGCGGCCGTGCTGATGCTGGTGGAGGACGGCCGGGTCGGGCTCGACGATCGGCTCGGGCGCTGGTTCGGCGAGTGCCCGCAGCAGTGGCGCGACATCACGGTGGACCAGCTGCTCACGCACACCTCCGGGATCGGGCACTGGGAGGACTATCCCGGGATCGACCTGTCCCTGCGCATCGAGCCGGCGGAGATGCTGGCCGCCGTGTTCCGGGAGCCGCTGGTGCACGCGCCCGGCGGCCCGTGGCGGTACAGCAGCCCGGCCTACGTGCTGGCGGCACACATCGCCGAGCGGGCTGCCGACCGGCCCTACCGCCGCTTCCTCGCCGAGCGGATCTTCGAGCCGCTGGGGCTGACCGGCACGTTCGCCGGGATGCCGGACGGGCAGCCGGATGTGGCGGACGGGCACGACGCGGACGGGAAGCCGGTGCCGAGCTGGGAGCTGGACGTCGTCGGGATGGGCGCCGGGGACCTGTGGTCGACCGCCGCCGACATGCTGACCTGGATCGACGCGGTGCGGACCGGCCGGTTGCTGAGTGAGCGGCACCGCGCCCTGATGCTGACCGAGCGGGTGCCGACCGGGCTCGCGGATCCGCTGGCGACCGGGTACGGCTACGGCGTCTTCACCGGCACGGTCGCCGGGCGTCCCTGGTGGCAGCACAGTGGGGACAACGCGGGGTTCAAGGCGTTCATCGGCTGCGTCCCGTCGACCGGCCGGCGCGTCGTGCTGCTCAGCAACACCGATGCGACCGGACCCGGGGCTGTGCGGCCCTACCTCGAGTAGCGGGCGTCAGAGGCGGAACTGGCCGACCAGCGCCTCCAGCTCGTGGGACATCCGGGACAGCTGCTCGGCGGTCTGGCGGGACTCGGTGACCCCGTGGGCCGTGTCCTGCGCGGCGGTGGCGACGCCGGTGATGCCGGCCGCGATCTGACCGGAACCGGTCGCCGCCTCCACCACGTTGCGGCTCATCTCGGCCGTGGTCGCGGTCTGCTCCTCGACCGCCGCCGCGATCGTCGTCGAGTGCTCGTTGACCTCGGTGATGATCGCGGCGATCCGGTTGATCGCGTCGATCGCGGCGTCGGTGTCGGCCTGGATGGCCTGGACCCGGCCGTCGATGTCGACCGTGGCCCGGGCGGTCGCCTGCGCCAGATCCTTCACCTCGCCGGCCACCACCGCGAAGCCTTTGCCCAGTTCACCGGCGCGAGCCGCCTCGATGGTGGCATTCAGGGCGAGCAGGTTCGTCTGCTCGGCGATCGTGGTGATCAGGTTGACCACGCCGCTGATCTCGGCGCTGGACCGGCCGAGCCGGCTGATCGTCTCGCCGGCGGCGTGCACGCTGTCGACGCCGGTGGCGGCGACCCCGGCGGCCCGGGCGGCGCTGTCCGAGATCTCCCGGATCGCGGCGGTCATCTCCTCGGTGCCGGCGGCCACCGTCTGCACGCTGCGGGTCACCTCCTCGGCGGAGGAGGCGACCAGGTCGGACTGGCCGGAGGCGGTGGCGGCGGCGTCCGAGATCAGGGCGGAGGTGGCGGTCAGTTCGGTGGCCGCCGCCGCGAGGGTGTGACTGTTCTCGTTCAGCGAGGCGAAGGCCGCACGCAGCACGTCGAGCGTCCGGTTCATCGCGCGGCCCATCGAGCCCAGTTCGTCCCGGGCTTCGTCGGGCACCCGTACGGTGAGGTCCTTGTCGGCCACCGTCTTGAGCGCCGCCACCGTCCCGGCGAGCGGCCGGGTGATGCTGCGCGTCACGACGATCGCGACCAGCACGGTCAGCACCAGGCAGAGCAGCCCGGCGATGACCATGAACCGCTGGGCGGTGGCGGCCGCGTCGTCGGCCGTGTCCTGCGCCGCCTGCGCACGCCTGCTGGTCAGCTCGACCAGTTGGTCCACCGAGCCGACGATCTTGCCCATCCAGTCCAGGGATTCCCCGGAGGCGAGTTCGTTGGCCTGCGCGATCCCGGCCCGGGTGCCGGTCCGGTAACCCGCGATGATCCGCTGGTCGACCGCCATGAACCGGTCGAACGACTGCTCGATGCCGTCGACCAGCGCCTGTTCCGCCGGGGCCAGGGGCGCGGCGTCGAGCCGGGCCAGGTCGTCGTGGAAGGCGGCGGTCGAGGCCAGGAACTCCTTGCGCTGGCCGACCGTGTCGTCGGTGGCGCCGGCCACGCCGCGGATGGTGTCGAAGGCGTACCCGGTCTGCCAGCCGGCGAAATCCGCGGTCCGGAACTTCGCCACCAGCGCGGCCTGGCTGACCTCGTCAGCGGCGGCCAGGTCCCCGGTGGCGGCCCGCGCGGTCCGGCCGCCCCACAGGCCGACGCCGACCGCGGCGAACATGCACAGGCAGACGCCGGTGAACGCGATGCCCAGCCGTGCGCCGATCTTGAAATGGGTGAGGAATCGCATCAACCGAAACGATACGGACCGCCCGCGCCGGGACCGGCCGGTCCGGCACAGTCAGTACACGTACGGCCAGGCCGAGGAGTCCCAGCCGAGCAGGTTGATGCCGAGCTTCGCGGCGCCGGACGACGTGTAGTAGTGGTAGACCAGCACGTCGGCGTCGCTGTCGGTGAAGACCGCCGGGTGCCCGGGGCCGTAGACGCCGCCGTGCGTCGCCAGGATCTCGGTGCCGCCGCCGGCCGTGGTGAGCGTCCCGGCCCGGTCCTTGTACGGACCGGTGATGCTGGTCGATCGGGCCACCATGATCCGGTACGTACTGGACGCGCCCTGGCAGCAGAAGTCGAACGACATGAACAGGTAGTAGTAGCCGCCGTGGCGGAACACGAACGGCGCCTCGACCGACTTGCTGTTCACGAACCGCTCGGCGACGTTGTACATGGTGCTGTCGGCCCGCTTGCCGGTCGACGGGTTGAGCTTGACCATCTTGATCCCGGACCAGAACGAGCCGAAGGTCAGCCACCACTCGCCGGTTGCGGTGACGGTCAGGTTCGGGTCGATCGCGTTCCAGTTGCTGCTGGTCGTCGACTCGATCACCTTGCCGTAATCGGTCCAGGTCCCGGCCGCGCCGGTGGTGCTGCCGGCCAGGAAGATCGCCGACTTGCTGGAGCCGAAGGTCGAGGCGGCGTAATACATCAGATATTTTCCGCCGTGGTAGGAGATGTCCGGGGCCCAGAGGTTGGCGCTGCCGCCCGTGTAGGCGTTGGCCCACGACGTGCCGTTGGGGAAAGCCTTCCCGGCGTCGGCGAACGCCGTGCGGTCCGCGGATGTCTTGAGGGTGATGCCGTCGCCGGTGGTGGCGAGCAGGTAGCCACCGCCGGGCTTCTTGACGATGGACGGGTCGTGCGCGCCGGTCGACCCGGTCACCACGCCGGGGTTGGGGTAGGAAGCGGCGGTGGCCGGCTGGGCGCCCAGAAGGAGGAGGAGAAGCGCCACGATCAGGAGCGGGAAGCGAGACTTCACGGGGATTCGCCTTCCGATGGGGTGGCGGCCCCGATCGGGGAACCGGGACCGCCGCGTGGGGGGATGGGGATCGGTCCGCTCGGGGCAGCGGACCGTGCGTCACGCAGTCATCGAAGTCGATGCGGTTGCCCGTATGTTAACGATAACAACGGGTCGTTAACAAGAAGGACTAGCTGACCGGGATGCCGTGCTGGTGCAGCAGGCCCATGAGACTGTCCAGGAAGGCGTCCCGGTTGTTCACCAGGATCACCGGGATGTTGATCGGCTTACGGCCGCGCGGCACCAGCTGGTAGTTGATCAGCTGGCCCTTGCGCAGCAGCGGCTTGCACTCGGCGATCTCCGACCAGGTGTACGCCTGCGCCCGGCCGTTGCGCCGGTGCACGAACCCGCCGGTGAACACGTAGTACGACTGGGCGCCCTGGATGAAGGTCCGGATGCCCATGGCCAGCGCATAGACCATCAGGAAGCAGAAGAACAGGCCGACGAGGCGCAGCAGCCCGTAGACGATGCCGTCGGTGTCGTGGCCCAGGCTGGCCAGGAAGAGCAGCAGCAGGCTGCCGGCCGCGATGCCCAGCCAGGTGCCGCCGGCCTTCAACGGGCTGGGCAGCGACCGGTCGGCCACCTCCTGGCCGAGGCCGCGCGAGTAGGCGAGGGAGCTGACGTCGGTGGGCGTTTCCATCACGGGGTCCCTTTCGCGAATAGACAGACGCCCCTGTGTACCGCATCGCCCCGCGCCGGGTTCACCCGGCTAACGTGTCTGGCCGGCGTGAAGCATGTCGATGGTCTTGCTGACCCGCTGCTCCCGGGTGGCCTCGCGCTTCGCCTCGGTGATCCAGCGGGCGAACTCCTTGCGGTGCGAGTAGGCCAGTTTGTCCCACGCCGCCCGCGCCCCGGCGTCCGCGGCCAGCGCCGCCTCCAGGTCCGGCGGGGTCTCGACGGTGCGCTCGGCGGTCTCCGCCTCGATCGTCACCTGGTAGTCCGCGCCGATCTGGACACCGGCCTGCGCCCGCACCGCCTTGGCCAGGCCGATCATGTTCTCCCCGCCCATCCGGGCCAGCCGCAGCGGCAGGGTCACCCCGTTCACGGTGACGCGGACCGGGAAGGCCTTGCGCCCGTCCCCGACGGCAGCAGCCTGCTCGTCGGAGAGGACGAAGGCCCCCGCCGGCCCGCGCGATTCCAAGGTCAGCGTCAGCGTCAACGTCTCGGCCACGCTGACACGCTAGTCAATCCCGGTGACGATCGGTGGTGAACTGGCGCGCGATCATCGCCGCGAGTCCGACGCCGACCACCGCGATGGCGACCTGCACACCGACCACCGCCCAGTCGAAGGTCCGGTCGGCCACCGTGAACATGTGGCTGCTGTGCAGGTCCCACCGGTCGGACGCCCAGGTGCCGGCGACCGCGGCGCCCATGCCGATCAGCACCGTCGCGATCAGCCCGATGTTCTGCCGGCCCGGCAGCACGATCCGGGCCACCACCCCGATGATCGCGCCGAACACGATCGCCGCCACATAGTCCTGACCGTCCACCACTACCTCCACTGTTCGCACCCGACGATGCCCATGGTGGCGGTGCCGTCAAATGTGCGTCAGCCCCACTGGCCCGGGACGTAGTCACCGGCCGGGCGCTGGATGATCACGTTCAGCCGGTTCCAGGCGTTGATCAGCGCGATCTGTGCGACCAGGGCGGCCAGCTGCTCCTCGTCGAAGTGCTTGACCGCGTTCGCCCACACGTCGTCGGGGACGCCACCGGCCGCGTCGGCGATCCGGGTGCCCTGCTCGGCCAGCTCCAGGGCGGCCCGCTCGGCCTCGGTGAACACGGTCGCCTCCCGCCAGGCCGCGACCAGGTGCAGCCGGGCGTCGGTCTCGCCCTCGTGCGCGGCGTCCTTGGTGTGCATGTCGACGCAGTACCCACACCCGTTGATCTGGCTGGCCCGGATCTCGACCAGGTGCCGGACGGTGGCCGGCAGCGACGAGCCGTTGATCGCCTTGCCGGCGCCGAGCAGGGCCTTCAGCACGTTCCCGGCGACCGGGCTGGTGGCGGCGTTCAGACGAGCACTCATGATGTCTCCCTGTCCTGGTGGCTTGCTGTACGCCTCTAAGACAGATGGGCGCGCCGGTTTGTGACTGTGATCTGGATCGCTGAGTGGCACGGTCGCCGCCGAACTGCGCGGGCGGCGACGACAGCCTGGCCGAGCGTCAGCGTGTGCCGGCTGCGGCCCCCGTCCGGCGGAGGACCCGCAGCAGGTACTCCTTGCGGTCGAGCGGATCGGGGCCGGTGCGCTCCCGGACGGGCGCCGGGCCGCGCACCGGCGCATAGTGATCGAAGGCGCTCTCCACCACACCCTCGCCCCGGGTCACACCCGGCAACCGGCGCTGCAACGCGTGCACCTGCGCCGCCGGAATCTCCCCGGAAACGATCGTCGACTCGGTAGCCAAGGGAACGGCCCGCAATCGCGCCAGCACCGGGAGCACCGCCGGAACGGTATCCGCCGGAACCTCGGCGCGGAACGCGTGGATCGGCTCCCGTATCTCGGTTCCGGCCCGCTGCAACGCCGTCATCAGCACCAGCGGGGTCAGATTCCGGAAATCGCCGGCCGTGCTCGACATGCTCTTGTCGAAAATGGCGTGCGAGTGCGACTGCCGCGCCGAATACCCGGAGTGCGTCATCACCACGGTGCAATCCGGCACCGGCCAGCCCCGCAACCCCTGCCGCAGCGTTTCGTGCACGGTTTGCTCCACCGCCGTGAAGAACGCCGCCGGCATCGACCCGGGCTCCACCGCGAGACCGAAACTGACACCCGCTCCCACCGGTGCGGGCGTGACCCGGAGCCCGATCGTGGCCAGGAACGGGTTCGGCTCCACCTTGTTGAACTCGACCGCCGCCCCGACCCCGAGCACCCGCTCCACGTGCAGTGTCGTGGTCTCGCGGAAGCTCACCCGCAGTCCGTACTGCTCGGCCAGGGTGGCTTCGACGACCTCCTTCTGCACCTCGCCGTAGAGCGACACGTAGACCTCCTGACGCTCGTCGTCCTGGCGCAGATTGATCAGGGGGTCCTGCTCGGCGAGCTCGGTCAGCGCGGCGTGCAGGGCGCCGCGCTCCGCGGGCCGGGACGCGACGACCGCGGTTTCCAGGGTGGGCGGGGCGAACTGTGCTGGGCGGGCGGCGGCCGGGCGTACCGAGAAATCGTCACCGACCCGCGCGGACCCGAGCCCGCGCAGCCGCCCGATCTGCCCGGCCGTGATCGCGCCGCAGGCGCGGGTGGCACCGTCCGCGAACACCTCGATCCCGGTCACCCGATCACCCCCGAGGGTGTCCCGCACGCGCAGCGTGCCGTCGACCATCCGCAGGTAGGCGATCCTTTCCCCGGCCGGGCCCCGCTCCACCTTGAAGATCGTCCCGGCCGGCGGGCGACCGGCGTCGCCGGGCGCGGACGGCAACAGCCGGGTGATCCCGTCTACGAGATCATCGATGCCCGCGCCGGTGATGGCCGAACCGAAATAGACCGGATGCACCCGGTCCCGGACCCGGATCGGCGGCGCGGGCCGGTCCTCGACCAGCGCCGCGAGCACCGCGTCGTCATGATCGGCGAGGCGGATCAGGTCGACGTCGCCGTGAACCGTCGCGTCCCGGGTGCCGATCCGGCCGACCCGGCTCATCGGGATGATCGCCGGGCTGATCCGCGTCGCGATCTCGTCGAGAACGCCGGTGAAACGGGCGCCGCCGCGGTCCACCTTGTTCACGAAGATGAGCGTGGGAATGCGCAACCTGTGCAGGGTCCGGGCGAGCACCCGGGTCTGCGCCTGCACGCCTTCGACCGCCGAGACGACCAGGACCGCCGCGTCCAGAACGGCGAGCGACCGTTCCACCTCGGCGATGAAATCCGGGTGTCCGGGCGTGTCGATCAGATTGACGATGCGGCCGTTGAGGGTGAAGGAGACGACCGCGGATTTGATGGTGATGCCGCGGCGGCGTTCCAATTCCAGGGTGTCGGTCTGCGTGCTGCCGTCGTCCACGCTGCCGATGTCGTCGATGACTCCGGCGGTGTGCAGGAGCCGTTCGGTGAGGCTGGTCTTACCGGCGTCGACGTGCGCCAGAATGCCGAGATTGAGGATGGTCAAGCGTCATGTCCCTGTCGGTGAGGTGGACTCCTTCCGGGTGTGACATGCACGCAGCTCGCATCGCTCGATCCTCGTTTCGCTCGGGGTTCTGACCAGCCCACCCCATCAGAGGCGGCAGGTGGGCGGCAACCGAATTAGCGCCTCAAGTGGGTGGTTCCGGTGCCGATCAATGGCGCGACGGAAAGTCCCCCCACCACCCCGGATGGTTTTCCTTGACCGCTGGACCGCAGACCACCGGCGACTGGCAGCAGCCTTATCCGGCTGCTCCCGTGCAGCCGCAGGCCTATAACACCCCGCCCGCCTATTACCCGGAGCAGCCGGCTTATCAGCAGCCGGCCTACCCGCAGCAGTACGGCGCGCAGCCCGACTACTACGGCTCTCCGGCTCAGCCCGCATTCGGTCAGCCGCCTGCCTACGACCCGGCGGCTCAGGCCGCTTACGGTGTCCCGGCGGCTCAGCCCGGCTTCGGGCAGCCGCCCGTGACCGGGCACAACCCGCCGCCATACGGCTATCCCTACGGCGCGCCCACCGCGTTCCCCGGCATGGTCCCCCCGGTCCAGCCGGGCGTCGCCCCGCCGCCCGGTATCGCCATGATCATCATCGTCACCGCGGTCCTCGGCGCCTTCGGCGCTTTCCCCGCCGCGAAACGAGCCAAGGGCGCCCGGGCCCTCGGCCACTCCGGCCGCAAATACTGGCTGTCCTTCGTCATCACCCTCGCCGTGACCTGGGCGTTCGGCTTTGCGATGGTCTTGATGAACCGCGCCGACGCCGCCGTCGTCCCTCCGGTCCCGCAGACCCGGGTCACCGCGGCCTCGCTGGCGCAGTCGATCGTCAAGGAGGGCGACTTCCGCGACAGCGCCGGCAAGGCGGTCAAGCCCGCCGCCGCGAAGTGCGCCCCGCAGAACGTCGACCCGAACGGCGTCGGCACCTGGCGCTGCACGGTCGACTTCAAGGGCAAGAAGCGGATGGCGTACCAGGTGACCGTCGGCGCCGACGGCGGCTGGGTCACCGACTGAGCCCCGCCCTCGGCGGAGCCCCGCCCGGACCGGTTCCGGCGCGGGGCTTCGTCGTGCAGTCGGATCACGGACGTGGGCCTTGTGCGGGTTCGGGCGCCGGACTCGAATGTGCGGCATGACCGGTCCAGTCTCCGGCGCCGACGACCGCCGGGGCCGCCTCATCCTCGGGTTCGGCGTGGTGGGGGCCGGCTTCGTCGGCGTCATCGCGATCTCGATCGTCGCCATCGGGTTCGCCCCGGCGGACAAACGTCCGGACATGGCGCAGCTCGTCTTCACCGCGGTGCTGCCGCTGCTCGGCGCCTGGGTCGCCACCGTGCTGGCGTTCTACTTCGCCGGCGACAACCTGCGCACCGCGACGCAGAGCACCATCGACGCCATGAAGGCCGCCGGCGGCCTGGCGCCGGACACCCCGGCCACCCAGGTGATGCTCACCTTCGAACAGATCGACCCGAAACAGGTGATCCCGGAGGGCGCGGCCGCGGGCGATCTGAAACTCAAGCTTCTGTACGACGCCATGCACTCGGCCAACCGCAGCCGCGTGCCGATCTTCGACCACGCGTCGGTCGCCCTGTGCGTCGTCCACGATTCCGACCTGGACAAGTATGCCCAGGCCAAGAGCCTGCCGGCGGCGTCCATGACGGACGCCGACACGCTCGCCGCCCTGATGGCCCAGAGCCCCGAGATGACCGCGCTGGTGAAGAACTTCCTCACCGTCCCGGCGACCGCCACCGTCGCCGACGTCCGCACCCGCCTGACCGCCCGCCCCGGCTGCAAGGACGTCTTCGTCACCGCCGGCGGCGGCGAAGCCGACAAGGTCCTCGGCTGGCTGACCCACAGCAACCTGGCCCGCGTCCAGTGACAACCAGCAGCCAGCCGCCCGCCTCTCCGCCCGCCGAGACACCTCGCTGCGTCAGCCGGGCGGCCGGCCGGTTCAGGCGCCGCCTACCCGGAGGGTTTCGCTCAGCCGTCGGCGGCGGCGGAGCGCGGACTCGGCGGGGATCAGGGCGGCGAGCATTGCGGGGAAGGCGGCCGCGATCACGGCCAGGCCGAGCCACGGAAGGATCAGCGACGGGTCGCCGGTCTGGGCGGTCAGCAGGCGCAGGCCGAGCGGACCCAGGGTGAGCTGGGCGAGGAGCAGCCCCAGCAGGGGACCGGCAGCGGCGGCCAGCAGGGTCAGGGGGAGGAGTTCGGCGGTGGCGACCCGGCGCGCCTCGCCGGGACGCAGGCCGAGGGTGCGCAGCCGGCTCAGCGTCTGCCAGCGGTCCGGGGCGCCGGTGGCGGCGCTGAGCGCGAAGCCGAGCAGGCCCAGGGCGAGCAGCGTTCCGGCGGACGCCCAGGCGAGTCGGAGCAGGCCGGTGACCAGGGGAGCGCTGCGGCGGGCCCGTTCCAGCTCGGTACGGATCGTGACGGTGGCGGCGGTGGCGTTGGCGCGGGCGGCCTCCGCGGCGCCGGGACCGGTGACCCAGATGGTGTTCGGCTGATAGGCGACGCCGGCGGCGGTCATCGCGGCCGCGTCGACCAGCACGACGTTGTCGGCGGCGTCGATCGCGGGCGCGGCACCGACCGCGGTGAACCGGATCGGGGGAGCGCCCTTCTGCGGCAACGTCAGCGTACCGCCGTGCAGACTCCCGCCGACGGACCGAACGAGCGCGGGCACGGCAGGCCCACTGCTCCCGCCCGGCCCGGCGGGTGTGCCGGGTCCGGCGGTCGCGGTGGACCCGGTCGGGTCGGTTGCGGTGGCTCCGGTGGGCCCGGCGACGGGCGGGGAGGCGCCGGTCGCGCCCGGGAGAGAGGGCAGGGCCGGGAGCGGGGTGTCGGCCAGCAGGTCGCGGAACGTCGTGGTGTCGACGACGACCAGGCGGGACGGGCGCTGGGCGTCGCCGGCGACGATCGGGGCGTTCTCGGTCACCTGGGCGAGCGCCACGTGCCGGACGCCGGGCGCAGCCGCGATCCGCGAGGCCAGCGAGGGAGCGGACGAGACGGCATCGGGGGACACGTCCAGCCGGGCGTCCGCGCCGACCGCGCGCCAGGTGCCTTCCGTCAGACCGGCGGCGACCGTGGTGTTCAGGGTCAGGGCGAAGGTGGCCAGCGCCGCCGCCCCGGCCAGCGCCAGCACCGGCAACGCCCGGCCTGACGCCGACGCCGCCCGCGCCGCGCCGAACACCGCCAGCGGCCGGCTCGACCGCAGCGCCCGCCGCAGCACCAGGCCGGTGACCGGCGGCAGCACCCGCAGCAGCAGCAGCAGCCCACCGACCAGCACCCCGAGTGTCGGCGCCGCGGCCGGCAGCAACACGGTTCCACCGGCCGACGGCAGCACCCCGCGCTGGTGCAGCACCACGACGGCGATCGCCGCCGCGATCACGACCGCGAGTTCGGCCGTCAGACGCCGCAGCGCCGTCGTCCGTCGCGCCCACCGGCGGGCGTTCCGGTTCGCCGGGACTCGCCGGTCCCGGGTCGCGCGATACGCCGTCACCAGCCCGAACGCGGGCCCGGCCAGGACCGCCGCCAGCACCACCGGCAGCAGCCAGCCCCAGGCGACCGACGGCACGAAGATCCGGGCGGCCAGCACCCCGGCCCCCGCCGAGACGGCCGCGAGCAGGACCGATTCGAGCAGCAGCTCCCCGCCGAGGGCGAGCAGCGACGCGCCCCGCTGCCGGGCCACGGTCAGCGCCGGCGCCCGCCGGGCCACCAGCAGTTCCGCGGCCAGCAACAGGACCAGCACGGCGACCACCGACACCGCGGTGAGCAGCACCGAGGCCTGCGCGGTGGCCGCCTCGATCTGGTCCTGGACGTCGCGCAGCACCGAGTCGAGCTGGGTCTGCCAGTGCGACGCCGTGCCGCGGTTCGCCGACGTGCCCGAGGAGGCCTTGAGCCCCACCACGGTCGCGGCGATCCGCTGGGCGGCATCCCAGGTGAGCACGTCCGGGTCGGGGCTGAACCGGACGACCCGGGTGAGGTCGTCCAGCCCGAACGCCAGGCGCGCGTCCGGCAGCGACTCGTCGGAGAGCAACCCGCCGAACCGGGTGCTGCCGGCCCCGTCCGAACCGGACGTGGGGTTCAGCAGCCAGGGCGCGAGCCGCCACGCCGGGTCGTCCGGGTTCACCGCGCGATAGATGCCGCTGACCCGGACGTCCTTGGGATTGCGCTGCTCGTCGGCGAGTTGGAGCCGGTCACCCGGGCCGGCCCCGAGCGCGGCCGCCTCGGCCTCGGAGAGCCCCACCTGCACCGGCCACGGTGGACCGTTCCACGGCACCTCGACGTCGGCCTGCTTCGCCGAGGACGCCGGTGCCTTGCCGGAGATCCAGACGACCGCTGGTCCGGTGGCGTCCCGCAGGTAGTTGAGCTGGAAGGTGCGCAGCACACTCCCGTCGGTCACCTTGAGCGTCGGGCTGGCGGTGTAGCCGACCGGCGGTTCCAGCACGTCGCGCAGCGGGCCCAGGTCGTCGAGGGAACGGTTCGCCAGGTCTGCCAGCTCGGCGGCGAGCCGGGGGTCACGCAGGCGTCCGCCGTTCATGCCGTCGTCGGACTCCCAGCGGGCTTCCACGCGTACGTCAGCCAGATCCGCCGCCGCGCGGACCGCCTCTCGCACCGCCTCGTCGGCCGTGCTGCGCAGCAGCACCGGCACCGCACCCGCCAGCATCGAGACCACCGCGACCACCAGCGCGGACAGCAGCAGCGGCCCGGCGTCGGCCCGCGCCCGCCCGCGGATGCTGGCCCCGTGCAAACCCAGCCGGATCATGAGACCACCCGCAGCTGGGCCGCGCCGGCGCGGCGTGACTGGATCGTGGCCACGATGCCGACGGCCAGGGTGCACCCGCCGATCAGCATGCCGAGAACCAGCGTCTCCGCACCCCACGGCCAGGCCGGCGCCACCGGCGGCACCGGCGCCGCCCCGGTCCCGGAACGGATCAGCAGCGGCGTGATCAGCCAGGTGCCGAGCGTCCCGACCAGGGTTCCGGCCGCCAGCAGCGGCAGCAGGATCGCCGCGTGCTGCCCGAGCAGCGTGGCCCGGATCTCCCGCCGGGTCATCCCGATGCCGCGCAGCCGGGCCACCTCCACCGCGCGTTCCCGCAGGTCGTGCGTGACGTGCAGGATCACTCCGGCGAGCAGCAGCAGCACCGCGGCCGGCACCAGCAGCCGCAGCACCGCGGGCAGCCCGGCGCTGAGCGGCCCCGCGGCCAGCCGCGCCGTCTCGCCGGCCCGGGTGGTCACCACGCCCAGGTGCAGCCCGGCCACGTCATCCCGAGTCGGGCGCGCGGCCCACCAGGCGTCCACCGGCGACTCCAGGTCACCGCGCGCGGTCAGCACCCGGGACAGCGTGTCGAGATCCGCCAGGACCGCTGCCGCTCCCGGCGCCGACGGCACGACCGGCACGACATCGACGATCCTTATCGGTACGGCGGTGAACCCGACCGTCACGTCCAGCGTCGATCCCACTCTCACCCCGAGCCCCGCCGCCAGCCGGGCGGACACCACCACCGGCACCGCCGCGGGCGCCTTGAAAGCCGTGCTGACCAGCGTCAACGCGGCCTCCGGCGGCCCGCCGAGCAGCACCGTCCCACTGAACCGCAGCGTGGTCCCGCTTCCGTCCAGGGCCGGGTCCAGGAACTGGCTCGCCACCGGCTCCGCCGAGATCGTCGTCCAGTCCGCCACGTCCCCGCCCGCCCCGGGCAGCCCGAGCGTCACCCGCACCCGGCTGCGCGTCGCCTCCAGGAAGTACCCCGTGTCGTCCCGGACCGGCAGCGCCACCGCGACCAGGCGCATCCCGTCGACCGGCGCGCACCCGGTGATCGGGCGGCGGGTCCCGTCCAGCGGCATCGGCGCGGCGGAACACCGCGTCCGCAACCCGGTCGCGTCCTGGAGCAGCAGTTCCGGCGTCACGGTCAGCGGGAACTCCCCGGTCGCCGTCCCGGCCAGCGTGAACGCGCCCCCGGCCGGCACCGGCACGCCGTGTGCCGGGCCCTCCGGCGCGAGCCCGCGGGTCGCCGCGGACCAGTCGCTCCCGTCCGGCAGCCGCCCGCGCAGCAGCTCCGCCGCGCGGGTGGTGTCCACCGCGACCAGCCGCGGCGGATCCCCGGCCGTGCCCAGCCACTGCCCGATGGCGAGCGGCCGGTTCGCGGCCGGATTGACCGCGGAGGCTCCCGTGGCGGCGGCGATCACCGAGCCCTGCCCGCCGACCGGCGGCGTGCTCAGCCCGATCGCGAGGTCGGTCCCGACGGCGAGGTCGGCCTGGTCGCGCTGCGACCGCTGCCAGGTCGCGTCGAACGCCACCCCGAACGTCGCCACCGCCGCGGCCAGGCAGATCAGCAGCCCGGCCGCCGCGGCCTGCGGTCGCCGCGCCGCCTCGAACGCGGCCAGCGGCAGCGGCAGCCCGTCGGAGCGGCGGGCGAGCCGGTCGGCGACGCTCAGCGCGGGCGGCACCAGCCGCAGCGCCAGCGCCGCCCCGGCGGTCAGCAGCAGCGCCGGGGCCAGGGTGTCCATCAGCCCGGGCGTGGCCGAGCGGGCGTGCAGCTGCCACCAGCCGAGCCCGGCGAACGCGACGAGCAGCAGGTCGGCGCCGGACCGCGCGAGCGCCTCGCGGCGACCGGCCGGCGCCTCGGTGCGCAGTGCGACCAGCACCAGCAGCACGGTCAGCCCGAACGCCCCGGCCACCACGGCGAGCACCTGAGCGGCGGTCACCTGAGCGGCGTCGGCCAGGCCGGCCCCGGACATCGGCGGCAGGTGGCTGAGCGCCGCGTGCAGCAGCGAGGAGCCGGGCACCGCGAGGCCGGACGCGAGCAGGGCGAGCAGCCCCGCCTCCACGGCCGCGGTCACCGCGAGCTGCACCCGGCTGGCGCCCATCGCGGAGAGCAGCGAGGTCTCGGTCGCCCGCAGCCCGGCGGTGAGCCGTCCGGCCAGGGCCAGCGCGGTGACCGTGAGGACGGTGCCGAGCACGGCCACGGCCAGGACCGCGGCCTGCGTGACGTTCTGCTGGTGGCGGGCGGCGCGCAGGGTGTCCGGCAGCGCCGAGGCGACCCGGGTGAACTTCGCCCGGCCGCCGAGCGTGCCGGTGAGCCGGGGGTCGGCGTCCAGCACGCCGTTGCGCACGGTGGTCAGCTGGGCGGGGGTGGCGTGCGACAGGTCCGGGCGGGCGTTGATCTCCATCCGGCTCAGCGACGACCCGCCGCCGAGCAGGTCGGCCAGGTCGACCAGGAACGGCCCGTACGCCGGGAAGGTCCGCGAGGTGCTGCCGTCGTTGTGGTCCGGGTCGAAGCCGGCCCCGCCGAGCAGGTCCCGGTCCCAGCCGCTGCCGGGCAGCGGCCGGGCGATCCCGACCACGGTCAGGTCGGTCGCGGGCGCCGGGTCGTCCGGTGGTCTGGCGGCCAGACGCACCCGGCTGCCGACGGTGAGGCCGAGCAGTTTCGCGGTCGGCTCCAGCAGCACCGCCTCGGCGGGGTGCTGCCCGGCACGCGGCCACCGCCCGGTGACCAGGGCCGCCTTCTCCGGCAGCCGCTCGACGCCGGACAGGTAGGTGCGCGCGCCGTCGGTACGCCCGGGCAGCTCCCGCATCACCGACGACGCGCGTACCGCCGTCGTCGCCGGGAACGGGGCGAGCGCCGAGGTCAGCACATCCCGGGTCCGGTCCGTGACGGCCCGTGCGTCGGTGCCGAGGATCGCCGAGGTGTACGCCGTGACCGTCACGTCCGCCGGATCCGCCCCGGCAGCCGCCACCCCGAGCGCCAGCGACGCGCTCCGGGTCACCAGCAGCGCGCACACCCCGAGCAGCGTGGCACCGAGCGTGACCACCGCGAGCAGCGCGGCCAGCACCGGCCACTGCGCGCTCGCCCGGCGCCTGAGCAGCCCGATCACTCGTGCAGCCGCCCGTCACTGATCCGGATCACCCGGTCGGCCAGCGCCATCATCACCGGGTCGTGGGTGGACACAAGCGCGGTCACGCCCTCCGACTCGACCACCCCGCGCAGCAGCGCCATCACCGACCGGCCGGTCTCGGCGTCGAGCTGCCCGGTCGGCTCGTCGGCGATCAGCAGCCGGGGCGAGGCGGCCAGCGCGCGGGCGATCGCGACCCGCTGCTGCTGGCCGCCGGAGAGTTCGCCGGGCCGCTGCTCGGCGTGCTCGGCCAGGCCGACCAGGTCGAGCAGGAGCTGGACGCGTTTCTCCCGGTCGGCGGCGGGGGTGCGGGTCAGCCGGAGCGGGGCGCCGACGTTCTCGGCGGCGGAGAGCACCGGGATCAGGCCGAAGGTCTGGAAGACGTACGACACCCGGTCGCGCCGCAACTCCGACAGGCCGTCCTCGTCCAGGGCGGTGACCTCGGCGCCGTCCAGCGTGACGGTGCCGGCGTCCGGGCGGTCGAGGCCGCCGATCACGTTGAGCAGGGTGGTCTTGCCGGAGCCGGAGCGGCCGACCAGGGCGACCATGGTGCCCGGCTCGACGTCGAAGGAGACGTCGCGCAGGGCGTGCACGGCGGTGGGGCCGGCGCCGAAGGTGCGGCTGACCTGGCGTACGGAAAGAATCGGGTTTGTCATTGAAGGTCCTGGTCCGGGTGGATCTGCACGTGGGTGGACTCCAGCGCGAGCCGCACCCGGCGGGTCAGCTGGAGCGCGTCGCGATACTCCCGGGGGATCTGGACCCGGCCGGCCCGGTCCATCACGGCGTACTCCTCGGCGATCACGTGGGTGTCGCCGTCCTCGGTGGTCGCGGTCCGGCGCAGCACCTCGCTGCTGGTCCGCCCGTCCCGGATCGCCACGGTCCGCTCCACCTGCCCGCTGACCTCGGCGTCGTGGGTGACCACCACGACGGTCACGCCGTAGCGCTGGTTCACGTCGCGCAGCGCCCCGAACACCTCGGCCGAGGTGGCGGTGTCCAGCTCGCCGGTGGGCTCGTCGGCGAAGAGCACGTGCGGCCGGTTCGCCAGGGCCACCGCGATCGCCACCCGCTGCTGCTGCCCGCCGGACATCTGCGCGGGTCTGCGGTCCGCGCAGTCGGTCACGCCGAGCGCGTCGAGCAGTTCCTCGGTGCGCTCGCGGCGCTGTTTCGCGGGCTTGCGGGCGGCCACCATCGGCAGGTCGATCACCTGCCTCGAGGTCAGGTAGGGCACCAGGTTGCTGGCGGTCTGCTGCCGCACGAACCCGACGGTCTGCCGCCGGTAGCGCACCCGGTCGGCGCGCGACATGCTGAGCAGATCCCAGTCCTCGACCCGGGCCTTCCCGGCGGTCGGCGCGTCGATGCCGGCCAGAATGGACAGCAGGGTCGACTTCCCGGACCCGGAGGCGCCCACCACGGCGACCATCTCGCCCCGGTTCACCACCAGGTCGAGCCCCTGCAACGCCTGCACCTCGATCGACGGCCACCAGCCGCGGGTCGCCGAGCCGCAGCCGCAGCTGCTCCCAGGCGTGCTCGTCGGGCCACGACCGCGGGTCCTCGCCGGGCTGATATTGCAGGTAGAAACGGCTGGCGTGCGGGCCGCGCGCGAACTGGGCGGCGAAACCGTGCCGGCTGACCCCCATCAACGGATACCGCGGCGGCGGGGCGTCGGCCAGCACCGTGTACCACCCGATGCCGTGGTCGAAGCTGTACGTCTCGAGCGCCCCGGCCGGGATGCTGCGCCGGCTCACCCCGTGGAAGCCGTCGCACCCCGCGAGGTAGGCGGCGCCCAGCTCGCCGCCGTCGTAGGTGACCCGCGGCTGCGGCCCGTCCAGGTCGTGCAGGGTCACGCCGGCGGCCCCGAAGCGCAGGTCACCGCCGCCCTCCAGGAACGCGGCGATCAGCCGGCGGACCAGCATCTGCTGCGGCACGAGACGGCTGGGGCGGCCACCCGCCAGGGCCGGGGTGTCCAGGAACCGGGGCACGCCCTCGGTCCGGATCTCCATCAGGGTCTCCACCGGGCCGTCACCGACGATCCGGTCGGCCAGCCCGTACTCCTCGAAGATCCGCCCGGCGTGGTGGTCGATGATCCCGGCCCGCTGCCGGTCCTCGACGTAGGAGCGGTCGCGCATCTCCAGGACGACGCAGTCGACGCCGGAACGCTGCAACAGGTTGGCCAGGGTCAGACCGGCCGGCCCCGCCCCGATGATCGCCACGGTGGTCTCGTCACGCATCCGGCCATTGTGGAGCAACGCATTGCGGAAAGGCCACCGCCGCATTGGCGGTGGCCCCCGGAAAATGCTTTTACGCGAGCTCGCGCAGGATACCGACGATGTATTTCTGGTCGTCGTCGGTGATTTTGTGGTGCAACGGCAGGATCAGCGAGTCGCGGGTGATTTGCTCGGTCACCGGCAACGGCGCCGCAGTGACGTCCGCGTATGCCGGCTCCAGGTGTGCCGCCATGATGCCGCGCCGCGCCGAGACGCCACGTTTCGCCAGCTCGGCGAGGACCTCGTCGCGGTCGGTGCGATAGTCCGGAGTGAGCAGCACCCAGAACGACTGATAGTTCGTGGTGCCGTACGCCGGGTCGCGAACCGGGACCAGACCGTCGATGCCGTCGAGCAACTCGTGGTACCGGGCGGCCAGCTCCCGGCGCTGGGCCACCAGTCCGGCCAGCCGGCCGAGCTGGACCAGGCCGACCGCGGCCTGGATGTCGGTCATCCGGTAGTTGTACGCCGTCTCCAGGTACGCCTCGAGCACCGGCTGCGAGCTCTTGTGCCGGTCGGCCGCCGACACGTTCATCCCGTGCTCCCGCAGCCGCCGCAGTCGCACGGCCGCCTCCGCGTCGTCCACGGTGACCATGCCGCCCTCGCCGGTGGTGAGCACCTTGCGCGGGTGGAACGACCAGGCCGCGACGGCGGCGCCGGTTCCCGCGGGCGTACCGTAAGCGGTTGATCCCGCCGCGCAGGCGGCGTCCTCGACGAGCGCCAGACCCCAGCCCTCAGCGGCCTTGCGCAGCCCCACGGTGTCGAACGGCACGCCGCCCTGGTGCACCGCGATGATCGCTCTGGTCCGCGGGGTGCGCACCGCGTCGATCGTCTCGACGGTCAGGTTCCCGGTGGCCAGGTCCACGTCGGCGAAGATCGGCGTCGCGCCGACGTAACGGACCGCGTTCGCCGTGGCGATGAACGACAGCGACGGGACGATGACCTCGTCACCCGGTGCGATGCCGTGCAGGACCAGGGCCAGGTGCAGCGCCGTCGTGCAGGAGCTGACCGCGACACCGTGCCCGGCGCCGACCGTGGCCGCGAACTCCTTCTCGAACTGCGCGACCCGCGGGCCCTGGGCGACCCAGCCGGAACGGACCGCGTCCGCCGCCGCCTGGGCTTCCTCTTCCCCGAGCATGGGGATCATCACGGGGATCACTTGGACGCCCGCCACCAGTCGACGAGCTGCTGGAGACCCTCGGTGAGGCTGATCTCGGCGCGGAAGCCGATCTTCTCGGACGCCGCGTCGGTGGAGGCCAGCCGGCGGGTCACGCCGTTGACCGCGCGGGCCGGGCCGTGCTCCGGCGCCAGGTCCGACTTCATCACCGCGGAGAGCGCGGCGGCCAGCTCCTTGAGGCTGGTCTCCTCGCCGGACGCGATGTTGAACACGTCGTCGGTGACGTCCGCCTTCGCCGCCAGGATGTTGGCGCGAGCGATGTCGGCCACGTGCACGAAGTCCATGGTCTGCAGGCCGTCGCCGAGGATCAGCGGGGGAGTGCCCGACTCGATCCGCTCCATCCACCGGATCAGCACCTCGGTGTACAGGCCGTAGATGTCCATCCGCGGGCCGTACACGTTGAAGTACCGCAGCGCGACGTAGTCCAGATCCTTCATGGCCTTGAAGCTGCGCAGGGTGGCCTCGTTGAACGCCTTGGCCGCGCCGTAGAACGTGTCGTTGTTGTACGGGTGGTGACGCTCGGTCGTCGGGAACTCCTCGGCCAGCCCGTAGACCGACGCCGACGAGGACGCGATGACCTTCTTCACGCCGGCCTCGGCGGCCGCCTCGACCACGTTGAACGTGCCGTCGACCAGCACCTCGTTGGCCAGCCGCGGCTCCTCGGCACACTGCGTGATCCGGATCGCGGCCAGGTGGAACACCAGGTCCTTGCCGGCGGTCACCGACCGCACCAGCTCCACGTCGCGGATGTCGCCCTCGACCAGCGTGACCGGCCCGTTCTCCAGCGCCCAGGCCAGGTTCTCGCGCCGGCCGCGGACGAAGTTGTCCAGGACGACGATCTCCGCGGCCCCGCCCCGGACGAGTTCGTCGACCACGTGCGAGCCGATGGTGCCCGCCCCGCCGGTGACCAGGGCGCGCGCGCCCTCGATCGATACAGCCGTCACGCCATGTGCCCTTCGTTGAGCTTGATCATCGTGCCGCCCTCGGCAAGGCTACGGGAGGCCGCCTGGAGCAGCTCCAGCACCCGCAGGCCGGAGCGGCCGTCGGTGAGCGCGGGCGTCTTCGTGGTGATCGCCCGTGCGTATTCCTCGACCATGGTGCGCAGCGCCTCCCGCTCGGTCAGCGCCGGCGCCACCATGTCGCCGGACCGGTACGAGATCAGGATGTCCCGGCGCTGCTCGTCGCCGAGCTCGTCCGGCGACGCCACGTCGACGCCCCGGTCGTAGATGGCCAGCCGCTGGCTGGGGTTGAGGTCGTCCCACACCAGCGTCCGCTTCGAACCGCCGAAGATCGCGGTGCGGATCTTCACGGGGACAGCCAGTTGACGTGGATGTGCGCGATCGCGCCGTTGCTCAGCTGGAGCGTCAGGTAGGCCACGCAGGCCCGGCCCGCGCCGATGCCGTCCGCGCCGTGCGCGGCCACCGCCACCGGGGTGAGACCCTCGGGCAGCACGAAGTCCAGGATCGACAGGTCGTGCGGCGCCAGGTCCCAGAGCACGTCGATGTCCCGCTGCACCAGGCCCAGGTTGATCCGGACCGAGTCCAGGAAGTGCAGCTCACCCAGCTCGCCGGCGTGCAGCAGCTCACGGATGCGCAGCACCGCGGGGGTGTAGCAGTAGGTGTGGTCGCACATCAGGGTCAGGCCGCGCTCGTCGGCCTCCTCGACCAGCTGCCGGCCCTCCTCGTAGGTGGCCGCCAGCGGCTTCTCGACCAGCACGTGCTTGCCGGCGCGCAGCGCGGCCAGGGCGACCTTCAGGTGGGTGCCGGCCGGGGTGGCGATCGCCACCGCCTGCACCTGTGGGTCGGCCAGGACCTCCTCCAGGTCGGCGGTGACCTGGACGGTGGAATATCCACCGAGGACCCGGCGGGCCCGGTCGACGTCGAGGTCACAGAGCCAGTGCAGCCGGAACTGCGGGCTGGCCTGGAAGTTGCGGACGAGGTTGGGGCCCCAGTACCCGGCCCCGATGACGGCGATGCCGATCGGCTCGGACGCGTTCAACAGACTTCCGATCTTTGTCAGGTCAGCACGGACTCACAAACCCTTGGCAAGCTATCGATCCCCTTAGGAAGAGCGCTAGATCGCTGACGGATTTCCGGCGGGGCCGGAGCCGAAGCTGACCCGTTCGGCCGTTCGAGGTACGCCTGTCGGTCACCCCTCGGGCAAACCAATGGTCACTTCGGAGGAACTCGTCGTGTTGCTGACATCACCGGCGACGGCTTCCGTCTACCCTGGCCCGGATCTTGCCCTCCCTGAAAGGCCACCGATGACCGACGTCACCGTCGCGCCCACCGCGGACCTCGACCCCCGTGCCCAGGTCGGCGCCGGCACCCGGATCTGGCACCTGGCCCAGATCCGCGAGGATGCCCGCCTCGGTCAGAACTGCACCATCGGCCGCGGCGCCTACGTCGGCCCCGGCGTGGTCATCGGCGACAACGTCAAGCTGCAGAACCACGCCCTCGTCTACGAGCCGGCCCGCCTCGCCGACGGCGTCTTCATCGGCCCGGCCGCGGTGCTCACCAACGACGAGTACCCGCGCGCGGTCACCCCGGAGGGCCGCCTCAAGACCGGCGACGACTGGCACGCGGTCGGCGTCACGATCGGCGAGGGCGCGGCGATCGGCGCCCGCGCGGTCTGCGTCGCCCCGGTCACCGTCGGCCGCTGGGCCCTGGTCGCCGCCGGCGCCGTGGTGACCAAGGACGTACCGGACTTCGCGCTGGTCGTCGGCGTTCCGGCACGCCGCGTCGGCTGGGTCGGCCGGGCCGGCCGCCCGTTGACCGCGAAGGACGGCGGCGTCTGGGTCTGCCCGGAGACCGGAGCGGAGTTCCACGAGACCGACGGACTGCTGACCGAGGCCTGACCCACGGTCCGCGTCCGCTTCCGATCACCGGCGATTTCGGTACGCCCAGAGCCGGCGCGCCGCGGCCCGTCAGGCCTGCGCGCTGATCCTTACCGGACGCAGCACCATCAGCGGCCCTTCCGGAGCCACCGCCATGGCGAACGGGAACCGGTCCGTCTCCAGACAGAGCGCGACGTCGTCGGCATGTACCCCGGGCAGCCCCTGCCGCACCCCGTCCGCGATGTCGGCGGCGGCCCGGGACCCGGCGGCCCGCGCGATGAACGCCGCCGGATCGGTCTCCGTCCCGGCGGCCCGCCCGGCGATGTACTGAGCGCAGGCCAGATCCTCCTCGGCCCGCCCCGCACCGCCGGTGACCACGAACGTGACCTGATCACCGCCGTGCGCTCGCAACGCCCGGGCGGTCGCCTCCGCCACCACGAAGCTCGCGCACAGCAACAGCTCCGCGCCCTTGGCCGCGTGCACCCCGACCGTCCCGTTGGTGGTCTTCTGCACGACCGTCCGTCCGGTGAGGTCCATCGACGCCAGCATCCCCGGCGAGTTGACCGTGTCGAACCCGGCCGCCGGCGGACCGTCCTTGAGCGTCACCCAGTCCGGATGGCCGCCCTTGAGCTCGAGCGCCTCCTCCAGCGAAGCGGCGAGAACCACTTTCTCCGCCCCGCGATCGAAGGCCCACGCCGTCACCGTGAAGGCCCGCATCACATCGATCACGACCGCGACCGGCGCCACGTCGGTCACCTCGGCGATCCCCGCATACCGAACGTCCATCCACCGATGATCTCGCCCCCGGAATCGAGTCGTGCCGCTGGCCCCGCCCCGATACCGTGCGGCGATGGACAACCCGGCGGCCCGATTCCGCGATCCCACGTGGGAGTACACCCTGGTCGCCCTGGCCGGCCAGCCGATCGACGTGGTCTGCCCCCGCTGCGCGGCGCGCGCTCGGGTGATCACCCCGCCGGGCGCCGGGGCCCCGCTCGTCGCGGGGGTGGACGCCCAGGTGATCCTGGACGCGGCCGCCGCGGCGGATCGCCTGCGGCGCCTGGTCTGCTCGGCCTGCGGCTACACCCGGACCGCGTCGCCCCCGACCTCATCGCCCAGCAGGGGTGGCCCCGTCGACCCGTTCTTCCGGCAGCCCCTCTTTCTGACCACCCGGGTCCGTGGCCACCACCTGTGGGCCTACCATCGCCCGCACCTGGACCTGCTGACCCGGTTCATCGCCGCCGGCCTGCGCGAGCGCGGCCCGGGCGGCGGCTGTGTGATGTCCCTGCTCGAAAGACTCCCGCCCTGGATGAAGTCCGCCCGCAACCGCGACGACCTCCTGGCCGCCCTCGCCGATCTGGGCAAACGCCTCGACGGCTCCCGATGACCGGGGCCGGACGTCACCGGCCGGGCAGGCTCAGGCTGAGATAGGTCAGGTCGCGCAGCATCCCCGGCGCCAGGGGCAGGCCGGTGACGTGCTCGGCGAGCGCGAAGGCCCGCAGCGTGGCCTGCTCGTCGAAGTCCGCGTTTTCGTCACCCTCATCGGTCACGTCGAAGCCCAGCCGCACCATGTCGTCGAGCAGCGCATCCGGCTCGCTGCCCTCCCGATACCCCGGCGAGTCCGGGTTGAAGGACACCCGCACCTCACCGTCCTCCACCCAGAGGAACGCCGGGTCATGGTGCTCGGACTCGTAGACCACGGCCACGCTGGTGCCCTGGGACAGTGGCCGGTTGGCCGGCTCGAACAGCAGCCGCCCGCGGAACGCCTCGACGATGACCGCGCCGCCCGGCAGCTCGGCGACCGCGACGAACGGCGACCCCGCGGGAAGCTGCGCCAGCCCCCGCACCCAGGCGATCTCGGTGCCGCCCAGCCGGCCGGCGACCTGCGCCGCGGTCAGCCCGCGGGCGAAGGCCAGGCAGTAGTCGAGGCCGAGTTCGTCCTCGTGCACCGCGAAGCGCTCAAGATCCATTGCCGTAGCGTAAAGCGTGGGTACGACAACTTCGCTGCTGGAATGCGTGGCTGATTCTCGGAAATCTCCGCAACGGGCAGCGCGTCGTGACGGCGTGTGCCGGAGTGCGATACGCTCCGGCAACGATGTCGATCGATTGACTCGGGACGGCTGGGAGCGCTCCCGGTCGGCGCGTGGGGCAGGGTCAGGGAGAGTGTTGCGATGTCCGATGTCGTCTCGATCCGCGCGGGTGAAGCGGAGGGCGGCACCTCGGCGATGACGGCGCCGGACCCGGTCGGCGGCGGACCGCTCGGTGGACTGCGTCTCGTGGCGCCCGCCGTCGGGCTGTACCTGATGCTGCGCATGTTCAGCCTCGAAGTCATGTACGTGCTGGCCGGCTACGCCCACGCCCGGTCGCCGGGCCGGCAGGTCTACCCCGACGGCTCGATCAACAACCAGTGGCGCGGGTTCACCTCGTTCGCGGACGCGCTCGTCTCGTGGGACGGGCAGTGGTACATCAAAATCGCCGGGAGTGGCCTGGGCGGACCGGTCGGCGCCCTCGACCCCGACGGGGTGCCGTACGAACTGCGGCTCGCGTTCTTCCCGCTCTACCCCTGGCTCGCCCGCCCGCTGACCTACCTGCCGTTCGTCACGCCGGTCGCCGCGTGCCTGATCGTCTCGTTCCTGTCGGCCGTCGCCGCCGCCGCGGGCCTCTACCTCATCGGCCGACGCCTGCACGGTCACCGGGCCGGGCTGATGCTCGCCGCACTGTGGGCGGTCGTGCCCGCCGCCATGACGCAGAACGGCGCGTACACCGAGTCGCTCTTCACCGCCCTGGCGGTCTGGGCGCTGTACGCCGTGCTCACCGAACGCTGGCTGCTCGCCGGGACGCTCGCCGCGATCGGCGGGCTCAGCCGGCCCACCGCCGTCGCGCTGATCGGCACCGTCGGCCTGGCCGCGCTGGTCGCCGCGGTCAGTCGCCGGGGCGGCTGGCGGCCGTACGCCGCGATGCTGCTCGCCCCGCTCGGGCTGCTGGCCTACTTCGCGTTCGCGTCGGCCCGGCTCGGTGGCTTCACGAAGTACACCGAGATCCACCACAACACGTTCGGCGCGCGCTGGGACAACGGGGAGAACACCTGGGGGATGGTCTCGGACATCCTGATCGGGGTGGACGACGACAACGCCGCCAAGCCGATCCGGGTGCTGTCCCTGGTGATCCTGGCCGGCTTCATCGTGCTGCTCCTGCTGCTGGTCCGCCGCGCGCCGTGGCAGCTGACCGTTTTCGCCGCCGCGATGCTGGTGATGGCGACCGGCACGAGCACCCACATCTCGATGATCGGCCGGCACCTGCTGCCCGCGTTCCCGGTCCTGCTCGTCCCGGCCGTCCTGCTGGCCCGCGCCACGACGCGCGACCGGATCGTCGTGCTCGGCGCGCTCGCCCTGCTGTCCGGCTGGTACGCGGGCTGGCTCCCGTTCATCTCCGGCCAGGCGATCTGACGGAGAGCGCCGCCCGGCCACCCCGCAGGGATGAGGTGTGCGGCGGGCCGCTGAGCGACCGTTCGTGACATGGCTATCGACACGTTTCTGGTCTATGTAGGTGTTTACCCGACTGTGGAGTCCGCGATCAGCGACTACGACGCGGTCAAGTCGCTGCACCGGGACGCGGGTCTGATCGACGCGTACGACGCCGCGGTGCTGGAGCGGCGATCGGACGGCAAGACGAAGATCGTCAAGAAGCACGAGACCCCGACCCGCGCGGGTGGCGTGCTCGGCGGCAGCGTCGGCCTGGCCACCGGCCTGGTCGTGGCGCTGTTCCCGATCGCCGGGCTGGGCGGCGGCCTGCTCGCGGCGACCACCGGCGGCGGCGCGCTGGTCGGGGCGCTGGCCGGGCACGCGGCCGGCGGGATGAGCCGGCACGACCTCAAGGAGCTCGGCGAATACCTCGACGAGGGCCAGGCCGGGCTGGTCGTGGTGGCGGTCGCCGACATGGGTGCCAAGGTCGAGCGGGCGATGGTGCAGGCCGACAAGATCGCCACCCGCGACCTCAAGGCCGACCCGGAGGAGATCGAGCAGGACGCGCGGCTCGCGACCGCCTGATGTTCATCGACGGACATCATCCGGGGTGGAGGATGCCGGCCGCCATGACCTGGGGGAGCGTGGCGGCATGGCAGACAGCGGGCGCCGGATCGGCGCGGTTCGAGTACTCGCAATCCTGGTGATGGTCGCCGCGGGCATCCTGATCGTGGCCGGGGTGACGACCTACACGGTGGTCAGCACCACCCTCGCGAATCAGCACATCACGGTGTCCGACGACGCCGAGCACTTCGCCGGGCAGAAGGTCAACCAGCCCTGGGAGGCATACGCCCAGGCGAACGTGATCGCCAAGCACGCCAGTGACATGGCCGGCGGCAAGACCTACGCCGAGCTGCCGCGCGACGATCCCAACCGGAACTCCGTGATGAACGCGTCCTTCCTCCAGGCGTCGCTGTTCACCTCGGTCGTCGCGTTCGGCGTCGCCGCCCTGGCGGTCGGCCTGGGCGTCGTGTTCTTCCTGATCGCCATGGCCCTGAACCGGTTGTCC
This sequence comes from Actinoplanes ianthinogenes, assembly GCF_018324205.1. Taxonomy (NCBI): domain Bacteria; kingdom Bacillati; phylum Actinomycetota; class Actinomycetes; order Micromonosporales; family Micromonosporaceae; genus Actinoplanes; species Actinoplanes ianthinogenes. The sequence goes on from NZ_AP023356.1 coordinate 8,508,041, forward strand.
CGCCGCGACGTGGTCGCCGCCGCCACCTGACCTGCGAGCCCGCCGGTCCCGTGGCAGGCTGAGGCGGTGAGCAGTGACTTCGCGTTCTGGAAGACCGCCGTCAGCGTTCCGGAGGACACCTACGACAGTCTGGCCGAGGGATACAGCAATGGGCTGGAGCCGCACCCGGACGTCACCGCTTTCCGTGGTGAGCTGCTCAAACGCTGGCCCGACCTGGCCGACGTGCTGGAGCCGATCGAGCAGGACGTGATCGACGACCCGGACGACGGCGCCAAATACGTCCTGCTCACGCTCCCGCTGCGGATGCTGGACCGGCTGGACGGCATTTTCGAGCTGGCCGCGAAGTATCAGCTGCGCGGCTACAGCGGGGTGGCCGGCGAGGCGTTCTGACGCCACTGCGCCGGTGTCACCTCGTGCTCGGCGCGGAACCGCTTGATGAAATAGCCCGCGTCCGGATGGCCGACGCGGTGGCCGATCGCCGCGACCGTCAGATCAGTGTCGGTCAGCAGGCGGCGGGCCTGCTGCATGCGCCGCTCGGTGAGCCACTGCTGCACGGTGCGCCCGGTCTTGCGCCGCACCACGGTGGTCAGGTGTCCCGGGGTGAGTGCCAGCTCGGCCGCCACGTCGGCCAGTGAGATCGGCTCGGCGTACCGCCGCTCGATCACGTCGAAGACCGCGGCGAGCAGCGGCTCGTCCACCGGGCTCGGCGCGCCGGCCTGCCGGGCGACCGTGACCAGCAACAGGGTGAGGTGGGCGAGCGCCGCCTCCGGGTAGCCGGTCCGGCGTTCCCGCAGCTCGGCGTCGAGCGCGGCCACGGTGGCCAGCCAGGCCGGGCGCTCGGTGGCCGGGATGCGCAGCCGCTGCACCCGGTCGGCGCCGCCGGCGAACGGGAACAGCAGCGGATGCGCGCGCCACGACGCGGACACCCCGGTCCGGATCACGTCGGCCGGGAAGAAGATCGCCCAGCCGCTGTCGACGATCTCCGCGGCCGGCGCCGGGAAGGACAGCACCTGCCCCGGGGCGATGACGAACAGATCGCCGTCGGTCACTGACCAATCCCGGTCGTCGAGCACGAACGTGCCGCCGGCGCGCTCGGCGTAGAACAGCACCAGGAAGTCGTGGGTGTGGGTGTGCGGGCCGGGCAGGCTGCTCGGGACGAGCGGCTGTTCGGGCAGGCGGACGACCGACACCGGTGGCGTCCCGGGCGCGCGCCGGTAGACGGCGACCGGCACGCCGCCGCTGGTCCGCCCGGCCATCCGGGTCGGCCGGGCATGCGGCGGCGGATCCGAAGAATGTCCCATCCCCGCCACAGATCCGGCGATGTCACTGCTCCGCTCGCGCACGAGGCTGAGCGTACGACCGAATTTCGTACGATCACCAGAGCGGGAGTCGTCATGACCGAAACTGCCCGGCCGTACATCCCGGCGATGGGCCGGCACTGGATGCTGTTCCTCTACGACCCGTTCGCCCGGGTCACCCGGCTGTCCCGGGTGCACGGCGAGCTGCTGGACCGAGCCGGGGTGCGACCCGGCCAGACCGTTGTGGAGATCGGCTGCGGCCCCGGCGACGTGCTGATGCAGCTCGGCCGCCGGGTGCCCGGCGCCACGCTGATCGGCATCGACCCGGATCCGGCCGCGGTGCGCAAGGCCCGCCGCAAGGCCGCGCGACGCGGCCTCCAGATCAAGATCGAGCTTGCGTACGCCGATCAGCTGCCCCTGCCCGACAACAGCGTGAACCGGGTGCTGTCCTCGTACATGCTGCACCACCTCGATCCGGACCAGCAGGAGGCGGCGATGCGGGAGGCGCGGCGGGTGCTGGTGCCCGGCGGCGAGGTGCACGTGGTGGACGCCGACGGGACACCGCACGAGGGGTCCAGACGCCACCGGCACCCGCGGCTGGCCGGGCACACCCCCGCCCGCATCGGCGACGCGATGCGGGCGGCGGGCCTGACCGCCGTGACCGAGAACGGTCACGGCGAGCGCCCGGTCATCGGACGCTACGTCTTCCTCGCGGCCACCGCGTGAGGTCAGGACGGGTGGGTGTCCCAGAGGGCCATCGTGAGCGTTATCGCGTTGGCGCCGGCGGCCGGCTTCGCCACGGTGGAGTGCACCACGGTTTGCCCGGCCGTCGGACCGTCCCGTTTTGCTCGGGGCCACCGCGTGAGGTCAGGACGGGTGGGTGTCCCAGGCGGCCATGGTGAGCGTCACCGCGTTGGCGCCGGCGGCCGGCCTCGCCACGGTCAGGCGCACCACGGCCTGCCCGGGCATCGACGCGCTCGGCGTCATCAGGCAGTAGGTGTCCTCGGCGTTCAACTCGACCGTGGACCGCGACGGACTCCGTTCGAACGCGGCCGCGCAGTCGTCCGGTCCCACCGCCGCGCCGCGAACCGTGGTGGCCAGCACGTCATCACCGGCGTAGAGGTACAGCGACCCGGTCGACTCGGAGATCCGCACGTCCCCGCCGCCCTCCCCGTCCACCTTGAGGAACGGTTGCACCAGATCGATCGGCCGCGACTGCGCGTGCACCAGCGGCACGGTCACCTTCGCCGCCTGATAGATCACCCGGAACGGCACCCTGTCGGCTGTCGGCGGGCCGCCGCCGGGAAACCCGGTCGGCAGGAAAGAGCCGCCCGGGCCGGGCTCCGGCTTTGTCGTCGGTCCGCCCGGCACCCGCGTGCCGCGACCGTTTCCGGTGCGGGAGGCTGCGGGCCGCGTGGAGGCGGCCGGTGGCCCGGGTGCGGGCCGGATCAGCCCGGGTGCGGGGGCGCCGGGTGTGCGTGCGGGCCTCGGCCCGCCACCCGTGGCTCCGCCGCCCGCCGGAGACCCGCCCGCCGGAGACCCGCCCGCCGGAGACCCGCCGGCCGGGGATCCGCCTGCTAGGGATCCGCCTGCTAGGGATCCGCCTGCTAGGGATCCGCCGGCCGGGGATCCGCCTGCTAGGGATCCGCCGGCCGGGGACCCGCCCGTTGGGGACCCGCCCGTTGGGGACCCACCTGCTGGGGACCCGCCCGCTGGGGACCCACCTGCTGGGGACCCGCCCACTGGGGATCCGCCTGCCGGGAATCCGCCCGCGGTGAGACCGCCCGGTTTGCTGACGACGGTGCCGGACCCGGTCGCCGTCGTCAGCCCGGCGAAAGGCCCCCGGCCGCCGGCGATCGGTCCCGCTCCGCTGCCGGAGCCCGGGGCGCTCCCGAGGGCATCATGAGCGCCGCCGATGAAGCCCGGACCGCCGATGTAACCCGGAGCGCCGATGGAACCCGGACCGCCGATGAAACCCGGACCGCCGATGAAACCCGGACCGCCGACGAACCCCGGACCGCTGACGAACCCCGAACTGCCGACGAAACCCGGAGCTGCGATGGCGCCCGGAGCGCCGACCGAGTCGGGAGCACCGTCGACGGCGCCCGGAACACCGGCGACGAGACCTGCGACGCCGGCGGCCGGGTCGGAAGCGCCGGGCGTGACGTCGCGCGCCGAGCGGTAGACGTTCCCGGCGCCGTCGCCGAGCGGGCCGCCCGGCACGGTCCCGGGCGCCGGGGCCGCGGTGACCACGGGCGCCCGCGCCGGCAGCCGGTCCAGGCGCACCTGGGCCTGGGTCGACACCACACCGCCCACCAGCAGCGAGCCGACGACCAGCCCGGCGAACGCCAGGACCGCGGGACGCATCCGGTTCCGGGTGGTGGCGCGATCCGCTCGGCGGGGCGGGGGTAGTGCTCGGCGGCACGCTCCCGGCGTACCGAAAGCGGATTTTGTGGTCCTGGTCCTTCTGGCTCGCCGTTTGAGGTCGGCGAGCCCGGCCGGGGCGTCGAAGGTCATCCCGGCCACCGCCTGCCGCTCCGCCTCGGCCAGCAGCTCGCGTTCCTCGGGCGTCAACACCGGCCTATCCACGGTCGCCCTCCTTCCGGAGTTTCTCTCGCAACGTCTCGCGGGCGTGTTGCAGGTGGGTGCGCACCGTGGTGGCGCGGATGCGCAGCCGGTTGGCTATCTCGTTCGCGGTCCAGCCCTCGTCGAGCAGCAGGACCACGGTCTTCTGCTGGTCGGTCAGTCCCCGCACCAGGTCGAGGGCCTCGGTGTGCACGCCACCGTCGTCGGCGAAGCGCACGAACGGGCACAGCTCCTTGGGCAGATCGGTGGCCCGTCCGCGGGAGCGGCGCGCGTTGGTGACCGCGTTCTCCAGGGCGCGCGCGGCGTAGCGGAACCGGGCGTCGGGCGGCTGCGGATGCAGCATCGCCCACTGTTTGTAGACGCCGACCAGGGCTTCCTGGGCGGCGTCGGCCGCGTCCTCCCGGCTCAGTCCGCGCAGGACGGCGCGGCCGACGAACCGCGGGTAGGTCTCCCGGTAGAACAGTGCGAAGCTGCCCTCCCGGGTGCGCTCGGACGAGGCCGGATGATCCCCGTCCTCGTCCGGCGCCTCGGTGCTCGCCAGGGTCACCATGACGCCCGGCCCGATCTGCCGCCGCCGCGGCGCCAGGTCACCCGGATCTCCAGAGATGAGCGCTGCCGCTGGACGCGGCCGCGTTCCCCGGTCCGGACGGGATGGCGGTTGCCGCCCTCGCCGCCCAGCCCGGTCGTCACCAAGCTGATGAGATGGCCGATCAGCGCACTGATCAACGGCCCCCAAATGTCCACGTTTCCCCCGTGACTCCTGCTCGGGCGGAGACGCTGGTCCTGTCCCCACCTCTGCTGGGATAAACGGAGTTACCTGGCAAAACGTCTAAAGCGCCCACCGAAAAGTGCTGGAGGCCTGCGGGCGCGCGAGGTCTAGAAGTCGTCGAGGGCGGGGGACTCGCCGGCGTCGTCAGCGGCCAGCAGGGCCGCGAAGCGGTCCGACGGCATGATGCGCAGGCCGAGCTCCTCCGCCTTGGCGGCCTTGGAGCCGGCGCCGTCGCCGACCACGACCAGGTCGGTGCGCTTGGAGACCGAGCCGGACGACTTGCCGCCCAGCCGCTCCACGGCCTCGTTGCCCTCGGTGCGGGTCAGGCCCGGGACCGAGCCGGTGACCACCACGGTCATCGGGGAACCGTCCGGTTTCTGCAGCGGGAGGTGCGCGCCCTCGACGACAGTGGAGCGTTCCGCATAGGGCGTCACGCCGGGCTCGACCATATTGATCCCGCGCTCGGTCAGCTTGGCGATCACCGGGGCCAGGTCGGCCAGCTCGGCGGCGATCGTCGCGGCCCGCTCCGGGCCGACCGCCTCCACCTCCTGCAACTGCTCGACGGTCGCGGCGCACAGTGCGTCCATCGACCCGAAGTGCCGGGCCAGCCGCCGGGACATCGACCGGCCGGTCATCCGGACGCCGAGGCCGGTCAGCACGCGCGACAGCGGCTGCTTCTTGGAACCCTCGATGTTCGCCAGGAGTTTCGTCGCCGAGGTGCGGCCCATCCGCTCCAGCTGGGCGACCGCGTCCAGGTCCAGGGTGTAGAGGTCGGCCGGGTCGGTGACCATGCCGGCCGCGACCAGGGCGCGGATCACCTTGTCGCCGAGGCCCTCGATGTCCATCGAGTCGCGCGCCGCGAAATACGCCAGGGACTCGGTGGCGCCGCAGGCCCGGCCCTGGGTGCAGCGCCAGCGTTTCTGCGAGCGGTCGATCTCGCCGCCGCAGCGCGGGCAGACCTCGGGCGCCGCGAACGGCACCGCGTCCGCCGGGCGCTCGTCGAGCTTGGCCCCGGTGATCTCCGGGATCACCTCGCCGGCGCGGCGGACGAAGACGGTGTCGCCGACCCGCACGTCGCGGCGCACCAGGTCGTCGAAGTTGTGCAGGGTCGCCGACGTGACGGTCACGCCGCCGACCTGCACGGCCTGGATCACCGCGACCGGCGTGATCACCCCGGTCCGCCCGACCTGCACGTCGATGCCGAGCAGCTTGCTGGTGCGGGTGTCGGCGGGGAACTTGTAGGCGATGGCCCAGCGCGGCGCCCGGCTGGACGACCCGGCGGCGTCCCGGTCGGCGGGGGAGTCCGCCTTGATCACCACGCCGTCGATGTCGAAGCCGAGCTTGTCGCGCAGCGCGCCGAGCGAGGCGATCGCGGCGACCAGCTCGTCCACGGTCGTGCACACCGCCATGCCGGCCGCCGACCCGCCGGTGGTGGACACCCCCAGCTCGGCGATCGCGGCCATCGCGGCGCTGTGCGTGAGGCCCTCGCCGCCGGGCAGGTCGTGAACCGCGTACGCCAAGAAGGAGAGCGGGGCCAGATAGGCCCGGTCCTGCGCGCGGAGCGTGCCGGCCGCGGCGTTGCGCGGGTTGGCGAACGGTGCGCCGCCGTGCGCCGTGCGCAGCTCGTTGGCCTCGGCGAAGTCGGCGTCGGTCATGAAGACCTCACCGCGGACCTCGACCGTCACCGGCCTGGTCAGCTCGGCGGGCAGACCGGCGACCGACCGGGCCTGCGCGGTCACGTCCTCCCCGGCGCGGCCGTCGCCACGGGTGGCGACCTGCACGAGGCGGCCGTCCACATAACGCGCGGCGATCGCCATGCCGTCAATCTTGGGCTCGACCGTGTAACCGGCGGCGGGGCGGCCGATCACCCGGTCCAGGCGGGCGGCCCAGGCGCGCAGCTCCTCCTCGTCGAACACGTTGGCCAGGCTCAGCATCGGGGTGCTGTGCTCGACGTCGCCGACCACGCCGCCGCCGGCCGCGACCACCTGGGCGGGGGAGCCGGCCACCACCCAGCCGGGCTGCGCCTGCTCGGTCGCGGTGACCCGGGCCAGCAACGCGTCGTAGGTCGCGTCGTCCATGGCGAGGTCGGTGCCCTCGTAATACGCCGCGGCGGCGCCCCGGATCCGCTCTGTCGCCGCGCGATAGTCGTCAGCGGTGCCGAACGGCGCGGCGTGCGCGGCGTCGACGACGGGGGCGATCTCGGGCTCGGTAGGCATCTCGTACTCGCTTCGTCCGGTCTCTTGTGACAATGACCTTGATACAGGAGGGCTATGACAATTTCTGTGGTGGTGGTCGACGACGAGGAAGTGGTGCGGTCCGGGCTGCGGATGATCCTCGGCGCGGCGCCGGACCTCGAGGTCGTCGCGGCGACCAGCGGGGCCGGCGCGGTGGACGCGGTCCGCGAGCACCGCCCCGACGTCGTGCTGCTCGACATCAGGATGCCGGACGTGGACGGCCTGACCGTGCTGGCGCGGCTGAGGAGTCTGGACGAGCCGCCGGCGATCGCGATGCTGACCACGTTCGACGCCGACGAGTACGTGATGACCGCCCTGCGCGAGGGCGCCGCCGGCTTCCTGCTCAAGGACACCGACCCGGAGGACATGGCGAACCTGGTCCGTACCCTCGCCTCGGGTGGCGTGGTGTTGTCGCCGGCCGCCTACCGGACCATGTGGCGCACCCTGGACGACGACCGGTGAGCCGCCGGCGGAAACTGATCCAGGCGGCCCTGGTCGCGGTCGCCGCCTTCGACGTCTGGTTCGGGCTCGGTCACGACAAGGCGCTGGACATCAGCATCGGCGTGGTGGCCTGCGTCGCGGTCCTGTTCCGGCACCGGTTCCCGCTGGTGGCGTTCCTGCTCACGGTGCCCGCGGTGCTGACCCAGGCGGCCCTGGTCGCCCCGTTCGCCACGCTGTACAGCTACTCGGCGCAGTCCCGGAACCGGCGGCGGCTGATCGGCTGCGCGGTGGTGGCGGCGCTGGCCGCGGCGGTGCCGTCGCCGCTCGCCGACGACCCGGTCTGGGACAGCGGGAACATCGTCACCTTCGGCTACGCGCTGGGCACCGCGGTCCTGCCGATCCTGCTCGGCCAGCTCGTGCAGACCCGGTACGACCTGCGGCAACGCATCGTGGAGATCGAGCGGGCCAAGGAGAAGGAGCGGGTCCGGCACGCCGAGGCGGTGCTCGCCCGGGAGCGCGCGCAGTTGGCTCGGGAGATGCACGACGTGGTGTCGCACCAGGTCAGCCTGATCGCGGTGCAGGCCGGCGCGTTGCAGGTGGTGTCCGCGGATCCGGCGGTCAAGGAGGCGGCTCGCACCATCCGGCGGCTCAGCTCCGGGACGCTCGACGAGCTGCGCGGCATGGTCGCGCTGCTGCGCGCGTCCAGCGAGGGGCACACGCCGCTGACCCCGCAGCCCACGCTCGCCGACCTGCCCGCGCTGATCGAGGCGAGTGGCATCAAGGTGGAGTTCGAGGGCGACCTGGACACGGAGGTGGGCACACCCGCGCAACGGGCGCTCTACCGGACCGTGCAGGAGGCGCTGACGAACGTACGGAAACATGCCCCTGATGCCAGTGCGGAGGTCGAACTGTGGCGGGACGACGCGCATGTCGGCGTCACCGTGACCAACAGCCCACCGTCCCGGCCGGCGTTGCCGCTCCCCGGCAGCCACCTGGGCCTGATCGGGCTGCGCGAACGCGCGGAGCTGCTGCACGGGACCGTCGAGTCGGGCCACACCGAGGACGGCGGTTTCCGGGTGCGGATGCGGCTGCCGCTGTCAGGCGACGTGGTCCAGGAGCCGTAGCGCGCGGTGCACGTGCCCCTGCGTCTCGGCCAGGGCCCGCCCGGCGATCTCCGCGGTGGTGCCGGCGATCAGCGTGACCACCGCGACCTTCGCGTCGCCGCCGGCCGCCCGCAACGCCTCACGGCAGCGCTCCTGGTCGGCGCCGGTCGCCTCGGCCAGGATCCGCAGCTGCCGGTCGCGCAGCTTGGCGTTGCTGGCCAGCATGTCGGTCATCAGGTTCGAGTACGTCCGGCCGAGCCGCACCATGGTCGCCGTGGAGAACGCGTTGAGCACCAGTTTCTGCGCGGTCCCGGCCTTCATCCGGGTGGATCCGGTGAGCACCTCCGGCCCGGTGTCCGGCGCGACGTGCACGTCCACGGCCGCCGCGATCGGCGACGCGGGGTTCGCCGAGACCAGGACGGTCCGCGCGCCTCGCGACCGCGCCGCGGCAAGAGCGGCTTTGACGTACGGCGTCCGCCCGCTCGCCGTGACCCCGACCACGAGATCACCGGCCACCACGTCACCGGCCGCCGCCGCACCCGCCACCTCGTCGTCCTCGGCCGCCTCGGACGGCAGCGTCAGCGCCCGCGTCCCGCCGGCGATGTGCGCCACCACCCGCCCCGGCTCCAGCCCGAACGTGGGGATCAGCTCGGCCGCGTCCAGCACCGCGATCCGTCCCGAGGTGCCCGCCCCGACGTAGTGCACCCGGTGGCCGCCGGCCAGCGCGGCCACCGCGAGGTCGACCGCGGCGGCCAGCTCGGGCAGCACGGTCGCGACCGCGATCGGGACCTGCCGGTCCTCGGCGTTGATCAGGTGGAGCAGTTCCAGGGTGGGCATCCGGTCGATCGAGGCGCTGCGCGGGTTGCGCTGCTCGGTCCGCGACAGCGGCACCTCGTCCACGGGCCTCACCCGCGACCACCACGCTCGTCGGCGGAGCGGCGTCGCTCGGTGTCGATCCGTCTGCCGCGGACGGCCGTGTACGTGACGTCGAGGGCCGCCCGGGTCTGCTGGTAGGTCCGCTGCGCGACGCCGACGAACACGCAGTCGATCACGGTGAGCTGGGCGAGGCGGCTGGCCATCGCGCCGGACCGGAACGTGGTCTCCCGCGCCGCGGTGGTCAGCACCAGGTCGGCGACCCGGGTGATCGGCGACTTGGGGAAGTTGGTGAGCGCGACCAGGCGGGCGCCGTGCCGTCCGGCCTCGGCGAACGCGTCGATGGTGTCGCTGGTGGTGCCGGTGTGCGAGATGCCGAACGCCACGTCCCGCTCGTCGAGCAGGGCGGCGCTGGTCAGGGCCAGGTGGGTGTCGCTCCAGGCGTACGCGATCCGGCCGATCCGGTGCAGTTTCTGCTGGAAGTCCTGTGCCACGAAGGCGCTCGCGCCGACCCCGTAGATGTCCACCCGGCGAGCGCCGGCGACCAGGCCGACGACCTGCTCCAGCACCGCGACGTCGATCTGCGAGGCGGTCTCCTCGACCGCCCGGGCGTCCGCGAAGGCGATCTTCTTGACCACCTGGGCCAGGTCGTCGGTCTCGCTGATGTCGCTGCCCACCGGCTCGTCGGCGAGGCTGCGCCCGGCCTGCCCGGCGCCCGCCTCGGCGGCCAGCGTGAGCCGCAGCTCGGAGTATCCGGCGAAGCCCATCGCCCGGCAGAACCGGATCACCGTGGTCTCGCTGGAACCGGCCCGCTCGGCGAGGTCGGTGATGGTGAGCCGGGACGCGGTGGCCGCCTCGTCGATGATCACCTGGGCCACCCGCTGCTCGGCCGGGGACAGCGACGGCAGCAGGCCGCGGGCGCGAACCACCGTCTCGGCCGATGGTGGGGAGGGTGGCAGGCTGCGCTTTCGGCCAGTCATGGAGAAAATTTTCCTTTGCTCGGCTCGGTTGGTCAATATTCTTCACCTATGAGCGCGATGGTGATCGGAGTCGATGCGGGCGCCACGACCACGCGGTGTGTGGTCGCCACCCTCGACGGCGTCGTGGCCGGCCGGGGTACGGCCGGGGGCGCGAACGGCAACAGCAGCGGGGGCGAGGTGCGCGCGGCACTCGGGGTTGCGCTGGCCGCGGCGTTGGGCACGGTTGATCGTACGGCGGTGCGGTGTGGCGTCCTCGGGGCGGCCGGGTCGGCCGGCGCCGGCCGGGAGAGGTTCCGGGCGGCGGCGTGGCAAGCATGGCAGGACGCCGGGCTCGCCGGGGAGCTGGTGACGGTGACCGATCTGGAGGTGGCGTTCGCGGCCGGGACCGCCCGGTCGGACGGGGTGTTGCTGCTGGCCGGGACCGGGGCGCTGGCGGCGCGGTTCACCGAGGGGAAGGTGGAGCATCGCTGTGACGGCTACGGGTGGATGCTCGGTGACGAGGGGTCGGCCGTCTGGATCGGCGTGCGGGCGTTGCGGGCGGTCCTCGCCGCGCTCGACGGGCGCGGTGAGGCGACCGCCCTGGTCGACGACGTGCGAAATCATTTCACGATCAAGCCGGATAAGACGGAAGAGGAAGCTCAAGCGGTCGTCTATTCCGCTTTCGCCGTCCCGCCCGCTGAGCTGGGCCGGCTCGCGCCCCTGGTCAGCGAGGCCGCGGAGAGAGGTGATCCGGTGGCGACGAGGATCTGCGCCAAGGCCGCCGACCGGCTGCTGCACACCTACGACAGCGTCGGCCCGGGCGGCGACGTCACCGTCCTCGCCGGATCGGTGCTGCTCAACCCGGGGCCGGTCAGCCGAGCGGTGCGTGCCGGACTGCTGACACGCACCGCCACCCCGCCCCGCCCGGCGCTCGATGGCGCCGGCGGGGCTGCCGCGCTCGCCGTCGGGCGGCTCACCGGCACCCCCGTGCCCCCGGTGGTGCACGCCCGGCTGACCGGCTCCGCTCGCCACCCCACGACTCATGACCCGAGCCGGGGGTAGAGCAGATACGGTCGCCTCTGCCGGTCGAACGCGGCCAGCTCGGCCGCCCAGGCACCGACCACCTCGTCGGTCGTGGCGCCCGCGTCGATCATCGTGCGCAGCCGCGCCGACCCGGTGAGCAGGTCGATCCAGTACTTGACGCCGTCCACCCGCCAGGCGAACGCGTCCTCCCCGCGCGCCTCGACCAGCATCCCGACCGCGGTCCGGATCGGATCGAACGTCGCCTGATCGGTCACCTTCACCTCGACCCCGGCGCACAGGCGGCCGGCGAACTTGTTGAACGTCGGGGTGAAGTACGCCTCGCGGAACTCCACGCCGGGCAGGTTCAGCGCGGCCACCCGGTCACCCCAGCGGTAGTCGAAGCCGGGCCCGCCGATCAGCTCGAACGGCCGGGTGGTGCCGCGCCCCTCGGAGAGCGACGACACCCCCTCGATCATGCCGGTCCCCGGGTAGACCACCGCGGTGTCCGGGGTGGGCATGTTCGGGCTGGGCAGCACCCAGGGCAGGTCGGTGTCACCGGCCCGCAGCCGCCCGGCCCATCCGGTGCAGGCGATCACCTCCAGGTGGACCGAGCCGGACAGGAACTCGCCGTTGTAGAACCGGGCCAGCTCGCCGACGGTCATCCCGTGCTGCTGCACGATCTTCAGCCGGCCCACCCCGGAGGTGTAGCCGTCGGTCATCATCGGGCCGTACGCGCGCCCGCCGATCGGGTTGGGCCGGTCCAGCACGACGTAGCGCAGGCCGAGCTGGGCGGCCGCGGCCATCGAGTCGTACAGCGTGTAGATGTAGGTGTAGAAGCGGGCGCCGACGTCCTGGATGTCGAAGACGACCGTGCGCACCCCGGCCGCGGTGAACATCTGCGTCCACCTGGCCTGCGACGCCAGGTACGCGTCGTAGACGGTGAGGCCGGTGCGGGCGTCGGTGCCGGTGCCTTCGCTGCCGCCGGCCTGCGCCGAGCCGCGGAAGCCGTGCTCCGGGCCGAAGACGCCGCCGATGGTGACGCCGTCGGCGTGCATCCGGTCGACCAGGTGGCGGTACTCGCGGTCGACGGCGGTCGGGTTGGAGACGACGCCGATCCGCTCACCCCGCACCGCCGCCCAGCCGCTCGCGGCAAGCTGATCCATGCCGGTCCTGACCGGCAGGTGCGGGAAGAGGCCGGGCTTGGCGGCGCCGGTGGCGAGGGCGGCGCCGCCGGCCAGGAACCCTCTGCGGTTCACCTGACGCTCCAGGTCAGGCCGTGGCCGTACGGATAGATGCCGGGAATCTCGACCGGCAGCTTGCCGCGCGGGGCGGACGTGCCGGTGATGACCTTGGCCAGGGACCGCATGGACACCGCGGTGGAGCTGTAGGTGGCCAGATAGGTCCGCGCCGACGGGAACCGGACGAGGTCGTAGGGGTTGCGGACGGCCACCACGACGATCGGCTTCCCGGTCGCGAGCAGCGCGTCGACCAGGGTTTGCTGGGCGGATCCGGCGCTCACGCTGGTGGTGAGCACGACGGTCAGGTCGTGGTTCCGGGCCGCCGCCACCGCGTCGGCGGGCGAGGTGGTGACCAGGGGATCGGCGCCCAGGGCGGTGGCCAGGGAGGTCGCCGCGCTCGCCCCGGTGACCAGGATCGACTTGCCGGTGGCATCGTAGGGGAGCAGTCCGTCGTCGTTGCGGATCGCCGTCACGGTCCGGTCGGTGACGGACTGAGCGATCGTCAGGTGTTCCGCCGATCCCACCGACGCCTCGGCGGCAGCGGGGTCGAGCGGAGTCCACTTGAGCAGACCACGCTTCTGCTTGAGCGCCAGGATCCGGCGTACGGATTGATCGATCCGCTCCTCGGTCAGCTCCCCGGAGGCCACCGCGCCGAGCACCGCTTGATACGCCACGTCGAACTTGGGCGGCATCAGCAGCATGTCCGCACCGGCCTTGAGCGCCAGCACCGGCACCCGCTCGTCCCCGTACTTCTCCCGGACCCCGGCCATCTCCAGCGAGTCGGTGACGATCACCCCGCGGTAGCCGAGCTCGTTGCGCAGCAGCCCGGTGAGGATCGGCGGGGACAGCGTGGCCGGATCCCCGGACGGGTCGAGCGCCGGCACCACGATGTGCGCGCTCATGATCGCGTCCACCCCCGCGGCGATCGCGGCCTTGAACGGCGGCGCGTCGATCGTCTCCCACTCGGCCCGGGTGTGCGTGATCACCGGCAGTCCGGTGTGACTGTCCGTGGCGGTGTCGCCGTGGCCGGGGAAGTGCTTGGCGGCCGCCGACGTGTTGGCGCCCACCTGGAAGCCGAGGATCTGGCCGGCGGTCATCGCCGCGACCAGTTTCGGCTCGCTGCCGAACGAGCGGACGCCGATCACCGGGTTGGCCGGATTCACGTTGACGTCGGCGTCCGGCGCCCACGCCTGGTTGATCCCGACGGCGCGCAGCTCCTGGCCGGTGACCTGCCCGGTGCGGTACGCGTCGACCGGGTTGCGACCGGCGCCGAGCGCCATCCCGCCCGGGAACTGGGTGGCCGGAGCCGGCATCCGCGAGACCACGCCGTGCTCCTGGTCGGTGGCGATGGTGAGGGGCACGCCCTCAGCGGCCGCCTGTAGTCCGTTGCTGAGCGTAGTGACCTGGCGGATGTTCTGGAGGCTGTTCGTCCAGGCGAAGTAGATCACTCCACCCAAGTGGTACTTCCGGACCACTTCGGCCGGTGTGTCGACGCCGTACAGCCGACGGTTGTCAGGTGACGCGGTGGTCGCGTCGTTTCCGTAGACGTAGGTGGTGAAAAGCTGGCCGACCTTCTCGGGGAGTGTCATCCGGGCGAGGATGGCATCGATGGACGACGATGCGTGAGCCGGCACGACGGGGAGCGCCACGCCGAGGAGGGCGAGGGCGAGGAGGGCGACGGGACGCGTTCGCATGGTGCCCGAAGGTAGCCGGGTCACCGTTGCATGGCAATAACCTTCGCTCCCCTTGCGAGTTGTGAAGGAAACATTCATCCTCAACGGGATCGACGTATGGAGAGGCGTTGATGATCAGACTAGTGCTCAGCATGGTTGCCGGCCTCGTCACCGGCCTGCCCGCGGTCACCCCGGCCGACCTCCACTTCCGCCACGACGTGCTGCGACCCGGCACCGCGCGCCAGGCCGGCCTGCTGCCGGACCGGGTCGCGGCGCTGCCCGGCATCGCCGCGTCGTACCTGGAGCCGACCCTCGACCACCCCGGCCACCCGGCCTACGCGGGGGCCACCGTGCTCGCCGCGCACCACGGCGTGGTGGTCTCCCGGTTCGCGGTCGGCGACGCGGTCCGCTACGCCGCGGGCGCCTCCGGGATCGTCGAACTGCCACCCGAGCAGCGCGTCCCGGCCCGCACCGACACGCTCTGGGACCTCGCCTCGATCTCCAAACTGTTCACCACCATCGTGGTGCTCCAGCAGGCCGAGGCCGGCACGGTGGACCTGGACGCGCCGGTCGCCACGTACGTGCCGGAGTTCGCGGCCGGCGGCAAGGCGTCGATCACCCCGCGGCACCTGCTCACCCACACCTCCGGGCTGCCCGGGTTCCTGCCGTTCTACTCCCGGTACCCGACGCCGGAGGCCCGTCTCGCCGCCGCGCTCGCCACGCCGGTCGGCGCCGGGACCACGCCCGGCAAGCAGTATGTCTACTCCGACATCGGCCTGATCTCGCTCGGCGTGCTGGTCGAGCGGGTCACCGGCAAGGGCCTGGCCGACGCGGTGCACGACGGCGTCACCGGGCCGCTGCGGATGCGCGACACCGGCTACAACCCGGGCCCGGAGCTGCGCGACCGGACCGCCGCCACCGAGTACCAGCCCTATGTGAACCGGGGGATGGTCCGGGGCGAGGTGCACGACGAGAACGCCTGGTCGCTGGGCGGGGCAGCCGGGCACGCCGGGGTCTTCTCCACCGCCGACGACCTGGCGATCCTCTGCCAGACGCTGCTCGACGGCGGCACCTACCGGGGGCACCGGATCCTGAGCACGCCGATGGTGCGCCAGGCGCTGGTCAACTACAACGCGGAACTGCTGCCGCAGTACTCGGACAGCGCCCGGGGCCTCGGCTTCGAGCTGGCCAAGCACTGGTACATGGACGGGATGACCTCGCCGGTCAGCTTCGGGCACACCGGGTTCACCGGCACGTCCGTGGTGATCGACCCGCTCGACCAGTCGTTCCTGATCCTGCTCAGCAACCGGGTGCATCCGGACCGCGCCTGGGGCAGCAACAACGTGGCCCGGCGCGCGCTCGCCCGGGCGTTCGCGGCGGCTCACCCGATCGCGGCGCTGCCCGGCGGGCATCCGTGGCGCACCGAGACGCGCGACGGCGCCGACCTCACGCTGACCGCGCCGCTGCGGGTTCCGGCGGGCGAGCGGGCGCGCGGTTCGTTCCTTTTCTGGTACGACACGGAGCCCGCGTACGACACGATCCGTCTCGAGTCGTCGGCCGACGGGTCGAGCTGGACGCCCGTACCGATAGCTCTGCCCGGTCTCGAACCGCGGGCCCAGCTCTCCGGGTTCGGCGGGCGGCACTGGTGGCCGGCCACGATCGCGGTCCCGGCCGGCGCCACGCGACTGCGCTTCACCTACCACACCGACGCCGGCTCGCAGGGCCGCGGCGTGCTTGTCGACCGTCTCCGGGTGTTCGAGCCCGGCGCGATCCTCGTCGACGCGCGGACCACGTTCGCCGCCGACGGTTGGCACCTCTGAACGGGAGTTGAGACATGACATATGGGATCAGCCGGCGCGGGCTTCTCCAGGGCGCGGCGGGGGTCGCGGCCGTGAGCGCGCTCGGCGGGTGCGCCATGGGCGGTGGTGACGACGCGACGGACTCCGGTAGCAAGGGCGAGGTCACCGCGAACAATCCGCTCGGCGTGAAGGCGGACGCGCCACTCGAAGTGGTGATCTTCAACGGTGGTTTCGGCGAGGAGTACGCCAAGGCGCACGAGGCCATGTACAAGCAGCGTTACCCGGAGGCGGAGATCAAGCACTCGGCCACCCAGCAGATCGCCGAGACGCTCCAGCCGCGGTTCGTCGCCGGTGACCCGCCCGACGTGGTGGACAACTCCGGCGGCAGCCAGATCGACTTCAACGGCCTGGTGTCGCAGGGCGCGCTGACCGACCTCGGTGAGCTGCTCGACGCGCCCAGCCTGGACGACCCGTCGAAGAAGGTGCGCGACACGCTGCTGCCCGGGATCGTCGACGTCGGGTCGTACGACGGGAAGTTCCTCACGCTGAACTACGCGTACTCGGCGTACGGCATCTGGTACTCGCAGAAGCTGTTCGACGCCAAGGGCTGGGCGTACCCGAAGACCTGGCCCGAGATGATCGCCCTGTGCAAGAAGATCAAGGCGGCCGGGATCGCGCCGTGGGCGTACACCGGCGTGCACGCCCGCTACATGAGCTGGCCGATCCTGACCGCGGCCGCGAAGTTCGGCGGCATCGAGGTGATCAAGGCGATCGACAACCTGGAGCCGGGCGCCTGGAAGAGCGACGCGGTGCGGGCGGCGGCCGAGGCGTACTACCAGCTGGCGGTGGACGGGTTCGTCCAGCCGGGCGCCGAGGGGATGGACCACATCCAGGCGCAGACCGAGTGGGCTCGCGGGCACGCCGCGTTCATCTCCTGCGGCTCGTGGCTGGAGAACGAGATGAAGGCGGTCACCCCGCCGGACTTCGCGATGGCCGTCGCGCCGACGCCGAGCCTCACCACCGGCGACAAGATGCCGTACGAGGCGTTCCGCGGCACCGGGAGTGAACCGTTCATCGTCCCGGCCAAAGGCAAGAATGTCCGGGGTGGCATGGAATACCTTCGCGTCATGCTCTCCAAGAAGGCCGCCGCCGACTTCACCACCAAGGTCAGCAGCCTCACCGCCGTCACCGGCGCCGCACAGGGCCTGACGCTCGGTCCCGGCCTGACCTCGGTGACCAGGCTGATCGAGGCGTCCGGCGGCTCCGCGTTCACCTGGCTGTACTCCACGTATTACCGCAAGCTGGAGCGCGAGCGGGTCAACGCGGCCACCCTGGAACTGCTCACCAAGCGGATCAACGCGGCCCAGTGGTGCGACAAGGTGCAGAAGTCCGCCGACGAGTTCGCCGCCGACCCCGCGGTCAAGAAGTACAAGCGGGCCTGACGTGCGAGGCAAGCGGCTGTTCATCGCCGTCTTCCTGCTCCCGCCCCTGCTGCTCTACGGCATCTTCGTGGTCTCGCCGTACGCGCAGGCGTTCCAGATCTCCGGCACGAACTGGAGCGGGCTGTCCCCGACGTACGAGTTCGTCGGCCTGGACAACTTCACCCGGCTGCTCGGCGACGGGTACTTCTGGACCGCGCTGCGGCACAACGGACTGCTGCTCGTGCTGCTGCCGGTGGCGACGATCCTGCTCGGGCTCTTCTTCGCCTCGATGATCAGTGTGGGCGGCCGCGCCGACCGGGTGGGCGTGCACGGCGTACGCGGAGCCGGTTTCTATCGGGTCGTCTATTTCTTCCCGCAGGTGTTGTCGGTGGCCATCATCGGCGTGCTCTGGAAGCAGATGTACGCCCCGACCACCGGAATGATCAACGGTTTCCTCCGGGGCATCGGGCTGGACGGCCTCGCCGTCGCCTGGCTCGGTGACCCCCGATTCGCGTTCTGGTGCGTGCTGGCCGTGCTCGTCTGGATGAACGTCGGCTTTTACGTCGTCCTGTTCAGTGCGGCCATGCAGTCCATTCCCCGCGACCTTTACGAGGCCGCGCTGCTGGACGGGGCCAACCGGCTCACCACCCTGGTCCGGATCACCGTTCCGCTGGTCTGGGACACCATTCAGGTCGCCTGGGTCTACCTGGCGATCATCGCGATCGACGGTTTCGCCATCGTGCAGATCATCACCGACGGCGGTCCCGGTTCGGCGTCCGACGTGGTCGGTCTGCGGCTCTACAAAACGGCATTCGCCGACGGCCGATTCGGCTACGCGTCGGCGATCGGTGTCGCGATGTTCTTCCTGACCCTGACGGTGGCCGTCATGTTCCTGCGGGTGACCCGGCGCGAGAGGGTGGAGTTGTGACGGCTGTGCTGACTCCGGTGGCTGCGGAAACAGTCGAGGAGGCCGCGTCGCCCTCCCCGCGCCGGACATTCTCCGTCTTTTCCCATGCCTTCCTGATCGGCTGGGCGCTGCTGACCACGTTGCCGCTGGTCTGGGCGGTGCTCAGCTCGTTCAAGAGCGACAACGAGATCCTCACCAGCCCGTGGGGCCTGCCCTCCGAAGTGCGCTGGGAGAACTGGGTCCGGGCCTGGGGCGAGGCGCACATCGGCCGCTATTTCCTGAACAGTGCCGTCGTGGTCACCGGCGCGCTGACGCTGACCATGCTGTTCGGCGCGATGGCCGCATATGTGCTGGCGCGCTATCAGTTCCGCGGCCGCCGGATCGTCTATTTCGCCTTCGTCGGCGGCATGATGTTCCCGGTCTTCCTGGCCCTGGTCCCGCTCTTCTTCGTGGTCCGCAATCTGGGCCTGCTCGGCACCCTGCCCGGCCTCACCCTGGTCTATGCGGCCTATTCACTGCCATTCACCGTCTTCTTCCTGACGGCGTTCTTCCGCACCCTGCCCACCTCGGTCGCCGAGGCCGCCATGGTCGACGGGTGCGGCCACTTCGGCCTGTTCTTCCGGGTCATGCTCCCGATGGCCCGCCCCGGCCTGGTCAGCGTCGCCATCTTCAATTTCCTGTTCCAGTGGAACCAGTACATCCTGCCGCTGGTCCTGATGCAGGGCGCCGGCGCGGAGAACAAATGGGTGCTCGCCCAGGGCCTGGCCGCCCTCGCGGTCAACGAGGGCTATCAGGGCGATTTCAGCGGCCTGTTCGCCGGCATGACCATCGCCATGCTCCCGGTCCTCATCGCCTACCTGATCTTCCACCGCCAGTTCCAGTCCGGCCTCTCCGCCGGCCAACTCCGCTGACTGTTTGTTTTCGTCGTCGCGCCCCACGAATCAACATCCATCGCTTAAGATCACCGCCCTGAGGTAGTCCACTCTGGAATTTCGCGGCCACGGGGGCTCGCGTGACGGCGGGGGGCCGGATGGATGGCAGTGATCGGAAGCAACCCGAAGTGCGACTGCTCGGCCCGGTCGAGCTCGTCCACCCCGACGGCGTCCGGGTCGAGTTGCAACTGCAGAGCCGCAAGGTGCTCGCCCTGTTGATCACGGCGGCCGGCCGCCCGGTGGCCACCGGGCAACTGGTCCGCTGGATCTGGGGCGAGGACGGCATTCCGTCACACGCGCCGCAGATGGTGCGCTCGCACATCCGGACGCTGCGCGGCGCCCTGCGCGACGGCGCCGGGCGGATCCTGACCACCGGCTCGGCCGGCTACCGGATCGCCCCGGACGGGTGCACCGTCGACGCCGGCCGGTTCCGGGGGCTGCTCAGCCAGGCCCGCCAGCGCCTGCCGCGCGACGTGCCCGCCGCCCTCCGGCTGGCCCGTGCCGCGCTCGACCTGTGGCGGGGCACCGAGGCCATGCCGGACATGAACGGCGTGCGGCCGCTGCGTGCCGAGGCGGTCCATCTGGAGGAGCAACGCTGCCAGGCGGAGGAGATGGTGGTGCTGGGCAGCCTGATCTCCGGCCGGGCCGAGCACGTGCTGCCGCGGGCCCGCAGGCTGACCGAGCTGTATCCGAAACGAGAACGGTTCTGGCTGCAACTCATGGTCGCCGAGGCGCTCAGCGGCCGGCTCGTGGAGGCGACCACGATCACCTTCTGGCGGGCCCGGCGCGACCTGGTCGAGGAGACCGGCCTGCACGCGGCCGGCCTCGACGCCCTGCAGCGAGAGCTGCTCAGCGGCACCTGCTCGGCGGATCGACTCCTGGAGGTGGTCACCCGGCGTCATCAAGGCATTGCTTGGCGTGACTTACGCCGCGATGACCTCGCAACCTACGCCGCAGCCGCAGGCTTCTCGGCATCGGAGCCGCTCGGCTCCGCCGGGGGATAGGAGGCGAATTGCCACAGAGCAGCTTGACGGTGCGCTGGGCGCGGGGGGTGGCGGCGGCCGCGTTGGTGTCCGGCGCCGTTCTCTTCGGGACCGCGATGCCGGCCTCGGCGAACGTCAACTTCAACGGCACCTGTGAGGCCTCGGAGGCCTGCGTCTTCGACTGGGACTACTTCGAGGGTCCGCGCTGGGACTACGAGGGCACTGACACCAACTTCTCCAACAACTACTATCCGGACACCACGAAGTACGGCGCGGGTCCGCCGCTGAACGACTCGGCGGAGGGCCTGCACAACTTCGGCCTCTCCTGCACCGCCGTGTTCGGTCAGAACGCCGGCGGCGCCTCGGCCAGCGGCTGGAAGGTCAGGCACCTTCCCGGCAAGGGCGACGGCCTCCCGGCCGACCGGGAGAACCGGGTCTCTTCGCTCTACTGGGAGTGCTGACCAGCACCAAACGTCCGGGCAGGGGCGGTTCGTGCCGTCCCTGCCCGGCATCTCGACAACGCACGGACGAGTGGACAGGGTGAGATCGACCGCATGAAACGACTTGTCACGACCGCGATGGTGATCGGCGTCCTGGCGATCGCCGGCTGCTCCGGTGGCGGCTCGGCGAGCCCGGCCGCGACCCGGAACCCCGGCGGCGTGCCGACGTCCCCGGTGTCGCCGCCCGCCGTGACCGCCTCGCCGACCGTGTCCAGCCTGAACAATGCCAGCCTGCCGCTGGATCGCTACACCACCACGGCGGACGAGTACGCCGAGCTGAACTACGCCTCGAAGCTGATGACCGCCGAGTGCATGAAGCGTTTCGGCATCACCTACAACCCCGGCAAGCGGCTGAAGCTGCTCGACTACCGGGACCGGACCAATGACCTGGGCCTGATCGACGAGGCGCACGCGGCACGGTTCGGCTACCACATGGATCCGGCGCGGTACTCGAAGCACGACACGAATTCCAACCCCGGCCTGACCACGGCCCAGTCGTACATCCTCTTCGGCGAGCGGCTGGGCAAGTCGGACCGCGAGGGCGTCCCGGAGGACGGCTGCATGGGCGAGGGGTACCGCAAGGTCGGCTGGAGCACCGAAGACGACGTGTGGTTGCAGGAGCTGGGCAACGACGCGAAGAGCCGGGCCTTCGCGGACAAGCGGGCGGTCGCCCTGATGGCCGACTGGAGCACCTGCATGCGCAAGTCCGGTTACCGGTACGACAACGTCGACGACGTGAACAACGACCAGCGCTGGTGGAAGGACGAGGACGCACCGGCCGGCCGGGCCGAGAAGAACACCGCTCTCGCCGACGTGCGCTGCAAGAAGAAGCTCAACTACCTCGGCACCATGACCTCGATCCTGGTCGCCTACCAGCAGCAGATCGTGGAGGCCAACCTGGAGCGGCTCGAGTCGGTGCGCGCCGCCACCCAGCAGGCGTTGAAGAACGCCGCGGCGGTGCTGGGTGGACGCTGACGTCCCGCCGCAGGCGCCGTTGCGCGGCCGGCGACGGTTCCTGCTCGGCCTGGTCACCGGCGCGGTGGTGATGGCGCTCGCCGGGCTGGGCGCGTCCACGTTCGTCAAGTCGCCGCAGCAGGCCGCCGCGGAGGCCGCCGCGCCACCGGCGAGCCTGATCACCGCGACCGTGGAACGCCGGGTCCTGCGTGAGGACGTGGTGCTGCGCGGCACCGTGGAACCGGACCGGGCCCTCGAGGTCACCCCGGTGCTCGGCAGCGGCCGGTCGGTGATCTCCCGCCGCGTGGTCAAGGCCGGCGGGCGGGTCGGCGCGGGCAGCGTGCTGGCCGAGATCTCCGGGCGGCCGGTCATCGCGCTGACCGGGCGGGTGCCGCCGTACCGGGACGTGCACGCCGGGATGACCGGATCGGACGTGAGGCAGTTGCAGGCGGCGCTGCGCGAGCTGGGCTACCCGATCAGCGACCGGGCCGGCGTGTTCGGCGCTTCGACCGGGCGGGCGATCCGCCGGATGTATCAGAGCCGCGACTACGAACCGCCGCTGGAGGAGGTGCCGGCGGCGCCGGATCCGGCCCCGTCGGCCGGCGTGGGTGCACCGGCCGCCACCCCCGCGAAGCGGGTCTACCTGCCGATGAGCGAGGTCTACTTCGTCAGGACGCTGCCGGCCCGGGTGGCCGCTGTCAAGGCCGGCTTGGGCGCCGAGGTGGCCGGGCCGATCCTGACCCTGTCGGTCGGCGGCCTGGTGGTGCGCGGCACGCTGCCGCCCGCCGACCGGGAACTGGTCGATCCCGGCATGTCGGTGGAGATCTTCGACGAGACCAGCGGCAAGAAGGCGCCCGGCCGGGTGACCACGATCGGTGAGCTGCGCCAGGGTGCGGGCTCGGAGACCGGCCACCCGATCACGATCAGTGCCACCGGGACGCTGCCCGCGTCATTCACCGGCCAGGAGGTGCGGCTCACCGTCACCTCCGCCACCACCGGCGAGGAGGTCTTGGTGGTGCCGGTGTCGGCGATCTTCTCGGCGGCCGACGGCGCCACCCAGGTGTTGCGCGTGCGCGACGACCGGCGAGAGCCGGTGACCGTGCGCACCGGCGCGTCGGCCGGCGGATTCGTCGAGGTCGACGGTGCCGGGCTGGCCGAGGGCGACCAGGCCGTGGTCGGCGGCCGGACCGGCGGTGCGCGCCCGGACGGCACCGGGTGACGCCGGTCGTCGAGTTCGCCGGGGTGACCCGCTCCTATCCCGGTCCGCCGCCGGTGCAGGCGTTGCGCGCCGCCGACCTGGTGGTCGGCGCCGGCGAGTACGTGGCGGTGACCGGCCCGTCCGGCTCCGGCAAATCCACCTTTCTCAACGTGGTCGGGCTGCTCGACCGGCCGACCGCCGGTGTCTACCGGCTCGACGGCTTCGACACCGCCACCCTGCCCGAGCGGGATCGGACCGCGCTGCGCGGCCGGCGCATCGGATTCGTGTTCCAGTCGTTCCACCTGCTCCGGCACCGGTCGGTGGTGGAGAACGTGACGATGGCGATGGTCTACACCGGGGTGAGCCGGCGGGACCGGGCCGGCCTGGCGCTGGAGACGCTCGACCGGGTCGGGCTCACCCACCGCGCGTACGCCCGCGCCGGCCATCTCTCCGGCGGCGAGTCCCAGCGGGTGGCGATCGCCCGGGCCCTGGTGAACCGGCCCTCGCTACTGCTGTGCGACGAGCCGACCGGCAACCTGGACAGTGCCAGCGCGGCCGCCGTGCTCGCCCTCATCGAGGAGCTGAACGACGGCGGCCTGACCGTGCTGATGGTCACCCATGACCAGCAGGTGGCCGGCCGGGCGCACCGCTCGGTTCTGATCAAGGACGGAATCCTGCGGTGAAACGGACGCCACCGGTCGTGCCGGCCACCCGGCTCGGGCTGCGCGACGTGGTCGACGAGGCGGTCGCCGGCATGCTGGCCCGGCCCGGGCGGGCCGCGCTGACCGTGCTGGGCACCCTGCTCGGCGTCGCCGCGTTCGTCACCGTGCTGGGCCTGACCAGCACCGTGGAGGGGCAGATCAGCAGCCGGTTCACCGCGCTGGTGGCCACCGAGGTGGTCGTGCAGGACAGCGCCGAGCAGGCCGCGGACGGCGGGGCCGGCGCCGAGCAGGCGTTCCCGCCGGACGCCGAGCGGCGGCTGGTCGCGCTGAACGGGGTACGCAACGCCGGCGTCTTCTGGGAGGTGCCGGACGTGGGTGGGGTCGCCGCCCGCCGCCCGTCCGCCGCGGACCCGGGCGAGCAGCTCCGGGTGCTGGGCGCCTCGCCCGGATACCTGCGGGCGATCCACGCTCACCTGGCCGCCGGCCGGCTCTTCGACACCTGGCACGACGGCAACGACGAACGGGTCGTGGTGCTCGGCTCCGGCGCCGCCGGCCGGCTCGGCATCACCTGGGTGGACGACCAGCCAGCGGTCTTCATCGGCGGGGCGCCGTTCGCCGTCATCGGGATCATCGACGACGTGGACCGCAAGGCCGACACCCTGCTGAGCGTGGTGCTGCCGGCCGGCACGGCCCGGGCGGTCTGGGGCGACCCGCCGGCCGGTGGCAGCAGGTCCGTCCAGGCGATGATCGACACCGAGGTCGGCGCGGCCCAGCAGGTCGGGGCGGAGGCGCCGCTGGCGCTGCGGCCTCAGGACCCGTCCCGGTTCAAGGTGGTCACCCCACCCAACCCGCGGCAGTTGCGCGAGGGGGTGAACACCGACCTGGGCACGCTGTTCCTGGCCCTGGCCGCGGTCTGCCTGGTGATCGGCGCGGTCGGGATCGCGAACACTACCCTGGTCGCGGTCCTGGAACGGGTCGGGGAGATCGGCCTGCGCCGCTCGCTCGGTGCCCGCCGCCGGCACGTGGCCGTCCACTTCCTCGCCGAGTCCGGCACCCTCGGCCTGGTCGGCGGCCTGATCGGCACCAGCCTCGGCGTCGCCGCCGTGGTGACGGTCGCGGTGTGGCGGGACTGGACGCCGATCCTGCACTCGGCCACGGTCCTGCCCGCCCCGCTGGCCGGGGCCGCCACCGGCCTGCTAGCCGGCCTCTACCCCGCGTGGCGTGCGTCCCGCATCGAGCCCGCCGACGCACTGCGCCGCTGACTCGGGGGTAGAGCCGGCCGTACCGGAAAACGGTTGTGATCAGGGTTTGACGTTGGCGTTCACCAGGGAGGGGACGCCGAAGATGCTGGAGATGAAGACGCCGGCGAGGTGGGAGCCGGTGGGGATGCGGGCGACCTCGACCAGGAGCGGGACGGCCGGGGCGTGGTCCTTCATGATCTGCCTGTCCAGCTCGGCCCAGGCGGCGGGCTGCTGGGCGGCGGGCAGGTCGGCGACGCGGGTGAGTTCGGCGTTGACCGCGGGGTCGTTGAGGAACGACACGTTGTTGCTGCCCTCGGCCGTGATGGTGGTGCCGTCGTACAGCGGCGGGAGGATCGACGCGCCGCTCGGCCAGTCCGCAGCCCACTGGCGGAAGTAGAGGTCGTACTCGTTGCCGGGCTTGGCGGTGAGGTCGTCCTTCTCGTCGCCGGGCACCGTCTTGACCGTCACCGTGAAACCGGCCCGCTCCAGGTTGTTCTTGATCTGCGGGGCGAGGGCCTGCTCCTGCGCGCCGTCGCCGACCGCCATCACCAGGTTCGGCGACTTGCCGGCCAGCAGCTTCTTCGCCTCGTCCGGGTTGCCGGTCGGCCCGGCCGGATAGAGGTCGTAGTTCTGGAAGCCGATGGTGCCCGGCGGCATCAGCGTGGTGACCGGCTGGGCCAGGTCGGAGCCGCCGAACGCCTTGATCAGGCCGTCCCGGTCGATGGCGTAGTTGAGGGCGCGGCGGGTGTCGACGTCGGTGACCCGCCTGGTGTTGATCGCCAGGCGCCACTCCATCGGCGTCGGCGCGGCGACCGTGCGCTCCTGAAGGCTCGCGTCGGTGGCGAATTTCTGGGCCAGTGACGACGGGACACCGTCCCAGGCCAGCGCCGACCGGTCGGCTCCGGAGTCGGCGACCACCCGCTGCGCGCTGGCATCCGGTTCGGCGCCGAAGTGGTAGACGTACCTGTCCGGGTACTGGTGCCGGATCGGATCGGTGGCCGGATCCCAGTTCTCGTTGCGCTCGAAGACGATCTCGACGCCGATGGTGTTCCGCACCAGCTTGTAGGGGCCGGACGAGAACGGCTTGTTGTCGAACTCGGGCCCGGTGTCCTTGGCCTGCGGCACCGGCGCGGTGTAGGGCAGCGACGCCGCGTACGGCAGCTCGCAGTGCGGTTTCTCGAAGGTGAACCGCACCGTCTTCGGGTCAGGGGTGGTCAGGCCGGGCGGCAACTGTCCCTTGTTCTTGGTGAAGTCCCACTTCTTGTAGTACTCCTTGTCGTTGGCCAGCCACTCCTGGATGTAGGTCGGGCCGCCCATCGCCGGGTCGAAGGAGCGGGAGATGCCGTACCCGACCTCCTTGGACGTGATCGGGCTGCCGTCCTCGAACTTGAGCCCGTCCTTGAGCGTGAACTCCCAGGTCTTGCAGTCGGAGTGCACGTCGGTGCCGGGCGTTTCGGCGAGGTCGCCGACCAGGGTCAGCTTGCCGCTGCCGTCGTCCTTCCAATAGGTCAGCGAGCGCGCGTACAGGCTCGCCGAGCTGAGCAGCCCGATGAACGAGTAGGCGCGCTGGGGGTCCAGATGCGAGATCTTGTTGTTCCGGAGAATGGTGACGGTGCCGCCCTTCTGCGCGCCCGCGACGTCCGGCGCCGGCCCGCGGGAGGCGGCCGGGTCGGCGGCGATGACGCTGCTCTGCTCCCGGGTCCCGAGATCGTTGCCGCCGTCGTCCTCGGTGGTCTTGCCGCACCCGCCGAGGACCAGGGTTACCGCGGCGAGCGCCGCGACTCTGCGAATCAACATGAGCACTCCAAGGGAATCTCAGCGCAACCGGACGCGCGGATCGATGACGGCGTAGAGCAGGTCGACGACGAGGTTGGCGACGACCACGAAGACCGCGGCGACCAGCACGGTGGCCATCACGGTCGGCAGGTCGCCGTTGCGGACCGCGGCCACCGCGGTACGCCCGAGCCCCTGCAACCCGAAGGTCGTCTCGGTGATGACGGTCCCGCCCAGCGCCAGCCCGACGTCCAGCCCGGCGATGGTGACCAGCGGCGCGAGCGCGGCGCGCAGCGCGTGCCGGCCGTACACCTGGGACCTGGGCAGCCCCTTGGCCCGCGCGGTGCGGACGAAGTCCTCGGAGAGGGTCTCCAGCATCTGTGCCCGGGACAGCCGGGCGTAGATCGCCGAGAACAGGAAGGCCAGCGCCACCCACGCCAGGACCAGCCCGGACGCCCAGTCGACCGGGTTCTGCAGAATCGGCGTGTAGTGCGGCACCGGCAGGATCGCCAGCGTGTAGACCAGCACCAGCAGCAGCACCGCGCCCACGAAGTAGAGCTGGAGCGACGCGCCGACCAGCGACAACCCGATCGACGCCCGGTCCAGCCAGCTGCCCCGGCGCAGCGACGACACCATGCCCAGCCCGATGCCGAGGGTCAGCCAGAGGATCGCCGCCGGGATGACGATGCTCAGCGTCACCGGCAGCACCCGGGTCAGCGTGTCCAGCACCGGCTCGTTGTTGACGTAGGAGTAGCCCAGGCACGGCGCGTCGCAGTGCCCGCCCTGCGCGGCGCCCAGGTCCCGGCCGGCGAAGACGCCCACCATGTAGTCGAGGTACTGCTCGGTCTTCGGCTCGTTGAGGCCCCACTCGGTGCGGACCGCCTCGATCCGCTCGGCGCTGCAATATTTCGGGCACAGGCCGCGGGCCGGGTCGGCGGGCAGCGCGAAGAACAGCAGGAACGCGACGATGCTGACGGCGATCAGCACCAGGATCGCCGAGGAGACCCGCTTGGTCAGGTACCGCAGCACGGCGTCCGCCTCCTACTTCGACGATCGGGGGTCGAGGGCGTCGCGCAGCGCGTCACCGAACAGGTTGAAGGCCAGCACCAGCGCGAAGATCGCCAGGCCGGGGATCAGCACGTACGCCGGGTCGGTCTCCAGGTACGGCAGGCTCTCGAAGATCGTCCGCCCGAAGCTCGGGGTCGGCTCGACCACGCCGACGCCGAGGAACGACAGCGCCGCCTCGCCGGTCACGAAGGCCGGCACCGCCAGCGAGAACGCCACCAGGATCGGCGCCCACAGGTTCGGCAGCAGCTGCCGGAACAGCATGTGCGCGAACCCGGCGTTGGCCGCGCGGGCCGCCTCGACGAACTCGCGCTCGCGCAGCGACAGCACCTGGCCGCGGACCAGCCGGGCGGTCTGCGTCCAGTTGAACGCGACCAGCACCGCGATCAGCACAGCCACCCGGAACCAGGACGGCACCTCGTCGCGCGGTCCGTAGAAGCGCAGCGTCACGGTCGGCACCACGGCCAGCGCGAAGATCAGGAACGGCAGCGCGAGCGCGAAGTCGATCAGCCAGCCGATCACCGTGTCGACCCAGCCGCCGGCGAACCCGGCGACGATCCCGGCGACCGTGCCGATCACGGTGGCGGCCAGGGCGGCGGTGAAGGCGATCGCCAGCGACGTGCGGATGCCGTAGGCCATCCGGATGAACAGGTCGCGGCCGAGTTTGGGTTCCAGCCCGAACCAGTGCTCGCCGGTGATGCCGCCGAAGTAGCCGAGGGGGAGACCGTGGCGATTCAGGGCGCCCTGGAACTGCTCTTGGGGGCTCACGCCGTACCAGAACTCCATCAACGGAGCAGCGACCGCGACGACCACGAAGAACAGCAAGGCGATGCCGCTCGCCGTCGCGACGCGGTCACGGCGCAGCCGTGACCAGGCGAGTTGTCCCGGCGACCGGCTCTCGAACGTGGCCGCCGGCAGCGTCTCATCCGGCGCCGACGACATCGTGCCCGCCTTTCTGCCGGGTCCGCTGCCGGCCCAGCGGCCCGGCCACATCCGGCACGGCCGAGAGGAGCAATTTCGTGTACGCGTGCCGCGGGCGCTCGTACAGGTCGGCGCGATCGCCGGTCTCGACGATCCGGCCCTGGTACATGACGGCGACCCGGCGGCAGAAGTGCCGGACGACGGCGAGGTCGTGGGCGATGAACAGGAAGGTGAGGCCCATGTCGCGTTGCAGGCCGCGCAGCAGCGTGATGATCTGCGCCTGCACCGACACGTCGAGCGCCGAGACCGGCTCGTCGGCGACGATCAGTTTCGGCCGCAGCGCGAGAGCGCGGGCGATGCCGATCCGCTGCCGCTGCCCGCCGGAGAACTCGTGCGGGTACCGGTTGTAGTGCTCCGGGTTCAGCCCCACCTGCTCCAGCAGCTCCTGCACCCGGCGCTTGACGCCGCCCGGTGGCCGGATCCGGTTGACCTGGAGCGGCATGGCGACGATCGCGCCGACGGTGTGCCGCGGGTTCAGCGAGGCGTACGGATCCTGGAAGATGATCTGTAGTTGCCGGCGGACCGGGCGCAGCGCGCGTCCGCGCAGGTGAGTGATGTCCTGCCCGGCGAAGACGATCTGTCCGGCGGTGGGTTCGAGGAGCCGGGCCAGCATCCGGCCGGTGGTGGTCTTGCCGCAGCCGGACTCGCCGACCAGGCCGACCGCCTCGCCGGGACGGATCTCCAGGTCGATCCGGTCGACCGCCCGGCGGCCGGCGAAGTCCTTGGTCAGCCCGGTGACCCTCAGCAGCGGCTCAGACATGTGCCGACCTCCGGACGGCCTCCGGCAGGTGGCAGGCGACCAGGTGACCTGTTTCGGACGTGGGCAGGAGCTCCGGGACCTCGGTGCGGCTGCGCTCGCCGGTGTAGCGGCAGCGCGGGTGGAAGGCGCAGCCGTCCGGCAGGTGGGTGAGGCTGGGCGGGGTGCCCGGGATCGGCACCAGCTCCGTCTCCGGGTCGCCGCGCAGCGTCGGCATGCTGGCCAGCAGCCCCCAGGTGTACGGATGTTGCGGCCGGCGCAGCACCTGCTCGACCGAGCCGCGCTCGACGATCCGGCCGCCGTACATGACCAGCACGTCGTCGGCGATCCGGCCGACCACCCCGAGGTCGTGGGTGATCAGGATGATCGCCGAGTCGAACTCGTCCTGCAGGCCGGCGAGCAGGTCCAGGATCTGCGCCTGCACCGTGACGTCGAGCGCGGTGGTCGGCTCGTCGGCGATCAGCAGGCTCGGGTCGTTGACCAGGGCCATCGCGATCATCACGCGCTGCCGCATGCCGCCGGAGAACTCGTGCGGGTACGCGCCGAACCGCTCCGCCGGCCGCGGGATCCCGACCCGGCCGAGCATCTCCACGGCCCGCCGGCGCGCCTCGGCCCGGCTCGCCGACGGCTGGTGCGCCCGGTACGCCTCGACGATCTGCCGGCCCACCGTGTACGCCGGATGCAGCGCCGACAGCGGGTCCTGGAAGATCATCGCCATCTCGCGGCCCCGGAGCTCCCGCAGCCGCTTGTCGTCGAGGCCGACCACCTGCCGGTCGCCGACCCAGATCTCCCCGGTGATCGTGGTGCGTGCCGGGTTGTGCAGCCCGAGCACGGACAGGCTGGTCACGCTCTTGCCGGAGCCGGACTCGCCGACGATCCCGAGGGTGCGGCCCCGATCCACCTCGAACGAGATGCCGTTGACCGCCCGCACCGGCCCGCCCTCGGTGCTGAAGCGGACGGTCAGGTCACGGACGCGCAGGAACGATGCGTGGTTCACCCGGGCTCCCGCGAAGTGACGAAGGAATTTTCCGACTAGAGTGTCGGATGTAGAGAGTATTTTCAATAGCCGCCACGCGGGACTACGCTGCCGACCATGTCCCTTTGGTACGGTCCGGTCGGCGGTCCGCCGACCGTCCAGGACGACGCGGACCAGCCGCACCACGCCGCCAGCACCATGAAGGTCGCGGTGCTCACCGCCCTCTACCGCTCCGATCTCGACCTGGACGCTCCCGTCAAGGTGCACAACGACTTCGCCTCGGCGGTGGGTGACGGCCGCCGCTTCGGTGTCGACTTCGACGAGGACAGCGACCCGCAGGTGTGGGCCCGGCTGGGTGACACGGCCACGCTGCGCTGGCTGGCCCGGCGGATGATCGTGCGGTCCAGCAACCTCGCCACCAACCTGGTCCTCGAACAGGTCGGGATGCTGCCGGTCGCCGAGGTGTGGGCGCTGGCCGGCGCCACCGGGTCCTGGGTGACCCGGGGCATCGACGACACCGAGGCCCGGGCGGCCGGGATGCACAACCTGGTGACCGCCGCCGACCTGGCCCGGCTGTTCAGCATGATCGCCGCCGACCCGGTGCTGGTCGACATCCTGGCCGGTCAGGAGTATGGCGAGCACCTGGCGGCCGGGGTCCCGCCGGGGATCCGGATCGCGCACAAGGACGGCTGGGACTCGCGGGTGCGGCACGCGGCCGGCATCGTCTACCCGCTCGACGCGCCGCCGTACGTGAT
Organism: Actinoplanes ianthinogenes; assembly: GCF_018324205.1. Classification (NCBI taxonomy): domain Bacteria; kingdom Bacillati; phylum Actinomycetota; class Actinomycetes; order Micromonosporales; family Micromonosporaceae; genus Actinoplanes; species Actinoplanes ianthinogenes. Next base: position 8,539,142 of record NZ_AP023356.1, read on the forward strand.
CGCGGTCTGCACCACCGGGATGCCGGACGACACCGCCGCCGGGGAGCTGATCACGCAGGTGTCGGCGGCGGCCTGGCGGGACCGGGGACGGCCGCGGTGACCACGATCGCCCGGGTCGGCCTGACCGAGCAGCGGCTGCCGCTGCACACGCCGTTCGTCACCGCGCTGCGACGCACCACGTCGACCGCGTCGGTGCTGGTCACGATCACCGACTCGGACGGCGTGACCGGGACCGGGGAGGCTCCCGAGGTGTGGCCGGTGACCGGCGAGTCGCTGCCCGGGATCGCCGCCTGCGTGCGGGAACGGCTCGCGCCGGTCCTGCTCGGACGGGACCCGGCGGAGTACGTGACGCTGCTGCGGCGGGTGCGGCGGGCCGCGACCGGCAACCACGGGGCGAAGGCGGCGGTCGACGTGGCGCTGCACGACCTGGCCGCCCGGCGGCTCGGGGTGCCGCTGGCGGTGCTGCTCGGCGGGACGCCGCGGCGGGTGCCGACCGACGTCACGGTCGCGGCGGACTCGGCGGCGGTGCCGAAAGGGTTCACCGTGCTCAAGGTCAAGGTGGGTGCGGACGCGGCCGGTGACCTCGACCGGATCGCCGCCGTCCGGGCGGCGGCCGGTCCGGACGCCCGGATCCGGCTGGACGCCAATCAGGCGTGGACGCCGCGCGCCGCGGTACGGATGCTCGACCGGATCGCGGCGGCCGGCCTGGACGTGGAGTTCGTCGAGCAGCCGGTGGCCGCCGCCGACCTCGACGGGCTGGCCTGGGTGAGCGAGCGGTCCGGCATCCCGGTGATGGCCGACGAGAGCGTCTTCGGCGTCCGTGACCTGGTCGAGGTGATCCGGCGGCGGGCCGCCGACCTGGTGAACGTGAAGCTGGCCAAGTGCGGCGGCCTGGAACCGGCTCGCACGCTGCTCGGACTGGCCGAGGCGCAGGGGATGGGGACGATGGTCGGCTCGATGATGGAGGGACCGGTCGGCGTCACCGCGGCGGCCTCCCTGGTGGCGGCGTATCCGACCACGGTGGTCTCCGACCTGGACGCGGCCTGGTGGCTGGCCGATCCGGTGCTGGACTACGCCGACGGGCACGTCCTGCTGTGAACGTCGTCGCGGTGGCGGTGACCGGACTGTGGCGCAGCCCGGCGTCGCCGGTGGCCCGTGACGCGCCGCTGCTCCTCGACGAGCCGCGGCTGGGGGAGTGGCTCACGGCGCAGGGGCCGGCGGAGCGGCGCACCCTGTGGGGACGGCTGGACAGCCAGTTGCTGCTCGGTGAGCCGGTTGTCGTGGAGGAGGAGCTGGGGGAGTGGTGCCGGGTGCGGGCGCCGTGGCAGCCGTACCGGGACGAGCCGGGCGGTTATCCCGGCTACGTCCGCACGGCTCACCTGGCGCCGCTGGTCCCGGACGTGCTGCCCCGGGTGGTGGTCACCGTCCCGGCCACGGTGATCCGGTCGGGGGACGAGGTGCTGGTGGACGAGGTCGGTTACGCGACGATCCTGCCCACGTTCGGCATCACCGGCGGACGGGCCACGGTGCGGCTGCCGGACGGGCGTACCGGATGGGTGCCGGCAGCGGACATCGCGCCGCACCGCTTCGGTGACCGGCCGCCTTCCCCGGCGCGGCTGCTCGGTGACGCGGAACAGTTCCTCGGCGTGATGTACCTGGCCGCGGGCCTGCACGGCCGGTGTTACGACTGCTCGGGGCTGGTGCACGCGGTGTTCCGCCGGTACGGCCTGCGGATCCCGCGGGACGCCCGGGACATGGACCGGCTCGGCGCCGGGCTGCCGGTGGCCGACGCCCGGCCCGGTGACCTGTTGCTGTTCACCAGGCCGGACACCGGCGTGATCTACCACGTGGCGCTCGCCCTGGACCTACCCCGGGCCGTCCACGTCTCGGAGCCGGACTGGGCCTGCGTCGACACGCCGCTGAGCGCGATCCGGCAGGCCGACCTCACACACGCCCGGCGGGTCAGCTGATGTGGAACGGGTCGCCGTAGACCTTGAAGTCCAGCGGTGTGTTCAGGTCGAAGTTGCCGTTGTTCAGGAATACCCGCTGGGCGGTGTCGACCCGTGAGGTGTCCGAGTGTGCCTCCTCCTTCTTCATCTCTTTCACGCGCTCGTTCAGGAAAGTGTTCAGCCAGGTGCGCTCGTCGCCACCCTGAGCCGGCGTCTTGGCCTTTCTGAGGGCGCGACTGCGAATGGCTCGCATACCGTCGTAACCGTGCATCACCGCGGCGTCGTAGTACGCGAACTGGCCGAGTGCCCGCACCCCGTCGGATTTGCCGTCCCGGACCGACGGGTTGAAGTACACCCGGTCCCGCTCAGCCTCCTGAGCAGCCTGGAACACGGGGTCGGCGGCTGCCCTCCGCCAGTCCCGGGTGAAGTTCGGGTCGAGCCCGGAATGCGAATCCGTGCCGTTCACCCGGCGCAGCGCCGGGAGGTATTTGGCGAGCACGTTCGACGGTTTCGTGGCGGTGTACGCCTCGATCAGTTCGAGCATGTCCCCGGTCCCGGAACAGAATCCGATGATGCCGGCCGTGTAACCGCGCCCGTCATCGATGTCCTCGATGTAGGCGAACTGCGCCCGCCAGTTCAGCGACGAGTTCTCGGCGGCCGAGACGATCTGCATGGCGACGTCTTTCTTCACCGGATCATCCAGATTCTTCGCAGCGGCGGCGACGACGGCCGTCGTCGCGGCGGGCGTCTGCCCGGCGCTGGCCGGCAGCAGCCCGATGACGACGGCTGCACCGGGGATGAGCAGGCCGATCGTGGCATAGGTGACTTTTCTGACGGGTTTCATGGCGCTCTCCATCGAGGGGGGTGGACGGGATGGGGAGCGACGCTACGACTGTTAAGTTGATTTATCAATAGGGCTCGATCGGCGAGATCGCACCCTTGACAGGGGTGACCGCCGGGGCCAGGATGAGCGAACTGTTAGTCAGTTTGCCTATCAATCAAGGGAGCGCCCGATGCCTCGTCTGGCCGGCTCGTCCAAGCTGCTGCGTGCCATGAACGAGAGCGCTGCGCTCGGACACCTGCTCGACCCGGGCATGCTCACCCGCTCCGACCTGCGCAAACTCACCGAGCTGTCAATGCCGACCATCTCCGAGGTGCTGCGCCGGCTCACCGAGGCCGGCCTGGTGAACGTCGTCGGGCACAGCAGCGGCAAGCCGGGGCCGAACGCGGAGATCTACGCGGCGAACCCGGACGCGGCCTACGCCGTCGCCGTCTCGGTCCGCGACGTCGGCACCAGCGGCACCCCGTCGATCGCCGCCGCCCTCTGCGACCTGACCGGTGCGGTCCGGGCCCGCTTCGAGTCGCGCGTCGACTTCCTGGCCACCGAGCCGGTCGCTGCCCTGACCGGCGTGGTCACCCGGCTCCGCGACGAGGCCGGCGTCCCGGCCGGACTGATCCGGCACGTGCACCTGAGCGTCCCCGGCGCCTACGACCCGAAGACCGAGACGATCCGGCTCGTCGACGTGCCCGGCTTCGCCCGCCCCGGCCTGGTGCCGGAGATCGCCGCCGCGCTCGGCACCGACGTCAGCGTCGACAACGACGTCAACCTGGCCGCGGTCGCCGAGCGCCGGCGCGGCGCGGCCCGCGACGCCGAGAACTTCGCGCTGCTCTGGCTCGGACAGGACGGCCTCGGTCTGGCCATCGACATCAACGGCACGCTGCTGCGCGGCACCCGCGGCGCCGCCGGTGAGATCGGCTACCTGCCGCTGTACTCGCCGGACCGCAAGATCGACCTCCAGGACATGTTCGGCGGCGGCGCGATCATGGAGCTGGGCCGCGACCACGGGATCGCCGGCGACACCCCGGCCGCGGTCGTGGCCGCGGCGGCAGGCGAGTCCCCCGAATTCATCGGTGCCTTCGCCGAGCGCGTCGCGGTCGGCATGGCGGCCGTGGTCGCGGTCCTCGACCCGTCCCTCGTGGTGCTCGCCGGCCCGACCGCCCAGGCCGGCGGCGACCCCCTGCTCACCGCCGTGAACGACGCGTTCCGGCAGGCCGCGCCGCTGGAATGCCCGGTCGCGGCCACCGCCCTCGACGACGACGCGGTCCTGCTCGGCGCCCTCGACGCCGGGCTCGCCGCGGTCCGTGACGCCCTGATCAACGCCATCCGCGAAAGCTGACCCCCCGCACATAGATGTGAGGCACAAAATGAATAAAAGGACCCTTCTTGCCCTGACGTCCGCCGTCCTGCTGACCGCGGCGTGCACCCCGGCGCCGAAGGAGAACAAGATCGCCGACCCCGGGACGCAGGTCTCCGGGACCGTCGAGCTGTGGCACTTCTTCACCGAGCGGGAGGCCGAGGCCATCCAGCAGGTGATCACCGACTTCCAGAACAGCCACCCGAACATCAAGGTCACGGTCAAGCCCGGGCAGGACGACTCCAAGGTCACCCAGGCGATCGGCGCCGGGAACGGGCCGGACATCGGGCTCTCCTACTCGACCGACATCGTCGGCAAGTTCTGCTCGTCCGGGGCCTGGGTCGACCTGAAGCCGTACATCGACCGGGACAAGGTGGACCTGGGGCAGCTCAACGCGACCACCCGGTCGTACACCGAATTCGACGGGAAGCGGTGTGCCATGCCGTTCCTCGCCGACGCGTACGGGATGTTCTACAACAAGGACCTGTTCGCCAAGGCGGGGCTGGCGGGGCCGCCGAAGACGCTGGACGAGCTCACCGCGTACGCCAAGAAATTGACCGTGAAGAATGCGGACGGGTCGCTCAAGACCGTCGGGTTCCTGCCGCTGTTCGATTTCTACGAGAACGCGGCCGCGCACCTCGCGCCGACCACCGGCGCCAAGTGGCTGACCGAGGACGGCAAGAGCGCGGTCGGCACCGACCCGAACTGGAAAACGCTGCTCGCCTGGCAGAAAGAGCTGGTCGACTGGTACGGATACGACAACCTGACCAAGTTCAAGGCCAGTCTGGGCGACGAGTTCAGCGCCGACAACGCCTTCCAGAAGGGCCAGGTCGCGATCAACATCGACGCCGAGTACCGCCTCGCGTTCCTCAAGGATCAAAGTCCGAATCTGAGGTACGGCGTGGCGCCGCTGCCGACCGTCGACCCCGCCCGGTACGGCGGCGGATACGTCACCGGCAACATCGTGGGCATCTCCAAGAACGCCAAGAACCCCGAGGCCGCCTGGGAGCTGATCAAGTACCTGACCACCGATGACGCCGCGGTCACCAAGCTCGCCGGCCTGCTGAAGAACGTGCCGACCACGACCAAGGCGATCGCCGACCCGTCGCTGAACGCCGACGCGAACTTCAAGGCGTTCATCGACATCTTCAACAACCCGAACTCGCTGACCTCACCGCCGTCCGCCTCCGGACCGGCCTACCAGGAGACGTTCCAGCAGTTCCTGATCAGCTACCAGTCCGGCAAGGTGTCCGACCTCGATCAGGGTCTGGCCAAGGCGGACCAGCAGATCAACAACGTCATGACGCTGGGCGGCTGACCCGTGGACGCGGTCCGCCTCCGGCGGGGCCTGGTCACCTTCTCCTTCCTGGCCCCCGCGCTGCTCGGCATCGGCGTGTTCTTCGTTTACCCGCTGCTCTCCGCGATCTATTTCTCGTTCACCAAATTCGACCTGCTGTCCGTGCCGCAATGGGTCGGCCTGGACAACTACCGCCGGATGGCCGACGACCCGTTCCTGCTCCAGGCCGTGCGCAACACGCTGTGGATGGTGGTCGTCTTCGTCCCGGTGCGCATCCTCGGCGCGATCGGGCTCTCCATGCTCCTCGTGCAATTCAAAAGAGGAGCAGGCGTTTTCCGTACGATCTACTACCTGCCCGCCCTCGTTCCGCCGGTGGCCGCCACCATCGCGTTCGTCTATCTGCTCAAGCCGGGCACCGGCCCGGTCAACCATGTCCTGGAAATGCTGGGCATTGACGGCCCCCTCTGGTTCAATTCGCCGGCCTGGGCCAAGCCGTCGCTGGTCCTGCTCGGCCTGTGGGCCGTCGGCGACCTGATGATCATCTTCCTGGCGGCGGTGCTCGGCGTCCCGGAGAGCCTGTACGAGGCCGCGTCGCTCGACGGCGCGAACGCCTGGCACAAGTTCCGGTCGATCACGCTGCCGTCGATCCAGCCGGTCATCCTGTTCGCCACGGTCACCGGCGTGATCTACACGTTGCAGTACTTCGACCAGGCGGCGGTGGCGGGCTCGATCGCCAGCGGTCAGGCGACCGTGGGCGCCGGGATCTCGCAGTCCTTCGGATATCCGGAGGGCTCCACCTTCACCTTCCCGTTGTGGCTGTACACCGTCGGGTTCCGGTACAGCGCGCTCGGGTACGCGAACGCCCTGGCCATCGCCCTGTTCGTGGTCGCGCTCGCGGTCACCGTCATCCTGCTGCGCCGCGCCAAGGCGTTCTCCGGGGAGGAATCGTGACCCTCGCACTCGACCGGCCGGTCACCGCCACCTTGGAGCGCCGGCGGATCCGGCTCGCCTGGATCGCCCGGCACAGCATCGCCATCGCTCTGGCGATCATGTTCATCACCCCGGTCGCCTACCTGGTGCTGCTCTCCCTGATGACCAGCGACCAGGCGCTGACCAGCGACTACTGGCCGAACACCTGGCACCCGGAGAACTACCTCAAGGTCTTCCAGGCCACCCCGCTGCCGCACTACCTGCTGAACACCGTGATCTACGCGGGCACCGCCACGATCCTCACCCTCGCGTCCAGCGTCCCGGCCGCTTACGCCCTGGCCAAGCTCAAGTTCCGCGGCCGCAACGCGCTGTTCCTCGTGGTGATCTGCGTGATGATGCTCCCGCCGCAGGTCGTCACCGTCCCGCTCTACCTGATGTGGGCGCGCTACGGCCTGACCGGCTCGCTCGCCCCGCTGATCATCCCGGCCCTGTTCGGCGACGCCTTCTGCATCTTCCTGCTGCGCCAGTTCCTGCTCACCATCCCGGGCGAACTGCTGGACGCGGCCCGGGTCGACGGCTGCGGCGAGTGGCGCACCCTGCTGCGCGTCGTGCTGCCGATGGCCCGCCCCGGCATCGCCGCCGCCGGCCTCTTCCAATTCTTCTACTGCTGGAACGACTATTACGGCCCGCTGCTCTACACCAGCGAGAACGAGAACTCGTGGACGCTGTCGCTGGGCCTGGCGTCGTTCCGCACCGTCCACCACGTCGACTGGAACCTGGTCACCGCGGCCACCGTGCTGGCCATGGCGCCACTGATCATCATCTTCTTCTTCGCCCAGCGCGCGTTCGTGCAGGGCATCACGCTGACAGGATTCAAAGGGTGAAAATCGCGGTAATCGGGGGCGGATCGACCTACACGCCCGAGCTGGTCGACGGGTTCGCCCGGCTCGGGAAGACGGTCTCCGAACTCGTTCTGATCGACCCGGCGGCGGACCGGCTCGAGATCGTCGGCGCGTTCGCGGCGCGGATCTTCGCCGCTTACGGCCACCCGGGAAAGGTCACGTGGACGACGGACCTGGACGCCGGGGTCACCGACGCGGACGCGGCGGTCATTCAGCTGCGGGTCGGTGGGCAGCGGGCTCGGATCAGTGACGAGACGTTTCCGCTGGAATGTGGATGTGTGGGTCAGGAGACCACCGGGGCCGGGGGGCTGGCCAAGGCGTTGCGGACGGTTCCGGTGATCCTGGATGTCGCGGAGCGGATCCGGGAGCGGGCCAAGCCCGGGGCGTGGATCGTCGACTTCACCAATCCGGTCGGGATCGTCACGCGGGCCCTGCTCGACGCCGGGCACCGGGCGGTGGGGCTGTGCAACGTGGCGATCGGGTTCCAGCGCCGGTTCGCGGGCTACCTTGGCGTCGATCCGGCGACGGTGGTGCTCGACCATGTCGGCCTGAACCATCTGACGTGGGAGCGGGCCGCCTTTGTCGACGGCGTCGATCGGCTGCCGGAGCTGCTGAGCGATCATCTGCCGGACATCTCCGGTGAGGTGGACATCCCGGAGTCGATCATCGCGATGCTCGGGGCGGTGCCGTCCTACTACCTGTCCTACTTCTACAAGCACGACAAGCACGTACAGGAAAGCCTCGGGCAGCAGACCCGCGGCCAGCGGGTCGCCGAGATCGAAGCGATCCTTCTCGACATGTATCGGGACGAGACGCTGACGGCGAAGCCGGCGCTGCTCGGGGAGCGGGGCGGGGCGTACTACTCGGAGGCGGCGGTCGGGCTGCTCGCGTCGCTGTTCGGGCTGGACGACACGTCGGTGCACTCGGTGAACGTCCGGAACAACGGGACGCTGCCGTTCCTGCCGGCCGAGGCGGTCATCGAGGTCTCGGCCCGGGCGGGCCTCAAGGGCCCGGACCCGCTGCCGGTCACCGCAGTCCCGCCGGACCTGGCCGGTCTCATCTCCCATGTGTACGGGTACGAAGAACTCGCCCTGGACGCCGCCCTCCGAGGTGGTCGTGATCGCGTCTACCGTGCCTTGCTGGCGCACCCGCTGATCGGCCAGCACGACCGGGCCGACGCCCTCACCGACAAACTGATCGCCTCCGGTCGCTCGCACCTCGCGTGGGCCCGATGAACGGCCCAGCCCCAACGGCCGGCGACGGCAACGCGCTGTCCCCGGCCGGCGGTGGCTCGCTGTCTCCGGCGCCAACCGGCGGCAACGCGCTGTCCCCGGCCGGCGGTGGCTCGCTGTCTCCGGCGCCAACCAGCGGAAACGCGCTGTCCCCGGCGGCTGCCGGCGGCAACTCGTCGTCTCCCGCGGCTGCCGGCGGCAGTTCGCTTTTCCTGGCGGTCGACGGCGGCAACTCGAAGACGGACGTGCTGCTCGGCGACACGTCCGGCCGCGTGCTCGCCGTTGTCCGCGGGGGCACCTCCTCACCGCACAACATCGGGCTCGCCGGCACGATCGAGGTGCTCGGCAAGCTGATCGCGGCCGCGCACGCCCAGGCCGGACTCCTGCCGAACACGCCGATCGACGCGATCGCGGTCTACCTGGCCGGCGCTGACCTGCCGATCGAGGTGACCCAGCTCCAGGAGGCGATCGCGGCGCAGGGCTGGGCCCGGCACACCCAGGTCGACAACGACTGCTTCGCGCTGCTGCGAGCCGGCACGTCGATGCCGGACTCGGTGACCGTGGTCTGCGGCGCCGGCACCAACTGCGTCGGCCGCGCCGCGGACGGCCGGACCGCCCGCTTCGTCGCGCTCGGTCCGATCTCCGGCGACTGGGGCGGCGGCCACGATCTGGCGGACCACACGCTGCGGGAAGCTGCCCGTGGCGAGGACGGCCGAGGCCGCCCGACCGCGCTGTCCGCCGCGGTCGCCGCACACTTCGGCCTGCCCACGGTCGAGGCCGTGAGCATCGCCCTGCACCTGGGCGAACTCCCGATGACCCGGATCCCGGAGCTGTCCTCGCTCCTGTTCGAGACAGCGGCAGCGGGCGACGAGGTGGCCTCCGCCCTGATCACCCGCCAGGCGGGGGAGATCCTGGCCCAGCATCGGGTAGCCGCCACCCGCCTGAACCTCCTCGACAAACCCCACGCCCTGGTCCTGGGCGGTGGCGTCCTCCAGGCCCGGCACCCGATCCTGCACAACCAGGTGGTCGAAGGCGCCAAAGCCCAGGCCCCACTGGTCGAGACAACCGTCTTGTCCACCCCACCGGTAGCCGGCGCGGCCCTCCTGGCCCTGGACGCCCTGAACGCCCCACCCGCCGCCGAACAATCCCTACGCACCGCCGTCGCCAACCACCCACCGTCCCCCTTCCCCGCCTGACCTTCCATCCCCGAGCGCCCGCCCCCCCCGGAGGCGGGCGCTCCCACGTTCGGCGATGCGTGAGCCGGCGCCGGATCATGCCGGCTGGGCTTGCCGCAACGGCACCTCCAACCGGGAACTGAGCTCGTCGAACGAGATCCCGAACGTCTCCCGCACCGCCACACCGTCCTCGGTGATCACGAAGGTCGCCAGGTCGGTGTAGACCCGGCTGATGCACCGCAGGCCGGTCAACGGATACGTGCACTCCGGCACCAGTTTCGGCGTCCCGTCCTTGGTGAACAGCGTCATCATCACGTAGACGCTTTTCGCCCCGACCGCGAGATCCATCGCCCCGCCGACCGCCGGGATCGCATCCGGCTCGCCGGTGTGCCAGTTCGCCAGATCGCCGGCCGCCGACACCTGGAACGCGCCGAGCACACAGACGTCCAGATGCCCGCCGCGCATCATCGCGAACGAGTCGGCATGGTGGAAATACGCCGACCCGGGCAGCTCGGTGACCGGCACCTTCCCCGCATTGGTCAGGTCGGGGTCGATCTGGTCGCCGACCGCGGCCGGGCCCATGTTGAGCATCCCGTTCTCGGTGTGCAGCACGATCCCCGCGTCGGCCGGCAGGTGGTCGGCGACCAGCGTGGGCTGCCCGATCCCCAGGTTCACGAACGAGCCGGGCTCGATGTCCCGAGCCACCAGTGCAGCCATCTCATGCTTGTTCAGGCTCATGCCGCCACCTCCGCTGCGCTCCGGCGTCGCCATGAGCCGGGCACTGTGCTTACTGATTCGCTCGCAAGCTCGCTCATGCCGCCACCACCCGGTCGACGTAGATGCTCGGGGTCACGATCACTTCCGGGTCGAGCGTGCCGGTCTCGACCACCTCATTGACCTGGGCTATCACCAGCGACCCGGCGGTCGCCATCACCGGCCCGAAGTTGCGAGCGGTCTTGCGATACACCAGGTTGCCCATCCGGTCCGACCGGTGGGCCCCGATCAGCGCGACGTCGCCCTTGATCGGGAACTCCAGGACATAGGTCCGGCCGTCGATCACCCGGGTTTCCTTGCCCTCGGCGAGCGGCGTCCCCACCCCGGTCGGGCAGTAGAACGCGCCGATCCCGGCTCCCGCCGCGCGCATCCGCTCGGCCAGGTTGCCCTGCGGGACCACCTCCAACTCGATCTTCCCGGCCCGGTAGAGCCCGTCGAACACCCAGGAGTCGGCCTGCCGGGGGAAGGAACAGATCATCTTGCGCACCCGTCCCTTGGCGAGCAGCGCGGCGAGGCCGGTGTCCCCGTTGCCGGCGTTGTTCGACACCACGGTCAGGTCGGTGGCGCCCTGCTCGATCAGCGCGTCGATCAGCTCGACCGGCATCCCGGCCATGCCGAACCCGCCGATCAGCACCGTCGACCCGTCCCGGATCCCGGCGACCGCCTCCGCCGTGCTGTCACAGACCTTTGCGGTCATGCCACATTCTCCAGGACCACGGCGAGGGCCTGGCCGACGCCGATGCAGATCGCCGCGACGCCCCAGCGGCCGCCGGACTCCCTGAGCCGGGCGGCCAGGGTGCCGAGGATCCGGCCACCGGACGCGCCGAGCGGGTGGCCGATGGCGATCGCCCCGCCCTTGGCGTTGACCATCTCCGGGTCGATGTTCCACGCGTCGACGCAGGCCAGTGACTGCACGGCGAACGCCTCGTTCAGCTCGACGGCGGTCACGTCGTCCCAGGTGATCCCGGCCCGGGACAGGGCCCGCTCGGCGGCCTCGACCGGCGCGTAACCGAACATCTGCGGCTCGATCGCGGACACCCCGCGCCCGGCGATCCGGGCGATCGGGGCGCTGCCGATCCGCTCGGCGGCCGCCTCGCTGCCCAGCAGGATCGCCGAAGCGCCGTCATTGAGCGGGGAGGCGTTACCGGCGGTGATCGTCCCGGTGGGACGGAAGGACGGCTTCAGTCTCGCCAGTTTCTCGACGCTGCTGTCCGGGCGGATGCCCTCGTCCCGGGAGAGATCGCCGACCGGGACCACCAGGTCGGAGTAGAAGCCCTCGTCCCAGGCCGCGGCGGCAAGGTTGTGCGACCGGGCGGCGAAGGCATCCTGCCGCTCCCGCGAGATCGAGAACTTCTCGCCGAGCATCTCGTTGCACTCGCCGAGCGAGATCGTCCACTCGGTCGGCATGTTCTCGTTGACCAGCCGCCAGCCCAGCGTGGTGGACACCGCGGTCACGTTGCCGGCCGGGAACGCCCGCGACGGTTTCGGCAGCACCCACGGCGCGCGGGTCATCGACTCCACGCCGCCGGCCACGACCACGTCGGCGTCACCGGACTCGATCGTGCGCGACCCGATGATCGCCGCGTCGAGCGACGAGCCGCACAGCCGGTTGACCGTGGTGGCCGGCACCGACACCGGCAGGCCGGCGAGCAGCACGGCCATCCGGCCGACGTTGCGGTTGTCCTCGCCCGCCTGGTTGGCACAACCCCACACCACGTCGCCGATGGTCGCGGGATCGAGGCCGGGCGCTCTGCTCAGGACGCCCTGGAGGGCGGTCGCGGCCAGGTCATCCGGGCGGACCTCGGCGAGGGCGCCGCCGAAGCGGCCGAACGGCGTGCGAACCGCGGCGTAGAGGTAGGCGGAAGTCATGGATTCAACCTAGGCCCGCCCCACCGATCAAGGCCAATACTGAATCAGACTCGATTGATAGCCTCAGTGCATGGAACTGCGGCACCTGCGCTCGTTCGCCGCCCTCGCCGAGGAGCGGCACTTCGGCCGGGCCGCCGAGCGCCTGCACATCGCCCAGCCGGCCCTGTCCCAGCAGATCAAGCAGCTGGAGCGGGAGTTCGGCGTCGAGCTGGTCAGCCGCACCACCCGCCGGGTCGAGCTGACCGAGGCCGGCCGGCGCTTCGCCGAGCACGCCCGGGCGGTGCTCGGCTCGGTCGAGCGGGCCGCCACCGACATGTCCATGGTCGCCGCAGGCCAGGCCGGCCGGGTGTCGGTCGGCTTCATCGGCACCGCCACCTACGACCTGTTGCCGCAGGCCACCCGCGAGGTCCGCCGCCTGCTCCCGGACGTCCGCCTGGAACTGCACGGCGAGCTGCTCAGCCCCGCGCTGCTCGACGGCCTGCTCGACGGCACCTATGACCTGGTCGTCCTGCGCCCCGACGGCCTGACTCGCCCCGAGGCCGACATCCGGGTGCTCCGCTCGGAACGCCTGATCGCCGTCCTGCCCGACTGGCACGACCTCGCCGACCGCGACTACATCGACCTGGCCGAGCTGGCCCCGGACCCGTTCGTCACGCACTTCTCCGGCCATCGCTCGTCGATGCACGAACACGTCCTCGCCGCCTGCGCCGCGGCCGGCTTCCGGCCGACCTCGATCATGGAGGTCGGCGAGACCGCCACCCTCGTCGTCTTCGTCGCCGCCGGCCTCGGCGTCGCCCTGGTCCCCGAGGCCGTCCGCAGCCTCGACCTCGAGGGCGTCGCCTACGTCCTGCTCACCGACGCCCCCAGGATCGACCTCGCGATCGCCACCCGCACCGGCGAGACCTCACCGGCCGTCCGCCAGGTCGCCGACATCGTCATCCGCTGTTCCGCCCCCGGCTGACGCCGACGATCATTCAAGACCCTCTTTCGGTACGCCAGATCGCCCGCCCTGGACAAGAATGTGTCGGCATGAGCCTGCGCTTCACGCACGAAACGCTGCCGCAGCGAGTGGTGTTCGGCAGTCACGCCGAGAGCCTGGCCCCGGAGGTCGCCCGCCTCGGCACCCGACCGATGGTGATCACCACCCGCCCGGCCGACGTGCTTCCCGGCGCGCTCCACCACCGCGAGGTGGTCATGCACGTCCCCGTCGAGGTCGCCGAGCGTGCCCGCCGGGCCGCCGCCGAGCACGACGTCGACGTGCTGGTCAGCATCGGCGGCGGCTCGACCACCGGCCTGGCCAAGGCGGTCGCGCTCACCACCGGCCTCCCGATCGTCGCGGTGCCCACCACCTACGCCGGCTCGGAGGCCACGCACATCTGGGGCCTGACCGAGAACGGTCGCAAAACCACCGGCCCCGACCCGCGCGTGCTGCCCCGCACCGTCATCTACGACCCCGGCCTCACCCTCTCGCTGCCGGTCGACCTGAGCGTCGCGTCCGGCCTGAACGCCCTGGCCCACTGCGTCGACGCGATCTGGTCACCGCGCGCCGACCCGATCAACCAAGCGCTCGCCCTCGCCGCGATCCAAGCGCTGCGCAGCGCACTTCCCCGCATCGTGCGGGAGCCGCGGGGACTGCCGGGACGCGAGGAAATGCTTTACGGCGCCCACCTGGCCGCGGTCGCCTTCGCGTCGGCCGGTTCCGGACTGCACCACAAGATCTGTCACGTTCTCGGCGGCATGTTCGATCTGCCCCACGCACAAACACATGCCGTCGTCCTGCCGTACGTCATGGCTTTGAATGTGCCCGCGGTCCCGGACCGCATCGCGGACCTCCTGGCCGATCTGCCCGATCTGTGGAATGCGGTGGGAGCGCCGCGGGCGCTGCGCGACTACGGTTTCCGCGAGGCCGACATTCCGGCCGCGGTGGAGGCGATTCTGCCGGTCGTGCCGCCCGGCAATCCGGTCCCCGTCACCGCCGGGAATCTCACCGAACTGCTACACCGCGCCTGGGCGGGAGAGGAGCCCACATGAACGCCGAGCAGCAGGATCGCGAGCAGCGCCTGGTCGAGCGGGTGGTCGCGTCCTTCGACAATGCGCCCGACGAGCGGTTGAAAGAGCTGACCCAGGCGCTCACCCGGCACCTGCACGCCTTCATCCGGGAGGTGCGGCTGACCGAGTCGGAATGGCGGCAGGCGATCGATTTCCTGACCGCGACCGGCCACATCACCGACGACCGGCGCCAGGAGTTCATTCTGCTCTCCGACGTCTTCGGCGCCTCGATGCAGACCATCACCATCAACAACGAGGCCTATCGGGACGCCACCGAGGCGACCGTCGTCGGGCCGTTCTTCGTCGAGGGCTCACCCGCGATTCCGCTCGGCGGCGACATCGCCGGGGGAGCGCCCGGGCAGCCGTGCTGGGTGGAGGGAACGGTGACCGACACCGAGGGCGAACCGGTGCCGCACGCGCGGATCGAGGTGTGGGAGGCCGACGACGACGGCTTTTACGACGTTCAATACACCGAGGACCGGATCGCCGCCCGCGGGCACCTTTTCACCGCCGCCGACGGAAGCTACCGGTTCTGGGCGATCGTGCCGACGCCCTACCCCATTCCGCACGACGGCCCGGTCGGCAGCATGCTCGACGCCGTCGGGCGCTCGCCGATGCGCGCCGCACACCTGCACTTCATGGTCGAGGCCGCCGGGCTGCGCACTCTGACAACCCACATTTTCGTACGCGGTGACGACCTGCTCGACCGTGACAGCGTGTTCGGAGTCCGCGATTCGCTGGTGAAGGAGTTCCAGCCGCAGCCGCCCGGAACCCCCGCCCCGGACGGCCGCGACCTGGGCGACCGTCCGTGGAGCCGGGTCCGTTTCGACATCGTGCTGGCGCCCGCCTCCTGATCAGCGCCAGGTGTGCTCCGGCTCGTAGCCGAGCAGACGCCGCGCCTTGTCGATGGAGAGCAGCGTCTCGTGCTCGCCGAGTTCCTTGCGCACCGGCACACCCGGATAGACCTCGGCCGCCAGGCTCGCCGAGGAACGGCTCATCACCGTGTCCGCATTGGCGATGATGAACACCTCGACCCCGGTGGCCGGATAGGCGAGCGCCTTGCGCACCGCCTGCGCCCCGTCCCGGGCGTCGATGTATCCCCACAGATTCCACTTACGCAGTTGCGGGTCCTTGTCGAACGACGGGAACTCCGCGTAATCCGCCGACTCCATCACGTTCGAGAACCGTAGCCCGACCATTTTCAGGCTCGGGTCCCACCGGCAGAACTGTCCGGCCATCTCCTCCTCGAGGTGTTTGACCAGCGCGTACCGGGACTCGGGACGCGCCGGGTACTCCTCGTCCAGCGGAATGTAGGGCGGCGGCGTGTCGAACGGGATACCGAGCAGGGTCTCGCTGGAGGCCCAGACCACATTGGTGATCCCGGCCGCCTTGGCCGCGGCGAACACGTTGTAGGTGGCGGTGATGTTGTTCTGAAAGGTGGCCGCGTTGCCGGTCAGCCCCGGCGCCGGAATGGCAGCGAGGTGCACCACGGCGTCGATCCGGTCGTACCGGTCGTCGATCGCGGTGAGCGCCTCGATCGTCTGCCCGTAATCGGTGAGGTCGATCCGGATGTCCGGGCGCTGCGCCGCGGCATCCAGGTTGATCACCTCGTTGCCGTGTTCCCGTAGGTCGGCGACGACTGCCCGGCCGAGTTTGCCGGTGCCGCCGGTGACCGCGATCCGCATGCTGGGGCCTTCCGTGAAATGAGGTGCCACGGGTGAAGATTAGGCCTTTCCGAACAGGCGGCGTTCCAGGTTGACGACGAACTTGGGGTAGTAGCGGGGGAGGAATCGGACCAGGCGGTCGGCCATTTTCGCGTCGTTGCCGACCCGTACCCGGGGTGCGCCTTTCTGCACGCCGTCAGCGATGATCCGGGCGGCCTGGTCCGCCGGCATCTTGAGCAGTTTCTCGTTGTAGACGCGCATGCGGTTCTTCTCCGTGGCGGAGACCTCGTAGCCCTCGGTCTGTGCCATTCGCAGCGTCGCCGACGCGATGTCGGTCTTGACGCCACCGGGGTGCACCACGGTGACCTTGACCGGATGACCGCCATTGATCATCTCGGTGCGGAGCACCTCGGTGAACCCGCGCACCCCGAACTTGCTGGCGCAGTACGCGCCGAGCGTCGGCTGCGCCATGATCCCGTTGAGGCTGGAGATGTTGACGACGTGCCCGTCGCCGGAGGCGATCAGGTGCGGCAGGAACGCCTTGGTGCCGTGGATGACGCCGAACAGGTTGACCGCCAGGGTCTGGTCGATCGCGGCCCAGTCGCTGTCCAGGATGGTACGGCCGCCGCCGCTGATCCCGGCGTTGTTGTAGACCTGGTGGACCACGCCGTAGTGGGCGGCGACCGTGCTCGCGTACGCCTCGACGGCCGCCCGGTCGGTGACGTCCAGGTGCGCGGTGTGCACCTCGGCGCCGAGCGCCTTGACCTGGTCGGCGGTCTCGGCGAGGCCGGCGTCGTTGACGTCGCTGAGCGCCAGGCGGGCGCCGCGGCGGGCGAGCTCCAGCGCCAGCGCGCGGCCGATGCCGGAGCCGGCCCCGGTGATCACGGCGACTTTGTCTTTCACAGCGAATCTCCCGATGTGAGGGCGGACACACGGTCGAAGTGAAGCTCACGGTCGGTGACATCGTCGGCCCGGAGCAGCTTCACGTCGGACTGGTAGTTCATCGAGGTCAGCCACGGCATCCGGTTTCCCTGGCGGGGCAGCTGGCCGACTACGCGCTGGATGTACCCGGCGCCGAAATCCAGGAACGGGCGGGTCGGCATGTCCGGGTCGGCCACCTCCGGGCGGCAGATGTCGTACCCCCGGTCTTCCATGTGCTTCAGCAACCGGCAGAAGTGCTCGCAGAGGAGGCCGATCTTCAATGTCCAGGACGAGTTGGTGTACCCGATGGCGTACGCGAAGTTCGGCACCCCGGACAGCATCATCCCCTTGTAGGAGACGGTGTCGGGGAGCGCCACCGGCCGACCGTCGACCGTGACCGGGACCCCGCCGAACGCCTGCACGTTCAGGCCGGTGGCGGTCACCACGATGTCCGCGTCCAGGTGCTTGCCCGATTCCAGCAGCACGCCGGTCGCGGTGAAACGAGCGATCCGATCGGTGACCACCGAGGCCTGCCCGCGGCGGATCGCCTTGAACAGGTCGCCGTCCGGGACCGCGCACAGCCGCTGGTCCCACGGGTCGTAAGGAGGGTTGAAGTGTTCGTCCACCGGGAAACCGGCCGGCAGCTGCTTGGTGTTGACCCAGCGGATCACCTTGCGGGCCGCCTTCGGATAACGCTGGCAGAAGGACCAGATCGCCTTCTGCTGCGCGATGTTCTTGCGACGGGTCCAGGCGTAACCGCGTTCCGGCCCGAGGTACTTCTTGAGGGCGTTGGCGATCGGATCCTTCCGGCCCACCGGCAGGATGTACGTCGGGGTGCGCTGGAGCATGGTGACGTGCGCGGCCTGCCCGGCCATCGCCGGGACGATGGTGACCGCGGTGGCGCCGCTGCCGATCACCAGGACCCGCTTGCCGGCGTGATCGAGGTCCTCGGGCCAGTGCTGCGGGTGCACGATCTGGCCGCCGAAGTCGTCCCGTCCGGCGAACTCGGGGGTGAACCCCTCGTCGTACCGGTAATAGCCGCTGGCCGAGAAGAGCCAGCCGCAGGTCAGCGTGATCCGCTCGCCGGTGTCGCCGCGCTCCACCTCGACGGTCCAGCGCGCCCGCTCGGTCGACCAGGAGGCGGCCAGCACCTTGTGGTGCAGGCGCAGGTGCGCGTCGAGCCCGTTCTCGGTGATCGTCTCGCGCAGGTAGGAGAGGATCCGTGGCGCGTCGGCGATCGCCTGCTCGTCCCGCCACGGCTTGAACTCGTAACCGAAGGTGTGCAGGTCGGAGTCCGAGCGGATGCCGGGATACCGGAACAGGTCCCAGGTGCCGCCAGACGCCCCGCGGGCCTCCAGGATGGCGAAGGACTTGCCCGGCAGCTCGGTCTTCAGGTATCGCCCGGCGCCGATGCCGGAGATCCCGGCGCCGACGATCAGCACGTCCAGGTGCTCAACGGTGGTCACGCAGTAAAGAATCGGCGTCCAGCCGGTGTTGCGCTAGCGCGAAACGCACCTTCATCATCACGAGATGGTGCAGAGTGCCGCATGGCCCGAGATCTCGCCCCGCGTGGCCGAGCTGTTCCGGCAGGGCGCCGAGGCCGCCCTGGAGCCGCCGGTCGACTGGATCGAGGGGTTGCATCGGGCGTCGCTCAGCGGCGAGCGGATGCGCCCGGTGGCCGAGGACCCGGTGCTGGTCGCGGCGGTGCGGCGGGCCAATGTCGCGAACCTGCGGCAGTGGATCGCGGCCAACGTACGCAACCCCGGCGCCCGGGTGCCGGCCAACCTCGGGCCGGAGGTGCTGGACACCGCCCGCGACCTGGTGCGCCGGGGGCTGGACCAGCGGGCGCTGGACTCGTACCGGACCGGGCAGAGCGTGGCCTGGCGGCAGTGGATGGAGATCTGCTTCACGCTGCCCGCCGACCCGGACGACCTGCGGGCGCTGCTGGACATCTCCAGCCTGTCGATCTCCACGTACATCGAGGACACCATCGCGGCGGTGTCCGCCCGGATGGAGGCCGAGCGGGCCGAGCTGACCCGCGGGGCGCATGCCGAGCGGCGTGCCACGGTGAGCCTGCTGCTGGAGGGCGCACCGATCAGCCGGACCCGGGCCGAGGCGCAGCTGGGTTACCGGCTGACCGGCTCGCACACCGCCGCGATCGTCTGGACGACCGCGACGTCGGCCCCGGACCGGCTGGAGGCGGCGGCCGAGGCGCTGATGCGCTCCAGCGGCGCGGCGCACCGGCTGACGATCGTGGCGGGCGCGGCAGCGCTGTGGCTGTGGCTGCCGGTCGGCGCCGTGATCGCCCCCGAGGGGGACGATCCGGAGGTACGGGTGGCGATCGGCCGACCGGGCGCGGACGTCGCCGGGTTCCGCCGCAGCCACCTCGACGCGGTCGCCACCCAGCGGATGCTGATGCGGCTGACCTCGCCGCAACGGGTGGCGCGATACTCCGAGATCCAGCTGGTGGCGCTCCTCACCGCCGAGCCGGCGCAGACCGACGAGTTCCTCGCCGACACCCTCGGCGACCTGCGCCATGCCGACGCGGAGACCCGCGAGACGGTCGCGACCTATCTGCGCGAGCAGTGCAGCATGAGCCGGACGGCCGAGCGCCTGTTCACCCACCGCAACACGGTGCTGCGCCGCCTCGCCCGTGCCGACAAGCTGCTCCCGCAGCCCCTCGCCGACAACGTCCTCGCGGTCGGCGCGGCCCTCGAAGTGCTGCGCTGGCGCGGCTGACCACCGCAGCGGTCAGCCGCGCCACCCGGCTAGTTCCGGTACCGGTAAAGGATCCGTCCCCGGCTCAGGTCATACGGGCTGACCTCCACCAGGACCCGGTCGAACGGGAGGATCTTGATGTAGTTCTTCCGGATCTTCCCGCTGATGTGGGCCAGCACCTGATGCCCGTTCTGCAGGTCCACCCGGAAATGGGCGTTACGCAGGCACTCGACCACGGTGCCCTCCATCTGGATGCCGCCGTTCGCCTTGGTCATCGCAGCACCAGTTCCAGGTTGCTGCCGGCCTTGCGAGCCCCGGCGCCCTCGAAGAGCGCGATCGCCGCGCTGTTCGACTGGTTGACGTCCGCCGAGGCGGTGGTGAGACCGCGCCGGTGCGCCGCGCCGAGCACCTCGGCCAGCAGCGCCCGGCCGATGCCCCGGCGACGCCGGCCGGCCCGGACCGCGATCAGGCCGATCCGCGGCTGCCGGGGCAGTGGCGCCACCCGGGCCAGGCCGACGTATCGGCCGGACTCGACCGCCACCGTGTACCGAGCCGGGTCCAGCAGCGGGCTGCCGTCCGGCCGGGACAGCACCTCGGCCGGCATGTTCTGCCAGCCCAGCGTGGCCTCGACCTCGTCGCGGACGGCCCGGTCCAGCTCGCGGAGCTCGTCCTCGCCGGCCTCACCCGCGCCGAGGATCGTCAGGCCCGGCGGCGGCGCCGGGTCCAGTCCGGTGAGCCGTGGATCGGTGGGCATCACGTATTCCCACTCGCGGCGGCGCGGGCCGAACCCGCACCGTTCCCAGCTGGACAGCAGGTCGAGGTCGGCCTCGTCCACCACGGTGTACAACGGCCGCGGCAGCCGGGTCAGCATGGCCTCGGCCAGCTGGTCGAAAACGCTGCCGTGCCAGGCGTCGATGCTGACGAACGGCCGTCCGTCGGGCCGGCGGGAGACCTCGCCGCGACCGACCACCCGGTCGTCGCTCAGCGCGTGCCAGTGCCGTTCCGAGACCTGCGTGACGGCGGCCAGAAATGTTGATTCCATCGGATGTCCCCTTCCGGGAGAGCCTTGGTGGGGCGCTCCAGGGGCGACACCTAGGACAGGTCGCCGAACCGTGACGACGTGGGGAGCACCCGCATCGATACATCGTTCACGGTGCTCACCCCCTCAAGTCGTGCCACGGCCGACGGCAGGCTATCCCCACCCGCCACGCCCCGTCCAACCATTTATCGCCGTGTCAGCGGTACCGGGGCGACGCGGCGGCGCCCTCGTCGTCGACCGGGAGGGGCCGAGCCGCCGCAGCTCGGGCCGCGCGTTCGCGGGACTCGTGTTTTTGCAGGTACATGTCCATGTCGGCGGCGTGCAGCAGCGCGTCCGGGTCGAAGTCGGCGCCGGTGCCGGTGGCGGCGCCGACGCTGCCGCTCAACGGCACCTCGGCGGCGCCGATGCGGACCGTGCCGGACAGGGCGTCCCGCACATGGCCGGCCAGCACCGCCGCCTCCGCCGAGGTCAGGCCGGTGGCGAGCACGGCGAACTCGTCGCCGCCGAGCCGGGCCACGGTGTCACCGTCGCGGACCCGGTCGCGCAGCCGGGCGGCCACCTCGATGAGCAGGCGGTCGCCGGTCGCGTGGCCGAAGGTGTCGTTGACCGGCTTGAACCGGTCCAGGTCGATCAGCAGCACGGTGGTCGGCGCGCCCGAGTACAGGCTGCTGGTCAGCGTCCGCAGGAAACCGGTGCGGTTGACCAGTCCGGTGAGCCCGTCGTGGAAGGCCAGGTCGGTGAGCCGGGCGGTCAGCTCGTCGCGCTCGGCGAGCAGCCGGTTGATGTGCTGGAAGGCGAGCAATTGGCGGCAGACGATCAGCACCGTGGTGACCATGGTGCCACCCAGCACCACCCAGCACCGCAGTGTCAGCCCCTGCCCGATCAGGATCACTCCCGACAATGCCCAGGTCGCGGCCATCGCGGCGTACGGAAGGCGGGTGAAGGGGTGATCGGGCCGTGCGCCGGTGCCGGTGCCGGGCGCCGCGGCGGTCCGTTCCTGGAGGCGGGCACCGATCGCGGCGAGTCCGCAACCGATCAGGTTGGCGCCGTACAGGGCGAACTCGGGCTGCCCGCCCGGCAGGTACAGCGACTCGGGGATGGCCTGGGTGGCGGCCTGGATCACGGCCGCGACGCCGAGGAGCAGGCCGACCCGCCGGCTGAACGGGCTCAGCCCGCCGAACGCCAGGCGCACCACGCCGAACAGCAGCAGCAGGAACAGGATCGGCTGGGTCAGCAGGGTGAGCGCGAACTCCAGCGCCCAGCTCACCCCGGGCGTCCTGGGTTGCGGCTGCACCACCAGCACGCCGAAGGTGGCCGCACCGGCCAGCACGGTCGCGGTGTCGAGCCGCAGCCGGGCCCGGCCGTGCGCGGTGTGCTCGGGCCGGTTCGGATGGCGCAGCAGACCGGCCGTGAGCAGCAGGATCCCCAGCACGAGGCTGCCGAACAGCACACTCGAGCCCATGTACGCCGTGCGGTCGAGCGGCCCGATGAGGACCTGCGTCAGCTGGGCCAGGTTGCCGAGCGCCATGGTGCCGAACGCGAGCGCGCTGAACCGCCAGAAGCGCCGCCCCGCCCGGGACACGTCATCGGCTCCGCCGGACCGGAACCGGCGCGACATCCGACCGGCGATCAGTGCGAACGCCACCTGGAAGACCATCATCAGGGCCCAGTAGAGCGGCAGCAGCACGCGGGTGGGGGCGTCGCTGAGCGCGAACACCGGCACCGCGGCGACGGTCAGCACGAGGAGCACGGCCAGCAATGGATCCGGGCGCGCGGCCCGCCTGCCGATCGTCATGCCACCTCCCCAGATCCGGCCCCACCATCGGCCGGCCCGGGAACCGTCTGAGATTTCCGCATGTCACGTCCCCGATCACCCGGGGACCGCCAGAAAACCTAGCAGTCATTGATCCTCCCCGTCTGTCAGAAGTCATCTCTATCGATGCGTGGGATCGGCGGGGAGGCCCATCGCGATTGAGGGGGACGGGGGCGGGAACTGTGAGGGGCGGGAAAGTTGCCGAGTGCTATGTACGGGCGTACGCATGGTATGTACGCTCGTACACATGCGGCTCCGGCGCCGCGCTGAACCAGCCTTCGAGGGACACCCATGAGCTCAACGTCCGCGGTGCGTGCCGCCACCACCGCCACCTACGCCGCGTTCATCGGCTCGGGATTCGCGTTCGCCAGCTGGGCCTCGCGGATTCCGCAGGTCCGCGACCAGCTCGGACTCGACGCTGCGGCACTGGGACTGGTGCTGCTCGCGATCGCCGCCGGCTCGCTGCTGGCGCTGCCGCTGTCCGGCCCGGTCGTCACCCGGATCGGCTCGTCGCGCACGGTCATGTCGATGGCGGTGCTGCTCGGCGTCGGGCTGACCACCGCGGCGCTCGGCTCGCTCGCCGGGGTGGTTCCGGTGGTGATCGGCCTGTTCCTGCTCGGGTTCGCCAACGGCGCCTGGGACGTGGCGATGAACGTGCAGGGCACCGTCGTCGAGCGCCGCCTCGGCAAGTCGATCATGTCGCGGTTCCACGCCGGGTTCAGTCTCGGGACGGTGGCCGGGGCGCTGGCCGGTGCCGCGATGGTCGCCGCGCACGTCTCGGTGGCTGTGCACCTGAGCCTGGTCGCGCTGCTGGTGGTGGCCGGGGTGATCTGGCAGGCACGGCACTTCGTCGCCGACCACGACGAGACCGAGCCGGATGCCGCCGGTGACGCGCCCCGGGCCGGCGCCCTGACCGCCTGGACGGAGCCGCGCACCCTGCTGATCGGCCTGTTCGTGCTGGCCTTCGCGTTCACCGAGGGCGTCGGCAACGACTGGATCAGCGTGGCCGCGATCGACGGGCACCACGTCTCGCCGACGCTGGGCACCCTCGCCTTCGCCGGCTTCCTGACCGCGATGACCATCGGCCGCTGGTTCGGCCCCGGGCTGCTGGACCGTTTCGGGCGCACCGCCGTCGTGCGGGTGCTGGCGGTGATCGGCATCGCCGGTGTGGCGCTGTTCGTGTTCGGCCCGTCGCCGGTCTACGCCTACCTCGGCACGCTGCTCTGGGGCCTGGGCGCCTCGCTCGGCTTCCCGGTCGGGATGAGCGCCGGCGGCGACGACCCGCGCCGCGCGGCCGCCCGGGTCAGCGTGATCGCCTCGATCGGCTACTGCGCGTTCCTCGGCGGGCCGCCCACCATCGGCTTCCTCGGCGACCAGGTCGGGGTGCTGCGCGCGCTGATCGTGGTGGCCGCTCTGCTGACCATCGCTGTGCTGATCGCCACCAATGTCCGTCCGCTGCCCGGGACCAGCCTGGTGCAGGATGACACCATGACGAAGTCCGATCGCGGCGCCTGAGGCCGTACCGACGATGAAGGTCCTGAAAACGGAGCGGCTGATCCTGCGCGGCTGGCGTGACGACGATCTCGACGCGATGGCCGAGGTCAATGGCGATCCGGAGGTGATGCGATACATCGCCGACGGGTCGGTGCGCGATCGCACCACCACCGCCGACAATCTCGCGAAATGGTCCCGCGGCTGGCGGGAGAACGGTTTCGGCCTGTTCGCCGTCGAGATCGCCGACACCGGTGAGATGGCCGGATTCACCGGCCTGGCCATTCCGGAATTCCTGCCCGAGGTGCTGCCGGCCGTGGAGATCGGCTGGCGACTGGGCCGCCGTTTCTGGGGGCACGGATATGCCACCGAGGCCGCCACGGCGGCTCTCGACTTCGCTTTCACCGAGTGCGATCTCGACCGGGTCGTCAGCATCCGGCACGTCGACAACGTGCGGTCCGGCCGGGTCATGGAGAAAATCGGTTTGGCGTACGCCTTCAGCACGGTGGTCCCGGAAACCCGGCAACCCGTCGCCGTTCACCAGGGCACGAGAGGCTGACGCCCTCCGCCGCCGGTGAGCTCGTCGCGCCGCATCGCCAAGCAGGTGAACTCGGGTGCATCCGTGCGGGTCGTGGCGAGCGAACAACCGGGAGACCCTGTGCGCGGGAGGAGGGATCGATTGAGTTCCGACGACGAGTTCGCCGCGCGATGGCGCGACGGCGACGAACGGGCGCTGCGTGCCGCATATGACCGGCACGGCGCGGCCGTGCTCTATCTGGCGCAGCGCCTGCTGGGCAATCGGTCGGACGCGGAGGACGTCACCCAGCTGACCTTCGTGGCGGCGTGGGCCGGACGTGACACGTTCGATCCGGAGCGCGGCACGATGCTCGGCTGGTTGCTCGGCATCGCGCGGCGCAAGGCCGTGGACCGCCTGCGGTCCGCGGCGCGTGACGACCGTCTGACCGAGACGGTACGGTCGCAGCTCGCGCCGCCCGAGCAGCCGGAGAGCCCGGAGCGGATCGTCGACCGGTTGGTGGTCGCCGACGAGCTGGGCCGGTTGCCCGCCGAGCAGCGCCGCACGCTAGAACTGGCGTTCTTCGACGATCTCACGCATCCACAGATAGCCGCGGTCACCGGGCTGCCGCTCGGTACGGTCAAGAGTCATATCCGCCGTGGCATGGCGAACCTGCGACGTCGATGGGAGGTGGACGGTGCAGCATTTGGATCCCGAGCGGTTGGTCCTTCTCGCGCTCTCTGAGGAGGACACCGAGGTGAGCGAGTCGGAACACCTCGCGCGGTGTGCCGTCTGCCGGCACGACTTCGAGTCGTTGCGGACCGTGGCCGACCTCGGCGCGCAGACCGAGGAGCTGCGCGACCTGCCGCCACCGCCGGAGCGGATCTGGCGGGCCATCGAGGCGGACATCACCGGCCCGGCGCGGCCGGTGGCGCCGGTCACCGACCTGGCGACCCGGCGCGGCCGGTTCCGGCGCCTGCGGCCGCTCATCGCCGCGGCGGCCGCCGTGGTGCTGGCCGTGGCGGGCACGGTCGCCGTCGACCGCTATCTGACCCGGCCACCGGCCGAGCAGGTGACCGCCCGGGCGACGCTGAGCCCGCTGCCCACGGTGCCGCCGTCGGCCGGCGGCAGCGTTCAGGTGCTCGCCGGCGGTGAGATGCGGATCGACGTACGCAATCTGCCGTTGACTTCCGGATTCCACGAGGTGTGGCTGATCGATCCGGACGACCTGACGAAGATGGTGGCGATCGGCAACCTGACCGCGCGCTCGGAGGCGGTGCTGCCGGTGCCGCCGGGCACCGATCTGAGCCGGTACCGGCTGGTCGACGTCAGCGACGAGCCGCACGACGGCGACGCCGCGCACTCCGGGCACAGCCTGCTCCGCGGAACTCTCACGAATTAGGTGCATCCATCGGCGGCGACGCCGGCGAAGTACGGGGTGGTGGCGGCAGAGCCACCACCCCGATCCTTCGGAAAGGACGCACACGATGAGCTTCACCCGAGTCGGCAAGCGGGCCGCCGCGCTCACGACCGCGGCGATCGTCGCCTCCGCCCTCTCCGCCGCGCCGGCCGCCGCGCACGGCACCACCAAGCCGCTCAAGACCAAGTCGCTGGCCGCGGTGCTGACCGCGGACAAGAGCGGCTTCGACCACAACGGTCACGACTACGACATCCTCACCGCCGCGGTGCAGGCCGTGCTCAAGGCCAAGCCGGGCAGCAAGGTCGGCGTGCTCGCCGACGGCAAGACCGCCCTGACCGCGTTCCTGCCCAACGACCGGGCTTTCGAGCTGCTCGTCAAGGACATCACCAAGGCCAAGAAGCTGCCGAGCGAGAAGAAGGCGTTCACCGCCGTCGCCGGTCTCGGCATCGACACGGTCGAGGCGGTGCTGCTCTACCACGTGGTGCCGGGCGCCACGATCACCAAGAAGGCGGCGCTGAAGTCGGACAACGCCCGGCTGACCACCGCGGCGGGTTCGACGATCAAGGTCAACGTGTACGGGCCGCGCTGGCACAAGCGGATCTCGCTGATCGACGCCGACCGCAGCGACCGCAACCCGCGGGTGGTCCGGTTCGACATCAACAAGGGCAACCGGCAGATCGCCCACGGCATCGACCGCGTCCTGCGCCCGATCGACCTGCCCTGATCCGGTGCCGGTGGGCGCGCGGGATCGCGCCCACCGGCACTGCGGGTCAGTCCCGGGCCGTGCGGCGCCGGCGGCTCGCGTCGGTCAGCGCCGGCGGCTGGTAACCGTGGTCGCGGGCGGACAGCGTGACACCCGGCGGGACGATCTTGTCGATCTCGTCGAGGACGTCCGGGCTGAGCCGGGTCTGCGCCGCGTCGAGCTGACTCTCCAGCTGCTCGAACGTGCGCGGCCCGATGATCGGCGCGGTGACCGCCGGGTGTTCCAGCACGAAACCGAGCGCCAGGCGGATCAGCGAGATCCCGGCCTGCTCGGCGAGCTGGGCGAGCGCCTCCACCGCGTCGAGCTTCGCGGCGTTCTCCGGCGCGTCGATCTCGAAGCGTCCGGGCTGGTTGGCGCCGCGGCTGGTGGGCGGCTGGGCCCCGCCCTTGCGGAACTTGCCGGTCAGCCAGCCGCCGGCCAGCGGGCTCCACGGGATCACGGCGAGGCCGTACTTCTCGGCGATCGGCAGCACCTCGCGCTCCACGCCGCGGGCCAGGATCGAGTACGGCGGCTGCTCGGCCACCACCCGTTCCCGCCCGCGCCGCTCGGCGATCCACTGGCCCTCGACGATCGCCGACGGCTCGAACGTCGACGTGCCGATGTACCTGATCTTGCCCTGGTGCACCAGGTCGGAGAGGGCGCCGAGGGTCTCGTCGAAGTCGGTGTCCGGATCCGGCCGGTGCACCTGGTACAGGTCGATGTGGTCGGTGCGCAGCCGGCGCAGGCTGTTCTCCACCTCGCGGACGATCCAGCGCCGCGAGTTGCCGGCGTGGTTCGGGTCGTCGCCGATCTGGCCGTGGAACTTGGTGGCCAGGAAGACGTCGTCGCGCCGGCCCTCCAGCGCCTTGCCGACGATCGTCTCGGACTCGCCCTGGCTGTACACGTCGGCGGTGTCGACCAGGTTGATCCCGGCGTCCAGGGCCCGGTGGATGATCCGGATGCTGTCGTCGTGGTCGGGGTTGCCGCGCGGGCCGAACATCATGGTGCCCAGCGCGAGCGCGCTGACCTTGACGCCGGTCCGGCCGAACGGCCGCAGCGGAATGGTCACTGGCTGATCAGCTCCAGCTGGTTGGCGGGGCGGGGGAGTCCGTAGTGCTCGCGCAGGGTGGACCCGGTGTACTCGGTGCGGAACAGGCCACGCTCCTGGAGGATCGGCACCACCTTGGTGGCGAACGCCTCGATCCCCGAGGGCAGTACGGCCGGCATGATGTTGAAGCCGTCCGCGGCGCCGTTCTCGAAGTACTGCTGGATGGTGTCGGCGATCTGCACCGGCGTGCCGGTGAAGGTGCGGTGCCCGCGGCCGCCGCCGAGCTTGCCGATGAGCTGGCGCACGGTCAGGTTCTCCCGCCGGCCCCAGTTGACGATCAGGGTGTACCGGCTCTTCATGCCCTCGATCTCGTCCTCGTCGGGCAGGTCGGCGGGCAGCGGCTCGTCCAGCTTCAGCCGCTCCGGGTCGATCCGCAGGATCGTGGAGAGCTGCGCAAGGGCGTGCTCGGGCGCGATCAGCCGCTCCAGCTCGGCGTCCAGCTCGCGGGCCTCGGCCTCGGTGTCACCGATCACCGGGACGATGCCGGGCAGGATGACCACCTGGTCGGGCTCGCGGCCGGCGGCGACGACCCGGCGCTTGAGGTCGGCGTAGAACGCCTGGCTCTCGGCGAGCGTGGGCTGCGCGGTGAAGACCGCCTCGGCCCACCTGGCCGCGAAGTCCTTGCCGTCCTCGGACGAGCCGGCCTGCACCAGCAAGGGATGCGCCTGCGGCGAGCGCGGCACGTTCAGCGGCCCCTCGACCCGGAAGTACGTGCCCTGGTGGCCGATCGCCCGGACCCGGTCGCGGACGGCGTGGATGCCCGACTCCTTGTCCGCGATGATCGCGTCGTCGGTCCAGCTGTCCCACAGCTTCGTGGCGACCTCGAGGAACTCGTCGGCCCGCTCGTAGCGGCTCTTGTGCAGCGGCTGGTCCTGGAGGCCGAAGTTGCGGGCGGCCGCCTCGCCGGCGGTGGTGACGATGTTCCAGCCGGCCCGGCCGCCGGACAGGTGGTCGAGCGAGGCGAACCGGCGGGCCAGGTTGTAGGGGTCGTTGTAGGACGTGGAGGCGGTCGCGATCAGCCCGATCCGGCTGTTGGTCACGGCGAGCGCGGCCAGCAGGACGGTCGGCTCCAGCTTGCCGGACGGGCGGCGGCCCGGTTCGCTGAACAGCGCCGGTCCGTCGGCCAGGAAGACCGAGTCGAACTTGGCGTCCTCGGCGACCTTGGCGAGGTGCTGGTGGGCGGCGAGCGACAGGTTGGCGTGCGGGTCCGACTCGGGAAGCCGCCAGGACGCCTCGTGGTGACCGGTGTCGTGCAGGAACAGGTTGAAGTGGAGTTGCCGGGTCATCGTGCGCTCGTCTCCAGGTGATTGATGGGGCGTGGCAGGCCGTAGTGGTCCCGCAGGGTGGTGCCGTCGTACTCGGTGCGGAACCGGCCCCGCTCCTGCAGGATCGGCACGACCTTGTCGACGAAGGCGAGGAGACCGGACGGCAGCACCGCCGGCATGATGTTGAAACCGTCCGCGGCGCCGTTGTCGAACCACTCCTCGAGGGCGTCGGCGACCTGCACCGGCGTACCGGCGAAGGTGCGGTGCCCGCGACCGCCGCCGAGACGGCCGATCAGCTGGCGGACGGTCAGGTTCTCCCGCCGGGCCAGGTCGACGATCAGGGTGTACCGGCTCTTGGCGCCCTCGATCTCGTCCTCGGCCGGCAGGTCGGCGGGCAGCGGCTGGTCCAGGTCGAGGTCGTCCGGGTCGAGCTGGAAGCGCTCGGCCAGCTGGCGTTTCGCGTACTCCGGGCTGATCAGCCGGTCGAGCTCGGCGTCCAGCTCGCGGGCCTCGGCCTCGGTGTCGCCGATCACCGGGACGATGCCCGGCAGGATCTTGACGCCGTCCGGGTCACGGCCCAGGTCGGCGGTCCGCTTCTTCAGGTCGGCGTAGAACGCCTGCGCCTCGGCCAGGGTCTGCTGGGCGGTGAAGACGGCTTCGGCGTACCGGGCGGCGAACTGCTTGCCGTCCTCCGAGGAGCCGGCCTGCACCAGCAGCGGATAGCCCTGCGGCGAGCGCGGCACGTTGAGCGGCCCGTCGACGCGGAAGAACCGGCCGCGGTGGTTGATCGCGCGGACCTTCGCGGCGTCGGCGTGCACACCGGCCGCCTTGTCGGCCAGCACCGCGTCGTCGGACCAGCTGTCCCACAGTTTCGTGGTGACGTCGACGAACTCGGCGGCCCGCTCGTAGCGCTCGGAGTGCAGCGGCACGTCGTCCAGGCCGAAGTTGCGGGCCGCGTCGGCGCCGGCGGTGGTGACGATGTTCCAGCCGGCCCGGCCGCCGGAGACGTGGTCGACCGAGGCGAACCGGCGGGCCAGGTTGTACGGCTCGTTGTACGACGTCGACGCGGTCGCGATCAGCCCGATGTGCTCGGTGACCGCGGCCAGCGCGGTGAGCAGCACGGTCGGCTCCAGCTTGCCGGCCGGGCGGCGCCCGGGGTCGCCCTGGAGCACCGGGCTGTCGGCGAAGAAGACCGAGTCCAGCTTGCCGCGCTCGGCGATCCGGGCCAGGTTCTGGAAGTGCTTGACGTCCCAGCTGGCGTACGGGTCGCTCTCGGGCAGCCGCCAGGACGCCTCGTGGTGCCCCACGCCCATCAAGAACGCGTTCAAATGCATCGTCATCGGCGGCTCTCCTCGTCCACGCCCAGTTCGTCCAGCAGCAGGGTGCGCAGCGCGGTGAACGCCGGATCGGAGCGGGACCGGTCGGCCAGCTCCACCCGGACGTCGGTGCGCACCACCCCGGCGTCCAGCACGATCACCCGGTCGGCGAGCACGATCGCCTCGTCCACGTCGTGGGTGACCAGCAGCACCGCCGGCCGGTGTGTCTCGCACAGCTTGCGCAGCAGCGCGTGCATCCGGATCCGGGTGAGCGCGTCCAGTGCGCCGAACGGCTCGTCGGCCAGCAGCAGCTGCGGCTCGCGGACCAGCGAGCGGGCCAGCGCGGCCCGCTGCTGCTCGCCGCCGGACAGCTGGTAGGGCCAGGCGCGCTCCCGCCCGGCCAGTCCGACCTCGGCGAGCGCCTGCCGGCCGCGGCCGTCCGCCTCGGGCCCGCGCAGCCCGAAGGTGACGTTGTCCAGGACCCGTTTCCAGGGCAGCAGCCGGGAGTCCTGGAAGACCACCGACACCGAGCCGGGGACCGCGATCCGGCCGTGCCCGGCGACGTCGCGGTCCAGCCCGGCGAGGGCGCGCAGCAGGGTGCTCTTGCCGGTGCCGGAGCGCCCGATCAGCGCCACGAACTCGCCGGCCGCGATGTCCAGGTCCAGTCCGTTGAGGACGCCACCGTTGCTGCTGAAACTGCGATGCAGGTTCCGTACGCGTACGGCCGGCTCGGTGCTCAGTCGTCCAGCGTTCGTCGCCACGCCAGCACCCTCCTTCCGGTGAAGCGCACCGCGGTGTCGGCGAGGTAGCCGAAGACGCCGTAGATCACCAGGCCGACCACGATGACGTCGGTCTGCCCGTACTGCCCGGCGAGGGTCATCATGTGGCCGATGCCGCTGGTGGCGTTGTACTGCTCGACCACGACCAGGCCGAGCAGCGCCGAGGTGACCGCGAACCGCATGCCGAGCAGGAAGCCGGGCAGCGCGCCGGGCAGCACCACGTGCCGGACGAACTCGGTGCGGCCGATCCCGATGGTCTCGGCCAGTTCGGCGTACTTGCCGTCGATGCTGCGCAGGCCGTTGTGGGTGTGCACGTAGATGGGCACCAGGCTGATCAGCGCGATGGTCACCACCTTCATCTCCTGGTCGATGCCGAACCAGGCGATGAACAGCGGGATCAGCGCCAGCGTCGGGATCGAGCGCTTGATCTGGATCGGTCCGTCGAACACCGACTCGCCGATCCGGGACAGGCCGGAGACCAGAGCCAGCAGGACACCGGCGAGCACCCCGAAGGTCAGGCCGAGCACCGCACGGGTCAGCGAGGAGAGGATGTTGCCGAGCAGGTCGTGCTCGGCCCACTGGTCCCGGAACGCCTCCACCACGTCCCACGGCGCGGTCAGGATGGCCGGCTTGATCAGGCCGGTGGCCGAGCCGGCCGACCAGACGGCCAGCACCAGCAGCGGGCCCACCCAGAAGGCGAACCGGATGCGCCGGCCCGGGCCCAGCTTGCGCCGGACCACCCGCTCGTCGACGTCGTCCTTCTCTCCGACCTGCGGTGCGACGTGAAGGGTGGCGGTCATGCGGCGTCACCGGTGACCACGTGGGAGCCGGCCGCCG
The DNA here is from genome assembly GCF_018324205.1 of Actinoplanes ianthinogenes. NCBI lineage: Bacteria > Bacillati > Actinomycetota > Actinomycetes > Micromonosporales > Micromonosporaceae > Actinoplanes > Actinoplanes ianthinogenes. The sequence continues at coordinate 8,571,141 of NZ_AP023356.1, forward strand.
CCGTCTCCACCGGCTCGAAGCGGCGGTCGACCAGCGTGGTCACGTCGAGCTTGTCGTGCTTCTGCTCGGTGGCCAGCAGGTCGGCGGTCTCCTGGAGCCGCTTGATCGCGTTGTCCCAGCTGGCCGGGATGGCCTTGTCGCCGTAGATCTCGACGACGGCCTTCGCGTCGGCCGGCTTGAGGCCCTGACTGTCGACGTAGTAGAGCTTGGCGTACTCGTCGGGGTGCTCGTTCTGCCACAGCAGCGCCTTGGTGCGGACGCCGACGTACACCTTCAGCGCCGCCGCCTTCGCCGCGTCCTGCACCGACGTGGTCAGGCAGTACAGCGTGGCCGCGTCGTCGCGGATGCCGGTGCCGATCGAGCCGGCCCCCGGGTACTTCGCCTCGTAGATCTTGATGTTCTGCGCGCCGAGCGGGGCCACGTCGACCGCCTTGGTGCCCAGCGCCGTCACGTAGGAGTCGCTCGTGCTGGTCAGCTCGACCAGCTGGACGTCCTTCTGGGACAGCCCGGCCTTCTGCAACACCCGCAGCACCAGCGCACCCTGTGCCTGCCCGGCGCTGTAGGCGATCTTCTTGCCGCGCAGGTCGGCCAGCGAGTTCACGGTCACGCCGGGTGCCACGCCCAGCTTGTAGATCGGGAACTTGAGCGGGTCGGCGCCGACCGACTGGAAGATGATTTTGGTGGAGGTGCCGGTCCACGCGGCGAACAGTGACGGGATGTCGGCCACCGAGCTGCAGTCCAGCTTGTCGGCGCGGAACGCCTGGATGCTCTGCGGGCCGCCGCTGATGTTGGCCCACTCGACGTTCACGCCGGCCGCGGAGAGTTCCTTGTCCAGCCCGGCCGCGCCGAGGACGGCCTGGATCGCCGGGTCACCGAGCCGGATGGTGGTGCCGCTGGGCACCTTCTCCGGCAGCGCGGCGCTCAATTCCAGGGTGGCGGCGGGATCGTCGTTGCCACAGGCGGCGATGCCGATGGCCAGGACCGCGGCCAGCGCGGCGGCCGCCGCCTTCCGAAGGCTCATGCTCATGGGGGTCCCTTACCGGTCTCAGAGGGCGTGGAAGTTGCCGTCGTGATAGAGCAGCGGAGCGCCCGCCTCGGCCAGCCCGGCCTCCTCGACCCGGCCGATGACCAGGTGGGAGCCGCCGGCCGGCAGGCGGTGCTCGATCGAGATCCGCAGCCAGGCCGCCGCGCCGTCCAGCACCGGCTCGCCGGTGGGCAGCCGGCGCCAGCGCGTCGGTGCGCCGAACCGGTCGATGCCGCTGGTGGCGAACGTCCGGGCCAGCTCGGTGTGCCCGGCGCCGAGCAGGTGCACCACGGCGGTCTGCGCCTCGCGCAGGTGTGGCCAGGTGGACGCGGTCGCGTTGATGCTGAACGACAGCAGCGGCGGCTCGGCGGAGAGGGAGGCCAGCGAGGTGACGGTGACCCCGGCAGGGCCGCGGCCCGCGTCGGCGGTCACCACGGCCACCCCGGCGGCGTGCCGTCGGAACACCTGGCGGAACAGGGTGGCGTCGACGGGTGCCGACGAGATCGGCACGGAAGCGATGACGGACATGACCAAGCTCCGTTCAGGTGGGGGTATGCGCTGCGCGGCCGGCGCAATTCATACTATGCCTCTAGGATTAGAGGGCAAGTTTGCGTCGTGCTGAATTAAATAGACGCAGGTGGCGCCGCATACACCTGATGCAGCGCGACGGCCCCACCGGCCGCCGCGAGCACGTTGCCCGGGAAGCTCGACGCCCGCACGGTCTCGGTCACCTCGACACCCGCCGACGACCGCGCGGCCACCTCGGCGCGCAGCGTGGCCAGCGAGTCCGGCAGCCGGTTGGCGCCCGCCTCGGCCACCACCAGCACCTCCGGGTCGAACAGGTCGAGCAGCAGGGCCGCGGCCCGCCCGACCAGCCGGGCCCGCTCCTGGAGCAGGGCGGTCGCCGCGGCCAGCCCGGCCTCCGCGGCGTCGACCAGGGCGCCGATCTCCGGCCGGTCGATCAGCCCGGCGGCGAGCGCGCGGCGCACCAGCGACCGCTCCGAGACCGCCGCCTGCAAGCACCCGACCCGTCCGCACGGACAGACCTCGACACATCCCTCGACCGGCAGGTGCGCGACCGCGCCGGCCGCGGACCGCGGACCCTGGTGCACGACCCCGCCCGCGGCGAACGCGACATCGACCACGTTGCCCACGAACAGGTGCACGGCGCTCTGCCGGACCCGCCCGGCGGCTCGCCCGAAGAGCTGCTCGGCGCGCAGCAGCGCCCGCGAATTGCTGTCCACCCGCACCGGCAGCCCGGTCACCTCGCCGAGCACGGCGCCGACCCGGACGTCACGCCAGCCCAGGAACGGGTGCTCGACGACCGTACCGTTGGCGGTGTCCACCCACCCGCCGGTCGCGACACCCAACCCGATGACCCGCCGCCGCGCGCCGTGCTGCCGCCGCAGCGCCGCGATCCGCCCGGCGAGCGCCGGCAGCACCGTGTCCGCATCAAGCCCGTCATGCGGATCCTGCCGCTGCGCGATGATGCGACCCCGCAGGTCGAGCAGCGCCACCGTGGTCCGCGGCACCGCGATGTGCACCCCGACCACCACCGCGTCGGAAGCGAGATCCACCGGCACGTGCGGCCGCCCGATCCCCGGCGGCCCGGCCGCCTCCCGCGCCTCCCGGACCAGCCCCCGCTCCGTCAGCGAGGCCACCACCCCGGTCACGGTCGCCGCCGACAGCCGAGTCACCCGAGCGATCGAACTCCGCGCGATCGGCCCATGATCCAGAACGGCCCGCAACACCGCGGCCGCCGAATCCGACCCCTTCCGCGCCTCAGACGGCGGCAGGTCCTCACGTCGCGTAGCCCGCCGCACGCCCACCGACCCACTCACGGGGGACCTGGGTGCGGGCGGATCATCCCGCGAGGTTAACCCGCCACCGTCACCAAAACCCCGTCCGGTAACCGGTCGTTTCACAGTCGGTAACACCATCCGGCCGGTCCGGGCCGCTTCCCTCACGCCCCTTCTTTCGGTACGCCCACAGCCCCGTCCCGCCCCGCCCTCCCAAGCCCGTCCCGCGCCTGCGCCCGTTCCGCCGAGCCCCCGCCGCCACTCCCGGTCCGCCGTTGGTTGCGGTGGTCGCCATGCGGCGTTCGCCGTGGATCGCGGTTGCTGGCGCAGCTTCCGGTCCGCCGCGCGTTGCGGTGGTCTCCATGCGGCGTTCGCCGTGGATCGCGGTTGCTGGCGCAGCTTCCGGTCCGCCGCGCGTTGCGGTGGTCTCCATGCGGCGATCGCCGTTGGTCACGATCTTGGCGCCGCTCGCGGTCGCCCGACTGAAGGTCCGCCGGGGGCGCGCGTGGTCGGCTGCACTTTCCGGCCGGGCCGATTGTGGCGGCTGCGATCGTGACCAGCGGCGGGTGCCGCGTGGTGACCTCCGCGACGGGCGGCGGGTCGGGTGTGGCGGCTGCGACCGTGACGAGCGGCGGGTGCCGCGTGGTGACCACCGCGAGTGGCGGCGGGTCGGGTGTGGCGGCCGTGACCGTGACGAGCGGCGGGTGCCGCGTGGTGACCTCCGCGACGGGCGGCGGGTCGGGTGTGGCGGCTGCGATCGTGACGAGCGGTGGGTGCCGCGTGGTGACCACCGGGACGGGCGGCGGGCCGGGTGTGGCGGCCGCGACCGTGACCAGCGGCGGGTGCCGCGTGGTGACCTCCGCGACGCGCGGCGGGCCCGGTGCGGCGGCAGCGACGGTGACCAGCGGCGGGTGCCGCGTGGTGACCTCCGCGACGCGCGGCGGGCCCGGTGCGGCGGCAGCGACGGTGACCAGCAGCGGGTGCCGCCTGGCGACCACCGCGACGGGCGGCGGGCCGGTGTGGCGGTAGCGACCGTGACCAGCAGCGGTGCCGCCTGGCATCCACCGCGATCGACAGTAGGCCGGACCCGGCAGCACTGAGACCGGCGGCCGGTCCGCATGGCGACTCACCGTGCTCAACCGCCCCACCGAAGGGGGCCGGTGGGCGTCGGCTGGGCCGGAAGCAACGGCGGACCCGCCGTATCGAAAGCGGCGGACCGAAGGCGGGCTGGCTGGGCGGGAAGCAACGGCGGACCCGCCGTACCGAAAGGGGCGGACCGAAGGGGGCCGGTGGGCGTCGGCTGGGCCGGAAGCAACGGCGGACCCGCCGTACCGAAAGGGGCGGACCGAAGGCAGGCCGGTGAGTGTCGGCTGGGTCGGAAGCAACGGCGGACCCGCCGTACCGAAAGGGGCGGACCGAAGGTGGACCGATGAGTGTCGGCTGGGCCGGAAGCCACGGCGGACCCGCCGTACCGAAAAGGGTTTCAGCGAGAACCGATGCGCCGATGCGTGTGATTGACCCGGGCCCGAGCCGCCTCCGCCCGAGCCACCGCCCCATGCGTCCGCAGCACCCGCTCCGGCGCGGTCGTCGTGGCCAGCCGCACCGTGAATCGCCCCGCCGCGTGCCACATCGTCAGGTCGTCACAGGCCTGCCGGGCCAGCCACAACCCGGTGCGGGTCCGGTCGGCGTCCGGTTCGGAGAGGTATCCGGCGAACGGGTCGGTGAATCCGGGGCCGCTGTCGGTGACGCGGCATTCCACCTGCTCGCGAGCGATCCAGAGGGTGACGGTGATGGGTGGGGCGCCGTGCAGGACGGCGTTGGTGAGTGCCTCGTTGACGGCGGCGACGAAGTCGGTGCGGATCAGGGTGGGCAGGCCGGCCAGGGCGGTGGTGAGCCGGTGGCGGACCGGGTGGATGTCGTGCAGGGTGCTGGCGCCGGTGAGGTGCAGCTCCGGTGGGCGGGACGGCTCCGGGACCGGGTCGTGCGGGGCCAGCGTGGTCATCAGGGCGGCCGGCTCGCAGAAGGTGGGGTTGGCGGTCGTGCCGGTGGCGGTGATCAGGCGAGGGTGGGCCTGGGCGACGGCGCCGATCACCGTGCCGGGGGTGCCGGTGGCCGGGTACGCGCAGATGGTGCTCAACGGGTACCGAGCCAGGCTGATCGTGCAGGCCGCCTCGTAACACGCGGCCCTGGTCCAGCAGTCGGGCGTGGTCCCGTGGTCGGGCTCGTTGATGTACCAGACCCGCCGGCGCTGCTTCTCGACCAGGCGGCGCTGGGCGGCGAGGACCACCGCCGGGCGGCTGTGGATCTCCGGCCGGGGCTGGATGAGCGGGGGCTCCAGATGCGGGAGCGTGTCGGCGACCGCCTTCTGGAGGGTTTGGCTGTGGTGTGGCTGGCAGGCGAGCACGACCAGTTCCGCCTCCCGCGCCTCGGTCAGCGCGGTGAGGACGCGGGCGTACAGGTCGTCGCTGCCGTCGTAGAGCAACCCGTGGTGTGTCACGATCCCACCACCCTTCGCGTGCCGGCGGTGCGCCGGTCGAAACGTTCAGCGAGAGGAAGCCGGCCGGCGGTGTCGATGCGGTCGATGGTGGTCCGGACATAGTGGTCCCGGCCGACCACGATCACCAGCGGCACGCCGGCTCCCCGGGCGGCGTCCGCGGCGTGGAACAGCACGCGGACGCCGCCGGAGGCGATGAAGTCCAGCCGATCGAGGTCGAGGACGAGGGTGAGACCGGCCGGGATGCGGTGCAGGGCGTCGGCGATCAGCGCGGCGCACTCCGGCGCGGTGGCGGCGTCGAGCGGGCCGGTGAGCGTGACCACGAGCGCGTCCGGCGGATCCGCGGTGATGCTGTCCATGGGCACCGTCCAAACTGACCCGGGTTCCGGCCGGAAACCTTCAGCGTACGCGTGGTGAATGACCCGGCCGGAGCAGCGCTAAACGATCCGGCGCCTATCGTTGCTGATCATGGGGTGGGAGCGGCCGCTGGACGGCGTCGAGGACGTGGCCTGGGACGAGTTGCTGGCCGGGTCGTGGGAGCGCGAGGCGAGCGGGGAGCGGGTGGTCGGGCTGCTCCGCGACATCGCCGCCGGGCAGGGCGACCCGGCGTCGCTGGACGACCTGCTGCTGGACGACGCCGACTACTTCTACACCGAGTCCGGCACCGACAGCGGTTACGTGGCCGCCATGCCGGAGGCGCTGCGGTTCCTGGCCCGGATCGCGGCGGCGCCGGCCACCGGCGACCGCACACGCGTGGCGATCATCGAACAGATCGAGGAGATGTGCTGGGCCCCGATCGATGCGGAGGGCGCCACCGAGGCCGAGCTGGACGCCAGGGTCGACACGCTGCGGGCGGCCCTGCTGGACAGCCGGGAAGCCCTCGACGAGGTCGTCCGGCTGGCTCCGCACACGGCGCCGAGGGTGGCCAGGCGGTTGGCCGCGCTCGGCGCCGGCGCCTACGAGCCACGGTGGCGCGGGATCGCCCGGCCGCTCGGACACGAGCGTTCGTACCGGATCGCATCGGCCGGCCCGCTGGTGCTGGTCGGCGGCGACCGGTTCCTGGACCCGGCGGACGGGACGGTGCTCGCGACGGTTCCGCCGGGACGCGGCAGCGGGGTGGCGCTCACCGATCCCGAGGGGCCCTGCTTCGTCCGGCGCGGCCGGGCGGGTGGCCTGGTCGTGTGGCGTCATCGCCAAGGCAACTGGCAGCGGACCCGGGTCGGCCTGCCATGGCCGCTGGGCAAACTGTTCCTGACGCTGGCCGCGGACGGCGACGAACTGTACGGGTGGACCGTGAGCGGAGCCGTCGGCCGGGTCGACCCGCGCAGCGGCAGGTGGATCGGGGCGGTGGCGCGCGCACCCCGCGCCGCCGAGAACGGCCTGCACCCTTATCGGATCGGCGACCGGCGGTTCGCGGTGATGATCGCCGGATATCACCCGGAACGGTCGGTGTTCCGGCTGGACCTGACCCGTGGCTCCGTCGACCGCCTGCCCATCGAGAACGTCCACCGCTGCATCACCTCGTTCCGGAGCGGCCTCGTCTTCAACGGTCCGCGGGGCGTGCGCCGCTTCGACGCGGAATCGGGCGCCGAGATCGGCGACCCGATCCCGGCGTCGTACTTCAGTTCCGGCTGTTCCTACGAGATCGACGGCCGGTCCTACCTGGCGATCGGCGACATCCGGCAGATCCGGCGCGTCGACGCCGAGACCGGTGAGCCGGTCGGAGCGCCGCTGCCCGGTCACCGCCGGGAGATCACCGCGATCACCGCGGCCATCGTCGCCGGGCGACCCACCCTGATCAGCGTCGACGGCGCCACCGTCCGCCGCTGGGACGCCGAGACCGGCACCCCCTGGCCCGCGCCGCTGCCGGAATGAGTTGATCCGTACACGTCGATCGGAGTTATCGTCACTGCTATGAACAAGCAGCGTCCGACCCTGGCCGACGTGGCCCGGGTGGCCGGCGTCTCGCGGGCGACCGCGTCGCGGGCGATCAACGGTGAGTACGGCACCTCGGAGGAGTCCCGCGAGCGGGTGCGGCAGGTCGCGGCCCGCCTCGGCTTCGAGCCGAACGCGGTGGCCCGGGCGCTGGCCACGGGCCGGGGCGCTGCCGCGCGGCGGGAGCGGATCGAGATCCTCATCGTCGACCCGGATCCGGACGCGATGAGCACCAAGCCGTTCTACGGCCGGGTGCTGACCGGCGCGATGCGGGCGGTCGGCGGCCGCGACATCGCCCTGGAGGTGCGGCAGGTCGCCGCGTCGCCGGCGCTCGGCGACGACGTGCCGTTCGGCCGGCTGCTGGTCAACGTCTCGGGTGACGCCGGCGCCGCCTACGCGCGGCAGGGCCGGACGATCGCGCTGGGCCGCTCGGCGCCGGGCATCACCTACGTCGCGCCGGACAACGAGGGCGGCGGGTTCCAGGCCGCCGCGCACCTGGTCAACACCGGCCGCAAGCGGATCGGCGCGGTCTTCGGCCCGCAGACCCCGTGCGCCCAGGAGCGCAAGGCCGGATTCCTGCGGGTGATGACCGGCGCCGCCCGCGCCGTCGTCTCGGTCGACGGCGACTTCACCCGCACCACCGCCTACGCCGCCGCCAAGGAGCTGCTGGCCCGCGAGCCGCTGCTGGACGCGGTCTTCGCGGCCTGCGACGTCACCGCGATGGGCGTGCTCCGGGCACTGCGCGAGGCCGGCCGCCGGGTGCCGGAGGACGTCGCGGTGGTCGGTTTCGACGGCAGCGCCCTGGCCGAGGCGGCCGACCTGTCGTCGGTCTACATGCCGGTCGAGCAGGAGGCCGAGTCCGCGGTCGCCCACCTGCTGGATCCGGCGCTGCCCCGCCCCGGCCGCTTGCCGACGTCCCTCACGGTCCGCGGTTCCAGCTGATCAGACCCATTTCCGGTACGCCCGGAGCACAGTCACCCGCGCGGGCGGCGGGTGTCGGTGAAGTGCCGCATCGCCGCGCCGAGGAACTCGACCATCCGGGGGTGGTAGGAGGTGTGCCAGGTGCGCATGCCCTCGTCCTCGGCGTAGAACAGGGCCATCCCGAGGTAGGCGTCCGTGCTGGGGGAGTAGAACCGGCTGACGACGGCGTGGTGCCGGGCGACCAGGTCCTGGACCGCCTCGTCGCCCGGCTGCGCGCCCGCGGTGATGGCGGCGGCGATCTCGCCGTACAGGTCGTGCCAGTCGCGGTGGACCTGGTCCTTGTCGACGTGCGCCCAGCCGGCGGTCGCGGCGAGGCTGGCGGCCTGCTCGTCGGCGAGCGCGCGGCGGTAGCGGTCGGCATCCTCGGCGGCGATCGTGGAAATACTCATCGGTGGTGGCATGCCCTGTCGTGAGGGGGTACGGATCCGCCGCCCGGCCGGTGGGCGCGAACGGCAGCGAACCCTCGCACGCCCGCCCGGTCCCGGCAAACCGATTTTCGCTGTTCCGAGCATCGCAGAACGCCGGCTCGGTGACGTATCCGGCGAATCGTTCTTCTGTCGGCAGCGGTTGCGACGCGTGATCGCGGCCTTGTCGGCATTCGCCGGGATTCTGGCACGACCCTCCGGCAGGAACGCCCGAGCGCGTCGGGCGGCGACGAGCTCGGGCGCCGGCACTCGCGGCGGGATTCGGCGGGCGTGGGCTCACGGCGTACCGAAAGAAGGGTTGAGTGGAGCGGTCAGGTGCGGAAGGCGACGATGGTCCAGCGCAGGGCCTCGGCGGGGAGGCGGCGGGTGAGGCGTGCGCCGGAGAAGCCGCCGATGACGGTGGCCGGGGCCAGGCCGCCGCCGAACAGGACGGCTGCCTCGGCGAGGGTCATCCGGTGTAGCGCGGCTCGGTGAGACGGCGGCGGAACTCGGCGTGCGCGGACTGGAAGACGGCGTTGAGGCGGTCCAGCTCGTCCTCGGCCGGCTCGCGTCGCAGCTCGACGTTGATTTTGAAGTCGTCGTCGACGATCGCCACCTCCAGGTCGGCCAGCAGGTCGGCCGGGAGCCGGGTGAGCACGAACTCGCGGAACGCCTCGGCGATCGTGCCGGCCATGTCGCCGCAGCCGCAGGTCCGTCCCTCCAGCACCGCGCCGAGGTGGCTGCGCCCGACGATCGCGTCCGGGTGGGCCGGGCCGAGCAGCGGCAGCGTCTCCTCCAGCACCGTGCGAGCCTCCGGCAGCCGCTCCTCGTGCTGGAGGAACAGCCCGAGCGCGACCCCGGCCCGGCCGACCGTCTCGTGGTCGGCGCCGCGGCGGGCCTGCGTCACCGCCTCGGTCAGCCGCTGCTCGGCGGGGCCGGACCGGCCGGCGTCGCGCAGCGCGAGGCCCCAGTTGCGCAGCACCTGGCTCTGCAACTCGGGGCGGCCGACCCGCTCGGCGCGGGCGTACGCCGACTCGTAGGTGCGCAGCGCGGCGTCCGGGTCGCCGGCGTCGCCCTGGGCCATGGCCAGCCCGAGCGCCGCCATGACCGCCTCCTCCGGCCGGCCCTGCCGGTCGTAGGACGCCAGCACCCGCTCGATCGCCTCCACCCGGTCGGCCTGGTCGCCCAGGTCCTGCCCCAGGTTGGCCTGCACCGACAGGGCGTTGAGGGTGGCCTGGTGGTCCGGGCCGAGGCGCTCCTCGACGGCGGCGACCAGCAGGGCGACCAGGTCTTTCGACGCCGGTTCGCCATGGTCGACGGCTTGCAGGACGGCGTGCGCGATCTGCTCGACGACCTCGTCGGGCAGCTGGGGGAAACCGACGAAGACCGGGTCGGTGGAGTCGGAGGCGTGCACGATCATGGCCCGCAGCGCGAGCGCCGAGGCGACCCGCTCGTGGCCGTTGCTCCACAGGTTCTGCACGGCCTCCTCGACGACCTGGCGGGCCTCGGCGTGGTTGCCGCGGTGCAGCAGCAGGTCGGCGAGGGGTTCCAGGCCGAACGCGTACCCGGCGTGCTCCCGGCCGTAGAACGCGAGCCGCTCCCGTACGCCCTGGCGCAGCTCCCGCTCGGCCTCGTCGAGCCGGTCGGCGAAGCGCAGCGCCATGCCCAGGTTCAACCGGTACGTCAGCTGGTCCTTGTGTGACTCGTGGTCGCGCGGCGGCGCCGAGGCGGCCTGCCGGAAGCACTCGACGGCGCGGTCCAGCTGATCGGCGTTGAGCAGCACGTTGCCCAGGTCGCACTGGGCGGACGCCCAGGCCGGGCTGCCGGCGCCGTGCCGCACGGTGGCGGCCTGCACCTCGCGGGTCATCACGTTCTCCGCGTCGACCAGCCGGCCCTCGCGCAGCAGGGCGAAGGCGACATCGACCGGGGTGGGGGCTGCAGTCACGCCGGGCAGTCTACGGACTTCCTCTAGTATTCGCCGATGATCGATCTGCCGCCGACGGTTCCGCTGTTCACCACCCCGTCCGGGGTGGAGGTCGTCGGGTTCCCGGCGGCCGGGGACGACGCGCTGCGCTGGTGGGAGCGGCTGCGGGCGGAGTACCCGGCGAGCGGGCTGTGGCCGCTGCTGATGGAGGAGGACACCCCGGAGTATCTGGCGGATTCCTACACGTACGCGACGGTGGACGAGTCGCTGGCGCAGGCGTACGCCCTCGACGGGTCGAAGCTGCTGGTCCCCGACTTCGTCGACGAGGGGGAGTGGCCGTCCGAGCCGGAGCGGCCCGGGTTCGGCCTGCCGTATTTCCGCAGCGGGCAGCCGGCGCAGGTGACGGTGGCGCTGGTCCCGGCGGCCGAGCCGTGGCTGGTGCCGGTGGTGCTGCACTACGGCGGCTGGAACAAGTATCCGAGCCCGGGCGAGCACGCCGCGATCATGCGGTACTGGCAGGAGCGCTACGGCGCGGAGCTGGTGGTGCTGACCGGCACGACCGTCGAGTACGCGGTCGCCCGCCCGCCGCTGACCAGGCCGGACGCGCTGGCCCTGGCCGGGCGGTACCGCGCCTACAACGACGGGGAGTACGACCTGTACGGCGCCGAGCACCTCACCGATCTCGCGGCCGGGCTGCTCGGGGCGCAGGTCTGGCGGATGTGGTGGGACTGACGTCCCACCACTCACACGCCCCCGATGACCTGCTCCTCAAGCCTCGGTCAGACCGGCACTGTCGATCAAGGACATTCCGTTCTGGCTAAAACACCGCGGTGCGAGCCAGGATGGTGCCGTGCTGCGCATCCACTTCACGGTCGCCGATGCCATGAAGGTCCGGGTGGTCGTGCTGGGCCCGCTCGCCGAGCTGCAACTGAGCCTCAACCGGCTGCAACGGCCGGGGGAGCAGCGGTGGTTCGGCCGATGGCGGGCACCGACCGTGGCCGGCGCCCGGACGCTCTCCCCGGACGTCGGTGACCTGGCCCGCTTCCTCGCGCCGACGGCCGGCCTGGTCGACCTGTTCACCCTGGTCGGTCCGGCCGAGGAACACGCCGAGGCGGTCGACCGGCTGTGCCGCGCGCCGGCCGGGCCGCTGCGCGCCGAGTTCTCCTTCGCCCCGGTGGTGGCCGGGGTGCGGTCCGGCTGGATCGGCGACTTCGCGCACGGCGACCGGGCCGCGCGGGAGCGGCTGAGCGGCGCTCTGGACGAGTATCACGAGCTGGCGATCATGCCGTACTGGCCGCGGATCCGGGCCCTGCTCGACAGCGAGCGGGCGGCCCGGGTCGACGTGATGGCCCGGCACGGGCTGGACGCGATGCTGGCCGGGCTGGCCCCCACCCTGCACTGGAAGTCACCGGTGCTGGAGGTGCCCGGCTATCTCGGGGTCAACCGGCAGGGCGCCGGCGTGGTCACCGAGGTGCACCTGGGTGGCCGCGGCCTGGTGCTGGCGCCGTCGCTGTTCACCAGCTCCGACCCCGGCCTGTTCACCCCTTGGAACGACGATCCGGCGGTGCTGCTCTATCCGGTGAGCCTGGATGCCGCGGCGGCGTTGCGGCTGTGGCGCCGCTGCGACGAGTCCGGGGAGAAGGCCCTCGCCGGGTTGCTCGGCGGGACCCGGGCGGCGGCGCTGCGGGTGATCGCGGACGGCTGCACCACGTCGGAGCTGGCGCAGCGGATCGGGATCTCGCCGGGTGGGGCCAGCCAGCACGCGACGGTGCTGCGCGAGGCGGGGCTGGTGGTCAGCCGCCGCCATCGCAACACCGTGCGGCACACGCTCACCGGCCTGGGGGCCGGGCTGCTCAACGCCGTCTGAGCCGGTTACCCGCGGGCGAGCTCGGCCTCGCTGCGCAGCACGCAGAACTCGTTGCCCTCCGGGTCGGCGAGCACGACCCAGCCGGTGCCGTCCGGTTTGCGCAGGTCGCTCACCACGCTCGCGCCGATCGAGGTCAGCCGGGTCACCTCGGCGTCGCGATCGCCGTCGGCGGGCCGCAGGTCGAGGTGGATCCGGTTCTTCACCTGCTTGGCGTCCGGCACCTCGATGAACAGCAGCCGGTGCCGCCCGTCCGCCGACATGATCAGGCATTCCTCGTGGCCGGGCTCGTTCGGGTCGTCCGCGTCCTCGCGGTAGTCGAGGACCAGCTGCCACCAGCGGGACAGGCCGTAGGCGTCGGTGCAGTCAACGGTCGTGTGGGAGACGTAAGAGGTCACCCCACGATGATCTCAAGTCGGTCAGATCAGGACATCGGTGGTCCGGCGGTTGCCGAGATTGCGCGAGATCAGGTCGGTGACCAGCGACGACATCGTCCGGTTGTCGCCGCCGCCGGCGGACCACAGCATCGCGGCGGCGGTGCCGTCCAGGCGGACGTTCACCTCGGTCAGGATTCGCGCGTTCACGGTCTGCGGGGGTCCGAAGTCGACCCGGGGAGGGGCGGCGGCCGGGGCCGGGGCGGGAGCGGGGGCCGGGGCGGGGCGCGAGGCGGTGGGGGGCGGCGCGGTGGCGACGACCGGGGGCTCCTGGCAGGTGACGCAGCCGCCGGTCAGGCCGGTGAGGACATACCGGGTGACCACCTCGCGGTTGGCCGGCTTCCACGTGCGGTCGCCGCACGCCGAGCACGGGACACCGGGCAGGTAGGCCGAGGCGGCGGCGTGCGCCTCGGCCGCCTCGCGCGGATCCTCGACGTGTTCGCCCGGGCGCTGCAGGACCGACGGGTGACCGGCGAGGGCGAGCCAGCGGGGCCGCGCGCCGGCCGGGGCGCACGCCCAGTAGCGCTGGGCGCGCACGTATTCCTCGGCGTTCACGTGGGGGTGCCGGCGGAGCGCCAGGGTGAGCAACCCCCGCCCGTCGGGCCCGAGCGTCAGCGTGAAGCGGTCCCCGTGTTCGGTCATGGCCCGATCATCGGCACCGGGTTCTCGCGGACAAGCACTTTCACCGGCGGATTCGACGGCTCGGTCAGGCGACGGCGCGGATCAGCTCGGACAGCGACGGCCACAGCGGCGCGGCGGCGCCGATGGTGAGCTCCGTGGAGAAGTCCGTCCCGTGCCCGCCGAGGACCACGCCCGCCTCCCGGGCGATCAGCGCCCCGGCTGCGATGTCCCACAGGTTCGTGTCCAGGGCCAGGCCGCCGTCGAGGCGCCCGGCCGCCTGATACACCAGGTTCAGCGCCGCGGGCACCCGGCGGATGTCCCCGCACCTCGGGAGCAGCTCCCGGACCACCTTGCCGGCGCGTTCCTTGGTCGCCGGGTTCGGCTGGAAGCTGACCCCGATCAGGGCCTGCTCCAGCGGCGGCCCGGCCGAGCCGGAGATCGGCTCGCCGTTGAGCAGCGCCCCGGCGCCCGCCACCGCGCTGAACGTCTCGCCGGCCGCCGGGTCGTGCACGACGGCGATCACGGCCTGCTCCTGGTGGTAGAGCGCGATGCACACCGACCACGGCCCGGTCCGGCTGACGTAGTTGCGGGTGCCGTCCAGCGGGTCGACGACCCAGGTCCAACCGCTCGCCCCGGACCGCCCGTGCCCCTCCTCGGCCTGCACCGCGTCGTCCGGCCACGCCGCGCGGATCGCGTCCACGATGAGCCGCTCGCTGGCGATGTCGACGTCGGAGACCACGTCGTTGACGTGCGCCTTGGGCGCGCCCATCCGCAGGGTGTCGCGCCGCTCCAGCTGCAACCGGCCGGCCCGCACCGCGAGGTCGGCGACGAGCTCACGGGCCGCGAAGAGATCTCGATCCATCACCCGCGAACACTAGCGGAAAGGGCACTTCCAAGTGCCTTCTGTACGCTGCCCGCCGCCCGGAATAGCGTCGGCCGCATGAGCGAGTACCGCCTGCACACCTACACCGCTGCCGAAGCGGGCCTGTTCGTCAACAGCTACCTGATCGAGGGCGCCGAGGGGGTCGTGCTCGTCGACGCGAACCTGCTGCTGTCCGACATCCGCGCGCTCGCCGCCCGGATCGAGGCCCTGCACAAACCACTGCTCGGCGTCTTCGTCACGCACGCGCACCCGGACCACTTCAACGGCCTGCCGACCGTCGCCGGCGACGACGTCCCGGTGTTCGCCACCGCCGGCGTGGCCGAGACCATCGCCGCGATCGCCGAGCCGAAGCGGGCGCAGTGGCAGCCGGTGTACGGCGCGGAGTGGCCCGACAAGCACCGGGTCCCGGACCGCTGGCTGTCCGACGGTGACGTGGTGCAGCTGGGCGGCCTGCGGTTCAGCGTGCACGCCGTCGGCGCCGCGGAGAGCCACGCCGACTCCTACCTGGTCCTGGACGACCACGCGTTCATCGGTGACCTGGCGTTCCACGGGGTGCACCCGTACACCGCGGACGGGCACACCGGCGACTGGCTGACCGCGCTCGACCACCTCGCCACCGAGCTCGACGGCAAGACGCTGCTGCCCGGGCACGGCGCCCCCGGCGACGTGCGCATGCTGGCCGACCAGCGGCGTTACCTGATGATGTACCGGGAGGTGGTGGCCCGCCTGGCCGGTGGGGCGCCGGCGCTGACCGACGCGCAGCGCGAGGAGCTGACCGCGACGATGAGCCGGTTCCTGCCCGGTGCGCCGCTGACCTGGATGATCGGGCTGGGTGCCGACGCGGTCGCCGCGGAGCTGTCCGCGTCGTAGGTTGACCGGATGAGCGTCGACGTCACCGCCCTGCGCGGGCACTTCCCGTCCCTGTCCCACGGGCTCGCGTTCTTCGACGGCCCGGGCGGGACACAGACCCCGCAGCCGGTCGCCGACGCGATCGTGGCGACGCTGACCGGGCCGCTGTCCAACCGCGGCGCGGTCAGTGTCTCCGAGCTGAACGCGGAGCGCGCCGTCGCCGAGTTCCGGGCCGCCTACGCCGATCTTCTCGGCGTGCGCCCGGAGGGCGTCGTGCACGGGCGCAGCGCCACCCAGCTCACCTACGACTTCGCCCGGCACCTGGCGAAAAGCTGGCGACCCGGCGACGAGATCGTGGTCAGCCGGCTCGACCACGACAGCAACGTGCGCCCGTGGATCCAGCAGGCCGAGCGGGCCGGCGTCGCGGTCCACTGGATCGAGTTCGACACCGGCAGCACCGAGCTGGACCTGGACTCGCTGCGCCGGGTGCTGTCGTCGCGGACCCGGCTGGTCGCGGTGACCGCCGCGTCCAACCTGGTCGGCACGGTGCCGCCGGTGCGCCAGGTCGCCGACCTGGCCCACGAGGCCGGGGCTCTGGTGTACGTCGACGGCGTGCACTACGCGGCCCACCACCGGGTGGACGTGGCCGAGCTGGGCGCCGACCTGTTCGTCTGCTCGCCCTACAAGTTCCTCGGCCCGCACTGCGGGGTGCTCGCCGGCGCGCCGGAGCTGCTGGAGACCATCGCGCCGGACAAACTTCTGCCCTCGCCCGACACCGTCCCGGAACGCTTCGAGTTCGGCACCCTGCCCTACGAGATCCTGGCCGGCGCCACCGCCGCGGTCGACTTCCTGGCCGGGATCGACCCGGGCACCGGGTCCACCCGCCGGGACCGGCTGACGAACTCGCTGGCCTCGGTGCACGAGCACGAGTCGGCACTGCGCCGGCGGGTCGAGGACGGCCTGCGCGAGCTGGGCGACGAGGTGACCGTGTATTCGCGGGCCGCCGAGCGCACCCCGACGCTGCTGATGAGTTTCGCCGGCCGCGACGCCCGGGACGCGCAGGTCCACCTGGCCGGCCGGGGCGTGCTGGCGCCGGCCGGCTCGTTCTACGCCTACGAGCCGTTCGCGGCGATGAAGCTGGAAGCGCCCGCGCTGCGGGTGGGCGTGGCCCCTTACACCACCGCCGAGGAGGTGGACCGGCTGCTCGCCGGCCTCGCCGCGTTCCTCTGACGACCCGGCTGCTGCGTTATCGCCCGGCGGGTTGGAGGATGGGCTGATGCTCGCGCCGATGGAGGCCGTTCGCCGGCTCATGGATCTGCGGCACCGTGGCCGGGCCGAGGACCTGCCGCGGGTGCTGGCCGACGCCGCGCCGCTGCTCGACGCCGACCACGCCACCGTGCTGCTCGTCGATTACGGGCAGGTGGCGCTGCATCCGCTGCGCGGCACCACCCTCGACCGGGCGGTCGTGCTGCCGCTGGAGGACTCGCTCGCCGGGCGGGCGTTCACCACCGCCGAGCCGCAGTGGCTCGGCGAGGACGGCGGCGGGCTGCTGTGGCTGCCGCTGCTGCACGGGGCGGAACGCCTCGGTGTCCTGGAGTTCCGGCTCGTCCACCAGCCGGAGGCCGCCGATCAGCACGACCTGGAGGTGATCGCGGCCCTGGTGGCGGAGCTGATCGCGAGCCGGCGGTTTTACGGCGACGCGGTCGAGTTCACCCGGCGGCGGCTGCCCATGCAGCTGGCCGCCGAGATCATCTGGAATCAGCTGCCGCCGCTCACCTTCGCGGTGGACGGGACCACGGTGACCGCGGTGCTGGAGCCGTGTTACGACGTCGGCGGGGACGCGTTCGATTACGCGGCCAACGACGACGTGCTGCACGTCGCGCTCTTCGACACGGTGGGCCATGGGATCAGCGCGAGCGCGCTCACCACGCTGACGCTCAACACGTACCGTAATGCCCGTCGATCGGGTTTGTCGCTGACCGACACCTGCCGCTCGATCGACAAGTGGATCCGGGCGCAGTATCCGGGGGCTTTCGTCACCGCGCTGCTGGCCGAGCTGGACATGGCGACCGGCGCCTATCGGCGGATCAGCGCCGGGCATCCGGCGGAGCTGTTCCTGCGCGACGGCCAGGCCCGGCAGCCGCTGCCCTCGCCGAACACCCTGCCGCTCGGCCTCGGGCACATGCTCCGGCGGCCGCCGCGGGTCGTCGAGCGGCAGCTGGAGCCGGGGGACACCCTGGTCCTTTACACCGACGGCATCACCGAGGCGCGGGACGCCTCCGGGACGCTGTTCGGCCCCGAGCGGCTCAGCGCGTTCCTGCTGGACGCGCTGGGCCAGGCGACGCCGGCTCCGGAGGTGATGCGGCGACTGATCCAGACGATCGTCTCCTACGAGGACGGTGAGCTGCGGGACGACGCCACCGCGGCCATGCTGCGGTGGCGTCATCCCCCTCACCGGCCACTCATCCGCTGGTGACCGGCTGCTCGGTGCGGCGGCGGAACACCGGGGACCAGGTGGGCGCCTGGGAGTAGTGGCGCCACCGGACGAGCATCAGCGCCACCATCGCGACCAGCATCAGCGTGTGCCCGGCGGTCATCAGCGCCGCGCCGCTGACGAACGGTGCCAGCAGCACGAACGGCGCGACCATCACCAGCGCCATCTCGCCGATCATGCGCCGGTCGTGGCCGCGCACCGCCATCCAGGCGGCCATCCCGAGCGCCATGTCGAACCCCATGGCCAGCGCCATCGCCACCGGCCGGCCGTGAGTCAGGCCGCCCCACAGCGGGCCGAGCAGCACCATCCCGGCGACCATCGCGATCAGCATCTCGACGAGGTGACGCAGCCAGTGCCGCAGCCGCGGGCGCCGGGCGAGACCGGCGCGCAGCAGGACACAGCCGATGCCGCCGGCGAGCGCGGCCAGCGTCAGCAGCAGCGCGGGCCACCACGGGAAAGCCGTCCCGGACAGCTCGCCCGGCCGGTACTCCAGCGACTTGGCCACCCAGTGGGCGGTCGGCACGTCGGTGGTGGCGGCCAGGTCGCGCAGCGTGCCCTCGAACGGGAACTCGTCGCGCTGATGCACGTAGACCGGGTGCCAGGCCGGGTCGACGCCACCGGCCGCCGCCTGGTGGCCGGGCACGATCAGCCGGTCGTAACCGGCGCCGCCGGCCGCGGCGCGCGCCAGGAACGTGAGCCCGTGCCGGGAGCGGATCGGCCCGCCGTCGGCGGAGACCGGGGTGAGCCGGGCGGTGTACGACATCTCGGTGTACGTGCGGAACACCGACGCCAGCTCGATCTCACCGACCTGCGGGGTGAGCAGCACCGCGGCGTGCACCTGCCGGCGGAAGCCCAGGTTGAGCAGCGCGACGGTGTCGGCGGGACCGGGGTGGGCGGCGTCGATCGGCGCGGGGCCACCAGGGTGGTACGCCGTCCAGCGCACCGCGGCCGCGGCCTGCCGGGCCACCTCCGCGCCGTGCTCGCGCTCCAGGATGCGCAGCGCGCCGTCCACGCCGGAGAGCACGCCGGCGGTGGTGACGATCCGGCCGTCGTCGACATAGCGGGTGCCGCGCTGCCAGCGCACCTCCGGATACTCGCGCTCCAGGCCGTACTGAGCCAGCCAGTGGCTGGTCGCCGGACGGCCGGTGAGCAGCCCGGTGCGGGCCAGCAGCCCGGCGCCCGCGCAGACGCTCATGATCTTGGAGCCGTCGGCGTAGCGGCGCTGGAGCCAGTCGACCGCCGGCCGGAGCCGCGGCGTGTCCGTCTGCTGCACGGCCGGCACCACGATCCAGTCGGCCCGGCCCAGGTCGGCGAAGGTGCGGTCGGGGACGACCTCGAGGCCGCCGGTCAGCGGCACCGGGTCGTGGCTCTCGGCGACCGTGAGCACGGTGTAACGGCCCGAGGCGGCGAGCGTCTCATAGGGCGCCAGCACGTCGGCGGCGTTCGCCCCGGCCGCGCCGAGCAGCACCGCGACGGTCGGCCGGGTGCCGGAGGTGGTGGCCGCGGGGGCCGGCACGGACAGCGAGCGTGGCGCCGGATAGACCGCGTCGACCACGCCACGTGCGTGGATCACGCCCACGGCGGTCGCCGAGAACAGCCCGGCGAACAGAACGGCAAGGGTGCGGCGGATTCGCATGCCGACGATGGTCCCGGCCGGCCGGGTCATGCCGCCCGTGCCGAAGGTCATGGTCCCGGTCATGATCCACATTGACGGGTCGGGTGATGCCGGTCAAGGTGCAGGTGTGGAGCGATTCCTGTGGTTGCTGACCGCCGGCGCGTACGGTGTCCTGGTCCTCGAGTGCGTCGCCCACCCGCAACCCTGGCCCGGGATCGTGACCGGCGCGATCTTCGCCGCGCTGGTCGTGCTCGGCACCTGGTGGCTGCCCGGCCGCGCGTGGGGCTGGCGGGCCGGCTACTTCGTCCTCCAGGGCGCGCTCGGCCTGCTGATGTTCGGCGCCGCGCACGCGTCCTGGGGCGGCACCCTGCTGCTCATCGTGCTGGTCGTGCAGGCCGTCCTGCTGCTGCCGCTGCCGGCGGCCGCGCTGGTCGCGGTCGCAGTGCCGTTCGGGCACGTCGGCATGGACTGGGGCGCCGGCCTGCGGGAGGGCTCCGGGATGCTGGTGGCGGCCCTGTTCGCGCTGGTCGTGACGTTGCTGCTGCGCCGCGAGCAGCAGACCCGGCAGGAGCTGGCAGCGGCCAACGCGCAGCTGGCCGAGCTGGCCACCACCCGGGAACGCAACCGGGTCGCCCGCGACATCCACGACGGGCTCGGCCACCACCTGACCACGTTGCAGATGCAGATCCGCGCCGGGCGCGCGCTGCTGGAGCGCGACCCGGGCCGCGCGAACGAGATGCTGGCCCAGGCCGAGGAGCAGGCACTGGAGGCGTTGTCCGAGGTGCGGCGCTCGGTCGCCGCGTTGCGCACCGACCTGCCCGTGCGGGAGCGGCTGGCCCGGCTGGTGTCGCAGGCCGGCCCATGGATCCACCTCGAGATCCGCGGCACTCCCCGCTCACTGCCCGTGGACGTCGAGGAGGCGCTGTACCGCGCCGCGCAGGAGGGCCTGACCAACGTCCGCCGGCACGCCCGCGCGACCCGGGCCGACGTCCTGCTCGACTACCTGCCGGGCGAGGTGCGGATGGTGGTCGGCGACGACGGCTGCGGCGCGGCACCCGGCGAGTCCGGCGGGTTCGGGCTGACCGGCCTGCGCGAGCGGGTCGCCGAGCTGGGCGGCGTGGTCGCCCTGGACTCGGTGCCCGGCCAGGGCTCCACGCTCACCGTGACGGCGCCGGCATGATCCGGGTGCTGCTCGCCGACGACCAGCGGCTGTTCCGCGAGGCGCTCGCGGCGCTGCTGTCGGTGCAGGACGACGTCCAGGTGGTCGGCGAGGCCGCGGACGGCGCGCAGGCGGTCGAGCTGTCCGCCCGGCTGTCCCCGGACGTGGTGCTGATGGACCTGCGGATGCCGGTGATGGACGGCGCCACCGCGACCCGGCGCCTGCGTGACGAGCAGCCCGCGGTCCGGGTGATCGCGCTGACCACGTTCGACGACGACGCCGACGTGTTCGCCGCGATCCAGGCCGGTGCGATCGGCTACCTGCTCAAGGACGCGTCCTCGGAACGCCTGATGGAAGCGGTCCGCGCCGCCGTGCGCGGCGAGTCGGTGCTGGAGCCGGGCGTCGCCGCCAAGCTGGTGTCCCGGGTGGCCCAGCTGCCCCCGGCCGTGCCCGCGCCGCTGGTCGCGCCGCTGACCGGCCGGGAGCTGGACGTGGTCCGCCTGCTGGCCGGCGGCCGCAGCAACCGTGAGATCGCCACCGCGCTGTTCCTGGCCGAGGGGACCGTCAAGAACCACGTGACCAACGCCCTGGCCAAGCTCGGCGCCCGCGACCGCACCCAGGCGGCCCTGCGCGCCCGCGAGCTGGGCCTGCTCTGAGCCGGGGGATTCGCCGACGGAGATCGGGGTACCCGCAAGGACATGCGATCCGGGGTTCTCTTCGACGTCGACGGCACCCTCGTCGACACCACGTACCTGCACACCGTCGCCTGGTGGGAGGCGCTGCGTCAGGAGGGCGCCGACGTCCCGATGGCGAAGATCCACCGGGGGATCGGGATGGGCTCCGACAACCTGCTCGATCACCTGCTCGGCGAGGACCGCGACAGGGACCTGGACGAGCGGGCCACCACCGCCCACGACGTGCTCTACGGCGCCTGGTGGGAGCGGCTGCGCCCGCTGCCCGGGGCGCCCGAGCTGCTGCGCGCGGTCGCCGGGCGGGGCCTGGCGGTCGTGCTCGCCTCGTCGGCCAAGGAGCCGGAGCTGAAACAGCTGCGCCGGGTGCTCGGCGCCGACGACGTGATCGCGGCCGCGACCTCGTCCGCCGACGCCGAGCGCAGCAAGCCCGATCCGGACATCCTCCAGGCCGCCCTCGACCAGAGCGACGTCGACCCGCACGCCGCCGTCTTCGTCGGCGACTCGGTCTGGGACGTGCAGGCCGCCGGCCGCCTGAACATCCCGTGCATCGGCCTGACCTGTGGCGGCACCTCCGCCGGCGAGCTGACCGAGGCCGGCGCCGTCGCCACCTACGACGATCCGGCGGCGCTGCTGGCCGCCCTCGACGACTCCGCGGTCGCGAAGCTGTCCGCATAGGCGATGCCGAGCGCCGGCGCCGGTGGACCGGCGGTGACCAGCTCGGCCAGGGTCGGCGCGCTGGTCGCGCCGCCGTCCGCGGCCGGTGCGCCGAGGGTGGGCAGCCACAGCCGGTAGGTGGCCGTCTCGGTGTGCCAGCGGATCGGCACGGCCCGGTCGGGCCGCATCCGTTGCAGCACCGCGGTGCGGCGGGCGGCGGTGAACCAGGCGAGCACCCGCGCGGCGCACGGCACCGGCAGCTGCGCGAGCACGTCGCCCAGCGGTCGCGGCGGCAGCGGGGCGAGCCGCTCGGCGGCCTGCCGGTCGGTCAGGCCGAGCAGCCGGGCGGCGGCCTGCTCCGGCGCCATGCTTTTGATCATCGATGCGGCCTCCCTGGCGGGCAGCTCGGCGAGCAGTCCGGCGGCCGGGTCGGCCGGCAGCGCCGTCAGCAGCCGCGCGCCGACCCGCGGACCGGCCGAGCGGACCAGCGCGAGCGAGCCGTCGAAGCCGAGGCTGAACAGCAGCTCGCCGGTGACCGCCGCGGGCAGCGAGGCGCCGGTCAGCAGGGCGGTGCGCTGCTGTGCCGGCATGCCGCGCGCCGCCCGCCGGACCAGGTCGACCTCCAGGTGCGGCAGCCGCGGCACGAGCGCCGCGTTCGGCATCGCCGCCAGCGCGCGGGCGGCCGCCTCCGGGTCCATGGCGCCCAGGTGGGCCACCGCGGCGGTGGGCGGCGTCAGGGTCAGCAGCCGGGCGGCGGTGGCCGGGTCGGTGGCGTTGAGGCAGGCCACGGCCTGCTCCGGCGACAGCCCGTTGAGGTGGCCCACGGCCAGCACCGGGTCCATCGCGGTGAGCAGTTTCGCCACCAGGGCCGGGTGCAGCCGTTCGAGGAACGCGACGACCGACTCCGGGGCGCGCCCGGCGAGCAGCTCGGCGGCCTTGTCGACGGTGGTGCCGCCGAGTTCCAGCAGCAGTTCGTCGGCGGGGACGCGCTCCGGGCCGGCCGGCCGGCCGGCGAGGCGCTCCACGGCCGGCCGCGGCGCCGCCGGATGCGGCGCGCGGCCCCGGCGGCCCGCCACCCGGTTGCGGGCCGCCGTCCACCAGGGCAACTGGTCGTCCGGCACCCCGCAGGCCTGCGCGATCCGGTAGACCACCTCGACGCGCGGCAGCACCCGGCCGGACTCGGCGTTGCCGAGGGTGCTGTGCGGCAGCCCGGTCAGCGCGGCCAGCTGCCGCAGGGTCAGCGGGTTGTCGGTGGGGGCCGGCCGGGGCGCGGTCAGGCGCAGCTGCCGCAGCTGTTCGGCCAGGTCGGCGATGGTCTCGGTGGCTCGCGGGTCCGGCGGCGACGCCGGCGCCGCGGTGCGGGTGGCCGGTTCCATCGGCCCATCGTGTCCCACCCCGTCCGGCGCTGTCCCACGTGACACCCGATCGGGTGACCGGCAATTGACGCACACCGGGTCCGGTCCGGTAGACCACCCGTACGGGATAGTCAGCTGCCGATCCTCAGTTGTCCGCCTGCCCCGGGCAGCGGTGGATCGGCAGGACGTGTTCGGAAAATGAGGAAACGCTCACCACCGATCGGTGATGAGCGTTCACGCGGACATGTCACCGGGAGCGGGTCCGTTGCAGCGGGCCCGCTCCGCCTGCCGTTACCAGTGCAACGATCGGCCGGGCCGAACGTTATCCCCGGCGCGCCTGACATCATCGGCCGGTGGAGCTTCGCCAGTTGAGGTACTTCGTCACGGTGGCGGAGGAACTGCACTTCGCCCGGGCGGCCGAGCGGCTGATGATCGTGCAGTCGGCGGTGAGCCAGCAGATCGGCCGTCTCGAGCGGGAGCTGGGCGTGGCGCTGTTCGACCGGACCCCGCGCCGGGTGCGGCTCACCGACGCCGGGGCCGCGTTCCTGCCGGCCGCCCGCCGGGTCCTCGACGCCGAGCGGGACGCGCTGGCCACGGCCGCCGGGTTCGTCGCCGGCCGGGAGTCGGTGCTGCGCGTCGGGACCAGCCGGGGCCTGGGCGACCGCCTGGAACGCATCCTCGAGGAGCTGGGCCGGCTGGCTCCGGACACCCGGGCCGAACTGGTCTCGGCGGCCACCCAGGAGCGGCTGCGGCGGGTCGCCGACCGGGAGTGGGATGCCGCGTTCGTCCGCGGGACGGTCGAGCTGCCGGACGGGCTCCGGCAGGTCCCGGTGTGGCAGGACCGGCTGGTGGTGGCGGTCTCGGCCCGGCGTCGCCCGGCCGTGGCGGACCTGGCCGGGTTCGCCGGGCTGCCGCTGTATCTCACGCCGCGCCGCACCAACCCGCCCCTGGTCGACCTGGTCCTGCGGGCGTGCCGGGACGCCGGTTTCGATCCCCGGCCCGGCCCGCCGGCCGGCGCCCTGGAGGACACCCTGGCGGCGTTCGGCGCGGGTGCTCCCGGGTGGACGGTGATGTACGCGGCCGCCGCCCGGCAGATGCACCACCCCCGCGTGGCGTTCCTGCCGGTGCCGTTGGCGCTGACCACCTCGCTGGTCGTGCCGGCCACCGGCGACCGGGCCGGCTCGCTGCTCGCGGCGTGCCGCCGGGTGGCCGCCGACGATCTCGATCCGTGATCGCTGCGTGCGCGTACTGCTGCTGGTTCGCGGCGGCCGGCCGGAGTGGACTCAAGGGCAGATCCACTCGAACGGACAGGAGAGAGTCCATGCCCATCGTCACCATCCAGCAGGGCCCGCGCGACGCCGCGCTCAAGCGGGATCTGGTCGCCCGGATCACCGACGCGTTCGTCGACGCCTATCAGATCCCGGCCGAGTCGGTCCAGGTGTGGATCCACGAGGTCGCCCCGGACAGCTGGGGCGCGGCCGGGAAGCTGACCGCTGACCGCTGACCGGCCCGCGACGGGCGGCGCGGCCAGGCACCCCCGCGCCGCCCGTCGCGCGCGGTCAGGAGAGAAGCTTCAGATCGATGGCGCCGGCCATCGCCAGGAACCCGGCGCGGTTCGGGTGCAGGTGGTCACCGGCTCCACCGGCGGTGCTGTTGGTGTCGAACTCGGGCCGCAGGTGCCCGGGATTCGCCGGATCCTCGGTGACCGCGGAGAAGTCGGCCACCCCGTCGAACAGCCCGCTCGTACGGATGAAGTCGTTGATCGTCCGTCGCTTGGCATCGGTCTCCGGCGTGCCGTAGAGGCCGAACGCGGTCCCGGCGGACGGCGTCAGGGTCGCGCCGATGATCTTGATGCCGCGGGCGTGCACCCGCCGGACGATCTCCCGGTACCCGGTGATCACCTGCTCCGCGGTGGCGCCGCCGCCACCCAGGTCGTTGATGCCCTCGAGCAGGATGACCGCCCGGACGCCCGGCCGGTCGAGGACGTCGCGGTCCAGCCGGTCGAGCGCGGGCGGCCCGTCGCACGGGGTGCAGCCGCCGGGCGTACGTCCGATCCGGGTGACCATGTTGCCGCCGATCGCCTCGGTGAGCACCGAGACCGGCCGCCGCGCCGGCGCGGCCCGGTCGAGCCGGCGTTGCAGCACGTCGGGCCACCGGTCGTCGCCGTTGAGCGTGGAGAAGAAACCGTCGGTGATGGAGTCGCCGAACGCCACGACCGTGGCGGCGTCCCGGTGCCGCGCCTGCACCTGCACCTCGGAGACGAACAGCCACGAGGTGGTGGAGTACGGGAAGGCGGTGTCGCCGAGGTCCGCGGTGTGATCGCCGGTGCCCGGACCCGAGAGGTACGACGTGGTGAACGCCGCCGCGTGCCAGGTCATCGGCCCGCTCGTCCCGGCCACGTACAGGCTCACCGCCAGGCGCTGCGACGCCGCGTCGCTGACCGTCACGGCGACCGGGTCGCTCAGCGCCGTCCGTCCCGCCGGGATGGTGACCGACCGCTTGCCGGCGAAGGTGAGCGCCCGGTTCGAGCCGGCCGCGACGGTCCCGCCGCTGGACTGGAGGCCCGCGAACGCCCGCCCGAAGGTCACCGCCCGGGTGCCGAACTCGTTGGACAGCCGGATCCGCCAGCTGCGGCCCGCGACGCTCGGATGCACGATCATGCGCAGCGTCTGGTCGCGGGCCTGATTGTCCGGGAACGCGGCGGTCAGCAGCGGGGCGGTGTTCCCCGGGCCGGCCGGGCCCGGCGTGCCGGGCTGCGCGACCGAGTAGCCGACCGGGTAGACACCCTGCGCCGAGCCGGTCCAGGCGTCGATCCAGGCCCCGGACGAGCCGCCGGAGCCGGCGATCGGCTCCTGGGCCACGGCGACCGCGGGCGTGAGCACCGCCCACGCGAAGACGGCGATGACAGCTCTGCTCAGTCTCTTACGTCGCATGTCACTCCCTCGTGCGTAGCGAATCCATCGATAGATATCGCTACCACGGGAGTGGGGTGTGCTCAATGCCCGGGCGCGTCAGCCGCTGGACGCCGCCTGTGCCTGCCAGATCGCGATCTGGACGCCGACCACGAAGATCTGCAGCGGCAACGACAGGCCGGGCAGATCCGCCTCGATGTCGCCGGTCCACGCGCTCGTGCGGTGCACCGAACCGGCCGGCGCCCCGCCGACGAGCATCTCCTGCCGGTCGCCGAAGAAGGACGCCCGGCGGAACTCGTAGGTCCGCCCGCCGGCCAGCACCCTCCAGTACTTGCGCCCGGCCCGCTCGACCAGCGCGACCTCCTGGCCGGTCTGGTCGGTCATCCGATACTTGGTGCCCCAGCCGTTGGCCCGCACCTGGAACTGCTGCCCGTCGACCGCGAAGTCCCCGCCGGTCCGCCACCACGACGGGTCCCAGACGGTGACCGCGCGACCGTCGGAGGCGATCTCATATCGCCCCCGCCACATGCCCGTTCTCCTGGCCGTCAACATGGCCTCGAGCGTATCGACGCCCGGCGAGCCCTCAGGCCGCGTCGGCGTGCAGGGCCGCGCTGCCCCGGGTTTCCCGATAGTGGCTGAGCCACCCCGGGAAGTCGCCGACCGGGATCGGGCGGCTCAGGTAGTAGCCCTGGATCAGGGTGCAGCCCATCTGGCGCAGGATCCGCCAGATCCGCTCGTTCTCCACGCCTTCGGCGACCACGTGCAGGCCGAGGTTGAGGCCGAGGTCGACCACCGAGCGCACGATGGTCTCGTCGTCGGCGTTGCCCTCGAGCCCCATCACGAACGACCTGTCGATCTTGATCTCGTCGAGCGGCAGCCGGCGCAGCGTCGACAGCGACGAGTACCCGGTGCCGAAGTCGTCGATCGAGAGCCGCACGCCCATCCCGTTCAGCTGCGCCAGCAGCGCGGCGACACCTCGCGGGTCGGTCATCATCGAGCTCTCGGTGAGCTCGAGGGTGAGCAGGCCGGCCGGCAGCTGCCGGGCGGCGAGCAGCGCGTCGACCTCGCCGGCGAGGTCGGTGCCGAGCAGGCTGCGGGCCGAGAGATTCACCGCGATCGACACCGGGTTGCCGGCGGCGGCCCAGCCGGCCGCGGCGGTGACCGCGAGGTCCAGCACCTCGGCGGTCAGCGCGTTGATCAGCCCGTTGCGCTCGGCGATCGGGATGAACTCGTCCGGCATGATCAGCCCGTGCCGGGGGTGCTGCCAGCGCACCAGGGCCTCCACGCCGACCACCTCGCCGGTGCGCGCGTCGGCCTTCGGCTGCACGTACAGCCGCAGTTCGTCGCGGCCCAGGCCGGCCCGCAACTCGCCGACCAGCGCCAGCTGGGCCGGGCTCTCCGGCGCCGGGCCGGCCGGATCGAAGACCGCGGTGCCGCGGTGGGTGTTCTTGGCCTGGTACATCGCCATGTCGGCATGGCGCAGCAGGCCGGCTACGTCGTCGCCGTGCTCCGGCGCGACCGCGATACCCAGCGACGCGCTCACCTCCAGCCGGATGCCGTCGATGGTGGCCGGGGTGCGCAGCGCCGCGCGCAGCCGGTCACCGACGTCGACCGCCTCCTGCGGGCCGTTCACCCGGGGCAGCAGGACCGCGAACTCGTCGCCGCCCAGCCGCGCGACGGTCACCTCCGGCGGGACTGCCTCGCGCAACAGCCGGGCGACGTGCTGGAGCATCGCGTCGCCGTGGTGGTGCCCGAGGGTGTCGTTGACCTTCTTGAAGTCGTCGAGGTTCATCAGCAGCACCGCGACACCGGAGTCGGCGCGGGCGGTCAGCATGTCCTCCAGCCGGCGGTGCAGGGCGGTCCGGTTCGGCAGATCGGTCAGCGCGTCGTGTGCCGCCTGGTGTTCCAGCCGGTCGGCGAGCCGGCCCTTGCCCAGGGCGATCGCGGCCTGGTTGGCAACGGTCTGCAACAGCGTCACGTCGGCCTCGTCGAAGGCGCGCACGTCACCGAGCCGGTCGGCCACCAGCAGCGCCCCGATCAGCCCGGCATCGCCGCGCAACGGCACGATGATGACGTCCCGGACGCTCTCGCCGGTGAGGTACTCGCGCTCCTGCACGTCGCGGGTGAGCCGCGTGATCAGGACCGGCTCGCCGCCGTCGATCGCCTGTGCCCACGGGCCGGTGACCGCGGTGGCGGTGCGCTGGAGGCGCCCGTGCCGCCCGGCACGGATCCGGACCGCCTCGCTGCCCGGCGTGCCCGGCAGGAAGAGCACCTCGGCCCGGGCGGCATGCAGCACCTGGCTGGCCTGCGCCAGCACGGTGCGCAGGACGTCGTCGATCTCCGGGTGGTCGCTGACGGCCTGGCTGAAGCGGTGCAGCCGTTCCAGGGCGAGATGCCGTTCGGCCAGCCCGGCGTATGCACGGAAGGCGACCGTCAGGCCGGTCAGCGCGACCGCCGCGAGCAGTGCGTTCCACGGGCTCTGCCACAGCAGGGCGACGACGATCAACCCGGCGATCGCGGTGACCATCGAGGTGAGCGCGCCTCGTACCGGTTCGCGCAGCAGGTCGCCGGCGCGCAGCGAGCCGTCGGCGAGGGCGACGACCGCGGTGATGCTCAGCGCGCTGACCGCGCCCACGGCGCCGGCCGCGGCGAAGGCGGCGGCCCACCGGCCCAGGGTGCCCTCGCCGGCCAGACCGAGCACACCGTGGAAGACCAGGAGCGCGACCGCCGACTCGAGGGCCACCTGCACCGTGTTGAACACGGTCTTGATCGGGTTGGCTCGCCGCAGCACCACGCAGGTGACGAGCATCCCCAGCGTGCGCCCGGCGCCGAACTGCACCGGCGTGGTCAGGAACAGGCCGAGCAGCAGCGGCACCTCGCTGAGCGAGACGCCCTGCGCCTCGCGGCCCAGCTGGATGTGCAGGACGAACCGTTCGGCGGCCGCCGACAACACGGCCACCAGGAGCCACATGAACCAACCGGGCGACTCCAGGGCGGGCAGCCGGCCGGCGAAGAACCACAGCACCGTGGCGAGTGCGGCGAGCACGACGATCAGCGCACTGATGCGGCGCTTCACGGTGCGGTCCACGGCCCTGCCCTTCTCCTCGGAAGGGGGACGGCCCGGCGCTGAGCCGGGCCGCCCCCTACCGATTAGTCGGCGCGAGACCTGCGGGAGTTGAGCATTTTCAGCTCCAGGAGGCGTCCGACCAGCTGTCCGCCACCCAGCTGCGGCTGTACCAGACGCCGGTCACCCAGCTGCGACTGTCCCAGCTGCTGGTGATCCAGCTACGGCTGACCCAGCTGCGGCTCGACCAGGCGCTGCCGGTCCAGTCCGCGCCGGTCCACTTCACCGCGGTCCAGTCGGCGCCGGTGAACGCGGTGCCGGTCCAGGACGCGCCGTTGTAGGCGCCACCGTTCCAGGTGGCGGCCGCGGTCCAGGTGTTGCCGAAGATGTCCTTCTGGCCGGTCAGGGCGGTGCCGCCGATCACCACGTGGTCGCTGCCGCGGGCGCCCTCCAGGGTCCCGGCGCCGGTCGCCGCGGTGTAGGTCTGCACCGGCGCGTCGGCCGGCCTGAGCGCCAGCGACTTCTGCACGTCGACCAGGCCGGTGCCCTGCCAGGTCTTCTTGGCCAGCGGGAACGGGACGGCCTTGGCGGTGATCAGATACTTGATCTGGTCCGGGGTCGCGGTGGGGTACTTCTGCGCCACCAGCGCCGCGACGCCGGAGATGACGGCGGTGGCCTGCGAGGTCCCGCTGCCCCGGATGAACCGGGTGCCGACCCGGCCCAGCGGGTTGAACTGGTCGACGTAGCTGTTGGGCACCCGCAGGCCGAGGATGTGCACGCCGGGCGCGACCACGTCGACATATCGAGAAGCGGTGCCGCGCTGGGCGAACAGCGGCACCGTGTCGTCCGCGGACCCGATGGTGCGGTTCGGGTCCTCGGCGCCGACCGCGAGCACGTACGGGTTCACGGCCGGGTCGGCCAGTTCCTGGCGCAACGTGCCGTCGTTGCCGGCCGCGACCACGACCACGATGCCCTTGCGCCATGCCTGCTCGACGGCGTAGGAGAGCGGGTCGAGCACCGAGGACTGGACGCTGTCCGTGCCGTACGAAAGGTTGAGGACCTTGATGTTGAGCCCGTAGTCGTGGGCGTGCTGGGTGACCCAGCCGATCCCGGCGATCACCTGGGACACGTCCGCGGAGCCGTCGGCGGCGGCCACCTTGACGCTGACGATCCGCGCGTCCGGGGCGACGCCCTGATAACCGGTGCTCGCGGTGTAGCTCGCCGCGGTGCCGGCCGCGTCGCGGCCCGCGATGATCGACGCCATGTGCGTGCCGTGCCCGAACGTGTCCCGGTAGCGCACGTCGGCGTACTGCGACTCGAACGACAGGTCCGGCCCGTTCACCACGTTGCCCGAGGTGAGCCCGGCGACCGGGGCCACCCCGGAGTCGATCAGCGCGACGTCCACGCCCTTGCCGGTGTAGCCCGCCTTCCAGGCGTCGTTCGCGTGGATGACGTCCCGGACGAAGGAGAGCGAACCCTCGTCCTTGGCCGTGTCGTAGCCGAGCACCGGGTCGACCGCCATCAGATGCCCGGAACCGTCCGGCGTGACCGACCGCACCCCGGTCATCGAGCGCAGCGACGCCACCGCCGAGCGCGGCACCGTCGCGGCGAACCCGTTCACGATCGGCAGCTCCCGCTCGACCGTGCCGCCCTTGCGCACCACGACGGTCTCGACCCCGGCGACGCTCGCGCCCTCGTCGAGCGCGACGATCACCCCGACCGGCGGGCCCGGCTGCTGCGGCGCGGCCGCCGCCGCAGCAGGCAGGCAGCCGGTGCCGACCGCCAGCGCCACGACCGGCCCGACGGCCAGTGCCGCGCGCCTGATTCCCTTAGCCGAACTCACGTGAGCCCTCCCTGCCGCCGGCCGGTCGGCCGCCTTCAGCAGGCGATCTTCGGCAACGCGACAGCAACCTTGAGGATTTCTCCCCAACCCCGTCTCACTCCGGGCGCTGCGCCTCGAAATGCTCCTTCATCGACGGGTAGTAGTCGTCGAAGCTCGGCATCGCCGCGTCGTCCCGGGCGGCGACCAGCGCGTCCAGGTAGAACTCCCAGCCCGGCCCGATCTCGCCGACGCCGTCGAGACCGGTCAGCCGCTGGGTGAAACGCAGCTCGGTGACCCCGGCGGCCTCGGTCAGCACCAGCTCCAGATGCCACCGGTCGTCGTCCTCCCCGGCGGAGACCGCCAGGCGGCTCGGCGGCTCGCAGGCGTCGATGGTCATGTCCATCCACGGCTGCCCCTCCTCGTGCGCCATCTGCACCTTGACGATCCGGCCCGGCCCGCCGTCGCCCTCCCACGGGCCGAACCAGCGGGCGGTCCGCCGCGGGTCGGTGACGCTCGCCCAGACGTCGTCGATCGGTGCGCGGAAGGTCCGGGTCAGCACCAGATCGGTGCCGAACAGCCGTCCGGTGGGTGTCGGGCTCATGCGATCTCCTCCTGGGGGTGCTGCCGGCCGGCGGCCTGGCGCCGCTCGCGGCGGGTGCGGTAGACCTCGGTCTCCAGCGCGTCGAACCGGTGCTGCCAGCCGGCCGGGCGGGTCAGCTGCCCCAGCCACCCGGCCAGCTCGTCGAGCGGGGCGGTGACCAGCGCGTAGACCCGGCGCCGCCCGTCGGCGGTGTCGCGGACCAGGCCGGCCTCGCGCAGCACCCGCAGGTGCCGGCTGACGGCCGGCCGGCTGATCGCGAACCGCTCGGCGATCTGCCCCGCCGAGCGCGGCTCGTCCCGCAGCATCAGCAGGATCTCCCGCCGCACCGGATCGGCGATCGCCCCGGCCACCTCGTCCACCCGGAAAGCGTAACCTATCGGTTACGCATTTGCCAGGCGCCGGGGATGCCGGTCCGGGGACGGCCCGCGAGGTGGCGGCGGTTAAGGTGCTGCTGTGCGGGTGGTGGTGACGGGGGCGGCGGGATTCATCGGCAGCCACCTGGTCGAGGCGCTCGTCGCCGGCGGGCATGACGTGCTGGCCGTGGACGTGAGCGGGCGGGGCGCCACCCAGCACCGGGCCGAGCTGGCGCGCGCCGGGGTGACGGTGACCGAGTGCGATCTGGCCGCCGACGACCTCGCGCCGCTGGCCGACAGCGACGTGATCCTGCACCTGGCCGGGCGGCCCGGGGTGCGCGGCTCCGGCGGTCCGCAGACCTGGCGGGACAACGTGACGGCCACGCGGCGGCTGGCCGAGGCCTGCGCCGGGCACGGGACGCGGATCGTGCTGGCGTCCAGTTCTTCGGTGTACGGCAGCGCGGAACGCCCCTGCGGCGAGGACGATGCCACGGCGCCGCTCAGTGCGTACGCGACATCGAAGCTCGCGGCGGAGCGGATCGTGCGGCGGGGCGGCTGCGACGGGGTGGTTCTCCGGTTCTTCACGGTCTACGGGCCGAGGCAGCGGCCGGACATGGCGTTTCACCGGTTCATCGAGGCCGGGCTGGACGGGGTGCCGGCGCCGCTGTTCGGCGACGGCGGGCAGAGCCGGTCGTTCACCTACGTCGGCGACGTGGTGGCGGCGACGGTGCGGGCGGCGCTGGTGCCGCTGCCGGGCGGGACCGTGGTGAACGTGGGGAGTCCGGTGACCGTGACGATCGGTGACGCGCTGGACCGGATCGGGCGGCTGCTCGGGACCACGCCGCCGACCGTGACGAAGGACGTGGCGCCCGGGGACGTGGCGTGCACGTGGGCCGGGACGGATCGGGCGGCGCGGCTGCTCGGCTGGACGGCGAGCACCGGGCTGGACGACGGGCTGGCCCGGCAGATCGCCTGGCATCGGGGGCGGCGGCGTGGCTGACGGACATCGGGCGGCCTATCTCGCCTTCGACCGGTTCCCGTCCAGCAAGGGGTCGGCGGTGCACATCCGGCACATGGCGGCGGAGCTGTTCGACCGCTACGACGGCGGGCTGTTGTGCGTGCTCGGCGGCGGTGGCCTGCCCGCCTACCAGCGGGAGGGCAACGTCGAGATCGTCCGGTTCGACGCGGTGGTGCCGAACCTGCTGGACCGGGCGGAGGCGTTCTCCGCGTGGGCGGCCGAGCAGCTCGCGCCGCACCGCGACAGCCTGGAGCTGTGTCACGTGCGGGACCCGTGGGGCGCGCTGCCGGCGCTGGACACCGGGGCGCGGCTGGTCTACGAGGCGAACGGGCTGCCGTCGATCGAGCTGCCCTACGCGTGGCCGCTCGCCGCACCGACGACGCTCGGGAAGATCCGGGAGCTGGAGCGGCACTGTCTGACGGAGGCCGCGGCGGTGGTCGTCCCGTCGTACGTCATCCGGCGCGCCGTGATCGACCGCGGCGCCGCACCGGACAGCGTGCATCTGGTGCCGAACGGGGCGGACCCGGCGCCGGCCGGCGTGCCGCGACCGGAGGCCGCCCCGGGCCGCTACCTGATCTACGTCGGGGCGCTGCAACCGTGGCAGGGCGTCGACGTGCTGCTGCGGGCCTTCGCCCGGCTCGCCGACCTGACCGACCTGAGCCTGGTCGTCTGCTCGTCGGTGTCGGCGAACCGGGCGCGGCCGCTGCGCCGGCTGGCCGAGCGCCTGGAGATCGCCGACCGGGTGCGGTGGCACCACATGCTGCCGCACGCCCAGGTCGCGGCCTGGCTGACGCACGCCGAACTGTCGGTGGCGCCGCTGACGGCCACGCCGCGCAACCTGGAGCAGGGGTGCAGCCCGATCAAGGTGTGGGAGTCGATGGCGGCCGGCACCGCGGTGGTCGCCTCCGACCTGCCGGTGATCCGCGAGGTGCTCGGCGATCTCGGACGGCTGGTGCCGCCGGACCGGCCGGCCGAGCTGGCCCGGGCCATCCGGGTGATGCTGGAGTACCCGGACGCCTGCCGGGACCTCGGCCGGCGCGCGCGGCGGCACATCGAGGACGGTTTCACCTGGCACCATGCCCGGAATCGGCTGGCCGCCGTGTACGAAACCGTCGCAGGTCACTGATACGGTCCCGGTCATGTTCTGGCGCGATCAGAAAGCCGCCATCGCCGGCTTCCACCCGCTGCACCAGGCGCTGATCTCGCAGCGCGGGTTCGCCGCGACCCAGCCGGCCGACGGCTGGACGGCGCTGATCACCAGTCTCTATCAGCATGCCGGTCTGGTCCGCCGGGCCAAGTGGGCGCTGCCGGCCCGCACCCTCGACGTGGTGGTGCCACTGATCATCGAGCTCTGCTCCGACCTCGGCCCGACCGGCAACCTCAGCGTCGTGACCGACCTGCGCGGGCGCAACATGCCCGGCAAGACCGGTCCGGCGCGCCCGCTGGCGGTGCAGAAGCCGATCCGTTCGGCCACCGAGGAGTGGACCGTCGACCCGTGGTTGCGGCTGCGCGCCGAGCTGCGGGACGGCAGCGTTCTGGAGATCCTGGTCGTCGACCGCGAGCGCACCCGCCGGATCACCAAGCGCAACCCCCGCGGCAAAATCAAGACGAAGCGGAAGAGCAAGCTCACCCAGATCATCCGCGCCCGCCGCCGGTTTCCCAAGGACGTCGCCGGCCAGGTCCCGCCCACCCCGCCGCCGCCGTGGATCGGGGTGATCGTCCGGGAGGGCCAGCGGCGCAGCGTGCTGGCCACGGCCAAGCTGCCCCGGCCGCCGCAGAGCGCCCAGGAGCAGGTCGACCTGATCCTCAGCGTGGCCACCGAGCCGTTCCGCTGGACCCCGCAGAGAGGTGCGGCATGACACCCTGCACGGTCACCACCGGCTTCTTCACCCTCGGCAAGTGCGGGGTGATGGCCGTCGCCGGCTGTCCGGCCTGCGGGCGGCCGCTGTGCGCGAGCCACATCACCGAGAGCGGCCTGTGCCCGGAGTGCGCCGCCGCGCGTAACCAGGTGGGGCACCCCGCCGCCGCGGCTGCCTACCGCCGGCGGGCGCACCGGCACCGGACCGCGGCGCAGTATCAGGACGCGGGGTGGTACGCGGGCTTCGACTCCTACGATCGGGCCGCCTTCGACCCGGGCGCCGGCGCGCAGCAGGACTACCTCGACGACGGGAACGACGCCCTGGTGGACAGCTGATGCGGCTGCTCTGGCTCACCGAGAACTATCCGCCCAGCCCCGGCGGCATGGCCACCTCGTGCGACCGGATCGTGCGCGGCCTGCGTGCGGCCGGGGCCGAGGTGGAGGTGGTGCACCTGGGCCGGCGCGGCGCGGTCCCGCTCACCGAGGACCCGGAGCACGCGCTGCGCTCGCTCTGGACCACCCTGGCCCCGACCATCGGCGACTACACGCACGTGGTCGCGTTCGGCGGGACCTATCCGCTGCTCAGCGCCCCGGTCTATGCCGCGTGGGCCGGGTTGCCGCTGATCACGCTGCTGCGGGGCAACGACTTCGACACCGGGATGTTCTCGCTGCGCCGGCAGCCGGTGGTGCTGGAGGCCTTGCGCTCCTCGGCCCACGTCTGCGTGGTGGCCAGCTCGACCGCGCCGCTGGTGTCCCGGCTGGCGCCGGCGACCCCGGTCACCTGGGTCGCCAACGGCATCGACACCTCCGAGTGGGCGATCCTGCCCTCCGAGCGGCAGAAAGCCGCGGCCTGGCGCGCCGAGCACGTCGAGCCGGGCCGCCGGACGATCGGCCTGGTCGGCCAGCTGAAGAACAAGAAGGGTGTCCGCCTGCTGCTGGACGCCCTGGCGGCCGGCCGGCACGCGGACCGTTTCCACGTGGTGCTCGCCGGTGACCTGGAGCCCGGCATCGAGGAGTGGCTGGCCGCGCACCCCGAGGTGGCCCACACCGCGCTGCCGTTCCAGGACCGCTATCAGCTGCTCACCGTCTACGCCGCCTGCGACCTGATCGCCCTGCCGTCGTTCTACGACGGCTTGCCCAACGTGTCGTTGGAGGCCGCCGCGCTCGGCATCCCGCTGCTCACCTCGGACGCCGGGGGCCTGGCCGACCTGGTCGACTCGTCGATCGGGTTCGCGTTCGCGGCCGGCGATCCGCACGGCTGCCGGGCCGCCCTGCATCACGCCGCGCTGGCCGCCGACGATCAGTTGGCGGCGCTCGGGGCGGCCGGCGCGCGGCGGGTCCGGGAGCGGTTCGGGGTGGCGGCCGAGACCGAGGGTTATCTCAAGGTGCTGGCAGCGGTGCGGTGATCGTCTGCTACGCGCGGGGCGGCGGGCTCGGGCACCTGACCCGGATCCGGGCCTACCTGCACACCGTGCACGACGACGAGCCGGCGACGATCCTGACGGACTCCGGGTTCGCCGGCGATCCGCGGGTGCTCGGGCCGCACCGGGTGCTGCCGCCCGCGGCGCTGCCGTCGCTGAAGCCGTCGGTGCTGGTGGTGGATGCCTTCCCGTTCGGGATCGACGGGGAGCTGGTTGCCATGCCACGCGCGCAGCTTGCCGCCTATCCGCTCGCTGTGCGGACCGCTCTGGCGCGTGCTGTGCGGACGGTGCATCTGGCGCGGTTGTTGCGCTGGGACGCCTATCGGTCGCTGCTGCCGGCGGAGCCGATCGAGTTCGACCAGACCTGGATCCTGGAGGACCTGCACCCGGCGCACGCGGCTCACCTCGCGCGCACCTCGGTGGCCTGCGACCGCCTGTCACTGAGCGACCCGCCATCCGATTCCGATTCCTCGGCGGCCGACGGCGTCTGGTTGATCGCGCACGCCGGGCCGCCGTCGGAGATTCACGACCTTCTTGCGTACGCCCGGGAGTGCGCCGAACTGGAACGCTGCCGCCCACGGCTGATGCTGGCGGCCCCCGGTCGCCCGGCCGGGTTGCCCGGCGACGTCGAGCACACCGACCGGTACCCGGTGTGGCCGCTGTTCGCGGGCGCGGACCGGGTGATCACGGCGGCCGGCTTCAACGCGGTCCGGCAGATGGCGCCGTGGCGGGACAAGCACCGGATGCTGCCGTTCCCACGCCGCTGGGACGACCAGTTCACCCGCGCCTCACGCGCCCGTCAGTGGTAGGCGTCCACCGGAACCAGTAGCAGGCGCCGTCGGCGCGATAGCGCGCACCCGTTGTGCGCGTTCTAAGCCGTCCGCGATCAGCTCCGCCTCGTCCCAGCTCTCCGCCACGGCAGCAGATCAGGGGAGTCGCCCCCGCGACCCCGGAAAGGGCTCATTCGCCGAGCAGGCCGGTGAGGACTCGGGACACCGTGTCCTCGAATTGGGGGGCCGGCTCGGGTCTGGCAACGGTCAGGGCCGCTGTCAGGTGGGGATGCCGGCCCGCCGCGACGGCGTGGGTCAGGTACGCGCCCTGTCGCTGCCGGGCGCCGGAGCCGGCGGTGAGCTCGTTGAGGGCGAGGGCGGCGGTGAGCGCGTTCGCCACCGCGAAGGCCTCCAGTTTGCGGCCCGTGTCCGCCGGATGGTCGGCGAGGACGGCGAGGACGTGTTCCAGCAGGTCGGTGCCGTGCGGGCCGAGCGCCGCGCGGGTCAGCACGAGCTCCGGCAGCCAACCGTGCCGCAGCATCAGGTCGTGCCCCTGCCGGCACACCTCCAGCAGGGCCGGCAGCCAGGGTCCGCCCGGCGCCGGCAGGTCATAGCCGGCGACCACCTCGTCGGTCATCAGGTCGAGCAGGTCGTCGCGGCTGTCGACATAGCGGTAGAGCGACGCCGGCCCGGTGCCCAGCTCGGCGGCGACCCGGCGCATCGAGACCGCGGCCAGGCCCTCCCCGTCGGCCAGCGCGATCGCCGCGGCGACCACCTCCGCCCGGGACCGCTCGGCGGGACGGCCCACTCCCGTACGCCGTTCCCGAAGCCACACCGGCACCGTCTCCATGCGACCCCTCTCCATTGCGGTCAGCCTACCGTTCCGGATACGGTGTTCGCGAACATCGTTCTCGAAGGGAGCCGCTATGAGCCAGGCATCGCTTGTCGCCCGCAACGGCGACGTGCGCCTCGCGGTCGACGACCTCGGCGGCGCCGGCGGCGAGCCGCTGCTGCTGCTCATGGGGCTCGGTGTCTCCCGCTTCTGGTGGCCGGACGGCCTGGTCGCCGCGCTGATCGACGCCGGCTTCAGCGTGGTGTCATTCGACGGACGCGACGCCGGCGGCTCCACCCGCTTCGACGGCACGCCGGCCGGTGACCCGCTGACCGCGCTGCTACGCCGGCGATCGCCCGCCTACACCGCCGAGGACATGGCCGACGACGCCGTCGCCGTGCTGGACGCGCTCGGCTGGCAGCGCGCCCACCTGTTCGGCGTCTCCCAGGGCGGCCTGGTCGCCCAGCGCACCGCGCTGCGCCATCCGCAGCGGGTGCGGACCGTGACCACGTTCGCCGCCGTGCCCAGTGACGCACGCGGGGCGGCCGTCCTGCGCTACGTACGCCTGCCGTTCCTCGCCCGGCTGGCGCGCCTGCGCCACCCCGCCGGCCGCGACGGCGACATCGCCGCCGGCCTGGCCCTGCTGCGGGCGATCGCCTCGCCCGGTCACCCGTTCGACGAGCGGGACGCCCGGCTGCGCGTGGAACGCGAACTCGACGCCGGACTGCGCAGCGGTGTCCGCGACAGCCGTGCCCAGGCCCGGCAGACCGGCGCCACCTGGCACGGCCCGCGCCTGCGCGGGCTACGTGCGCCCACCCTGGTGCTGCACGGTGAGCGGGACCCGCTGATCCGTCCCGCCGCCGGCCGCCGCATCGCCGCGTCGGTGCCGGGCGCCCGCTACGTCGAGTTGCCCGGTGTCGGCCACGACCTGCCGCGGGCCGTCTGGCCCACCGTGGCCGGCGAGATCCGCGCCCTGGCCACCGGGCCGATGAAGGCGCCGCGTCACGGGTGACACCAGGGGGCGAGCAGGGTGAGGCACTGCTCCGGGTTCTCCACGTGAGCGTTGTGGCCGAGGTTCGCGAGGGTGACCGCGGGGGTGCCGAGTGCGGTCAGCTGGGCGTCGGTGTTCATCGGGTCGTGCTCCCCGCGCGCGAGGGTGACCGTGCACGGCGACTTGGCCAGCAAGGCGGGCATGTCCGGCGCGCCCACCCTGAAGGCGCGGGGGTCCAGGGCCAGGCGCCACCGGCCGTCTCGTTCGTCCAGGCCCTGTGGGTCGTCGGACAGGAGGCCGGTCAGGCCGGATACCCGCAGGTGGCGGGTGAGGGCTTCGTCCCGGGAGTCGAACCAGGTGACCGGGCGGGTGGCCAGGGACTGTGCACGGGCCAGTTCCTCGGCGGTCCAGGTGACCTTGATGCCCAGGCCGATCACGGC
Organism: Actinoplanes ianthinogenes; assembly: GCF_018324205.1. Taxonomy (NCBI): domain Bacteria; kingdom Bacillati; phylum Actinomycetota; class Actinomycetes; order Micromonosporales; family Micromonosporaceae; genus Actinoplanes; species Actinoplanes ianthinogenes. The sequence continues at coordinate 8,610,404 of NZ_AP023356.1, forward strand.
GGTGACCGGGGTGCGGGCGGCCAGGGAGAGGGCTACGACGCCGCCCAGCGAGTGGCCCAGGACGACGGTGGGGCCGGTGGGCGGGACGAGGGGGAGCAAAGCTTCGGCGAGGGCGTCGAAGGTGTAGTCGGGCAGCGGCGCGGAACCGCCGTGACCCGGGAGGTCCGGGGCCAGCCAGCGGCCCGGCCAGTGGCGTTCCAGCAGTGCGGCCCAGCCGGACCAGACGTCGGCGGTGGCGCCCAGGCCGTGCAGCAGGAGAAGGAGGGGCTCGCCGGTTCCGCCGCCGGTCAACCGAAGGTCCATTCCTGGAGTCTGCCATCCGGATGTGATCAGAGGCGCCCCGGCTGAGATCGATGCGCGTAACTCTCCGGAAACCTGGGTATGCGGAGAGTACCGGCGGCGCGGGGGCTGTGCTTGGCGGCCAGACGCCGTTGCCGCCGGTCCTCGGTGTCAGCGGTGGCCGGCGCCGGCGAGTTCGCGTTCCCGGGTGGCCGGGCGGCGTTTCTCCACCAGGGCACAGAGGCCGGCCAGGGCGATCCCGAGGACCACGCCGAACACCGCGCCCAGGAGCGGGGAATGGGCGAAGGTCGCGCCGCCCACCCGGCCCAGGCCGATCACGTACGCCGCCCAGGCGGTGCTCGCGAGGGCGCTGAACAGGCGGAATCGGCCGGGCGGGAGGGACATCGAACCGGCGGTCACGGTGGTGGCGGTCCGGCCGTACGGAAGGAATCTGCCGACCAGGATCGGCATCCCACCGTGACGCAGCAGCAGACCTCTCGCCCTCCCCATCGCCTCGGCCAGGCGGCCGTGCCGCATGCGGCCGCCGACTCTGCGGCCGATCCGGTAGGAGATCTGGTCGCCGGCCATGCCGCCGGCGACGGCGGCCGCGCCGAGCGCGACGAGGTTCGGCGAACCGGTGGCGGACAGCGCGCCGGCGGCGATGACGATGGCCTCGGACGGCATGAACGGCAGGAAGCCGTCCATGGCCACGGCCGCGAAGACGACCACGTACAGCCACGGCGAGGCGAGCAGTGGCATCAGGTGGTCCAGCATTCCGGTTCCTCCCTCGATCCGTCGTCATTGACCGTACGGATCGGAGCGGCCCCGTTCGATGGTGCCAACCGGCCGGACCGGGGTGGGGTTAACTCCACCCCGGCTTGCCGGATGATGGGGCCATGGCTGCCCGCTTCCTCGCCGCGAACCAGATCTGCCGAGTGCACGTCCACGACGTCACGACCGGGATCGGCACCCTCGTGCACAGCAGTGCCACGGTGCTGTTCGAGGCGCCCAACTGGACCTCCGGCGGCGACCTGATCCTCAACGGGGACGGCGTGCTGTGGCGCCTGCCGGCGGACGGTTCGGCGCCGCCGCGCCAGGTTCTGCTCGACGACCTGCCGGGGCTGAACAACGACCACGTGCTGGACCCGGTGAGCGAAGCGGCGTTCGTCTCCGCCGACGACGGGCACATCTACCAGGCGGATCTGCGCGGGGGACAGGTGCGCCGGGTGACCCACGAGGACCGGATGCACTTCCTGCACGGGGTCAGCCCCGATGGGAAGACGCTCGCCTACGTGGGCATCGAGGAGCAGCGCTGGGACGCGGGGACGCTCTGGACGATCGGGTGTGACGGCGGGCCGTCGATGCGGCTGACGGCCGGGGGCGGGCGTGACGACGGGCCGGAATACACGCCGGACGGGGAGTGGATCCACTGCAACACCGAGCGGTTCACGCCAGGGCAGGCGCAGATCGCGCGGCTGCGGCCGGACGGGAGTGGGCTGGAGCAGCTCACCTTCGACGAGCGGGTGAACTGGTTCCCGCACGTCTCGCCGGACGGCAGCCGGGCGGTCTACCTGAGCTATCCGCCGGGCACGCAGGGGCATCCGGCCGATCGGGAGGTCGAGTTGCGGGTCGTGGAGGGTGGTGACTGGGCGGCCGCGCGCACGGTGGTCACGCTGGCCGGCGGGCAGGGCACCATCAACGTCAACAGTTGGGCTCCGGACTCTCGCCGGTTCGCCTACGTCGACTATCCGTTCCCGACCGCGGCCATGTAGTCGCGGAGCCGGCCGTCCTCGGCCGCTCGCACCCACAAGTGCGACACCTGCGGGTCGAGGTCCGGCGGGCGGGTGGCCAGGCGGCGCCGGGCCGTGGCCTGCAACTGCTGCTTGGTCAGGCGGAACGTGTCGGCCGGCGTCTGCGCGGCCAGCCGCCGGGCGGTCGCCACCGCGGACTTCAGCAGTTCCTCCGGCGGCGACAGTTCGTCGACGCGGCCCGCGGCGAGCGCGGCGGCCGGGCCGAGCGTGTCGGCGGCGATGATCTGCCGCCGGGCCTGCGGCTCCCCGTACGCGTGGCCGAGGATCTCCAGCGCACTGGCCGGGAACGGCACGCCGACCCGCAGCTCGGTCACCCCGATCGTGCCGGCGCCGTCCGCCATGATCCGGTGGTCGCAGCCGGCGGCCAGGATCGCGCCGCCCGCGATGGCGTGCCCGTTGAGCGCCGCCACCACCGGTTTACCGACCGTGAAGACGGCGAGGAAGGCCGCCTCCAGCGCGGGCAGGAACGCGTGCACGTAGGCCGCGCCGCCGTCGATGATCCGCCACAGGTCGACCCCGGCCGAGAACGCCCGGCCGGTCCCGGTGAGCACGATCGCCGGCGCCGGGCCGGTGTCCAGCGCCGTGAAGGTCGCGGTGATGCGTTCCAGCAGTTCCAGGTCGAGCGCGTTGACCTTGCCGTGGGCCAGCCGCACCACGGTGATCCCGTCGACCTCGTCCAGTTCAATCATGGGCACCCCCTCGCCTCGATACATAGCGCATCGCGCCGCGTTGCGGAACCGTGCTGTCGCGGGTCCGCAGTTGCAGGACGACGGCCGAGGCGAGCACCAGGACGCCGCCGGCCAGCTGCACCGAGGTCAGCGCCTCGCCGAGGATCAGCGCGGCCAGGGCGGCGGTGACCACGGGTTCGAAGGTGGACAGGATGGCCGCGGTCGACGGCCCGGTCCGGCGCATCCCGGCGAAGAACGTCAAGATCGGCAGCACGGTGGAGACCACCGCGATGCACGCGAGCCAGAACCAGCCGATCGCCGGAAAACCCCGATCAACCCCGCCGGTGACCAGCGCACGAGCACCGAGTGCGGTCGTCGCGCCGAGCATGACGAGCATGGACAGTACGACCGGGGGCAGCCGATGCACGACCGTGTCGGCGACCAGGATGTAGATCGTGTAGGTCACCGCCGAGCCGAAGGCGAGCAGCGCACCCAGCGGCCGGAAGCTCACCGTGCCGCTGCCGAGCAGGACCAGCAGGATGCCGGTGCACGCGGCCAGCAGGGCGACGACGCGCTTGCCGGTCAGCCGGTCCCGGCCGAGCAGCACCGCGCCCAGGGTGACCAGGACCGGATAGGTGTACAGGATCAGCGACAGCAACGACGCGTCGATCAGCCGCAACGCCGAGAAGTAGAGGCCGGCCTGCACGGTGAAGCCGGCCGCGCCGAGCAGCAGGGCGACGACCAGCACCCGGGGCGCGGCCCGGGTCACCGCGCGGCGCAGCTCCGGGCGGCCGAGCACGATCGTGGCCAGCAGGGCGGCGGCCAGGCCGAACCGGATCAGGAGCAGGGCGCCGGTGGAGACACCGGCGTCGTAGGCGAGCTTGCCGAAGATCGCCAGCGCGCCGAACGACGCTGCCGAGAGCAGGCACAGGATCGGACCCATGCGTCGAGCATCGGTCCTCGGAACGTTCGGATCCAGCGATGATTCCTGGATCTGAATCGTTAGGATTCCCGGATGATGGAGTTCGACCTGCGGCGGCTGCGGTTCCTGCGGGAGCTGGAGGAGCGGCGGACGCTCGGCGCGGTCGCCGCGGCGCTGGATTACAGCCCGTCGACGGTGTCCCAGCAGCTGGCGTTGCTGGAGAAGGAGACCGGCGCGCGGCTGCTGGAGAAAGCCGGGCGTGGGGTGCGGCTGACCGAGGCGGGGCGGGTCCTCGCCCGGCATGCGCGGGTGCTGCTCTCGGCGGCCGAGGCGGCCGCCGCCGACCTGGCCGCGTTGAACGACGACATCAGGGGGACGGTGCGGGCCGGCGGTTTGCAGTCGGCGGCTCGCCGGCTGCTGATCCCGGCGGTGGCGCGGATGCGGGCGGAGCATCCGCTGGTCCGGCCGGAGATCTTCGAGCTGGAACTGGAGGAGGCGCTGCCCAGTCTGAGCCTCGGGACGGTCGACCTGGTGATCGGCGACGAGTATGACGGGCATCCGCGGTCGCGGCCGGCCGGGTTGCGGTTCGCGGTGCTGCTGGAGGAGCCGGTGCGGGTGATCCTGCCGGCCGGACATCCGCTCGCGGCCGGGGGCGGGCCGGTGCCGATCGCGGGGTTGCGCGATGACGTGTGGACGGCGGCGGACGAGGGGACCGGGCATCACGCGATGGTGGTCGGGACGTGCCGGGCATTGGGTGGGTATGACCCGGACCTGCGGCATTACTCCAACGACGCCGACGTCCAGCTCGAACTGGTCCGGTTGACCGGGGCGGTCGCGCTGATGCCGCCGCTGGCGCTGCCCGCAGTGGACCCCGCGATAGCGGTCCGCGACGTCGCCGAGGGGCGTATCGGCCGCCGGTTGGTCGTCGTCACCCGCGACACCCCGCCGTCCCCGGCCCTCACCGCCTTCCTGTCCGCGGTCACCGACCAGGCCCGCCGCTTCTCCACCGCGGAACCGTGACGGGCGGGCGGAGCCCGGACGCACGCCGGCATTTACCTGTTCGCCAGGGATCATCGTGGTGTGGACGCGGAGGAGTTTCAGGCGGTGCGTGTCGGGGACCTCGTCACCGGCACGGTCTCGGCGGTGACCGGGGCCGGGGTGTCGGTGGATCTCGATGGGCCGGCCGGGGAGATCGGACCGCTGGACCTGTCCTGGCGCACCTTCTCCCGGGCATCGATCGAGGTCGGTGAGCGGATCTCTGCCGAGGTCATAGCGGTCGATGAGGCGGCCGGGCGGGTTCGGCTCTCCCGGGCGGCGACGGAGGACCCGGAGCTGTGGGCGTTCCTCAAGGGCCTGGTCCCGGGGCAGCGGCTGTCCGGGACGGTGGCGGCGATCGAGCGGTTCGGCGTGTTCGTGGATCTGGACGAGGGACCGAAGCATCCGGTCTTTCCCGGGGTCGGGTTTCTCACCATGCCTGAGCTGTCCTGGCGGCGGTTCGCGGACGCGGCCGAGATCGTCACCGTGGGGGAGCGGGTGACCTGTGAGTTCCTGGCCTTCGACACCACGAACGGTGAGGCTCGGCTGTCGTTGCGGGCGTTGCGACCGGATCCGTTCCGGGAGTTCGCGCGGGAGGTCGCGGTCGGGCAGGTGCTGCGGGGATCGGTCACCAAGGTGGTGCCGTTCGGGCTCTTCGTGCGGGTGGCGGACGGGATCGAGGGGCTGATCCACGGGGCCGGGCAGGCCGTGCGGGTCGGCGACGAGGTCACCGTCGCCATCGTCGCGATCGACCCTGCCCGGCGGCGCGTCGCGCTGCGGCGTTGCGGGTGATGGCGAGATCGTTCCAGCACGGCGCCGAGGAGGCCACCTGCTCCGGCGACGGCAAGACCTGCCCGCATCCGGCGGCTGCCCGATCACCCGCAGCCGGTGTCGGCCATCAAGGTCCAGTCAGGTCGAGCGCCATGCGCAGGCCGTTACCCAGCTCGGTCGCGATGTGGTCGACCTCCACGAACCCGGCGGCCCGATAGAACTCCAGGGCGTGCGGATTCCCGGTCACCCACAACCGGCTGTGCCCCGCCTCCCGCACGGCCTCCGCGATCCGCCGGACCAGCACCCGGGCGATCCCGCGGCGCTGCCACCCCGGATCGACGAAGAGATCCTCGAGCTCGTCCCCGTCCGCGACCGTGGCGAACCCGACGACCCGCCCCTCGGCCAGCGCGACCACCGTGCCACCCGCCTCGATCCGGTCGCCGCTGAACACCAGGTACTCCGGGCGAGCCAGCAGCACCGGAGCGTCTCCCGCGTTCGACAACGACGCCGCCCGGTACACCTCCCGCAGCCCCGGCAGGTCGTCCGTCACCGCGGTCCGAAGCTCCAGCCCGGGAACACTCATGACGACACCGGAGTGCGCCGGCTGATGAGGCGACCGCCGCGGCTCGGCCCATCCCAGTCCTTTTCACTCACACAGCCATCCTGCCGTACCCGAGGAAGGGATTTAATGCCCGACGGGCCACCGGCCTGACCGCGTAGGTGACGGCCGGGATCGGCCGGGCCGCGACCACCGCCGCATCGGCCGTCGCCTGCCGGAACAATCGCTGCCGATGGGCGGCGACAGCCCGCAGCAGCACCAATTCCTGCTCCACCGGATGCAGCCGCGGATCCCACTGCGCCCGGAGCGCCGCCACCGGCAGGTCCCCGCGCTCCACCGCACCCCGAACCGTCCGGTGCAGGAACCGTTCCCGATCCGCATATTCAGCCGCGGTCCGCGGCGACTCCGGCGCCGCGAACGCCGCCGCGGCCCGCGCCCGGGAGACCCGCTCCTCCGCCTGCTGCCAGGTCCGCCAGGCGTCGTCGGCCCGCTCCTCCGCCTCCCAGGCGACCTCCCGCCAGGCCACCGCCGGTTCCTCGACCTGCCACACCGCCGGGACCGGCCGCCGCTGCTCCACACGCAGCGCGTTCAGCACGGTCCGGACCGGATCCCGCATCGCCTCCGGGTTCCCCAGCAGCAGCAACGCCGGCACCGACACCAGCACCAGAATCAGCCAGATCGCCATCGGCCGAGGGTCGGCAAGCAGCACCTGAGACATGACATTCATGCTTGAAAAAGCTCCTTGGACAGGAAAGATCAACAGCAAGACCCGTTTGGGGTACGCCTGGAGCGCTCGCGCCTACGCGAAGTGGGCGGGCGGTGCGCGGGAATCGCCCGCGGACGCGATGACCTGGTCGAACAGGACTCGCGTGGAATCGGCCACCACCACGGTGACCGGCGCCTCGACGTCCACACCGGACGTGTCGTCGGCGACGACGGGGCTGACGGCGGCCAGCAGAACAGCCAGCACCAAGGACAGGAACCGGCGCAGCATGCCGCGCTCCTCGTTCTTGTCCATGATCACCAACCTAGCGACCGGTGGTCGTCATCCCGGCGCGCCGCGCCCGGGCGTCGCCCGTCAGGGTGGTGACCAGCGACGGTACGCCGAAACCGGCCCCGTCGCGGTCAGCGACGAGGCCGGCGTGGTCGTCCGGTGCTCAGGCCTCGGCCGGGGCCTTGCCCGCCCGGCGCGCGGCCCAGGTGACCAGCACGGTGCAGACCGCCGTGAGGGCCAGGGTCGCCACCGTCACCGAGTTCTCAAAGGAGTGGGCGGCGGCCGGCGAGGCGCCCACCTCGGAGAGCGACCCGCTGAGCGCGGCGGCCACGATGGTGCCGACGACCGCCATGCCGACGCTCCCGGCCACCTCCTGGCTGGTGTCGCTCAGGGCGGCGCCGGTCGACGTCTGGTCCTCCGGCAGGCCGCGCATCACGGTGACGCCGGCGATGGTGGCGACCACCCGCATGCCGGCCGCGGTCAGCGCCAGGGCGATCGCGATCCAGGCGTAGTCGTAGCGGCCGAGCAGCGCGTAGATCAGCAGACCCGCGATGACCGCGCCGGCGCCGAGCGGGGCGGCCCGGCCGGTGCCCAGCCGGTCCACGATCTTCTCGACGAACGGGCCGATCGCGAGCATCACGATGACCTGCGGCAGGTTGCCGAGCGCGGCCTGCGCCGGCGACCAGCCCCAGACCAGCTGCAACTGGAGCGAGACGCTGAACGCGATGGCGGCCATGCCCAGGCCCATCGCGGCCTCGTAGGCCAGGGCGGCGGAGACGGCGGGCCGCTTGATCAGGGCGAAGTTGAACATCGGGTGGGCGGTGGTCCGCTCCCGCACCGCGAAGGCGACCGCCGCGACGACCGCGCTGCCCAGCCACGGCAGGGCGTGCCGCCAGCCGTGCTCGACGACCTGCGTGGCCGACCAGAGCGCCAGGATGATCGTGGTGGTGCCGAGCACCGCGCCGGGCAGGTCGAGCGGCGCGGTGTTGCGGTGCGCCGGGTCGTCGGCCGGGATGCCGAACCGGATGCAGAAGATCGCGAGCACGGCGATCGGCACGTTCATCAGCAGCAGGGTCTCCCACGGCAGCACCTGGAGCACCAGGCCGCCCACGGTCGGGCCGACCGCCATGCCGATCAGGCCGACCGTGGTGATCAGCGAGGTGGCCCGCATCAGCAGGTTCTCCGCGTCGAACAGGCGGAAGCAGAGCGCCATGGTGCCGGGCGCGGTCATCGCCGCGGTGATGCCGATGACGGCCCGCACCGCGATCAGTTGGCCGGGCGTCTGCACCAGCAGGACGGCCAGGTTGGCGAGCGCGAACAGGCTCAGCCCGATCAGCATCATCCGCCGGGTGCCGACCTTGTCGGCGATCGCGCCGAACGCCATCATCAGGCCGCCGAACAGCAGCGAGTACCCGGTGGTGATCCACTGGAGGTCGGACGCCGAGGCGTTCAGCTCCCGCGCGATCCGGGGCAGAGCGACGTTCAGCACCGAGTTGTCCAGCATCTCCACCAGGAAGACGACGGACAGCCCGAGGATCGCGGGCCACACGGCCCGCAGTGAGGTGGGGCGCGCCTTCTCCGGCGCGTCCAGGACAGTGGTGCTCATCAGGGAACCCCCTCGTAGGACCGTGGGGGACTTATCCCCGCCTAGCCGGCATATCTCTGGAACGTCGTTCCATGAGACCTAGTTTGGAACGCCGTTCCAGGCATGTCAAGATGTCCCCATGGCGACTAGGACGCGGAACACAGAGCGGCGCGAGGACGCCCTGTCCAAGGAGCGGATCATCGAGGCCGCCGTCGAGATGCTCGACGCCGGCGGCGAGAGCGCGCTGACCTTCCGCGCGCTCAGCGCGACCCTGAAGACCGGCCCCGGCGCGATCTACTGGCACGTGGCGAACAAGGGTGAGCTGCTCACCGCCGCCACCGACGCGATCCTGACCGGCGCGATGCCGCCCGCCGACGCGGGTGGCACCCCGCAGGAGGCGATCCGGGCCGTCGCGATCGGCGTCTTCGACGCGATCGAGGCGCACCCCTGGGCCGGCGAGCAGATGTCCCAGCTGGCGTCCCAGTCCACCACCCTGCGCGTCTTCGAGCGCATCGGCCGCCAGGTGCAGGCCCTCGGCGTCCCCGGCCCGGCCCAGTTCTTCGCCGCGTCCGCCCTGCTCAACTACATCCTCGGCGTCGCCGCCCAGAACGCCGCGATGGCCCGCTCGGTCCAGCAGGGCACCGACCGCACCGAGGTCCTCGACATGGTCGCCGCCCTCTGGAACAGCCTCGACACCGACGAGTACCCGTTCCTGCGCACCATCGCCGCCCAGCTCCGCGACCACGACGACCGGGCCCAGTTCCTGGCCGGCGTCGACCTGATCCTCGCCGGCATCGCCACCCTCACCCGGCCCGCCTGAAGCCCTTTTCGGTACGCGACCCCGTCGCGGCTGCTCGAGGCATTAGTGGACAGCGATCGGTTGAGTACGCATGCGAGCATGCTGACGCGGGAGAAGATCGACGAGGCCCGGCGGTAAGGGGGCGCGGCGGTGGGGCTCGATGTGTATGTCGAGAATCAGGTGCACGAGCGGCGCTATGCCGGCGGGGAAGCGGGCCCGTCGCTGCAACGCCTGGTGGCGGCGAGCGACCGGGAGCGGCACCCCCTGGTGTCGAGGATCGATTCCTACGGCGACACCATGATCAATCTGATCCAGCTGCCGCAGCTGACCGCGGAGCTGGACGAGATCGCGAGCCGCAAACCCGAGCTCCGGGCCGACGTGCAGGCGCTGGGGGTGCTGATCGAGGAGGCGACCCGGGCGCGCGGATACCTCTGGATCTCCGGCGACTGAGTGGCACCTGCTGCTGATGTCTCCTGCCGCTCAGGGCGTCGGCCGGGTGCGGCGGGCGCGGCAGAGCACGATCGCGCCGTAGCCGTGGGCGTCGTGCTGCGCCGTCGGGATGACCTCGATCTTCTGGTGGCGGGGTGCGAACTCGGGTCGCAGGGTCGCCCGGAGGTCGTGCTCGTCGATGTCGGCGCCGGGGAAGGTCTTGCCGCCGACCGTGTAACCGCGGCACCGGCGCAGCGCCGCGGTGAGGAACAGGCCGCCCGGCTCGACCAGGCCGGTGATGTGCCGCATGAACACTTGCCACGTGGCGCGGTCGGCGGTCGCCGAGTCCGCGCAGTAGGCGCTGACCACCATCGGATAGTTCCGCTGCACCGGGCGGGGGTGGTGGGCGTCCACCCGTACCAGATCGGTGATCTTCGCCCTGGTGAGGTCCTCCCGCGCGGTCACCTCGTCCTCGGTCGGGCGCGGGTTGCCCTCGCACTGCAGGGTGTAGCGGACGAACGGCCGCCAGTCGTGGGCGTCCGGCGCGCGCTCGATCCACCGCTGGATCTCGGCCAGGTTCTCCGGCAGATAGTCGCCCAGATGGATCTCGGACGCCGTCTCGGCGCACGCGAACACGTGGTGCAGCGTGGGCCCGGTCCCGAAGTACAGGATCGGCTGGTCACGTTCGGCGTGGCGCATCGCGTCGACCAGGAACGCGATGGTGGCGATCTCGTCCGGTTCGACGCTGCGGTAGTAGTCGGTGAGGTATTCGGCGGGCACCCAGTCGGTGTCGAACGACGCGTGTCCGCGGTCCCGGCCCACGACGGTCCGGGTGAGGCGAGCGAGTGCGGCCTCGTAGAACGCGGCGCCGAGGTTGGCCCCGGCCAGGAAGATGAGCGCCTCGTCGGTGGTGATCGCGTCGGTCGCGGCGGCGGCGCCGAACGCGGCCACGTAATACGGCACCTCCTTGGCGACCTCGGTGGCGGTGTACGCCACGGCAGCGGCCAGCCGGGCGGCGGAACCTTCACCGAACCGGCGCCGGGTGAGGTCGTACGCCAGCTTCGACAGCACGTTGGTGCTCGTCCCCGTCGCCGCCAGCAGACTCCCGTTCGCCCCCAGGTTGGCGCGCAACCCGAGCACCCAGACGGTGTAGCTCACCAGCAGGACCACCACCACCCACCGATGGCCGAGGCCGGTGAGCAGCCCGGAAGCGACCAGGGCGGCGCCGGTGGCCGCCGCCCAGGCGTCCAGCGCCCAGGTGGCCGCCACCGTGGCCACCAGGCTGGTGGCCCAGGCGGCGACCGGCGACATCGCCGAGCCTTTGGCGCTGCGCACCGGCGGAACAAGCGCTGTTCCCATCGCTCCTCCTCAACGGAAAGGTCATGAGGGGAGACGGCGAACGGTGCCCGATGCGTACGTCACCTTGCCGACAGGGCGTCAGCCGGTGAGGCCCTGCACCAGGTAGACGACGGCGAGGGCGGTGGCCAGGACGCCGAGCAGCAGCCGCAACGTGCGCTCCGGCAGGTAGGGCTGGAGGCGGGCCCCGAGATAGCCGCCGGCCAGGCCGCCCGCTCCGCAGAGCAGCCCCAGGACCCAGTGCGGCGCGATGTCCCCGCTGGTGCTCAGGGCCAGAACCCCGTAGGTCGCGGCGCCCACGATCGAGGTCAGGAACGTCGACGCCAGGGCGGCCGGGGCGATCTGGCTCATCGGTGTGCCACGGCCGGCCAGGATCGGGCCGAGGATCGAGCCGCCGCCGATGCCGTAGATGCCGCCCACCGTGCCGGTGACGAGGCTGAGCCCGACGATGGCCGGTCGCGGCAGCGGCGGCCGGTCCGGAGTTCCCGGACGCAGTGCGCGGACGCAGAGCCACAGCCCGAGGGGCAGCAGCACCGCCCCGGCCACCAGGCGGAAGACCTGGGGGCCGGGGATGGCGAACACCCGGATGACCGCGCCGACGATCACGCCGGGAACGGTGCCGGCGATCAGCAGCCGGGCGAGCGGCCCGGTGAGCTGCCCGTTCCGCCGGTAACGCAGCAGCGCGCCGGGCCCGGAGACCACGTTGAACAGCAGATTCGTCGGCGTCACCGCCGGGTTGGGCACGTGCAGCACGCTCAGCTGCACCGGGAGCAGGAACACCGCCCCGGACACCCCGACCGGTGAGGTGACCACGGAGATCAGCAGGCCGGCGAGAAAGCCGGCCACCCCGGTCCCCACGTCCATGATCGAGAACGATAGTCAGCCCCGGTACGGCGGAGCCACGCCCCATCCCCAGTGCGGCACCGGGGCCTGCCGGGGCGGGTTGGCGCCGGGCTGTGAGTTGGCCAGCGCGAGCCGGGTGCCCCACTCGAGGTAGCCGACGAACGCGGCCCGGAACTCCGGGTCGTCCGGCAGCCCGACCTCGTCGGCCGCGTCGAGCAGCAGGCTCACCCAGCGGCGCCGCTGCGGCTCGGTGATCGCCTTGCCCAGGTGGTGGCCGAGCATGGCCGGATAGCCACCCCGCTCGTCGGTGTAGCGGGACGGGCCGCCGAACACCTCGGCCAGCCACATCGCGACGTGCCGCGGATGGCCCGGATCCATGTGCGCGAACAGCGGCCCGACCAGCTCGTCGACCACGACCAGCTGGTAGAACCGCTCGGTCAGCCGTTCCAGGGCCTCGGTGCCGCCGGCCCACTCGTACATGCTGGGCACCGAGCCGCCGGGCCCGGCCACCGCGGTCGGCTCGTAGTGGCGCATCTCCTCGATCGCCTCGACGTAGGGGCGGATCTCGGCGAGGAACCCGGGGAACAGGTCGCCGCCCCGGAAACCCTTCAGGTGGTCGTCGGCGGAGGTCCAGGTGATGCGCAGAATGTAGGTGTCGGGCTGGTCGGCGCAGCGGCTCAGCTCGTAGTCGGCGCACTGCGGCGCCTGTGCCAGGAATCGGGCCGCACGGGCATAGGCCTGCTCGAATGCGGCGGTGTCACCAGGGATGCGGTACCGGATGTACTCGACCGTCATGCCGACCACCATAGAGCAATGTAAGCGTGTAAGTATGTAATCATGAGCCTTCCGGAGCCCCCGGCCCGCCGGCCTGACCTCGACGACGACTTCGCCGGGCCGCGCCTGCGCGACGACGTCTGGGTCGACCACTACCTGCCGCAGTGGAGCACCCCGGACCGGTCCGCGGCCCGCTACGACTTCGACGAGCGTGGCCTGCGGCTGCGGATCGACGCCGACCAGCTCGACTGGCGGCCGGAGGACGCGCCGCTGCGCGTCTCCAGCATCCAGACCGGCACCTTCGCCGGCCCGCCGGGCTCGGGGCAGGGCACCCACCGGCACCGCCCGGACGGCCTGGTGGTGCGGAGCGCGACGCCGACCCGGCTGCTCTGGGCGCCGAGCGCCGGCCGGGTCGACATCACGGTGACCGCGAGCGTGGACGAGGGCTGCATGCTGGCCGCCTGGCTGGTCGGCACCGAGCACCTCGACCCGCTGGACAGCGGCGAGGTGTGCATCTTCGAGATCGAGGCGGCCGACCTGAGCACCGCCCGCTGCGGGATCAAGGCGCACCACGACGACCGGCTCCAGCCGGAGATGACCGAGGTCGCCATCCCGGCCGACGCCGCGAAGCCGCACACCTGGACCGCGATCTGGGGACCGGAGGGTACGGTCATCGGCTGCGAAGGCACCGTGCTCGTGCGGTCGGCTCAGGCGCCGGCGTACCCGCAATTTCTGCTGATCGACCTCTGGGAGCTCGACGGGCGTACCGGAAACTATCCGAAAGCGGCCTGGATCCACCGCGTCCGTGGGTGGGATCTCGGTCGTTAGCAGGCGGCCGGGGTGCCGCCGGAGGCGATCGCGCGCAGCGCGGTCAGCGCGTCGTCGACGGTGGCGACCCTGGCCATCGGCAGGCCGGGCACCGCGTTGCGCTTGGCCTCGGCGCAGTTGCCGGCCGGGACCAGGAACCAGGTGGCACCGGCTTCTTTCGCCCCGTGCAGTTTCTGCGGGATGCCGCCGATCGGGCCGACCTCGCCCTTCTCGTCGACCGTGCCGGTGCCGGCCACGATCCTGCCGCCGGTGAGGTCGGCCGGGGTCAGCTTGTCGATGATGCCGAGGCTGATCATCAGGCCGGCGCTCGGGCCGCCGATCCCGTCGACGTCGACCGTGACGTTCACCCCCGGCGGGTTGCCGAGCTGGTCCATCGCGACGGTGACCGCGGTCGACTCGGACTCCTGGAACGCCTCCGTGTTCTGCTGGTTGACCTGCTCCTCGCTCTTGCCGGAGGAGAAGACCACGTCGCGCGGCACGAGGGCGACCTCGGAGTCGAACCAGGCGTGCCACGCCTCACCGAGGCTGATGGTGCTCTCCACCGAGACCGTGGTGAGCCGCAGCTGCCCGGCCGAGCTGGAGACGTCGGCGCCGGTCACGGTGATCACCTGGTGCCCGTCCTTGCTGCCCAGGGTGTCCACGGTCGGACCCGGTTCGAGCATGACGTAGGGCAGCGGCAGCACGGCGACGACGACCCCGAGCAGAGCGGTGATCAGCGCGCCGGCGGCGATCAGGAGGCCACGACGTTTCATCGGGGGGAGCGTACCGATGACCGCGCGACGGCCGCCGCCGGGTCGGCCGCCGCCACGCCGTCGATCTCCGCGGCATCACGGACGTGGATGGATCCGCTACCGTGTCCGGCGTGCTGTGGGGTGGACGGCGGGTTGCCGGGTTGGTGCTGGCGGTTCTGGTCGTGGTGGCCGGTGCGGGGTGGGGGCTCTATGCCTGGCGCCGGCACGCCACCTACGGGACCATGGCCGACCAGCAGGAGCTGAAGGTGACCCTGGCGACCGGGGACCGGCTGACGCTGGTGGTGCCGGATCGCGGGGCGTCGATCGGGGACCACTGGACGGCGCAGTTGCCGGACTCCGGGGTGCTGCGGGCGGTGGACGAGCGGTTCACCTACAGCAGCGTGCACGACCGGCTGTTCGGCCCGGCGCTCGGCGGCGGCAGCGGCACCCGGTACTTCATCTTCGAGGCGTCCACGCCCGGCGAGGTGACGGTCACGCTGACCAACTGCTTCCGTGGCTGCAAGTTCCCCGCCGACAAGGCCGAGTCGACCGCCACGACCTGGCTGGTCACCGTCGATTAGGACCGGGGGCGCAGCCCGTCCAGGGCGGCGGTGACGACCCGCTCGGCGTAATCGGCGGTGAGCGGCCCGGTGCGCTGCAACCAGCGGTTGAGCACCGGACCCCAGATGAGGTCCACGGCGATGTCCAGGTCGAGGCCGGGCGCGAGCTGGCCGGCCCGCTGGGCGCTGCGCAGCCGCTCCCGCTTGGCCTCGCGCATCGGCTCGTCGAGGTGCTCCCGGTACGCCGCCGCCAGCTCGGCGTCGTGGGTGATCTCGGTGGCCAGCGCGCGCATCGGCTGGTCGTACCGGGGATCGTTGAGTTCCTCGACGGTGGCGCGCAGCACCAGGATCAGGTCGGCCCGCAGGTCGCCGGTGTCGGGCAGCACCACCGGGCCGCCGTCACCGCTCTCGCTGAGCATCAGGAAAGCGTCGAACAGCACGACGCCCTTGGACGGCCACCAGCGATAGATGGTCTGTTTGCCGACGCCGGCGCGCGCGGCGATGCCCTCGATGGTGAGTTTCGCGTAACCGACCTCCTGGACCAGGTCGAAGGCGGCGGTGAGGACGGCCCGGCGTGAGGCCTCACGCCGGCGGGTCGGGTTGGGGGTCACCGGACCACCATAGTCCCAACGAAACGAGACGTACCGTCTTGTCATGCGGAGCGCCGCGGGTGTAGCGTCCCTGCCTAGCGAGACGAAACGTCTCGTCTTGTCAGCGAGAGAACAGGGGACCCGCATGTCTCGCACCTGGTTCATCACCGGCGCCAGCCGTGGCCTCGGCCGCGCGTTCACCCGGGCCGCCCTCGACCGCGGAGACCGGGTCGTCGCCGCGTCCCGCAGCATCACCCGCGCCGACTTCGACGAACGCCACGGCGACCGCCTGCTCGCCCTGCCGCTCGACGTGACCGACCGCGACGCCGTGTTCGCCGCGGTGGCCACCGCGATCGAGCGCTTCGGGCCGCTGGACATCGTCGTCAACAACGCCGGCACCCTGTCCATGGGCATGATCGAGGAGTTCACCGAGGCGCAGGCCCGCGCCCAGTTGGAGGTCAACCTCTTCGGCGCGCTGTGGGTCACCCAGGCCGCGCTGCCGCACCTGCGGGCCCAGCGTTCCGGGCACCTGGTGCAGGTCTCCAGCATCGCCGCGCTCGGCGGCTTCCCCAGCACCGGCATGTACAGCGCGAGCAAGTTCGCCCTGGAGGGGATGAGCGAGGCGCTGGCCATGGAGGCGGCGGCCTTCGACGTCAAGGTCAGCATCGTGCAGCCCGGTGGGTACTGGACCGACCTCTACACCAGCATGGCCACCACCACGCCGAGCGACGCCTACCGGCCGCTGCGCGAGCAGCTGGAGGCGCAGTGGGCGGACGGCTCGGTGGACAGTGAGCCGGAGCTGGCCGCACAGGCCCTGCTCGCCCTGGTCGACAGCGAGCGGCCACCGTTGCGGCTGCTGCTCGGCAGCATGGTCTACGACCTGGCCTTCGACATCTCCCGCCGCCGGATGGAGGAGTGGGCGAGCTGGGAGCAGGTCAGCCGGGCCGCCGAGAAGGCGTCCCGGACCGCGCCATCGCGGTGACACGCGTGGCCGCCCTCGGCCTCTCCGCGGACGCCGCCGGCCGGCGTGCCGCGGCGGAGCCGACGGATGAAAACAATTCCCGGGCGGCCCGACCCGATGCCTACGGGGCGTCTGGCGCTCGCCAATCCCGCAAGGCCTCGCCTGCCACCGCGTTGGGGTGCTCCTCGTCGACCGCTCGCTCCAGCACGCTGATCGCCTCGGCGGTGCGGCCCGCCTCCCGATAGCAGGCGGCCAGGCCGATGCGGGCGTTGACCGTCTCCGGGTGCCAGTCGCCGAGCAGGCGTACCCGGTCGTCGACCACCCGCTCCAGGAGGCCGATCGCGTCGGCGGTCCGCCCCGCCTGCCAGTAGGACGAGGCGAGGCCGGCGCGGGCGCTGATCGTGTCCGGGTGGTCGTTGCCGAGCAGTCGTGCCGTGTCGTCGACGGCTTTCTCGTCGATCGCGACGGCTTCGGCGGTCCGTCCTGCCTGCCGGTAGCAGGCGGCGAGTGCGATGCGGGCGTTGATGGTGTCGGGGTGCTGGTCGCCGAGCAGGTGTACCCGATCCTCGATGACCTTCTCCAGGATGGCGATCGCCTCGGCGGTACGCCCGGCGTCCCCGTAGGACGACGCGAGGCCGGCGCGGGCGCTGATCGTGTCCGGGTGGTCGTTGCCGAGCAGTCGTGCCGTGTCGTCGACGGCTTTCTCGTCGATCGCGACGGCTTCGGCGGTCCGTCCTGCCTGCCGGTAGCAGGCGGCGAGCGCGATGCGGGCGTTGATGGTGTCGGGGTGCTGGTCGCCGAGCAGGTGTGCCCGATCCTCGATGACCTTCTCCAGGATGGCGATCGCCTCGGCGGTCCGCCCGGCGTCCCCGTAGGACGACGCGAGGCCGGCGCGAGCGTCGATCGTGTCCCGGTGCCTCTCGCCGAGCAGCCGCGAGGTGTCGGTCACCGCCCGCTCGTCGAGGACGATCGCGTCCGCCGTGCGGCCCGCCCGCCGATACCCGGCGGCCAGGCCGATCCGTGCCGTCATCGTGTCCGGATGCTCGTCACCGAGCAGCCGCTCCCGGTCGTCGACCACCCGCTCCAGGAGGCCGATCGCGTCGGCGGCCCGCCCCGCCTGCCACCAGGCGGAGGCCAGACCGGCGCGGGCGGTGATCGTGTCCGGATGCTCGTCGCCCAGCAGTCGCACCGCGTCGTCGACGAGGCGCTGCCAATAGGTGATGGCGGGGGAGTGCAGCCGGGACCGCAGCAGGCTGGCGCCCGCCTGGAACAGCAGCGGATGCCCGGCCGGCTGCCACAACAGGTCGCTGATCAGGGCGAGGGTGTTGGTCCGCAACGCGTCGACCAGATCGGTGGTGGTGTGGTCGGACTCCGGCCACAGCTCCAGCAGCGCGTCGGCGGCGGCGTGGGCGGCCGCGGCCGGGTCGATCGTCCCGGCCTCCCGGGCGGCACGAGCGGTCAACGCGTGGATCCGTACCGCGCGTGGCCCGTCGGCGGGGGTGTGGGTCAGCAGGCCGTAGCGGTGCAGCAGCCGCAACGCCGCCCGCGCCCGATCGGCGGTGCAGGACAGGAAAGTAGTGACCGCGGTGGTCTTCCACAGGTGGTCGGGATGGCCGTCCGGGTCGAGCACCGCGGCCAGCGCCAGAGCGGGCCGGGCCAGTCCCGCAGGGGCGGCTTCGTCGGCGGCGTCCAGGGCGAGCAGCAGGGTCACCGCGACCGGCCGGCCGTATCCGTCGGGGTCGCTGCCGGCCGGCATCACCTCGGCCACCCGCGCGGCCGTACGCACAAGGGTCAGATACTCCGTGCAGGTCACCGCCTGATCGATCAGGTAGGCGGCGGCGTGCGACAGCGCCAGCGGGAGATGTCCCAGCGCGCCGGCCAGGTCGTGCACCTTCGCGTCGAGCAGGTCGGGGCATCCGGCCTCGGTGAGCCGCTCGGTGAGGTAGGCCACCGACTCGGCCGGGGAGTACACGCCGACGTCGATGCGCTGCCGTCCGGCACCGGTCAGGGCGGCGTCCTGCCGCCGGGTCGTCGCCATCGTCCGTCCCTTCGGTCGCTGCGGGGGCCACCATCCGGCCAGGTGGTCCGGGTCGGTGACGTCGTCGAGCACGATCAGCCAGGACCGGTCGGTGCTGTGCAGCCACTCGCAGAACGCGGCGGCGTCGGCCGCGGGATCGGCGCCGTCGGCCCCCGGCGCGGCCACCCGCAGCGCCGCTCGCGCGTACCCGCTGACGATCCGCTCGGGACTGTTCGCGCTCACCCAGGCCACCAGATCCGCGGTCCGCTCGTCCAGTGCCCGGTGCACCAGCCAGGCTGCCAGTTGCGACTTGCCGACCCCGCCACCACCCGCCAGCACCCACGCGTGCCGGTCACCGTCGATCCGCTCGCGGACCCGTGGCCGGGGCTGGAAGGCCGAGGCCACCGCCGGCGGCCGTCCCACCTGGACCGGCCAGGTCACCGCCACCGGCGGATGGTGATGGTGCTCGTGATACTCCGCCCGGACGTCGCCGACGATGATGCCGGTGTTGGCGACACCGCCCCGGTCGGCCCGGGCGTCACCGGACCGGGCGACGAATCCGGTCACGGCCGGGGATGCCGCTGCACACCGGTGTTGGCCACCGAACCGGGCCCGTCCGCGACCGCGTCGCCGGAACCGGTCACCCGCGCCGGGCGGTCGTCGCCGGCCACCTGCACGCCGGTGTTGGCCTGCCCACCACCGGTGGCGCGGGCCTTGCCCGAGTCCTCGACCCGGTCCGGCACGTCCGTCGGGGCCGGCAACAGATACGGCGCGATGAGCGCGATCACCGCCACCACCGAGCCGATCACGCTGCCCAGCTTGTCCGCCCTGTCCAGCCCGACCACCGCCAGGTAGCCCACCAGGCCGGCGACGATCACGCCGAACAGTCCACGCCCGGCCCACAACCACCGCCGGTTACGACGAGGCACCCCGACCACCATCCACCGTCATCGAAGACTGGAACGTCCGCCAGTCTACGAACACCACCGCAAGCACCATCGGCGAGATCACTCGGTGCGCAAGGCGGTCGCCGTCCGGGTGCGCGCCGCCCACCCGGCCGGCAGCATGGCCCCGACGACCGCGATCACCAGGCCACCCAACGCGAACAGCAGCAGCTCACCCGGGACATAGATGTTCAGCACCGCATCCGGCAGGTGGAAGCCCGCGGTATCCCCCATCTTGGTCACGATGGTGCGTTGCAGCAGGACCCCGGCCGGAGCACCGAGCGCCCCACCGGCCAGCCCGAGGACGGTGACCGAGGCGATGACCATCGTGACGGTCTGCCGTGGCGCCATCCCGAGCGCCTTGTGGATGCCCAGGTCGTGGACGCGTTCCCGGGTCTCCAGGACGACCGTGTTGAGCACGCCCAGGGCGGCGACCGCGGTCAGCATCACGGTGAGCAGCGCGGTCAGCGCGTTGATGATGAGCACCTCGTCGGCGGTGCCGTGCTCGTTCACCATCGCCTGCGCCCGGAGCGGGCTCAGCGCGGTGTCCAGCGATTGCGCGTAGGCCGCCACGTCGGTGCCCGGCTGGACGCTCACGGTGAACAGGTCGGGCTCGGTGTCCGCCCCGGCTCCGGTGAGGATCTGCAAGCCGTCGTTCTCGGTGTTGAACACCTCACCGACGATCGTGGCGGAGGTCTGCTTGCCGTCCCGGGTCAGCTGGACGGTGTCCCCGATCCGGGTGTGCGTGGCGGTCAGGAACGGGGTCGCCACGACGATCTCGCCCGGCCCGCGGTACCAGTCGCCGGAGATCATCCGATAGCCGTCCGCGCAGGTGGTGCCACTGGTCTCCTGACTCTCCAGGGTGCCGCCGAGCCCGGCAACGGTCACATCGCCGGCGGTCACCGCGCAGTACCCGGCGGTCCCGGCCTGATGGGTGATCGCGCTGAGGACCGCCGCGGGGTCGGCCGGCGTCGCCTTCTCGCCGCCCGGCGGCGCGGACACCTGCCGCTTCCCGCCGCCACCACCGGGCGGCGGACCCATGCTCATCCGGGCCAGGTTCACCTGGACGTCACCGTGACTGTCCGCGGCCTGGATCTCGGTCAGCGAGGAGGCCAGGCCGACCGAGAAGGTGACGGCGGCCGCCCCGAACGCGATCGCGATGACGATCGTCGCCGACCGGACCGGGCGGGCGAACGGCTGTGCCAGGCCGAGCGTCACCGGACGGGGGAGCGGGAGCCGGGCGGTCAGCCGGGCCGCCCACCGGCCGCGGCCGGGGGACGGGGTGCGGCCGACGGCGAGGGCGTCGACGGTACGCAATCGGCCGGCCCGCGACGCGGCGATCCAGGCGGTGACCGTCACCAGGGCGAGTACCCCGGCCAGGACGGCGATGGTCACCCACGGCTCGACGCCGCTGTCGTTCGTACCGTAAAGGTCGTTGGTCTTGGCAAGCACCGGGACGGCCAGCAGGTTGCCGGCGACCGCGCCCAGCGCGGCCCCGATCGTCGCCGGGATCAACGCCTGGCTCAGATAGGCGCGCACCACCTGGCTCGGGGTGAAGCCGAGCGCCTTGAGGATGCCGATCCGGCGGGTGCCGGAGCTGACCGCCCCGGCGATCACGTTGCCGACGATCAGCACCGCCATGATCAGACCGAGCAGGCCGAACGCGATCAGGAACGGCACGAACAGCGCGGCGTCACTGGCGGCGCGCTGCCGGGTGACCAGCCAGGACTTGGACGCCGTGAGCGCCTCCGTCCCGATCCCGGCCAGGACCGCGTCGACCTGCTCGGCGTTGTCGGCCCTGGTCAGGCGATACAGCATCTGATAGCCGGCCGGGACGATCTGTTCCGGGACGACCCAGCCGTCGGCGGTCTCGCTGACCGATCGCGCCAGGCCCACCACGGTCAGGTCCGGGTTCCGCCACACGGCGCCGATCGACCGGGAGCGCATGTGTTCGGTCCGGCCGTCGCTGGACAGCACGATCTCGCCGGGCTTGGTCGCCCACCGGCCCCGGACCAGCCGGACGTCGTCGACCCCGCCGGTCGGCCGACTCCGGCCGACCACCGTCATCCCCGGCAACGGCTGGTCGTGGTCGTCGATCGGGGTGATCGACGCGGTCGGGAACGGGCCGGCGGCCGCGGACACCCCCGTGGCGTGCGCGGACGCGGCCAGTTGCGCCGCCGTCGTCTTGCTCGCGTCGAACTGCACGGTCAGGTGGGCGCCGTTCTGCTGCTCGAACGCCCGGTCGAACGGCGCGTTCGAGGCGACCAGCAGCGTCCCGCCGAGCACCGAGGCGGACACCGCGACCAGCACGACCAGGGCGATCACCACCGTGTGCACCCGGCGGCGCTGCATCGCCCTCATCGGACCAGCCCGTCGACGATCCGGACGGTACGCGTCGCGCACGCCTGCGCCAGCGCCAGGTCGTGGGTGACCATGAGGATCGTCTGGCCCTCGGCGTGCAGTTCCTTGAGCAGCTTCAGCACGTCCGCGCCGGAGGCGGTGTCCAGCGCGCCGGTCGGCTCGTCGGCCAGCAGCAGCGCCGGACGGTTCACCAGCGCCCGGGCCACCGCGACCCGCTGCCGCTCACCCCCGGACAGCCGCCCCGGGTACGCCCCGGCGTGCCGGTCCACGCCGAGGGTGCCGAGCAGCTCCCGGGCCCGGCGCTGGGCGGCGCCCCGCGACATCCCGGACAGCTGCGCCGGCAGCATCACGTTGTCGGCGACGGTCATGTCGTCGAGCAGGTTGAAGAACTGGAAGACCATGCCGATCCTCGAACGCCGGTAGCGTGCCGAACCGGCCTCGCCGAGCGCGTCGACCCGGACACCGTCCACGGTGACCGTGCCGCGGGTGGGCCGGTCCAGCCCCGCGATCAGGTTCAGCATCGTCGACTTGCCGCTGCCGGACGGGCCGAGGATCGCCACCGACTCGCCGGCCGTGATCGTCAGGTTCGCGTCCCGCAGGGCGGGCGGGCCGTCGCCGTAACTTCTGCTCACGTCGTGCAGCTCAATCATGGTTGCCGACGCTAGGGACCGGGACGGACCGGGCGCGTCGGCAAGAAGAGGCATCTTCGGCGCGCCCGTAGCTCTTTCGATGTAGTCCATGGAGCCGACGACCGGCTCCGGATAGACGGCGATAATGGTCCGGTGCTCCGTAGGTTGTTGCGTCCCGAAGGCACACTGCCGCTGCTCACCCGGCGCGGCCAGGTGTTCGACGTGCTCATCGCGGTGTCGCTGCTGCTCGCCGCGATCTCGGCCGGCGACCAGGACATGAGGGTCGAGCGGGTCCCGCACCCGGGGCCCGAGCTGTTCGTGCCGATCGAGGAGCACAGCGAAGCCTCGGTGTTCCTCGGTCTGCTGCTCGTGGTCGCGCCGCTGGTGCTGCGCCGCCGCCGTCCGCTGACGGTCCTGTGGATCGTGCTCGCCACCATGCCGTGGCTGGTCGACGACGACGCCGCGCTGCGGGTCTCCTTCTACGCCTGCGTGATCGCCGGCTACACCGCCGCGGTCTACAGCCCCTACCGGATCCTGGCCCTGGCCAGCCTGCCGGTCGCGATGCTCTTCTACAGCGGCGCGGAGGACGGCGCGCCGACCGTCCCGCCCGGTTTCGTCCCGGTGCTGATCCTGGGCGCGATCGCCGTCGCGGCCGACGGCCTGCGCCGCTGGAGACATCGGGCCGCCGTTCTGGAACGCGACCAGGCGCGGGCGCTCCGCCAGGCCGCTGAGCACGAGCGCGCCAGGATCGCCCGCGAGCTGCACGACGTGGTCACCCACAACGTCAGCGTGATGGTGATCCAGGCCGGCGCGGCCCGCAAGGTGCTGGACGGCTCCCCGGAGCAGGCCCGGGAGGCGCTGCTCGCGATCGAGAGTGGCGGCCGGGCCGCGATGACCGAGCTGCGCCACGTGATGGGCCTGCTCACCATGGACGACGCCGGCCCGGACGCCGACCTGGCGCCGCAGCCCGGCCTGGACCGCCTCGACGCGCTGATCGAGCGGGTGTGCGGCAGTGGCGTGCCGGTCACGCTGACCACCTCCGGCGATCCCCGCCCGATGCCCGCCGGCGTCGAGCTGGCCGCCTATCGCGTGGTCCAGGAGGCCTTGACGAACACGGTGAAACACGCCGCCGGAGCCAGCGCCACGGTCCTGGTCGAGTTCGGATCCGACCAGCTCCGGCTCCGGATCACCGACACCGGCGGCACGTCCCGCCCGGCCGCCGGCGGTGGCGGCCACGGACTGATCGGCCTGCGCGAACGCCTGGCCGTCTACGGCGGCACGCTGACCACCGGCCCGCGCCTGACCGGCGGCTACCGGGTCGACGCCGCGATTCCCCTGGAGACCCGGTGACGCTGCGAGTGGTGGTCGCCGACGACCAGGCGCTGGTCCGGGCCGGCTTCCGGATGATCCTCACCGCCGACGGCATCGACGTGGTCGCCGAGGCCACCGACGGCGCCGAGGCCGTCGACGCCGTCCGCCGCACCCGTCCGGACGTGGTGCTGATGGACATCCGCATGCCGGAGCTCGACGGCCTGGAAGCCACCCGCCGCATCCTCACCGGCGCGCCGGACGAGCCCCGGGTCATCATGCTGACCACATTCGACCTGGACCACTATGTCTATGCGGCGCTGACCGCCGGAGCCAGCGGCTTCCTGCTCAAGGATGTGACCCCGGAACACCTGGTCGCCGCGGTCCGCATGGTCCGCTCCGGCGACGCCCTGCTGGCCCCGGCGATCACCCGCCGCCTGGTCGAACGCTTCGCCCAGCACGAGACCGGCCCGCCCGCCGGCCACCGCGAGCTGGCCACCCTGACCGCCCGCGAGCTGGAGGTCCTGCGCCTGCTGGCGCAGGGCCTCAGCAACGCCGAACTCGCCGCCCACCTGCACCTCTCCGAAGCGACAGTGAAAACCCACGTCGCCCGCATTCTCGCCAAACTCGGCCTGCGCGACCGCGTCCAGGCCGTCGTCCTCGCCTACCGCACCGGCCTGGTCACCCCGGCCTGACGGTCCCGGTCCGCTTCGCCTTCCGGCCAAGGCGCTTACGGTACGACCTGAGCGCGGCCACGCCCGGCAGCGTCAGCTGCCGGTCGGGTAAGGCTTGGCCGCCGCGCTCGCCAGCGTCATGAACGCGGGCAGGTTGAGGTTCCAGAACGACGACATGCAGCTGTACGCGGGGAAGAAGCCGCTGCACGTGGAACTGTTCGGACCGACCTCGACGGTGTACCCGGGCACGCCCAGCGTGCCGTAGATCCAGTCGTCGGTGGCGCCCGGCGCGAAGTAGTTCAGGCCGCCGTCGCCGTGGACCACGGTGTACCGGTTGGACCGGGCCATGGCCGTGGCGATCGCCTTGAGGTCGGTGTTGTTCGGCGCGAGCGAGTTGGTCCAGCCGTACGGATAGATGTTGAGCTGGGCGTAACTGTGCAGGGTCAGGAAGGTGCCGGTGGTCGCGGTGGTGGCCGGCGAGAAGTCGGCGGCCGGTTTGGTGTCGCGGTAGATGCCGGCCAGGAAATTCTGGATGCCCTGCGTCTCCGGCTCGCTGGCGGCCCCCGTGCCGGGATAGGTCTCGCTGCACCTGGTGCCCTGGTTGACGTCCCAGTGGTAACTCGAGTTCCGGTTCAGGTCGACGCCGCGGCCGGTGCCCGAGCATCCGTTGTCGTGGGCGTTCTTGCGCTGCGACACCGGACGGGTCGAGTTCGACGAGACGATGTCGACGCCGTCGGGGTTGGCGATCGGGATGACCCACAACTCGGTCGTGTCCATCAACGTCGTCACGGCGCTGACCCTGCCGTAGTTGGACACCAGGTAGTCGATCCACATGTACGCCAGCTCACCGGTGGCCAGCTCCCGGGCGTGCATCTGCGCCATCAGCGTGAACTTCGGCTTCGTGCCCGTCGTGCTCAGCGCGCAGTCGCCGGTCCTGATCTTCGTGATGCACAGGGCCTGGATGTCGTGCCCGCCCCGGTTCTGGGTCTTCAGCCACGACTGGCCGATCGGGCGCAGCACCGCCAGGTCCGGATGGGCCGTCACGACCTGCTGGTTGTGGGTCTCGTGCGCGGCCGCGGTGTGGTACCCGCCGTAGTAGGTGCCGGCCGCGGCCTGCACCGTGGCCGGCACCGGCTGGTAGAGCGGTCCGGTGTAGCGCACGGTCAGCCCGTCGCGCCGCAGCCGCCGGGCGGCGTCCGCGGTCGCCAGGATCGGCACGCCGTCGGGCGACAGCCCCTCCATGACGTCGTAACCGCGCCGGCTCAGATCGGTGGCCAGGTCGCCCACCGCGGTGGCCGGCGCGGTCACCACCCAGTAGCCCGGTTCGCTGACCGCCGGGGTGGCCGCGGCCGCGGTGCCGGGCGTGGTGAGACCTGCGGAGATCAGCAGTAGCGTCGCGGTCGTCGCGGCGGCGAACAGCCGCCGCGCCCGTGCTCGCCGGAAACGCGGGAACCTGGTCATCGGCACCTCGGTCGTGACATGGCCGGCGTCACCGTGCGCCGGCACTATCCGTTCACGTTCATCGATGCGTAATGGGTAGTCAACATGCCGATGAGGTCATACCTCAGGCCGCGTCGTTGCGCGGGCACGGGCTCGGCTATGCACTCGCGCCGGGCATGGATACCTGACCCTGGGCCAATCATCGGATCTCCGGGCTCCCGGTCGCCCATACCGCCTCCAGGCCGTCATCAGCGGCATAAAACAGATGCTGCCGCAAATCAGGGGCGGATTTCAGCTTGCCCCGCAGCCTCCACGGCTGGGCTGACCTCGCTGCCAGGAAAGGTTGGGCCGCAAGCATTTTCCTAAGCTCGGTAACCCGCCAGTCCGCACCCAGCAGCTTCCTGGCGCGCATCAGCAACGCCACTCCATCGACCGGCATCTTGTCTATATAGACGTCGGCGATCAGCGGCATGTCCGGCTCCGGCTCGGACGGCAGGACGAAACCGGAACGCAGCCACACCTCGAACGCGGGAGCAACAACTTCGAGGTCGACTGAGCCGAGAGCGCCCAGGTCGGCTGAGAACACGGGCCCGCCGTCGCCGGCGCATCTGAGGAAGTATCCCCGATCCCCTTCTTGGCCGATCATGAGGTGGTCCGCAAGCCACTCGCCGACTTCGTAGGTTGTGTTGCGCTCCAGCAGGGATTCCCGGCAGAACACGGACAGTCCGGTGGTGTCGGCGGCGAAATCATCAGTGACTTCCGCCAGCCACAGTTGGTAGGCAGTGTCCGTCCGCGAAACCAGCCGCTCGATCATCTCCACCGCTGGGCTCCTTCCTGCGCGGCCACACTGGTCAGAACGGATCTCCTGCTGGAGTGCTAGTAGCGATCGCGGCGTACGACGTGAGTGTCGATCAGGTCGAGGAATGCCCGCACCGGCGGGCTCGGAGTGGGGGTGCCGAGACTGGCGGCGGCCAGGGTCCACGACGCGGCCGGTGGGTCGAGGCCGACCGACGCGACCCGGTGGTCGTCCTCGGCGGCCAGCGGCGGGACCAGGGCCAGGCCGATGCCGGACTCGACGTATCCCGGGATCGTCGTTATGTCGCTGACCTCGACGGCGATGGTGCGGGTGACGCCGGCCCGGCGGAAGTCGTGGTCCGTGCGGATGCGGTTGCAGAAGCCGGGTGGCAGGTCGACGAACGGCTCGTCGGCCAACGCGGCCGGGGTCACCGCGGCCTGCTCGGCCAGCGGATGGCCGGCCGGGACGAGCAGGCGCGGCTGGAACTCGGCGATCCGGTGCAGGTGCAGGTCGGGCACGCCGGCGGCCTGAACGCCGACGAACGCGACGTCGAGCTCGCGGGCGCGCAGCGCCGCCAGCAGTCCGTCGGTGCCCGCGGCCGCCATGCTCAGGCTCAGCCGCACGCCGGGGTGACGCTGACGGAAGTCGCTCACCAGACCGGGCAGGTCGACGGCGGTCAGGCCGGACAGCGTGCCGACCCGCAGGCTGCCGGTCAGCCGGTCGCGCAGGCCGGCGACCGCGGCCCGGGCCTGGTCGAGCGCGTCGAGCGCCCGCCGCGCCTCGGGCAGCAGCGCCTTCCCCGCCTCGGTGAGCGCGACCCTGGTGGTGCTGCGCTCGAACAGGGACGCGCCGAGGTGCCGTTCGAGCGCACGGACACTCGCCGAGACCGTCGACTGCACGGCGTGGGTGCGCTGGGCGGCACGGGTGAAGTTGAGCTCCTCGGCGACGGCCACGAAGTACTGAAGTTGACGCTCCTCCACGTACCGAAGGGTAATCGCCGAAGGCGATAAGGCCTAACGGAACTATTCGTTGGTGGCGAACGGTCGGCCGGGGCAGGCTGTGTGAGACAACCGATCTTGAGCAAGGAGCTCGTCACCATGAACGTCTTCCTGACCGGCGCCACCGGCCACATCGGCGCGGCGGTCCTGCCCGCCCTGATCTCCGCGGGCCACTCCGTGACGGCGCTGGTGCGCTCGCCGGAGAAGGCGGCGGCCGTGCGCGCCGCCGGTGCCGAGGTCGCGATCGGCGACATTCAAGACCACGATCTGGTACGCCGGTTGGCCGCCGGCGCCGAAGCGGTGATCGCCACGGCGTCCCCCGGTGACGCCACCAGCAGTGCGGTCGAGACGGCGTTCGCCGAGGCGGTGCTCGACGGTTTGCGGCCGGGCGCCACCTTCCTGCGCACCGGCGGTGTCTGGGTGCACGGCTCGGCGCCGGACGTCACCGAGCAGACCCCGCGCAACGCGCCGGCTCTGGTCGCGTGGCGCGAGGAGCTGGACTCGCGGGTGCTGACCGCGGCCGGGATCCGGTCGATCCTCATCGAGCCGGGCACCGTCTACGGGAACGGCCTCGGCATCCCGGCCCTGGTGTTCGCGGGGGAGCGGGTCGGCGATCCGGCCGCGCTGCGCCTGGTCGGCCCCGGCACCCAGCACTGGACCAGCGTGCACGTCGACGACCTGGCCGAGCTGTACGTGGCCGCGCTCGAGCAGGCGGAGAGCGGCTCGGTGTATCTCGGGGTGAACGGCGAGAGCGTGACGGTCCGCGAGCTGGGCGAGGCCGCGTCCCGCCGGCTGGGCCTGGACGGCCGGGTGGTGGCCGAGGACGCCGCCGCGCTGGTCGAGCGGCTCGGCGGGTTCGGCGAGGCGCTGCTGCTCGATCAGCAGGCCACCGGCGAGAAGGCACGCCGTGAACTGGGCTGGAAACCCTCCCGCCGGTCCCTGCTCGAAGAGTTCGCCGCCGGCGGATACGACCCGTCCTGACGGCTCCGGCGAAGCGGACCCGCGACGCGGCGGAATGGCGTACGCAAAAAGGACGGAAGCGGCATAAGGCGACTTTCCCGGAATTTCGACTATATGCCCCGGCTTAGTCGGCGATCCAGTCGAGCAGCAGCTCGTGGAAGCGGTCGGGCCGCTCCAGCGACGGCAGGTGGGCGACGTCGGGCCAGTCGACGCGGCGGACGTCGGGCAGCCCCGCGCACAGACGTTCCGCGGCGTCGTGGGTGGTGGCCAGGTCGTGCGCGCCGACCAGGAGCAGGACCGGAACGGTTACCGACGCCAAGCGCTGAAGGGCGGGCGGATCGAGCTCGACCTCGTCCGGCGCGGCCGGCCAGTTCTCCTGGATGTCGAAGACCTGCCGCTGCATGCGGCGGACCGCGTCCTGGACGTCGTGGCCGACCTCGGCCGGGTCGCGCGTCGGACCGACCACCCAGGCGGCGATGTTGGCCTCGACCGCGGCGTCGAGGTCGCCGGCCGCCAGCGCGGAGTTCTCCGCCTCGGCGAAGGCGGCGAAGTCGTCGGTCCGCGCCGCGAGCAGGCTGCCGCCGGGCGGGCACAGCAGCAGCGAGGCGACCAGGTCCGGGGCGGTCAGCGCGACCTCGACGGCGACGCCGGCGCCGAACGACGCGCCGACCAGGTGGCAGCGCTCGACGCCGAGGTGGGCGAGGGTCTCGCGGACGTCGCCGGGATGGGACACCGGGCCGTCCGGCGGCGTCGCCGACTCGCCGAAACCGTGCAGGTCGAGGCGGACCACGTGGTGGTCGGCGGCGAGGCGTTCCCACTGCGGGTCCCACATCCGGCGGTCGGCGACCCCGGCGTGGATCAGGACGATGGGCAGACCGTCGCCGTGCACGGCGTGGTCATGAGCGAGCAGCGACACAGGGCTCCCGGCGTTCGGTGAACAGGCGGCACCAGGCAAGCACGGCGTGAGTCACCGCGCAAACGGGTTTCCTCAGGAACGCCGACCGGCCGCCGATGGCGACGACGTGGGGCGGGAGAAACTCTGGAGAGGGTGGATCGCGGCCGGGGTGCTCGCCATCGCCGGCTACTACCTGCTGCCCGCCGGCGGGGTGGCCGCCAGCCTGGTCTACAACGTGATCGGCCTGGCATCGGTGCTGGGGATCCTGGCCGGCGTCCGGTTGCACCGGGTGGCGCGCCCGGCACTCTGGTACTGGTTCGCCGCCGGGCAGTTCACCTGGGTGGTCGGCGACCTGGTGTACGAGTACTACGAGCACGTCCTGCACCAGGAGCCGTACCCGTCCGCCGCCGACGCCTTCTACCTGGCGTCGTACCCGATGCTGGTGGTCGGTCTGTGGATGCTGATCCGTGGCGGTGGCGGGGCACGGGCCGCCGAGGCGGCCATCGCCGGCATCGGTTTCGGTCTGGCGCTGTGGATCTTCGTGCTGCACCCGATCGCCACCGACGCGGCGAACTCGACGCTGGAGCGGGTGATCGGCATCGCCTATCCGGCGGCGGACGCGCTGATCCTGGCCCTGGCGGCTCGGCTGCTGGTCAGCCGGGGCAGTACGGCCAGCACCCGCCTGCTCGTGATGGCCGTCCTGTTCCTGCTGTTCAGCGACGTCGGCTTCTCGGTCGTCACGCTCTACGCCGACGGCGACGACCGCATCCTGTCAGCCGGCTGGCTGATCTCCTACGTGCTGTGGGCGGCCGCGGCGCTGCACCCGTCGGCCGCGGCGCCCCCGGACCCGGCGGCGGACAACACGATCCGGGCCGGGCGTGCCCAGTTCGCCGCCCTCACCGCCTGCGCGCTGCTGGCACCCGCGATGCTGTTCCTCCCCGGCGTCGGCGCCGACACCGTCGACCGGGTGGCGATCGGCGCCTGTTCGGTGCTGCTGTTCCTGCTCTCCGTGGCGCGGGTGTTCGCCCTGACCCGCACCGTGCAGGGGCAGACCGCCGAGCTGGAGCGGATCGCCCTGCACGACGAGCTCACCGGGCTGCCGAACCGGCGGCACTTCGAGCAGGCGCGCGGCCCGCTGCACGTGGTCTTCCTCGGGCTCAGCGGCCTCAAGAACATCAACGACGAGCTCGGCCGCCCGGTGGGCGATCAGGTCGTCGCGGTCTCGGCGGCCCGGATCTTCGCGGCCGCGCCGGAGGCCACCCAGGTGGCCCGGATCGGCGGCGACGAGTTCGCGCTGGCGCTGCCGGACGCCGAGACTGCCGCACGGGTCGTCCAGCGGCTGGTGGCGGTCCTGCGCGAGCCGGTCGAAGCCGGCGGGCACGAGCTGCTGGCCGGGGCCAGCATGGGGGTCGCCGAGGCGGGCGGGGTGCTCGAAGCGTTGCGCCGGGCGGAGGCGGCGATGCACGCCGCCAAGCAGACCGGCGAGCCGTACCGGGCCTGGTCGGCGGAGCTGGACGAGCGGGCCGGCGAGCACGCCCGGCTCGGCGCCGAGCTGCGCGCCGCGCTGGACGCCGGGCAGTTCCAGGTCGTCTACCAGCCGATCGTGCGGCTGCCCGAGCGCCGGGTCACCGCGGTCGAGGCGCTGGTCCGCTGGCAGCATCCGCAGCGGGGGATGGTCAGCCCGGCCGCGTTCATCCCGGTCGCCGAGCAGAACGGCCTGATCGTCGAGCTGGGCGCCTGGATCCTGCACACCGCCTGCCGGCGGATGGCGGACTGGCGTGCCGAGCTGGGCGCGCTCGCCCCGGACCGGGTCAGCGTGAACGTGTCGGCCCGGCAGCTGGCCCGTGCCGACTTCCCGGCGACGGTCGCCGCGGCGCTGGCCACCACCGGGCTGCCGGCGCGCTGCCTGACGATCGAGGTGACCGAGACCGCGGTGTTCGGCGGCGGGCAGGCGCTGACCTCGCTGCACGAGTTGCGGGCGCTGGGCGTACGGATCGCGCTGGACGACTTCGGCACCGGGCACTCCTCGCTGGGGCTGCTCCAGACCGTTCCGGTCGACGTGCTCAAGGTCGACAAGTCGTTCGTCGACAACATCACCGAGGCCGGCCGGCACACCGTGATCGCCCGGGCGCTGATCCAGGTCAGTGAGGGTCTCGGCCTGACGGCGGTGGCCGAGGGCGTGGAGACCGCCGAGCAGGCGACGGCGCTCTACGAGCTCGGATACCGCCTGCTCCAGGGCTACTACTTCGGGAAACCGACGGCCGAGCCGCGCTTCGAGGTGGACTTCATCCACGCGGGGTGAGGTGCCGTTGTCTGAGGATTCCGACGATTATGCCCCGGCATCCACTTGGGGAGGCGATCCACATGTATCCCGAAACGCTCACACTCCTCGACGACTGCATCCGGCAGTTGATGGATCTGCGAAATGATCTCGGCGCCCGCCGCCGGGTCGAGGCCGGGCAGCGGCACGACATCGCCGAGCAGGCCGTCGGCGTCGCCCAGCGGTTCATCGCCGAGGCCTCCGGCGCGCTCGCCGAGCCCTCGTCCGACCCGGTGATCCGAGGTAGCGGCGCGGAACCGATGCCGGTGGCCTAATGTCTGAGGAATGTTCAAGGTCAACGCGATTGCCGCCCCGTCGGCGACCGAACCGCTCTTCCGCACCACCATCGACCGGCGTGACCTCGGGCCGCGCGATGTGCTCATCGAGATCCGCTACGCCGGCATCTGTCACTCCGACATCCACACGGTCCGCGGGGAGTGGGGCACGGTTCCCTACCCGCTGACCGTCGGCCACGAGATCGTCGGCCAGGTCACCGAGGTCGGCGCCGAGGTCACCCGGTTCCAGGCCGGCGCCCGGGTCGGCGTGGGCTGCATGGTCAATTCCTGCCGCGAGTGCGGCAACTGCCAGGCCGGGCAGGAGCAGTACTGCGAGAACGGCAACGTCGGGACGTACGCGAGCATCGACCGGGACGGCACGGTCACCCAGGGTGGCTACTCCACGCACATCGTGGTCGACCAGGACTTCGTGCTGCGGGTTCCGGAGAGTCTTCCGTACGAAAAGGTCGCGCCCCTGCTGTGCGCCGGCATCACCACCTACTCGCCGCTGTCGCACTGGAAGGCCGGCCCCGGCAAGCGGGTCGCCGTCGTCGGCATGGGCGGTCTCGGTCACATGGCCGTCAAGATCGCCGCCGCGATGGGCGCCGAGGTCACCGTGCTGTCGCAGACGCTCGCGAAGAAGGACGACGGCCTGGCCTTCGGCGCCGAGCACTACTACGCCACCAAGGACCCGGCGACGTTCGAGGTCCTCAAGAACACCTTCGACCTGATCATCAACACGGTCAGCGCGCCGATCGACATGGGCTCCTACCTGCGGCTCCTGCGCCTGGACGGCACGCTGGTCAGCGTCGGCGCCCCGCCGGAGCCGCTGGGCGTGCCGGTGTTCGCCCTGTTCGGCAACCGGCGTTCGTTCGCCGGTTCCAGCATCGGCGGGATCGCCGAGACGCAGGAGATGCTGGACTTCTGCGCGGAGCGGGGGATCGCCCCGGAGGTCGAGCTGATCACCGCGGACGCGGTCAACGAGGCGTATGAGCGGGTGCTGTCCTCGGACGTGCGCTACCGCTTCGTGATCGACATCGACTCGCTGCGGTCGTAGTTTCGCTTTCCGCCCGTGGAGGTGCCTGACCAGGCATCTTCACGGGCCACCCGCGGCCCGGCCATGGTCCGGTCGCGGTCTGCGGTCCGGTCACGGTTCGCTCGCGGTCCGCGGTTCGCTTGCAGTCCGCCGTGGCTCGTTGCCGCAGCGATTTCGGTACGCCACCAGCACCGTCCCGCCTCGCGGCCTCACTCGCCGGACGTCGCCGCCTCCGCCCGCGTGATCGCCTCGGCGCCCCGCTGGTGGTCTCCTGATGACGAGGCGAGGCGGGCGCTGGAGGCGACGGTCTCCTCCGTCTCGGCGCGGCGGCGATTCTCATAGACGGCGAAGGCGATCGCCGGATCGTCGTGGTCGCACAGCGCCGCAGCCAGTGCCACCGCGTCCTCGGCGGCCATCGACGCACCCTGGGCCGCGGCCGGAACGGCGGCATGGGCGGCGTCCCCGGCCAGCACCATGCGCGCGTTGTGCCAGTGCGGGGTGGTCGGAATGTCGTAGGAATCGCCGCCCACGATTTCCGAGCCGGACGCCGCGATGAGCCCGTGCACGGGTGTGGCGTCGTCCCGGGACAGGTCCAAGGCCAGTTCCCGCCACTGATCGGGCCGCAGACCCGCGGCCGGTTCGGTCCCGGGGATCCGGGCGAACCACCAGGTCCGGCCGTCCCCATCGGGCACCGTGAGCCCGAAGAACGCCCGGCTCCCGCGGACCATGTGATACTCGTCCAGGTCCAGACCGGCCGGGTTGCCAGGCGTGTATCCGTACACGACATGCTGCCCGGAGTAGCGAGGCGCGGGCGCGCCCGGATCGATGAGCCCGCGGGTGAGCGAATGGATCCCGTCCGCCCCGACCAGCACGTCCCCGGTGACCCGGCTCCCGTCGGCGAAGGTGACCTCCACCCCGCCGGACCCGATCGAGGCCCCGGTCATCCGCCTGCCGTGGTGCACCGCGATGCCTCGCTCGACCGCCAGCGCCTGCAAGGCCCGGTACAGCGCGGCCCGAGTGAGCGATCGAGCCGGACCCTCGATCGGCCGATGCCCGAGCCGCTGTCCCTGGGCGTCGACCAGCACCACCGCCCGCGCCGGGAACGACACCGCCTCCACCGCCTCGGCCGCGCCGATCCCCGCGAGCGCGGTCATGCCGTTGCGCATGACGGTGAGAAACGCCCCGGCATCCGCCCCACCGGAGCGGTGCGCCTCGAACACGTCCGCCTCGATACCGGCCTCTCGCAGCGCGAGCGCGGTCACGGTCCCCGCGACACCCCCACCGACGACGATCACCTTTCGCACGGCCATCCCGCTATCGTGCCCCACCGTCCACTTCGCTCGCTGCCCGCCCGTTCAAGCAGTGCCACCGACCGGCGCCGGTGCGGGTGAACTCTCACGACGTACCGGAAATCCGAAAGACGTGCCGGAGGCGCGGCAGCGACCGCATGCCAATGGTCTGCCTCGCGGATGCCGGCGCGGCAGCTATCTCGGCCCGAAACGGCTGGGCTGAGCGGTTCGGCAGATCATCCGGCCAGGGCCGTCAGCGCCGCGTGGGCACGCACGCGAACGTTGAGTGACATGACGGCCACCCGTACCGGTCCGGAGGCGATCTCGAGTGCGACCGCGATGAGGGCGGTCAGGGCGGCGGGCCCGTCGGCATCCTCCCGGACGCCGGCGGCCCGGCACAGACGCCCCCACAGGTGCGGGTCGCCTCCCGAGGCGCAGGTGACGCAGGTGCGCAGGTCCGCCACGGAGGGATGGGCCAGGCCGTAGGTGGGCGAGGCCGTGGTGCTAGTGGTCATGCGACGTCAAGCCTTCCGGAGTGATCGGTCGAGAGCTGGCAGCAGTGCGGGACCAGGCCGGTGAGTCAGCCATAGATGCCTGCCTGCAGCAGTTCGACAGCGCGGGGTGCGAGACCGGTCAGCGTGTCCAGGTCGGCGTCGGTGAAGGCGCCGGGCTCGGCACTGAGTACGCACAGCGAGCCGACCGGCTGCCCGTTCAGGCGCAGCGGAACCCCGGCGTAACTGCGCACCCCGGTGATCATCACCAGCGGGTTCATGGTGTGTTCCGGATCGTCGTGAGTGTCGTCGATCAGCAGCGGAGCGTCGTTGCGGACCACGGTGGCGCACGGCGCCCATTCCGCCGGCATGCCACCGGCCTCGGCGAGCCAGCCGCCGACGCCGTGGGTGGCGGCCAGGATCCCGGCGTCGGTGAGGATCAGCGAGACACCGGCACAGGGTGCCCCGAGCGCCTCGGCGACGCGGTCGATGAACTGCTGCAACGCGGCTGAGGTGCGCTCACCGCGGGGGAGCACGCTCCCGACCGCCGCCACCCGGGCCGGGTGGGTCAGAACATCGGTCAGGGGGATGGAACTGGCGACAACCATTTGAGCCTTCTTACCTCGAGAGAACTCGACGCTATCGAGCATCGGGTGGCCGGCCGGACGCCGTCGTGGAGCAGCACGGTTGCGGGCAATCCCGGGCGCGGGCCGCCTCGATCATGCCGGTTCCCGGGTCGGGCACTACGCTCATGTGGTGGAGTCACCGGACCGATGAGCGAAGCTGAGCTGCTACGACGTTTCACGGCGATCGCCGACGCGACGCTCTCCCGGCTGGAGGTCGCCGACCTGCTCGACGAGTTGCTGGAGCGCGTCCGCGGCGTGCTCGAGGCGACACCGCGGTCGTCCTGCTGCTCGACCCGCACGTCGGCCAACTCGTCGCCACCGCCGCCAAGGGGCTGGAGGAGGAGGTCCGGCAGGGCTTCCGGATCGCCGTCGGCGCCGGATTCGCCGGACGCGTCGCCGAGACCGGCCGGCCGGTGGTGATCGGTGACGTCAGCGCCGACAACGTCGTCAACCCGCTGTTGCTGGACGCCGGGATCCGGTCCCTGCTCGGCGTGCCGGTCTTCGCCGCCGGTGAGGTCATCGGCGTCCTGCACGTCGGCACCCTCAGCCCGAGGGCCTTCACCGCCGACGACGTCATGCTGCTGGAACTGGCCGCCGACCGGGTCGGGGTGGCGGGCGCGGTCCGCTTGCAGAAACTGGAGAACGGCGCCGCCCTGGCCCTGCAACGCAGCCTCATGCCGCCGCAGATCATCTCCGTCCCCGGCCTGCAGATCGCCGCCCGCTACGTGCCCGGTCACGAGCTGGGCGTCGGCGGCGACTGGTACGACGTCTTCACCCTCCCCACCGGCTGGCTGGGCCTGGTCATCGGCGACGTCTCCGGACACGGACTGGCCTCGGCCGTCGTGATGGGCCGCATCCGCAGTGCCCTGCGCTCCTACGCGCTCATCGCCGACACCCCCGCCCGGGCGCTGAGCCTGCTCGACGACAAGGTCCGGCACTTCGAGGCCGGTGCTCTCACCACCGCCCTGTACGCCATGATCTCCCCGGATCGGTGCACCGCCCTGCTGTCGACCGCCGGGCACCTACGACCGGTACTGATCACCACCGGCGACGAACCGGCCCTGCTCGACATGCCGGTCGACGCGCCCCTGGGCATCGGCCGTGGCCGGCACACCCGGCACACCACCACGATCAGCCTGCCCGCCGACGCGTTGCTGCTGTGCTACACCGACGGTCTCGTCGAGCGCCGCGACCGGATCATCGACATCGGCATCAAGGAGCTCCTCGACGCCGTACGCCCCGGGCACCCGGAAACCCTCTGCTCCACGGTGATGTCCCGGGTCGCCCAGGACTGTCCCACCGACGACGTCGCCGTTCTGGCCGTTCGCCGCGAACCCGTCCGGAAGAGCAACGACGCAAACCGTGGGTGACGGGGACGCGGAGGTTGCAGTTCGGTAGTACGCGGTGGTGGCCCCAGCGGTACCCCCTCCGGATGCCGATGGGGCGGGCATGACCCGCCGGATGCTCCTGTTGTACGTCACCCTGGTCGCGGTCGCCGCCGCGGTGGCCGGCGCGACGTCCGGAAAGGCCGTCGGTGACCTGGTCTACTTCGGCGCCTATCTCGCCATGACCGGGTTGCTCTGCTGGTCCGCGGCGCAGCGTCGGCGCAGCACCGACTACCTGCCCTGGCTGTACCTCGCCCTGGGGCAGGTCGCCTGGCTGGCCGGCGACGCCGTCTATCCGGTGAGCACCTACCTGCACCGCACGTCGGACGGGACGACGTCCGCGGTGCTCTGGACCGTCGGATACCTGGCATACGGCGCGGCCCTGGTCGCGATGGCGCGGCGCCGGGCGGGCCGATGGCTGCGGCCCGCCGTGCTGGACATGCTCACCGTGGTGGTCGCCGCCGCGATCCTGATCTGGGTCGGGTACGTCTCGCCGTTCCTGGCCGAGCTGGCCGCGGATCCCCTCGGCGCGTACCTGTACCTGATGGGCCCGATGGGCGACATCGGCATCCTCGCCGGCGTCCTGCTGCTCGCCTTCTCGCCCGGCCGGCGCTCCGGCGCGACCCGGCTGCTGGTGTCGTCCGCGCTCCTGCGCATCGCCTCCGACCTGGGCTCCAGTTTCATCCCCTCGCTCGATCTGGCCAACGCCACGGCGGTCGCGGTGATCCTGCTGAGCAACGGGTTGCTCGTCGCGGCCGCCCTGCACGAGCAGAGCGGCGAGCTGACCGCCGCCGCGCGCCGCGCCCCGACGCTGCACGCCATCCGGGTCTGGTTCCTCGGCGCCGGCCTGCTGACCGCGCCCGCGGTGCTGTTCGCCCGGCGCGACTACGCCGAGGGGGAGCGGCTGCTGCTGTTCGTCGCCACGGTGGTCACCGCCGGGTTCATCCTGGCCCGGTTCGCCACCGCGCTGCGGTCGCTGGAGCGGGCGGAGCGGACGCTGGACCACCGGAGCCGGCACGACTCGCTGACCGGGCTGCTCAACCGGGCCGCGCTCGGTGACGAGCTGGACGCCTGCCCGCCCGGTTCCACGGTGCTCTACCTGGACCTGGACGGGTTCAAGGCGGTCAACGACGGAGCCGGGCACGCGGCCGGGGACGCGATCCTGCGGGCGGTGGCGCAGCGCCTGACCGCCGTGGTCCGCGACTGCGACATGGTGGCCCGGCTGGGCGGGGACGAGTTCGCCGTGGTGCTGACCGGGTTGAGCAGCCTGGACGCGGTCCCGGTCGCCGAGCGCATCCTGCGGGACGTGGCGGTGCCGGTCGAGCACGAGGGCGCCTGGCACACCGTCGGCGCGAGCATCGGCATCGCCGGGGTCGACGCGCCCGGTTCGACCGCGGAGTGGCGGCCCGCGGCTCTGCTCCGCGCCGCCGACACCGCGATGTACCAGGCCAAGCGCCTCGGCCGCGGCCGGTGGGTCCTGGCCGAGGCCGCCGCCTGAGGCCGGCGACCGCGCGAAGCACCTGTGGCGACGGTTATATTTACGACCGGTCGGTCTTTTTGTAGGGTCAGTCCATGACCCAGGACGGCAGGCTGCTCCGCGGCGAGCGAACCCGCACCGCCGTGCTCGACCAGGCCGTGCTGCTCGCCACCGTCTCCGGCCTCGACGGCCTGTCCCTGAGCCAGGTCGCCGAGGCCCTGGGCGTCAGCAAGTCCGGCCTCTTCGCCCACTGGCGCTCCAAGCAGGAGCTGCAACTGGCCGTGATCGACCACGCCCGCGCCCAGTGGACCGACCGGGTGATCCGGCCCGCCCTCACCCATCCGCCCGGCCTGCGCCGGCTCTGGGCCGTGCACGACCGCCGGCTCGCGTTCTACGAGGCCGGCGTCCTCCCCGGCGGCTGCTTCTTCGGCAACGCCTACTTCGAGTTCAACGCCCGCCCCGGCGCCATCCAGGACCGCCTCGCCATCGAGCAGAGCGACTGGATCGCCTTCCTCACCCGGGTCGCCGCCGAGGCCGTCGAGACCGGTGACCTGCGCCCCGGCACCGACCCGGCCCAGCTCGCCTATCTGGTCGAGTCCCTCGGCGTCTGCGCCGTCATGCGCAACACACCTCTGACCTTCCAGCACGCCCGCCGGGCGCTGCTCGATCACCTGCGAGCCATCGCCACCGACCCGTCGACCCTGGGGGACCTGACATGACCACCGCTGTGGAGAGCGGCGCCGTGCTGCGGATGCCGGTGCACTTCGACGACCTGGACGCGATGGGCGTCCTGCACAACTCGCGGTACGCCGTTCTCGTCGAGCGCGCCGTGGTCCTCTGGTGGGCCGAGCGCGGCGTCTCGTTCGCCGGCGGCCGCCCGACCACCCCGGACGCGTTCAACGTGGTCCGGGAGTATGCGATCACCTTCCACCGCCCGGTCACCGGCACCGGGGAGATCGCCGTGCACTTCTGGCTCGACCGGATGGGCACGTCCAGCGCCGACTACGGGTTCCGGGTCACCTCGCTCGACGCTGAGACGGTGTTCGCCGAGGGCCGCCGGGTCAACATCCGGGTCGATCCGGCCACCATGCGCCCGGCCCCGTGGACCGAGCACGGCCGGGAGATCGCCGCCGCCCTGCAACGCTGAGCCACCCGCGGCGCGGGCTGAATCATCCGTGGCGAGGGGTGTCCGCCCGCTCCCGGAGCCCGAGAGTGGGGCGATGAGTGACGCCTATGTCTACCGGCCGGCGGCCGGGGTCGCCGCCCGCGACCGCGGCCGCACCCTGTTCGCCCAGACGATGGGGTATGTCGCGGCGACCACCGCCCTGTTCGCGCTCGGCGCCTACCTCGGGCGGAACCTGCCACCGTTCTTCGCGTTCGTCGCCTACCTGGCCTCGTTCGCCGCGCTGATCGCCATGCAGTTCACCATCCGCAAGTCGAAGCAGGCCACGGTGGCGCTGCTCGCCGGCTTCGGCCTGATGATGGGCGTGGCGGTCGCCCCGACGCTGGTCTATTACGCCAGCACCGACCCGCAGGCCCTGTGGCAGGCCGGCGCCGCGACCGCGTTGTTCGTCGCCGGTTTCGGCGCGGCCGGCTACGCCACCCGCCGTGACCTCACGTGGCTGGCCCGGATCTGCTTCTGGGCCCTGCTCGCCCTGATCGTCTTCGGCATCGTGCTGATCTTCGTCAACATCCCGAACGGCGCCCTGATCTACTCGGTCCTCGGCCTGGTGATCTTCGCCGGCTTCATCATGTTCGACTTCCAGCGCCTGCGCCGCTCCCGGGACATCGACTCGGCCCCGCTGCTGGCCGCGGCGATCTTCCTGGACGTCCTCAACGTGTTCCTGTTCTTCCTGCGCATCTTCAGCCGCAACCGCTGACCAGGATCAAAACCCGATTTAGGTACGCCCGGAGCCTCACCCCGAGCAGTCGATCCGTCGCAGCACCGCTCCGCTTTCGGCGTCCACGACCACCGCGTGCACCACGCCGCCGCCCTGCTGCTCAACGGGAGGCTCACAGACCGTCGCCGAATCCGAGGCGTCGACCTGCTCGCCGGGCTCCGCGGCGACGCCGAACAGCACCGGTGCAAGCGCCACCGCGGCAAGGACCACGAGCCGGGCCGTCCCACGACGTACCGGTCCCGCGGTAACCGGAGCCGGAGCGTCAAGATCGATGAGCGGCATCCCCGGACTCTAATCGTCAAGGATCCACCGAACCAGGCCGGTTCCAAGGTGTTGCTGTGAGCTTCATGCATTCAGGTCAGCGCACACCTGCCACCGCACGCCGGGCAAAACGCTCGCTTGGCGTTCGAGGTGCTCGGCAAGACGGTCGCGATCCTCGTCGATGTTCATGAATCCGACCGTACCGCCGAGATCATCACGACTCCGCAGCCGACGCTCCTGACATCAGGACGCCGGGGGAGGAATGCTGACGCGCGTCCTACCTTCCTTGACCAGGTCGGCGCACTCGGGTCCGGGCGTTACCGGCAAACCTACGAAACGAATCGATGAGCGTTACGGGTACACCATTCGGTGAAGGTCCGAGGAGCGCGGCCCGGAATGCGGCGAACGGTGTCGGTGCGGAAACCGATGGTGTCGGCTCGCATGAGGGCGAATCCCTCGATGAGGGCGGCTGCGAGCGCTGGGGGCGCTCCGTGTGGGAAGCGAGCGCGCACAGCCTCTTCGGGGGAGTTCACTGGCCGCACGTCAAGGTGGCGGCCGATGGCCATGGCGAGCGTACGGGTTTGCTCGGTTACGGTAAGTGTCTCCTCTCCGGTCAGGACGTACTGCTTGCCTTGGTGGCCCTCCTCGGTGAGGGCGACGGCCGCCACGTCGGCGATGTCGGCGGGATCAATGGGTGCATACCTGCCGGGGCCAATGGGGTCGAGCACGAAGCCGTCCGCTCGGATTGTGGGTAACCAGTCCAGCGCGTTGGTCATGAAGGCGCCCGGTCGCAGGATCGTGGCGGGGATGCCCGAGGCGCGAACCAGTTCCTCTCGGTCGTGGTGCCACCGGCCCATCGCGGGCATGGGGTCGCCGAGCACGTTGGCCGAGGACAGATGAACGATGTGCCGCACTTCGGCGGCTTGGGCAGCCGCGACAGCGTGTCGGGTCTGATCTAGACCGATGCCGGGAGTCAGCAGGAAAAGCGCGTCGGCACCGTCGAAGGCGGCCGGCAGGGTCGCGGGATCGTTGAGATCTGCGATGACGTGCTTCGTGGAGGCGGGGGGATGACGGCCGTACCCCGGGCGAGATCGCGGCTAAGGTCGGTGTCTCCACCCCCGCGGTGGTCAAGATGTCCGGGCGCCTGATCGACGCCGGCCTGATCACCCGCCGCCGCGACGATCAAGACCATCGCCTGGTCCGCCTCTGGCTGACTGACGCAGGTCAAGCCCTGCGACAACCGATCGAATTCGAACGGAACCGTCTCGAACAAAAAATCACCGAAGATTTGACTGAAACTGAGCGACACACTTTGCTGTCCGCGCTCGGCAAAATCCAGCGAGCAGCAGCCGCATTGTTAGCCAAAGCCGACGAACATCCCGCTCTCCATGATCAAACGCACTGATCTGTCGCGAGGCGTGCGCTGCCGGCTGTCATGGGCCGAGTTCTCGGAGGGCCACACGCTCTTGCCGACGACAGTGTGTTCGTATGGAGGCATTCGTCGATAGCGAAACATCAGGTTCGAGAACTTGCCGACGGTATTTTCTACTGTCCGGGGCGGCCCTACGCCAAAGTGATCGACGACGCCGGCAATCTTGTCGAGTGCGGCCACCAACGTCCTGCGGAAGTCTCCCAGGAGTGGGAGAAGCATGCTTCTGGCTCAACACGACTGACGGCGGGCGGCTCCGACGCCATACCCTGCAAAGGCTGAGCCGCAGCCACTGCGCAGTCTCCCAGGCGGCGGCTGGCCACGGCGTCCGCTTTGTCATCGAATCGGCGCGTCGGGCTACCGGCTTCGAACCTTGCCTTGATGGTCCTCGGTATGGTCTGCGGTTATGGGCGCGATCAAACCGTGGCATTTGATGTTCTGTCTCATCGTCGTGCTGATGATCGGTGGAGTCGTGGCGGCCGTGATCAGCGCGGGACGGAAGAAGTAGTAGCTCGTGTGTTGGCGTCAGGGTGTGTGCGGCCAAGCGCGGCGTCCTCAGCTATCGCTTTGAGCGTGCTGGCGTTCGTCGGTGGCGGTGACCGAACGTGAAGTATGGCTACTTCTTCGCGGGAGTCAGCAAGCACGTCCCCCCGACACGTGGTGCTGCTGGCAGCCGTCGACGGTTTTGCATTGGGGAGATTCACTCTGCCGCCTCGACATTCGCACGATGCCGAGCAGCGACCTTCGCTACCTTGATACAAATGGGCCTTCTACGGGTGTTCGAAGACGATGACTACCAAGCGGAATACAGCCTCCTCGTCCTGAACGACCCAGCCGTCGACTGGCCCGACGAGGAGCCGGAAATACCGCACTACCGCGACCGGGGCGACACTCCGAACGGCACGTTCGCCGGATCAGGCGCCGGCTGGATCTACGCCGACGCCCCCGGCCTGGATGGTCACCTGGTGCGCCTCGAACTGCATGACGAACCGCCGCCTGCCGGCGAACTACACTTCGATGAGGCCCTCGAGACACCGTACCGGTCAAGCTCCGGCACGATATCTCTCGCCTCGGTAACCTCTGGCCCTGGTGATCAAGTCGACCTCGAACTCGGGGACGCCGAGTGGTTCCGCGTCCGGATCGCCCTCCGACGAGAAGACCTCGGGGAACGCCCCGGATTCCATCCCGGGTTCCGCTCTCACTGGTTACTGCAATTCTGGCCTGACACGGCCGTAGCAGCTCCCGTCTGGCTCGCGCGCAGCGAGGCTGTCAGTAGCTCGCGCCTCTCGCAGGACCTTGAAGCGGTACTGCGATGGACGCCCCAGCTACCCCTAGAGACCTCAATCCCAGACCTGGCAGAACGCCTCCTGGTCAGCGAAGCGGACGTCCGCGACGGTCTCACTACTGCGGAACAGACCGGCCTGCTGCATTTCGAGAGCAAGGAACCCCTACGACTGACGCTCGGGCCTGAAGTGAGCTCCTGCCGTTGACTGCTCCCTGCTGAGTGACGATCAG
The DNA here is from genome assembly GCF_018324205.1 of Actinoplanes ianthinogenes. Lineage (NCBI taxonomy): Bacteria > Bacillati > Actinomycetota > Actinomycetes > Micromonosporales > Micromonosporaceae > Actinoplanes > Actinoplanes ianthinogenes. The sequence goes on from NZ_AP023356.1 coordinate 8,653,926, forward strand.
TCGTCATCGCCACTCCGCACGAGGCATATCCTCTTCGAAGTCGATCCATTCGGAAGACAAGAAAAGTGGCCGACTCTTCAAAATGTCACCTACGCGCTGAACCCAGAGGCCCACGTCTACCACGTTCCCGCACTAGAACCTGTCGCCGGCGCCAGCCCGGGACTGAGGAGAGAGTACTTCTCTGTTCCGAGTGTTGCTGTCCTGAGTCGCACTCAAGTAGCCGCCATCCGCGCCCGTGCCGGCTGGCGCTGTAATGCCCTGCGGTCGGCTGTGACGGCCCGGTGCCCTGTCCTGCCGAGAAGCGGACATCCGGTCCCGGAGGGCAAATGCACCACCAGCGCATAGCTGCCGTCGACGACGGATATCAGCCGATCGGTCACCTGTCAGCCCTCTGCTGGCCTGATGCACTCACGACACCGCTGGGCTAGCTTCACGATCACCAAACGGCGACGGAACAGGCCCCAGTCATCATAAGAATCAATCTCGTCATCCCCGCGCACCTGGCGGCCGAATTGCAGATCCCGGCGCTGGCGATAACCGACGGCACAGCCGCCCCGGAATGGGTCGAGGTGCCACTGAGCCGGTGGCGGTTCAAGCGCAGACCGTCGCAGCGGCTTCCCCTGGATCCGCATACGGCCAAGAGCGTTCGCCGGTACCTGCGGCTGGCGCCGTGGTCGCTGCTGGTAGGCCTGGTCTCACTGGCGGCTTGGTGGGGCTTGGTATTCGCGGACCTGCCGTCCGTCAGCAGGGCGGCGGCGGTTGCGGTGGCGTGCGGCGGCAGCCTGTGGCCCCTGGCGGAGCGACGGGGGCTCCCTGAGCACATGCCGTCGCGCACCCGGTCCGGTGACCTGCACATCCCGCAGGTCCCGGTGGAGGTGGCCGACCAATGGGTTGTCCAGAACCCGGGTGTGATCGCCACCGAAGAACCCGCCCCGCGCCCTCATTCCCGCCGGTTTTACGCCAGTTGGGCCACGGGCCTTCTGGCGGCGTCGATCGCTCTGGCTGCGGTACTGGCGAACGACGGACGAGAAGACTCCATCCTGCTCTGGATACTGCTGCCTGCCCTCTTCTTCACCAGCCTCACGATGGTTTGCAAGATGCAACCGCCCGCGAAGGACGGCACCGTACGAACCTGGCCGCCCGGAGCTGCGTAGATCGCGTCCAGTCCATACATGCAGGGCCGCGTGAGTTTCCGGAGCATCGGTGTGTCCGCCAACGACCAGCCTGCGCTGAGGCAGGTACCGCGTGCGTCCGAAAGTCGTCGGGTACAGCCTCGGCGGGCCCGCGGCTCAGGGCACAGGATGGAGCAGGACCAGCGGAATCTCGCGTTCGGTGCGCCGCTGGTAGCCGGCGTAGTTGGGGAAGCCCGCGATGATCTCCGGCCACAGCCGGGCCCGCTCCTCGGGCGTCGCGACGGCGGCGATCATCGGCCGGCGTGGTCCGCCCTGGAAGGCGACCTCCACCTGCGGCCGGTCTCGGAGGTTGAGGAACCAGGCCGGGTGCCGGTCGTCGCCGCCGCGGGAGGCGACGACGACGTGCGCCTCGCCGTCGCGGATGGGCGAGGTGAGCATCACCGCGCGGGGTACGCCGCTACGGCGGCCGACGGTGACCAGTTCGAGAACGGGCATGCCGATGACCCGGTAACCGAACCGCCCTCCAGTGATCCGCAGGAGAGCTCGATGCACGGCGTTCATGGATTTGAGTGCGAAGTCTGATGGCACAGCGCCATGGTACGGGGAGCACCCGGCAGATCGATCTTTCCGCCACGCGCAGTTCCGGCGGTCGGGGAGGGTGTTTCGCAGCTTCCGCGGGGTGCCGGAAACGGACTGATGGTGGGCCCCGGAGAGCCCACCATCAGCGTGATCAAACAAGGCCGCGAGCGGTCAGCGTTGCAGGGTGAGCACTCCCGGACGGTAGGGGAGCAGACCGTAGTCGCCGCCCGAGCTGGGGGAGCGACCCTGGTAGAGCAGCTGGAGGTTGCACGGGTCGATCGTCATGGTCTGGTCGGCGGTCGCCCGGACCAGCTCGCCGTGGCTGATGTCGTTGGTCCAGGTGGCGCCGCTGTTGGCCTTGCCGGCGAACGGGTTGCTCTCGGTCGCCGCCTGCGGGGTCCACGAGCCGCTCAGGCTGCTCGCGGTGAAGGACCGGAAGTAGCGTCCGTTCGACCCGATCGCCTCGACGATCATCAGGTATTGGTTCTGGCCCTGCACCTTGTAGACCTGCGGCGCCTCGAACAGGTTGTTCGTGGTGTCGCTCATGATCGTCGTGTACGACGAACCGAAGTTGCCCGGGAAGTTCCCGATCGGCATGCTCGCCCGGTAGATCTTGCCGTTGTCCCCGGCGAAGAACAGGTACATGTTCGTGCCGTCACCGATGATCGTCTGGTCGATCGGCCCGGTGCCGGACCCGGAGATGCTGCCGGTGAACAGCGGCTGCGCGGCCGACCAGCCGTTGGCGTTGGTCGGGTCACTCGAGGTGCGGTAGGAGAACGCGGAGCCACCCCACTGGTAGGTGAGCACCCAGATGTTCTTCGGCGCGAAGTAGAACAGCGTCGGCGCGACCGTTCCCGAGCTCATGCCGTTCTGGCTGGCCGAGGCCATGTCCGACCAGTTGGTGAACGGGCTGAAGTTCATCGAGCCCCACGTCGAGCCGGTGTCGTGCGTGGTCGCGTAGACCAGGTGCTTGCCGTTGTAGGGCACGACGGTGAAGTCCTTGAGCGAGACCCAGCCGGACTTCGGGTTCGCCAGCGAGCCGGTCGAGCTCCAGCGGTAGGTGGACGGCAGCGTGCACGATCCGGACGTCGGCGAGGTGGTCGGCGTGCTCCCGCCGACCCGCACCAGCTGCCATTGCTGGTTGGCGCCGTTCCAGTCGCTGTACTGCACGATGTTGGCGCCGTCGGCGGTCGACGCGCCCTGCACTTCGACGGCCTTGCCGCTGTTGCGGTTAATCAGCTGAATGTATCCGTCGATGTCCTGAATGCTGAACTGCTGGTTGGTGGTGTTGTTGTCGGTCCACTGCACAATCGCGCCGCCGTCGGCGGTGGACAGGTTGTACACATCGAGGACCTTGCCCGAATGTTTCGATTTCAGCCGGTAATAGCCGCCGCCGGAGTCGACGAACTGCCACTGCTGCTGCGCCTGGTCGTTACGGGTCCACTGGGTGATCCGGGCGCCGTCGGTGGTGGCCAGGTTGTAGACGTCCAGGGCCTTGCCGCTGTTGCGGTTGACCAGCACGTACGAGGCGCTGGTGTCGATCGTCGCGGCGGACGCCGACGAGGCGGTCACGGCGACGGCTCCGCCGCCGGCGATCATGACCATCGCGGCAAGACCCGTTCGCCACCACCTGCGGCGCGTCGCGGCAGGTGGTGCTTGCGGCTCATTTTCCGGTACGGCGGGATGGCCCACTGTCATGGCGAACTCCTGGGTGGGGACTGATCGGCGCCGGGGAATGCGCCGGTGACCATGTGAATGCCAAATGGGAGCGCTCACATTGTGTCCGCGATATTGCCAGAAGCCCCGGGTCTGTTTCAACGGCGTAAACCGCCGACTCGTTGGACCCGCCGTGCATAACGATTACCGGAAGATTCCCGCCGTCAATCGGCGACGGCGGGGACCGTGCTCCGGGCGTACCGTAGATCGGGGTTTGATCGGGCCGGGAGCAGAGCGATCCCGGCGCAGGCCAGCAGTGCCAGGCCGAAGACGGCGAAGGCGATCGTGTAAGCGGCGTCGGCCGGCTCGCCGCCGGTGGTGGTGACGGTGGCCAGCAGGGCGCCGGCGAGGTTGGTGCCGAGGGTGCCGCCGACCGTGCGCATGATGGTGTTGACGCCGGTGACCACGCCGGTCTGGTCCGGTGGGACCTCGCCGACCGTGCGGATCGCGACCGCGGCGAACGCCAGGCCGATGCCGCAGCCTTCCAGGAACAGGCCGAGCAGCACATTGACCCGGTCCTGGTGGAAGAACGCCAGCCAGCCGTAGGCGACCGCGGTGATCATCGCCCCGGTGAACAGCGCCGAACGCCAGCCGCTGGTGTCCCGGAACCGGCCGACCAGTGGGGTGACCACCAGCGTGCCGGCGGCCGTGGGCAGCAGGTAGAAGCCGACAGCCGTGGCCGGCAGGCCGAAACCGGCGCCGGTGGCCGGGTCCTGTTGCAGCAGCAGCGGGCCGAGCATCCAGGCGGCGAACATGCCCAGGCCGAGCAGCAGCGTGGCAGCGTTGGTGGCGCGCAGCTCCGGGCGCCACAGGGTGCGCAGGTCGACCAGCGGGTCGGTGGTGCGCAGCTCGCGGCGGCCCCAGATGACCGCGAGCAGCGCCGCGGCACCGGCCAGCGTCACCGAGCGAACCGGATGCCCGGTCGACAGGTCGGTGATGGCCAGCAGCAGCAGTGCCAGCCAGGTGGCGAACAGCAGCACGCTGAGCGCCCCGATCCGCCCGGCGCCCGGCTTGCGGCCGGACTCGGGCGCGATCACGGCGGTCAGCCCGGCCGCGACCAGCGACAGTCCGGCCGGTATCCAGAACAGCCAGTGGTACGACAGCAGGTGCAGGATCGGTCCGGCGGCCAGCGTGCCGAGCGCCCCGCCGATGCTGAGCACCGCGGAGACCGCGGCGATCGCCCGGGCCCGCGACTCGCTCGGCACGTTGTCCCGGATCATGGCGAAGGCCAGCGGGAACACCGCGCCGCCGGCGCCCTGCACGAGCCGGCCGGCCAGCATCACCGGCAGGCTGTGCGCGAGCGCGGACAGGGCGGCGCCGGCGGCCAGGGCGACCAGCGCGCCGACCATGGCCCGGCGCTTGCCGTGCAGATCGCCGAGCCGGCCGATGACGGGGGTCAGCACCGACGCGCTGAGCAGGTAGGACGTCAGCACCCAGGAGACACCGCCGGCGGTGGTGTGCAATTCCCGCTGGAGGGTGCCCAGGGCCGGGACGGCGAGCGACTGAAGGACCGAGTAGGCGGTGGCGCCGGCACAGAGGACGGCGACCACCAGAGCGCTACGACTTCGCGTACGGGTTGTAGTCATTGGTGTAGAAATCGGTGGGCTTGACCTGACCGGCGGTGAGCTCGCCCTTCTTGGTCAGCTGATCGATGTAGAACTGGATGTCCGCGTCCTTGATCAGCGCGTTGGGGCGGCTGCCGAAGGGGTAGACGTACTTGGCGAGGTCGGCGTTGCCCTTGAAGTCCGTGATGATCGCGGCGGCCTTCTCCTGCAACTCGGCCGGGTGCTCCCAGGCCCAGGACCACGCCTTCACGTAACCGGCGACGAACTCCTTGACCGCCTCCGGGTGGGCGTCCAGGAACTGCTGGGAGAACGCGAAGCCGCCGGTGACGAAGTCGCCGAGCATGTCACCCTCGGTCGCCACCACCTTGATGCCCGGGTCCTCCTGGCCCTTGTTGTATGCCGGGGTCCACGAGTACGCCGCGTCGACCTGGCCCTGCTGGAGGGCCTGGATCTCGTTCGGCGGGGCCACCACCACGTAGTCGATCTTCTCGGGGTCGGCGCCGCCGGCCTCGGCCCACTTGCGGATCGCGTACTCGGCCTGGGCGGAGCGCACGTTGACGCTGACCTTCTTGCCCTCCAGGTCCTTGGCGGTGGTGATGCCGCTGCTCTTCTTGGCGAGCAGGCCGCCGATCGAGATGGTCTTGCCGCCGGTGTCCTTGGTCAGGGTGGTGCCGGCCGCGACGATCGCCTTGATCTTCAGCCCGGAGACGTCGGCGTGGATGATCGGCGCGGTGTTGGTCCACGCGATGTCGTTGGACCCGGCCGCGATCGCCTGGATGTCCTCCGGCCCCGACTTGGAGATGCCGACACTCTTGATCTGCACGCTGGTGCCCTCGTAGTAGCCCAGCTTGGTGGCCAGCTCGAACGGCGCGATCGAGCCGTACGAGGCGCCGCTCTGGTAGCGGAAGGTCACCTTGGGCTTGCCGTTGTCCGCGGCGGCAGCGCCCTCCGGCTTCACGTCGGCGTCGTCGCCGTCGCCGCGGAACTGGGCGCACCCGGCCGCGGTGGTCAGCGCCAGCAGGGCGGTGACCAGTGCGATGGGTCGTCTCATGGGAGTCAGCTCTCTTTCCATCGGGTGGCCCGGCGTTGCAGGCGCACCAGTACGGCGTTGGTGGTGAGCCCCAGCAACGCCAGCACGACGATGGCCGCGTACATCTTGGGGATGAGGAAGGCGTACTGGCTGTTGATGACCAGGGCGCCGAGGCCGGCCTTGGCGCCGACGTACTCGGCGACGACCAGCATCAGGATGGAGAAGGTGGCGCCGAGCCGGACGCCCGTCATGATCGACGGGACGGTGGCCGGCAGGATCACCCGGCGGAACAGGTCGAGGCGGCGGGCGCCCATGGCCCGCGCCGAGCGGATCACCACCGGGTCGACGTCCTTGACGCCCGCGATGGTGTTCAGCAGGATCGGCCAGACCGTGCCCAGAAGATCATCACGACCTTCGACGTCTCGCCGATGCCGAAGAACAGGATGAACACCGGGAACAGGGCCAGCACCGGGGTCTGGCGCAGGGTCTGCACCAGCGGGTCCAGGTAGTCCTCGACCTCGTGGAACCAGCCGATCAGCAGGCCGGCCGGGACCCCGATCAGCACCGCCAGCAGGAAACCCTCCAGGCTGCGGGCCAGGCTGATCTCCAGGTGCAGCCAGATCTCGCCGGTGGCGAACAGGTCCCAGACGGCCTCGACCACGGTGGAGAACGGGGGAAGGTAACCGGGCTGGACCACGGTCCGGGGCAGGATCTCCCAGAGGGCGAGGAAGGCGAGCAGTGCGACGCTGCGCTTGACCACCCGTCGCGGGGTCCGCTGTCTCGTCTTCACCGACCCACCCCGACCGGTTCCGGCTCCACGGCGGTCTTGTCCACCTCGGCCTTGAGCAGCGTCCACAGCTCGTGCCGCAGCCGGGTGAACTCGTAGCTGGAGCGGATGTCCCCCTCGTTCACCCGCTCCGCCCCGCCCAGGTCGATGTCCACGATCTGCTTGATCCGGCCCGGCCCGGCGGTCATCACGGCGACGCGTTCGCCCAGGTAGACGGCCTCCTCGATGCTGTGCGTGATGAAGATGACGGTCTTGCGGGTCTCCTGCCAGATGCGGACCAACTGGGCCTGCAAGCTCTCCCGGGTCTGCGCGTCCAGGGCCGCGAACGGCTCGTCCATCAGCAGCACGTCCGGGTCGTAGGCGAGAGCCCGGGCGATCGCCACCCGCTGCTTCATGCCGCCGGAGAGCGTGTGCGGGTAGTTGCCGGCGAACCTGGTCAGGCCGACCAGGCCCAGGTAGTCACGGGCGATCCGCCGGCGGTCCTTGCGGGCGACGCCCTTGGACTGCAGGCCGAACTCGACGTTCTCCAGGGCGGTGCGCCACGGGAACAGGGCGTACTGCTGGAAGACGATGCCGCGGTCCAGGCCCGGGCCGTCGATCGGACGGCCGTCGAGCAGGAGTTCGCCGCCGGTCGGCCGGTCCAGGCCGCCGAGCAGGTTGAGCACCGTGGACTTCCCGCAGCCGCTCGGGCCGACGACGACCAGGAACTCGCCGTCGCGGACGTCGAGGTCGAAGTCGCGGACCGCGACGTAGCCCTCGGTGTCACCGGCGCGGGCCGGGAACTCCTTGGCTACGCCGCGGGCACGCACCTTGATGGATCTGTCAGGCACCGGATCCCACCGCGACCGGTTCGCGCTGGGCACGGAATTCGGTTCCGGCGATCAGCTCGGAGACGAAGCCGTTCGGGCCGACCGGGCGCTCCCCGATCAGGGTGACCCGGTGCAGGGTGCGCTGCACGTCCAGGTGGTCGAGGTCCTCCGGGGCGAGGTGGGCGGTGGCCCGGTTGTCCCAGAAGGCGATGTCGCCCGGCTGCCAGCGGAACCGCACGGTGTACGCCGGGCGGGCGATCTGCGCGAACAGCAGGTCCAGGATCTGCCGGCTCTCGGCCGCCGACAGGCCGAGGATCTTGGTGGTGAAGCCCGGGTTGACGAACAGCGCGCGCTCGCCGGTCTCCGGGTGCACGCGCACCACCGGGTGGACGGCGACCAGCAGGTTCTTGTTGATCCGGTCCTGGTAGCCGTTCAGCTCGCTGGTGTCGACGCTGGCCAGGAAGCGGTGCTCGGCGCGCAGGCCGTCGACGAAGTCGCGCAGCGGCTCGGACAGGCCCTCGTAGGCGGCGACCAGGTTGCTCCAGGCGGTGTCGCCACCGAAGGCGGGCACCACCTCGGCGCGCAGGATCGAGGCGGCCGGCGGGTTGACCGCGGCGGTCACGTCGGTGTGCCAGCCGGCGTAGTAGCTGTACTGACGGCGGCTCTGCTGCTTGCGGTCGATCCCGTACTGCTCCTCGTATCGGCGCGGGTCGATGGTGAGGATCTCCGGGGCGTCCTCCGGGGCCGCGTCCTCGTGCGGGTGGGCGTGGGTGAGATCGCCGAACTGGCGGGCGAAGGCGATCTGCTGGGCGTGGTCGAGGTTCTGGCCGCGGAAGAAGACGACCTTGTGGGCGTGCAGGGCATCGCGGATCGCGGCGACGTCGCCCTCGTCGAGCCGGTGGGACAGGTCGACACCGGAGATCTCGGCACCGATGCGACCGGCGACGCGGTCAATCTTGATAGCCATGACGGGCTTCCTTTCGTTCGGCGTGCCTCGATCAAATATCCGCATCTCCTATATGTCAACTAGGGATTGGCTCGTCGTAACGACCTGTCACGAGTCCGTAACGGGTTACCTCAGGGCGGCGGTGAGGGTGGCGTGGCAGCCGCGGACGAAAGCGAGCTCCGTGCGGGTCCAGGCCAGCACCTCGGCCGGGTCCGGGCCGGCGACGCGTCCGGGGTGGTCGCGCCAGAAACGCTCGTTGCGGAGCAGCCGCTGCTCGATCGCGGCGGGCAGGGAGCGGCGCTGATCAGGCGTGAGACCGTAAGCGTCGGCCAGGACGCGGACCTGGGCCGCCTGAGTGGCCGGATCGCCCCGGGACGGCTTCGAGGACAGGCACCACGACCAGGCCAGATAGCCGACGTCCTGGAGCGGGTCACCGGGCGCGGCGAAGTCGAAGTCGATGAAGGCGACCGGCAGTCCGTCCTGGAAGACGGTGTTGTTCGGGCCGGGGTCGTGGTGGCAGACGACGGCGCCGTCGCCGAGGGGACGGCTCGCGTCGTGCAGGCCGCGCAGCAGTGTGGCGGCCGCGGCGATCTGCTCGTCGCCGAAAGTGCGCCACTTGGCGGGGACCTCGCCCGGGATGAAGGTGAGGATGTCGCGGCTCTGCGGGTCTCGGCCCAGGTAGCGGGGCGCGCCGTCGAAACCGGCCCGCTCCAGCCGCGTGAGCAGGCCGGCCACGAACGGGGACGCGGGCGATGGCGGGCGCCGCACCGTGTCGCCGATCCGTACGACACCGGCGGTCAGGCGGCCGCCGTTCAGGGGCACCTCGCGGTCGGGCATGTCGTCCAGTTTGACCTCAAGCCGGGTTCAAGGGTGAGCATGGGCCGATGCGAGTCAGAGGGATCTCCTGGGTCGGCGTGAAGACCGACTCCTACCAGGCCACACGGGACTTCTTCGCCGACGTCGCGGGGCTGGCCGTCGCTGCCGAGAGGCCGGACTTCGCGGTCTTCCGGCTGCCCAGCGGGGACCTGCTGGAGGTGTTCGGCCCGGGCGCCGACGATCCGCCGGAGCAGTTCGCGGGGGAGAAGGTGGTGGCCGGGCTGGAGGTCGACGACATCGACGAGGCGAGCGCGACGCTGCGGGCGGCCGGGATCGAGTTGCTCGGACCGCAGCAATCCGGCAGCAACGGATATCGCTGGCAGCACTTCCGGCTGCCGGACGGCAAGGTGTTCGAGCTGTCCACCGGGCCGGAGAGCTAGCGGTCCGGGTTGGGGCGGCCCTCGGCGGGTACATGGTCGCCGTGGGAGTCGTCGCGGTCACCGGGGCGTCCAGCGGCGTGGGACGGGCCACCGTGCTCGCCTTCGCGCGGACCGGGGTGCGTCTGATACTGGTGTCCCGGTCCGAGCCGGCGCTGCGGGAGGTCGCCGCGGAGTGCCGGGCCCTCGGCGCCACGGTCCGGGTGGTGGTCGCGGACGTGATCCACGCCGAGGCGCTCACTGCCGTGGTGGACTCGTTCGGGCGGGTGGACGTCTGGGTGCACACCGCGGCGGTGATGGCGTACGGGCGGTTCGAGGACGTGCCCGCCGACGTGTTCGACCGGGTGGTGACCACCGACCTGCTCGGCGCGGCGAACGTGGCCCGGGTGGCGCTGGCCTGCTTCCGCCGGCAGGGCAGCGGGACCCTGATCTTCGGCGGTTCGCTGCTCGGCACCGTGGTCACGCCGTACACCAGCTCCTACGTGACCAGCAAGTGGGGGCTGCGCGCCCTGGTGCGGGCGCTGCGGCTGGAGACCCGGGACGCTCCGGACATCCACGTCTGCCTGGTGTCGCCGGGCGCCGTGGACACACCGATCTACCGCAACGCGGCGAACTTCGCCGGTCGGATCGGGCGGCCACCGCCGCCGATCGACTCGCCGGAGAAGGTGGCCGCGGCGATCGTGCGATGCGCCCGCCGGCCGCGCGGAACGGTGACCGTGGGCCTCGCCAACCGGCTCATCCAGTTCGGGTTCGTGGCCACGCCGGCGCTCTACGACGTGCTGGTCGGGCCGCTCATGCGGGTCGCCGGGCTGTCCCGGGAGCGGGTCGGGCCGCACGACGGCAACGTGTTCGTCCCGGCGCCGCCCGGCGCGGAGGCGGTACGGGGTGGCCGCAAGCGGTCCTGGGCCGGCGCCGCGGTCGCCGGGGTGACGCTGGCCGGCGTGCTGTCGGTGCGGCGCCGGACGAAGCGGTGAGTTGGCAACCCACTCGCACCGCGATCGCTGGACCTCTCGCCACCGGGCCCGCCGAAGTGCCCGGTATGCATCTCGAGATCTCCGACATCGTGACCACGGCGGTGACCGGCCTGGCGGGCATGCTGGGCGTCTACGCGGCCGAGGACGTCCTCGGCCGGCTGCGGCGCCGCGGGTGGTGCCCGCGCCGCTGGCGGTGACCGGCAGGACAGCCCCCTATCGGATGGTTCCGAGTTGCCGGAGTGTGACCAATCCGGGTGGTGTGGGTGGCCTTTAGGAGGGTTAGCCGACATCCTCGGTGAGGCGGGACCACAACGCGGAGGCCTGGCATGTCGGTCGACCAACGCAGCACCGGCCTCGGCAGCACCGGCTCCGGCAGCGCGGGCCGGGAGGATCTCGACGCTGTCGCGGCCGCCTGGAACCAGGCGCGGCAGGGGTGTGCCCGGGACCGGCGGCAGCGCTTGCGGGACGAGATGATCGCGGCGGCGATGCCCCTGGCCACGCGGCTGGCCAGGCGGTTCCGGTCACGGTCCGAGTCACTCGCGGATCTGGAGCAGGTGGCGCGACTGGGCCTGGTCAAGGCGGTGGACCGGTTCGACCCGGGACGCGGGTCGTTCACGGCGTACGCCGTCAACACCATGCTGGGCGAGCTGAAACGGCACCTGCGGGACCACTCCTGGGGAGTGCACGTGCCCCGGCGCATGCAGGACGCGGTCCGCGAGCTGACCGGGCACCAGGCGGCGCTGGAGCGGGAGCTGGGCCGGGAGCCCACCGACGCGCAGCTGGCGCGGCGGGCCGGGATCGACCCGGGCGACCTGGACCGGATCCGGGTGTCGGCGGCCGCCTACCAGCCGGTGTCGCTGAACTCGCCGGTCGGCGCGGGCGACTCCGAACTCCTGGACCTGTTCGGCGAGCTGGACCAGGCGGTGGAGAACGCCGCGGACCGGCTCACCACCGCCGACCTGCTGGCCCGCCTGCCGGAGCGGGAACGCCACATCGTGTCCGCGATCTTCTTCGACGGCCAGGTGCAGACCCAGGTCGCCGCGGAGATGGGCATCTCGCAGATGCAGGTGTCGCGCGCGCTGGCCCGCGCACTGGCCTGGCTGCGCGAGGGCCTGCTGACCGACCTGGTGCCGCGCTGGCCGGCGACCGCCGAGGCGCCGTTCGAGGTGCGGGCCACGCTGCTGCCGGGCCGCGAGCTGGAGATCGTCGTGGTGGGCGAGGTCGATCGGGACAACGCCGGGTTGTTGCGGACGGCGCTGCTCGACCTGATCCGCAACCAGCCTCCCGGGCAGCGGGTCGTGCTGCGGTTGCGCCGGGTGCCGCTGCTCGACGCCGCAGGGATCCGGGTGCTGCTCGCGGTCTACCAGGCCGCCTGCGCCCGCGGTGTGCTGGTCACCGCGACCGGCGTGAACCCGCTGGTCCGCCGGCTGGCGACCGGCGCCGGTCTGGGCCCCATGATCAACCCGCCGCGGACGAACCCTCGGCCAGCTCGCTGAGCAGCGCGGGCAGGCTCGCGGCTCGCGCGAACAGGTACCGCTGGCGGGCCGCCCCGGTGCCCTGCCGGCGCAGCCGCACCAGTCCGGCCCGGACACGAAGCAGATCGCCGTGCCGGCGCAGCGCGGGCGTCACCGTGGTGACCAGGTCGTCGACCAGGTCCCAGGCCGGCCGGGCCGCCCCGGATCGTGGGTCGATCAGCGTGCCGGACAGCCCGTCGTGCGCGGCGTGCCAGTGTGCGGCGGTCAGCAGGCAGTCCTGGATCGGCGGTGCGGCCACGCCGTCACCGACCCGGTCGATCGCGGTCGCCACCAATGCCCGGACCAGCCCGGCGAGCAGCACCGCGTCGGCCACCGTCGGGCAGGCGTCGGCCACCCGCACCTCGACGGTCGGGTAGCGGGGCGACAGCCGGGCGTACCAGTAGACCATCCCCGGATCCAGGATCACCTCGGAGACGATCAAGGCTTGGACGGTACGGTCGTAGTCCTCCGCCGAGGCGAAGTAGGGCGTCGGCCCGAGACTCGGCCAGCGCTCCAACTGGGTGCACCGCCAGCTGGCGTAACCGGTGTCCGCCCCGGCGTAGAACGGCGAGTTCCCGGCCAGCGCCTCCAGCGTCGGCAGCCACACGCGCAGGTGGTTGCACACCTGTACGGCCAGTTCCCGGTCCGCGACCCCGACGTGCACGTGGCAGCCGCAGACCGCCGCGTCCTGGGCGATCGGCCCGTAGTGCTCGACGATCGCGCGGTACCGGGGTTCGTCGGCGACCGTCCGCTGCGGCTCGGCGACCGGGGTGGCGCCGACCGGGACCAGGCGGGCACCGGAGCGCTCGGCCGCGGCGGTGGCGGCCCGGCGCAGCGCGATCAGCGAGTCGCGCACCTCGTCCAGGCCGGTGCAGACCGGGGTGACCAGCTCGACCATGCTGCGCCGGAACTCCAGGCTGCTCTGCCTGCGGGCCTCGGGTGGCAGCGCGCCCAGCACCTGCTCGGCCACCGGCACGTTGTGCCCGGTGACCGGGTCGAGCAGCAGAAACTCCTCCTCGACCCCGACGGTGGGCCCAGGGGAGGCGGCGGGACCACCGACGGTGGGCGCCGGGGAGGACGCGGGACCACCGACGGTGGGCGCCGGGGAGGACGCGGGACCACCGACGGTGGGCGCCGGGGAGGACGCGGGAGCACCGACGGTGGGCGCCGGGGAGGACGCGGGAGCGCCGACGGCGGGAACCGGCGCGGTCACGCGGCCGCCAACCGCTGCCAGAAGTGCGCCAGCGTCGCGGCGCCACGGGTCAGCATCGACACCGCGACCCGCTCGTCACTGTCGTGCCACCGATCTTCGACCAGGCCGGTGCCGAAGAACAGCACCGGCGCCCCGATCCGCTCGGCCAGCAGGGCGGCGGGCCCACTGCCGGCGTTGCCCATCCGTCCCGGCGCCACCCCGAAACCGGCGTGCGTCGCGTCGGCGAGCACGGACAGCGCGGGCAGGTCCGCGGGCGTCTGGTACGGCTCCTGGGAGATCTGCTCGGCGACGCTCAGGTCGTACGGAAAACCGTCTTTGATCTCCTCGGCCACCCACTGCCGCAGGCGGTCGGCGACCTTCGCGGCGCACTGCCCGGGTGCGGTGCGGAAGCTGAGCGCGGCCTCGGCCAGCGCGGGCACCGCGCCCCGGGACGGACCCGTCGGGTCGCCGGCGAGCATGCTGATCACCTCGACGGCCGGGCGGGCCCAGAGGCGTTCCAGCACGGTGTAGCCGGCCTCGCCGTGGATGCCGCGGGTCTCCGAGCGGGCCAGCCAGTCCTCGTCGGTGTAGCGCAGCGCCGCGAGTTCGGCGCGCCGGGCGCCGGTCAGCGGCAGCACGTCGTCGTAGAAACCGGGCAGCGTGATCCGGCCCCGGTCGTCGTGCAGCGCGCCGATCAGCCGGGCCAGTTCGACGGCGGGGTTCGGCGCCGGGCCGGACACGCCGCCGCTGTGCACGTCCCGCAGCGGCCCGTGCACCCGCAACTGGGCACTGACCATGCCGCGCAGGCTGGTGCAGACGGCGGGTTGTCCGGTGTGCCAGTTCATCGTGTCGGAGAAGACCACCAGGTCGGCGCCGAGCCGGTCGCGGTGCTCGTCGAGCAGGCCGGCCAGGTGCGCCGATCCGGTCTCCTCCTCGCCCTCCACCAGCACCTTCAGGTTGACCGCCGGTGCGGTGCGGCCGGTGACGGCCAGGTGGGTGCGGATGCCCCACAGGTGGCTGAGCACCTGGCCCTTGGCGTCCGAGGCACCGCGCCCGTAGACGTAGCCGTCGCGCGCCACCGCCTCGAACGGGGCGGTCTCCACCCACTGCTCCTCCTTGGCGGCCCGCACGTCGTGATGGCTGTAGATCAGCACGGTCGGCGCGCCGGGCGCGGCACACCACTCGGCGTGCACCGCGGGGGCGTCCGGCGCGTTCCAGACCTGTACTTCCGGGAAGCCGGTGGCGCGCAGCGCCCCGGCCAGCCAGTGTGCCGAGCGCAGCAGGTCCTGGGCGTGCTCGGGCACCCCCGCCACCGACGGGATGCGCACCCACTCGGTCAGCTCGCCGATCAGGTCGTCGATGTGCCAGGACAGATACTGGTGGGTCTCGTCGGCCATGGCGTGCGGCTACCCGGATCCGGGCGGGTCACGCGGTCCGCGCGGGTGCGAAAGGTGGCGGGCTTGACGCCGGTCGAGTGGTCAGTCCCGGCCGTGGGCTTTGCCGCAGTTACCCCGGTGCTTGCCCTGGCCGCGGCCGGGGACGACGCACTGCTGGGCGACCGGCGCGGGAGCCGCGGCGGTCGGCGGGCGGGTCGGCAGCGCCGGCCGCGCGGGTGACGACGCCGGTGGCGACGGCGAGAAGGACGCCGGCAGGCGGGTCGGGCTGCTCATCTCCGGAGCCGCCGGCGGCAGCAACGCCACCAGGCCGCCGATGCCCACCGCGGCGACGACCGCGACCGCGGCGGCCCGGAACCACGGCCGAGCCCGATCGCCGGTGGCCGGCGCGGTGCCCAGGCTCTCCAGGGCGGTCCGCACCACGCCCGGACCGGCCGGCCGGTCCGCCGGGTACTTCGCCAGCAGCGTCCGCAGCAGCCGGTCGAGCTCCGTGGGCAGGTCCGGGCGATGCCGGGAGGCCGGCTCCGGGGTGTCCTCCACGTGTTTCCAGGCGATCTCCATGGCGGTGTCGCCGACGAACGGTGGCTGCCCGGTCACCATGGTGTACAGCACGCAGCCCAGCCCGTACAGGTCGGTCCGCGCGTCCACCGAGCTGCCGGTGACCTGCTCCGGCGCCATGTAACTGCTGGTCCCGATCATCTGCGCGGTTCCGGTCAGCTCCGCCTGCGCGGCCCCGGCCCGCCGGGCCAGACCGAAATCGCACACCTTCACCTGCCCACCGCCGGTGATCAGGATGTTGGCCGGCTTCAGGTCCCGGTGCACCACGCCCGCGGCGGCCGCCGCCTCCAGCGCGCGGCACACCTGGATCGCCACCCGGACCGCCTCGCCCACCGCCAGCCGCCCCTCCAGCTCCAGCAGGTCGGCCAGGCTGTACCCGTCGATCAGCTCCATCACCAGGTAGGGCACGCCGTCGTGCGCGCCGACGTCGTGCACCGGCACGATGTTCGGGTGCGACAGCCCGGCCACGGTCCGCGCCTCCCGGTCGAACCGGGCCGGCAGCGACGAGTCGGCCCGCCCGCCGGCGCGCATCACCTTGACCGCGACCGCGCGCCCCAGCCGCCGGTCGACGCCCTCCCACACCTCGGCCATGCCGCCCCGGCCCAGCAATGAAAGCAATTCATATCGGTCACTGAGCACCCGCCGCGCCATCGCGCCACCCTGCCACAACCACAGTCCACGCTGCACCAACGCGTTCCCGGACGGGTGAACATTAAAAACCGGTTTTCGGTACGCCCAGAGCCGTCCCACCCCGCCCATCACCGCAGTCGCGCGGCCCGTGACTCCAGATAGCGCTGCTCCGGCAGGCTGAGCGTGAGCCGCGCCGCCAGCCGGTAGTGCTCCCGCGCCCCGGCCCGGTCCCCGGCCAGCTCCAGCAGGTGCGCCCGCACCGCCGCGGTCCGGTGGTGCCGGGCCAGCACCGGGTCCCCGGCGACCCGGTCCAGCGCCGCCAGCCCGGCTTCCGGGCCGTCCACCATGGCGCCCGCCACGATCCGGTTCAGCGTCACCATCGGGCTCGGGGCGAGCGTGTGCAGCATCGCGTACAGAAGCAGGATCTGCCGCCAATCGGTGTCCTCGGCGCGCGCCGCCTCGTCGTGCACCGCGGCGATCGCGGCCTGCACCTGGAAGGGGCCGATCGGCGCGCGGGCCAGGGTGCGCGTGATGATCTCGACGCCCTCGGCGATCGCGGTCGCGTCCCAGCGGCCGCGGTCCTGCTCGGCGAGCGGGATCAGCGCGCCGTCCGGCCCGGTGCGCGCGGGCCGCCGGGCGTCGGTGAGCAGCATCAGCGCGAGCAGCCCGGCCACCTCCCCGTCGTCCGGCAGGCGCCGGTGCAGCTGCCGGGTCAGCCGGATCGCCTCCCGGGTCAGCTCCACCCGGTTCAGCGCGTCGCCGGAGCTGGCCGTGTAACCCTCGTTGAAGATCAGGTAGAGCACGTGCCGGACGGCGGTGAGCCGCTCGTCGGTCGCGGGTAGGTCGAACCGGGTGCCGGTGTCGCGGATCCGCTGCTTGGCCCGGCTGATCCGCTGGCCCACGGTGGCCTCCGGCAGCAGCAGCGCCCGGGCGATCTCCGCCGTGGTGAGCCCGCCGACCGCCCGCAGGGTCAGCGTGACCTGGGCCGGCACGCTCAGCGCGGGATGGCAGCAGAGCAGCAGCAACGCCAGCTCGTCGTCGCCCCGCGGCTGCGGCGCGGGCTCCTGCCCGGCCGCGTCCTCGCGGCGGCGCCGGGCCGTCTCGTTGCGCAGCAGCTCCACCCGCCGGCGACCGGCCACGGTGATCAGCCAGTGCCGGGGCTGGTCCGGGACGCCGGTCCGCGGCCACTGCTGGGCGGCCGCGATCAGCGCCTCCTGCACCGCGTCCTCGCAGGCCTCGAAGTCGCCGTAGCGGCGCACCACCGCGGCCAGCACGCGCGGCGCGCACTCGCGCAGCAGATCCGGCAGCCCGCTCAGATCTCCCATGCGCTCATGTCGAGGACCGGACGGACCTCGACCCTGGTGTACGCGGCGTCCGGCGCCTTCGCGGCCCAGGCGATCGCCTCGTCGAGGTCCGCGACGTCGATCAGGTAGAGACCGGCCAGGTGCTCCTTGACCTCGGCGTACGGGCCGTCGGAGGTGATCGTCTTGCCGTCGCGCACGGAGACCTGGGTGGCCAGGGCCGGGTCGCCGAGCCCCTCGCTGACCACCAGCACGCCGGCCTCGCGCATCTCCTCGGTCAGCCGCAGGTGCCCGAGGCCGAAGTCGGTGCGCTGCTGCTCGGTCATCGTCTCCCAGACCGCGAGCGACTGCGGGTTCGACTGGATCAGGATCAGGTACTTCACGTTTTTCTCCTTTCACTCGCCAGGGTGTCGAAACCGGCCGGTGCGGCTTCGACACCCTGGCATGAACGAGATTCAGGAAGTCATCGAACGCAAGGCGGCGTTGCTGGAGACCGGCGACGCCAAGGCCATCATGGCGTACTACGCGCCCGGCTTCGTCGAGTACAACCTCGCCCCGCCGCTGCGCCAGCCGGTCGAGGGCCAGGGTGCGGCCGGGCTGGAGGCCTGGATGGCCGGGTTCGAGAAGCCGCCTCGCCGCGAGGTCACCCAGCTGGAGATCACCACGGACGGCGACGTGGCGTTCGCGACCAGCATCGACCGGATGAGCGGCGTGCCGCGCGGGTCGACCGAGGCGTTCAGCCTGTGGTTCAGGGTGACGGTGGGGCTGCGCCGCATCGACGGCCGGTGGCTGGTGACTCACGAGCACGAGTCGGTGCCGTTCGAGATGGACGGCTCGTTCCGGGCCTCGACGGGGCTTACGCCCTGAGGGCTGACGAGCGGTCGTGAGGGAAGCGCCTTGACGGATCTAGCTAATGAAGTTAGCTTATAGCTAACAACATTAGCTAGGCCTGAGGGGTTGTCATGACCGAGATGCTCACCGTCGACGGCGGCACGATCGCTTACGAGATCACCGGCGAGGGGCCGCTGGTGGTGCTCGCGCCGGGCATGGGTAACACCCGCTCGGCCTACCGGTTCGTCGTCCCACAGCTGGTCGCGGCGGGCTATCGGGTGGTCACCACCGACATCCGCGGGACCGGCGAGTCGAGCGCGCGGTGGCCGTCCTACAGCCGCACCGACATCGCCGGCGACCTGGTCGCCCTGATCCGGCACCTCGGCGGGCCGGCCGTGCTGGTCGGGCACTCGATCTCCGGTGGCGCGGCCACCGTCGCGGCGGCCACCGCGCCCGAGCTGATCACCGGGATCGCCGAGCTGGCGCCGTTCACCCGCAAGCAGTCGATCGCGCTGAGCGACCTGCGGGTGAAGCGGTTCCGGACCGGGATGACGCGGCTGCTGCTGACCGGCATCCTGGGCAGCGTGACATGGTGGCATCGCTATCTCGACGTCGCGTTCCCCGGGCGCAAGCCGGCCGACTGGGACGAGCAGCTGCGCGACGTGGCCAGCATGCTCGGCGAGCCCGGCCGGATGGGGGCGTTGCAGGGCATGGGCAGGACCACGCCGGCCGACGCCGGGGCGCAGCTGGGCGCCGTGCGGGTGCCCGCGCTGATCATCGAGGGTTCGCTCGACCCGGACTGGGCCGATCCGCGCGCCGAAGGCGAGGCGATCGTGGCGGCGATGCCGGCCGGGATCGGCACGGTCGAGGTGATCGAGGGGGCCGGTCACTACCCGCACACCCAGTTCCCGGACGAGACCGTGGCGCTGCTGCTGCCGTTCCTCAAGGCGCACGCCCGTGCCTAGGGCGGGGCTGGACCCGGCGGCCGTCGTCACCGCCGCCGCCGACCTGGCCGACGAGGTCGGTTTGGCGAACGTGACGATGGGCCTGCTCGCCGAGCGGCTTGGCATCCGGGCGCCGTCGCTCTACAAACACGTCGCCAGCCAGGCCGACCTGACCCGGCGGATCGCCGCGCTGGCCCTCACCGAGCTGGGCGACAGCCTGCGCGACGCGTTGCAGGGCCGCGCCGGGCGTGACGCGCTCGCCGCCGCGGCCCGCACGTTCCGCGCGTTCGTGGTCGAGCACCCGGGGCGGTATTCCGCGACCATCCGCCTCGACGCCGGATCCCCGGACGATCCGGTGGCGGTCGCGGGCGCCCGGGTCCTCGACTCGCTGGCCGCGGTGCTCGCCGGCTATCAGCTGGACCCGGCCGACACCGTGCACGCGCTGCGGATGCTGCGCAGCCTGTTCCACGGCTTCGCGGTGATCGAGGCGGCGGGCGGCTTCGAGATGGACACGAGCGTCGACGAGAGCTTCGCGTGGATGATCGGCTTCCTGGACCGCGGCCTGTCCGCCTGAGGCGATCGGGTGCTCCCGCGCACCGGATAGCGGGAGGGGTGCGGAAACCGCGGGGCCGCGCGCCCGGGTGAGGCGCGCGACCGTACCGGAAATCGGGTCAACTCGCGAGGAAGGAGCGGACCTGGGCCAGCGTGACCGTGTCGGTGAGGTAGCCGATGTGGGTCTGGCACGCCACATAGTTGTTGGTGGCGCCGCTGAGCACCGTGCTCGTGTACGGGATGATCACCCCGTCGCACGGGGAGTACCACGTTCCGTACTTGGTGCTGCCGGGCGTCTCGTCGCCGGCGCTGAGGGTGGTGATGAACGACGAGCCCGGGTACATCTGCTGGCAGGTGACGTAAACCAGGCAGGAGCCCGCGGCCGTGGTGCCGTGGTTGGCGCCGGCGATCGAGGCCAGGTGGCGGACGTACGGGGCGCCGCCGAGCTGCTTGAGGTACCAGAGGCTGACCAGACCGCCCATCGAGTGGTTGACGATGTCGACCTGGGCCGCGCCGGTGCGGGCCCGGACCTGGTTGACGTACGTGGCCAGCCCCTGCGCGTTGGTGATGTTGCTGCCGTAGGAGTTGTACTCGTACGCGAACAGCTCGCTGCTGGAGTAGCCGCCGGCCCGGAACACCGCCATCGCGGTGGTCCAGTTCGAGGCACTGCCGGTGTAACCGTGTACGAAGATCACCGGCGTGCCGGGCGCGGCGGCCGCGGGGACGGCCGGGCTGAGCGCCAGCGCGGCCAGCAGCGCGGTGACGAGGACGATGAGACGACGCATGAAACCTCCAGGGGACATCGGGGTTTCTGCATCCTCAGTGCACAGAAGTGGGCCACACATCGGCGAAATCGCCAGCGGCGTGCCGCGGCGGCCGGGAAATGGGCACGAAAAAGGCCGGGCACCCACGGGGGAGAGTGCCCGGCCTTCCATAGATCAAAGCACACCGTGCCGCATCCGCGCTACGCCGGGCCGGTCGGCTTTACCTGTCGGGTGGTGGCATGGAGAATCGGTCCCCGCCGATCACGCCGACCGCGGGAACATCTATGCGCTTCGATGGTTTCATCTCCTACAGCCACGCTGCCGACGGGCGGCTCGCCCCAGCCGTCCAGCGCGGTCTGCATCGATTGGCGAAACCCTGGCACCGTCGCCGTGCGCTGTGGATCTTCCGCGATCAGACCGGGCTGGCGGTGACCCCGAAACTGTGGACGTCCATCCAGGAGGCGATGGACGGCTCGAAGTACTTCGTGCTGCTCGCGTCCCCCGAGGCGGCCGACTCGCCGTGGGTGAACCGGGAGATCGAGCACTGGCTGGCGACCAAGTCGACCGATTGCATCCTGCCGGTGGTGACCGACGGCGAGTGGCGCTGGGACGCCGAGAACCACGACTTCACCGCGGACTCCACGGCGGTGCCGGAGGCGCTGCGGGGCGTGTTCGCCGAGGAGCCGCTCTATCTGGACCTGCGGTGGGCCCGCGACGACCTCCAGCTGAACCTGCAGCACATCCGGTTTCGGGACGCGATCGCCCAGCTCGCCGCGCCGATGCACGGGGTGAGCAAGGACGAGCTGGAGGGCGAGGACGTCCGCCAGCACCGGCGGGCCCGGCGGCTGTCGGCCGTGGCGGTCGCGACGCTGGTGCTGCTGACCCTGGTCGCGTCGCTGACCGGGGTCGTCGCGGTCCGCAACGCCGAGCGGGCCAACGCCGCCGCGGTGGAGGCCACCCGGCAGGAGGTGGTGGCATCCCAGCAGCGTGACACCGCCGAGCGGGCCACCGAGGAGTCGCAGCGCCAGCAGGAGAACGCCCGGGTGCAGGAGGGCCGGGCCAAGGCCGCGCAGACCGAGACGCAACGGCAGACCCGGCTGGCCCGCGACCAGCAGGCCCTGGCCCGGGAGGCGTCCGCGGAGGCGAAACGGGAGCAGGCCAACGCCGAGCGGTACCACGCCAACGCGGAACGCGAGAAGGCCAACGCCGAACGCCAGCAGAACCGGGCGACCGCTTCCGCCGAGGAGGCCGAGCGGCAGAAGGCCAACGCCGACCGGCAACTGGCCAACGCCCGGCGGCAGGAGGAGCTGGCGAGCCAGGCGGAGGCCCGGGCCAAGGAGCAGAAGAAGCTCGCCGACCAGCACCGGGAGCTGGCCCGCCAGGCCGAGCAGGAGCGCAAGCGGCAGGAGCGGCTGGCGCGGGAGGCCGCGGAGGAGGCCCGCAAGCAGCGGGAGGCGGTCGCGGTGCAGCAGCGCATCGCGATCAGCCGGCGGCTGTTGACCCGGGCTCGCGCCATGGTCGCCGACGACCCGAAGAAGGCCCTCATGCTCGGGGTGGCCGCCGAGCAGCTGCACCCCGACGCGCAGACCCGGGAGCAGCTCAGCCACCTGGTCATGGCGACCCACTTCGGCGGGGTCCTCGCGGACGTGACCGGGGTCGCGCCGGTCGCCGGGCACGTGTTCGCCACCAGCGACACCGGCGGGACGGTGTCGCTGTGGGACGCGACCGACCTGGCCGCGCCGGTGCGGCTCGCCACGCTGCCCGCCGGCGGGACGACCGCGAAGACGACGGCGGCCGGGCCGGATGGTCGTACGCTAGCTGTCTTTGACGGAAAGTCCGGGGCAGAGCTGTGGGACGTCGCGGATCCGGCGCACCCGGTGCGGACCGGATCGCTGACCGACGCGGCCGGGATCACGGCGGTGAGCATCAGCCCGGACGGGCACACGGTCGCGGCGAGCAACGCTGCCAAGGACACCGTGTTGTGGGACGTCAGCGGGGCTTCGCCGGTCGCGCTCGCGACCCTGACGGGTGCGTACCCGTTGAAGTTCAGCCCGGACGGGCGGACCGGACTGACCAGCGGAGCCGCGGTCACCGTCTGGAACCTGACCGATCCGGCCCACCCGGTGCAGGGCAGCACGCTCGCCCTCGCCGACGACGACAAGTTTCCCGACGCCGTCATCGCGTTCAATCCGAAGAAGCCGGTGGTGGCCGTCGAGAGCGCCTACGACTACGTGCGGATGTGGGACCTGACCGATCCGGCCAAACCGCGGGCGGGACTCTCCGAGCTCTCCGCGACCGGGCAGGCCCACCTGAGCGCGCTGGCGTTCAGCGGGGACGGCGAGACCCTCGCGCTGGCCGACACCGACGGCGCGACCGCGCTGTGGAGCGTCAAGACGGTGGGCACCTGGGTGTACCTGTCGACGCTGCTGACCACGGTGTCGACCACCGACGGTCCGATCCGGTCGCTCGCCTTCAGCGCGGACGGCCGGGCGCTGGCCACCGTCGGCGGGCGCACGACGGCGACGCTGTGGACCACCAAGGGGCAGTTCGCCCGGGAGGAGCTCGCGGAACTGCCCGGGCCGTTCCCGGCCAACATCGTCGGGCTTTCCTTCGGTACGGACAGCCGCTCGCTGATCGCCGCGGGCTGGGACGGCAAGGCCGTGCCGTGGAACCTCGCCGAACCGAGCGCCCCGGTCCGCGGTGAACCGTGGCCGATGCGTGACGGCAAGGTCGAGGACATCACCCTGAGCCGGGACGGCAGCATGCTGGCCGTCACCGGCTCGGACGCGACGGTCACCCTGCTCGACATGACGAACCCGGCCGGGCCGCGGCCGCTGGCGACCATCAAAGAGCCAGGAGATCTTGTGTACGCGGTGCGCTTCAGTCCCGACGGGCGCACCCTGGCCATCGGCCGTCGCGACGGCAAGACGACGCTCTGGGACCTGGCCGACCGCCGCCAGCCCGTGCGGACCGCGGAGCTCGCCCTGCAGAAGACGCTGACGTCCATCGCGTTCACCCCGGACGGGCGGACCATGGCGGTCGCCGAGGGCTACAACGTGTCGCTGTGGGACGTGCGGGACCGGACCGCCCCGGTGCGCCTGGGGTCGATCCTGCTCAAGAACGTCTACGGCTACTCGGCGAACTCGCTGGCCTTCAGCCCGGACGGGCGGACGCTGGCGGCCGGCACCAACGACTACGCGAACGTCCTGCTGTGGGACGTCGCGGATCCGGCCCAGCCCAGCAAGATCGCTACGTTGAGCGGGCACACCAGCTCGGTGTACTGGGTGTCGTTCAGCCCGGACGGGCGGACGCTCGCGAGCGCCAGCGGGGACGACGCCATGATTCTGTGGGACATCGCGGACCCGACGACGGCGGTTCCGTACGCGCTGCTCAAGAGCCCTCACTTGCAGTCGGTCTATGCGGCGTTCAGCCCGGACGGGCGGATGCTGGCGGCCGGCGGCGTGTTCGGGAACCTGAGCCAGAACGTGACCCTCTGGGATGCGACGGTGCCGCGGGAGCTGGCCGCCGATCCGGCGGGGCGGGCCTGTGCGATCAGTGGGCGCGGGCTCACCGCCGAGGAGTGGAACAGCTACATTCCCGAGCTGCCCCGGCAGGCCACCTGTTGACGGCCGATGCCCCTGGCGAACTTGAAGAATGCGCTGGCTGCGGTCATGATCTTGGCATGAGTACCGGTGTCGCGAAGTCTCCGTGGAAGGGCGCGTTGCTCGCCCTCGCCGGGATCGCCGTGGTGAGCGCCATTGCGGTGGTCCGCGAGTGGAGCCTCGCGTCCTGGCTCATGGCGGTGTGCGGTTCCGTCGCGATGGGCGTCGTGTCCGCGCTCTCGCAGCACTCCGAGAATCGGCGGCTCGATCTCGCCGCCGAACAGGCCCGGGAGATGGACAGCGGCGCGGAGATCGAGCCGGCCCCGCGGTAATCCGGCCCCTGCCCGGGGAAACGATGTGCACCATGGTGCTGTGCTCCATGTTCTCCGGCCGCCGCTGTGGCAGCGCATGCTGCTGCCGGCCGGGCTGGGCACCCTGTCGGCGGTGCTGATCGCGGTCGGCGTGCGGCGTGGTGGCTGGGCGCTGCCGTTGTCGCTGGTGGCCGTGGCCGCGGCGCTGGTGGGCGCGGCACGTGGCTGGGTGCTGCGGATCGAGGCCGGCCCGCAGCGGTTGGTGCTGGTCAACTGGCTTCGTGTGGTGGCTGTGCGGTGGGCCGAGGTCGCTCGCTGCGGATGCGACGACGACGGTGTGTGGGTGCGACGGGTCGATGGCAGCGAGGTGCGTGCGTCGGCGTTCCAGCACGGCAGCCGGGCCCTCCGGTTCGCCCGGAAACCCGCCGTGGCCGCCGCGGCGGAACTGGAGAGGATCCGCAGAAGGCGGCGGTAAGGCCCCGGCTATCGGCGGCGGGCCAGGAGCTGCAGTGCCGCCGCCCGGTTGCCGTTCATCGTCGGCACCTCCAGGTGGCGTTCGGCCGTGATGTCGAAGTCGGCCAGGAGGCGGCGCAGGTACTCGGCGTCGTGGTGCCGGCAGACCGCGCCGTCGCCGGTGGTGAAGACGCCGTACGGGGAGCGCCCGGCATACCGGCGCCGGCTGCGCTCGTCGGCTTGCAGCAGCAGGTCACTGACATGGAGCAGCCCACCGGGCGCCAGCAACCGGTGCGTCTCCGCGACGAGCGCACGCTGATCCGCGTCACCCGGAACGCAGGTCAGCACGGCGAAGAGCACGATCACGTCGAAGCTCGCCGCCGGGTGGTCCACGACCGGCGGTGACGTGATGAGCTCGAAGCTCAGATCCGGCCTGGCCCGGCCGCCGCGGGCGATCAGGGCGGCGGAGACGTCGGCACCGGTGACCGTGCCGAAGCCGAGATCGCTCAGCTCCGCCATGACCCGCCCGTAGCCGCATCCGTAGTCGAGAATCCGCGCGGCCCGATCGACCCCGGCCAGCCACTCCGCGTGCACGGGATGCGTGAAGTCCTTCGTCGCCCCGGTGGTTTCCCAGTAGCGCCGCCCAGATTCAAGAGCATCCATGCGCATCCACTCTAGCGGCGGCCCCCGCCGGAATCGTCATGATCGTCGCCAGGAAATCTGGCGCGACACGGCTAGATTTTCTCCGTAGAGCTGTGTAAGGTAGCTTCCGTTGACGACAGAGATCTGTGGAAGACGCTGACGTGAGAAGCCGAGCGTCAAGCAGGGCCCGGAAGTTCTCGTGGCTCGCTCGGCCACTGCGGCGGATCCGATTCCGCCGCGCGCAACACGGCAAGTGCACGACAAGACCTTGACGTAATTCCAGGTCAGGGCACCGCAGGTGGGGCCGGTGCAGGTTGACGGCGCCGCTTGATGCAGGAAATCCGTCGCACGTGTGCGGGGCCATGAAGTCGCGTGGGGCTCCGACACCGGCGGAGAGCACCACAGGAAGTGAAAATAGAGGAAAGGGAGGGTTTGACGCCGTTGGATCGCCCGCCGTCAGGACGTAGTGCCAGTTCTGGGGCGGACACCGTGGTCACACCGAATGAGAGGTGGTCTCCGGTCACGCTTACGCGATCCTCGCACCTGCTGTCGCTGATAGCGGCACGGTGTGGAAACGAGAACCCGACGAACCTGTCGGTAGATGGTGTATTCAACCCGTAATCCCGGGCCCCGGCGCGTTCTGCGCCGGGGCCCTCGTTCATGACGAGGACGTGCATGGCCCCATCCGAAGACATGCTCAACGACGACGACTATCCGGCCTACACCATGGGCCGTGCCGCCGAGATCGTGGGCGCCTCGCAGGACTTCCTGCGCCGCCTCGACGAGGCGAAACTGTTCGTTCCGTTCCGCTCCGCCGGCGGACACCGCCGCTACTCCCGCTACCAACTGCGCCTGGCCGTACGAGCCCGCGAGATGGTCGACCAGGGCACCGCTCTCGAAGCCGCCTGCCGGATCATCGTCCTCGAGGACCAACTCGAGGAAGCACTCCAGCGCAACCGCGAGCACCAGAGCCGGCAGCAGGCCGACACCACCTGACACCCCCTCCGCATCGCACGGTCCTTCTCCAGCACGAGAGGGGCCGTTCGTCATTCATGCCGATGCCGCGCCGGCGGGTCCGGCTGTGATGCGTGATCGAGTCGGTCGGCCCGCCGGTCGATGTCGTGCGCCTGGGCGGTGACCTGGTGGCCGAGAGTGTGCAGCCGGGCGCTCGTGCCGGGGTTCGGGGCCTCTTCGGCGCTGCGGTGCAGGATGGACTCGGCCACCTCCAGCTGCTCGGCCGTGTGGTGCATGGCCGCAGCGGTGCGCTCCGCGGGCGACGTTTCCTTCTTCGATGTCACCACCGCGATCTACCCGGCCTGCCGGGTCGCTATGCGGGAGTTTGTCACCGCTGTTGCGGGACGGATCGCTCGCCCGATTCCCCCGTATGTTTCGCAATCGGGTGAGCGATCCGTCCCCTCGCAACGGCCTCCCATGCTCGCCGCTGGACCTTGTGCGAAGCATGGGAGACTTCAGCGGTCCTGGTGAATTTCTTGAATCCCCTGGTCGGGGGCGGTCCTATGGAGGTCAGGTGACGGCGGAGTTCGGGGTGCTCGGGACGGTGGAGGCCCGGATCGACGGGCGGAGCGCTGACCTGGGGCACGCCCGGCAGCGGTGCGTGCTCGGCGTGCTGCTGGTGGAGGCGGGCCGTCCGGTCACCGTGGACCAGCTGATCGACCGGGTGTGGGGCGCGCACGTGCCGCAGCGAGCCGCGGGCGCCCTCTACAGCTACCTGTCCCGGCTGCGGCGCGCGGTCGCTGCCGCGCCCGGGGTGGAGATCCGCCGGGATCCGGGTGGCTACCTGCTCACCGTGGATCCGCAGGCGGTCGACCTGCACCGGTTCCGCGATCTGATGACCTCGGCCCGCGCCGCGGAGTCGGACCGGGTGGCCGCCGACCTGATCACTGAGGCGCTGGGCCTGTGGCGGGCCGAGCCGTTCGCCGGCCTGGACACGCCGTGGCTGGGCGCGATGCGGCGCACCCTGCTCGCTGAGCGGTTCGCCGCCGAGCTGGACCGCAACGACGTGCTGCTGCGGCTGGGCCGGCACGGCGAGCTGCTGCCGGCGCTGTCCGCCGCCGTCGCCGAGCATCCCCTGGACGAGCGGCTGGCCGGTCAGGCGATGCTGGCGCTGTACCGGTGTGGGCGGCAGGCCGACGCGGACGAGCAGTACCGGCGGATCCGGCGCAGCCTCGCCGACGAGCTGGGCAGCGATCCGGGTGTCGCCCTCCGGGCTTTGCACGAGCAGATCCTCGTCGCCTCCCCCTCGCTGGACGTGGCTGTCGCCGGTGGGCCGCCGGCCACGGCGACGCTGGTTCCGGCACAGTTGCCGGCCGACGTGCGGGCGTTCACCGGGCGTACCGGGGAGCTTGCCGCCCTGGACCGGCTGCTGGTGGCGCCGGGCGGGGACGAGCCGCCGCTGACCGTGGTGCTGCTGTCCGGCACGGCCGGGGTCGGCAAGTCGGCGCTGGCCATCCGGTGGGGGCACCGGGTCCGGGACTCGTTCCCCGACGGGCAGCTCTACGTGAACCTGCGCGGTTACGACGCCGAGCAGCCGGTGGCGGTGGCGGATGCGCTGGCCGGGTTCCTCACCGCTCTCGGGGTGCGCGGACCGGAGATCCCGCCCGGCACCGACGAGCGGGCCGGACGGTACCGGTCCGAGCTGACCGGGCGGCGGATGCTGGTGCTGCTGGACAACGCGTCCTCGGTGGAGCAGGTGCGGCCGTTGCTGCCCGGCACCGGCTCGTGTCTGGTTCTGGTCACCAGCCGGGACTCGCTGCCCGGGATGGTGGCGGTGCACGGCGCCGAGCGGGTCAACCTCGATCTGCTGCCGCTGCCGGACGCGCTCGCTCTGCTGCGCAAGCTGATCGGCGTACGGGTGGACGCGGAACCGGCCGCCGCCGAGGCGCTGGCCGCGGCGTGCGCCCGGCTGCCACTGGCCCTGCGGATCGCCGCCGAACTGGCCGCCGAACGGGCCGACGTGCCGCTCGCCGAACTCGTCGCCGAGCTGGGTGATTACCGGGGACGGCTGGACCTGCTGGACGCGGGCGGGGATCCGCGGGCCGAGGTGCGGGCGGTGTTCTCCTGGTCGTACCAAAATCTGCCGGCCGCGGCGGCTCGGGTGTTCCGGCTGCTCGGGCTGCATCCGGGGGAGTCGGCGGACGTCGGCGCGGTGGCGGCGCTGACCGGGACGGCGCCGGGTGAGGCGCGCAGGTTGCTGGGCGTGCTGACCCGGGCGAGCCTGGTCCAGGCCGGGCGGGGCGGGCGGTACGGCATGCATGACCTGCTGCGGGCGTACGCGGCGGAGCTCGCCGTCGGGCAGGAGCCGGAGGTGGAGCGCCGGGCCGCACTGGACCGGCTGTTCGACCACTGTCTCGCCGCGGCCGGCGATCCGGACTCCGCTCGGGACTGGATCGAGGCCGAGCGGTCCAACCTGGCCGCGATCTGTGTGTACGGTGCGGCGCACGGCTGGTACCGGCACACCGTCGAGCTGGCCGATTCCCTGTTCCACCACCTCGACGCGGGCGGACCGGTGGCCGAGGCGGTCACCGTCACCGCGGCCGCGGTGAGCGCCGCGTCGGCCACCGGGGATCGTGCGGCGCAGGCTCGGTCACTGTCGCAGCTGGGCCGGCTGCACCGCAGGCAGGGCCGCCTGCACGAGGCCGCGGCCACCTATCGGCGGGCGCTTGATCTGTACGCTCAGCTCTCCTCGCCCGCGGCTTCCGCGCTGGTGGTGCGAAACCTGGGCAGCGTTTACTGGCGGCTCGGCGACTACCGGGAGGCCGCTTCTCATTATCGCCAGGCCTGGGAGCTGTACACCGACGCTGGCGACAAAGCCGGGCAGGCCGACGCTCTGGTCAGGCTGGGGCTGGTCGACGGGCGGCTGGGCGACCAGGTTCGGGCGGCGGAGCGGTTCGGGTCGGCTCTGGAGCTGTACGCCGGGCTGGGCGACCGGTTCAGCGAGGCGTACGTGCTGTCGCTGCTCGCCCGGCTGCCGCAGCACCCGGCCGGGCTCGACCGGGCCGCCGCCGAGCTGGAGCGGAGCCTCGGCGCGGTCCGGCGTGCCGGGGACCGGACCGCGGAGGCGTACGCGCTGACCGACTTGGCCGCCGTCCAGGCCCGGCAGGGACGGCTCGGCGAGGCGGCCGCTCAGCTGCGCCGTGCGCTCGTGCTGCACCAGCGGATCGGGGACCGGGCCAGCGAGGCGGAGGCGCTCAACGACCTCGGCCAGGTGCTCTGCGCGGCCGGGGAGGCGGCCGAGGCCCGGGTGCGGCACGGGCAGGCGCTGGAGCTGGCCGAGGAGATCGGCGACCGGTACGAGACGGCCCGCGCCCACGACGGGCTCGCGGCGGCGTCGCGGGCCGCCGGAGACCTCGCCGGGGCGCGGCCGCACGTGGAGCAGGCCCGGCGGATCTATGCGGACTTGCGGGTGCACCAGTAGGCGTGGAAGTCGGTGAAGCGGCCGCCGGCCACGGTCACCACGTTGACGCCGTGCATGCTGACCGGCTCGCCGGTGGGGGTGCGGCCGTCGGCTCGCCAGCGCAGGGCGCCGCGGTCGCCGGTCGAGAGGTCCTCCACCAGGTCGACCTGTAGCTTCTCCAGGGCGGCGAGGTTGGCGGCGTAGAACTGGCCGACGGCTTCACGGCCGACGAGGGTTGCGCCGTCCGGGGTCTCGAAGCGCACGTTCTCGGCGAAGTGGTCGAGGATGCCCGGGAGGTCCCGGCGGTTCTCGGCGGCGAAGTAGGACTCGGTGACCTCCCGGGGGCTGCTCGCGCTCTCCAGCGCGGCCACCATCGCGACGGCGACACCGTGGGCACTGGCCGGGTTCTGCCCGGTGACGAGGCGGCCGTCGCGGACGACCCACGGCTGGAAGTCGGGCGCGGCGCTGTGCCGGGCGCCCAGCTCGGTCAGCCGGGTCTGCAACGCGAACGGCACGACGTCGGTGAGCCCGACCGCGGCCTCCTCGGCGTTGGTGAACGCGGCGACCGACCGGCCGTCGACCAGGTGGGTGCCGTCCGAGAGGACCAGGTTGACCAGGGCGGCCGGGCCGTGGCACACCGCGCCGACGACACCGCCCCGTTCGTAGATGTCACGGGCCAGCGCGGCCAGCGCCGCGGACTCCGGGAAGTCCCACATCGTGCCGTGCCCGCCGGCGAACAGGATCGCGTCATACTGCGCGGCGTCCACCTCGTCGGCCCGGGGCGTGCTGCCGAGCTGGTCGAGGAACTCCGCCTGCACGGGGTCGGAGCGATCCTCGCCGTCCCGGGGCGGCTCCCCACCCGCCGTCGACACGACGTCGACCGCGTAGCCGGCGTCGACGAACACCTTCCACGGGTGTGCGGCCTCGGAGACATAGAAGCCGGTGGGCCGCCCCGTCGAGCCGAGTTCGTTGTGGCTGGTCAGAGCCAGGAGGATGGTTCCAGTGGACACGGGAGATTCCTTTCGGATCGCGTTGTCCTCCGAGTCTCGCCGCGCCACTATGTATCAGACAAATAATGATTTCTGTACGTGCCATCATGGAACTTATGGCTCCCTCGCTCGACCTGCTGCGGACGTTCCTCGCCGTGCACCGGGAAGGCTCGCTGACCCGGGCCGCGCAACGGCTGTCGCTCTCCCAGCCGGCGGTCACCGCGCAACTGCGGACGCTCGAGGAGCAGCTCGGCCGCCCGCTGTTCACGCGCCTGCCGCGCGGTGTCGTGCCGACGGCCGCGGGTGAGCTGCTCGCCCGCCGGATCGCCGAGCCGCTCGACCAGCTCAGCGGTCTGCTCGACGCCGGCCTGGACCAGCCGGCGTCGCTGGCCGGCGTGGTGCACCTCGGCGGTCCGGCCGAGTTCGTCACCGCCCGGGTGATGCCCGCGCTGGCCGGGCTGGTGGAGCGGGGCCTGGAGCTGCGGGTGGTGCTCGGAGTGGCCGACGACCTGCTCCGCGCGCTGCTGGCCGGAGCGGTGGACCTGACCGTGCAGAGTGTCCGGCCCAAGCAGCGGGGGCTGCGGGTGCAGCCGCTGTGCGACGAGGAGTTCGTGCTGGTCGCCGCGGAGCCGTGGGCGAGCCGGGTGGCCGCGGCGGGCGATGTGGCCGCGGCGCTGGCCCGGACACCACAGATCGCGTACGCCGAGGAACTGCCCATCATCCGGCGGTACTGGCAGACGGTCTTCGAGGTCCGGCCGCCGCGGGACGCCGCGGTGGTGGTCCCCAACCTGCACGCGGTGCTCGCGGCGGTGGTGGCGGGCGCGGGGTACAGCGTCCTGCCCGGCTATCTGTGCGCCGCCGAGATCGAGGCCGGGCGGCTGACGGTGCTGCACCGTCCGCCGATGGCGCCGTTGAACACGCTGTACCTGGTCAGCCGCGCCGGCGCCCCGCCGTCGGCAGCCGTCACCGCCGTCCAGGAGCAGCTCCTCGGCGTCCTCCAGTCCTGGCGCCGGTAGGGCGGATCCGCGCGCCATTCTGATGCCGGGGCGCCGTCGGCGGCAGTAGCTTGATCTTTGTGACGGCTCCCGGGCGTGCCTGGCGTGGCGAGCGAGCGCGGTCCGGTGCCGCTCTGGTGCTGGCGTTCGTCGTGGGTTTCTCCGTGGCGTGGTTCTGGCCCGATCACAGTGCCGGCCCGCGGTCGGTCCGGGGTGCGGTGATCTGGTCGAACCAGGAGGCGCAGGAGATCCTGTTCGAGGCGGACGGGCGTCGGGCGGACAGCGGGCAGTATCACCTGGCCGTCTTCGAGTGGGAGGGCCCCGGGGCGAATCGGACCATGGGTGGCGTGCCGCCCTGCCTGGTGGCACCGGCCGGCGACCCGGTCCGCACCGATCGGCGGCCCGCCGAGATCGAGGTCGTCTCGACGGAGATGCCGGACGCCACCTACCGGATCGTGGTCGCCATCCGCTGCCTCAGCTGACTCATCCTGAAGTCGTACGCGCAAAGCCAGACCTGGGTCTGACGCGCTCCGGTCTGCCGGCTCCTACCGTTGGTGAGGACTACGGCGGACGGGGAGGAGCGCGATGGCGAAGAGCGACGGCGCGTGGAGCGGGACGGTGGTCAAGAAGTCGCGGGCGCTGATGGACGGGTCCAATCTCCATCAGCGGCTCAGGGTCCGGCTCGACGGCGGGAAGCAGATGGACGTCCGGGTCCAGCGGGGCTTGTGGGACGAGGTCGCGGTGGGCGACCGGCTCGTGAAGCCGGAGGGCGGCACCGCGCGCCGCGGCTGAAGAAAAATGCCGGTGGGCGATGTCAAGGTGGGCGCGTCGGCTCCGACCACCTGGCGAGGAAGCGACATCGGCCTGAGGGAGCAGCGATGCGGAAGATCATTTACTGGGTGCACACGTCGGTCGACGGGTTCATCGACGGGCCGGGCGGGGAGTTCGACTGGCCGGTGATGGGCCCGGAGCTGTCGGCCTATTCCGAGGGGCTCAACGAGCGCGTCGACACGTTGCTCTACGGGCGCCGGGTGTGGGACATGATGGTGGGATTCTGGCCGACCGCCGACGCGGACTCGCCGCACCCGCACACACTCGCCTTCGCCCCGTTCTGGCGGGCCACCCCAAAGATCGTCTTCTCCCGGAGTTATCAGGGCGACGACTGGACCACCCGCGTCATCCGCGACGACCTGGCCGGTGAGGTCGCCGCGCTCAAGGCCGAGCCGGGCAAGGACCTGCTGCTCACCGGCGGTGCCGGCCTCGCCGCCGCGCTGACCGGGCACGGCCTCGTCGATGAGTACCACATCGCCGTGCACCCGGTCGTCCTCGGCGGTGGCCGCAAGCTGTTCACCGAGCCGAAGCAGCGGCTCACTCTGGACACCACCGGGTCCCGCCTGATCGACGGCAGAGTCGTCGTGACCAGTTATCGACCGCGGCCGTGACCACCGCGTCCCGGGTCCGGCATGATCCGCGCATGGATCTTCCGCTACACGACCCGTTGGTCGGGACCCGACATGCGTGCGCCCACGACGAGGAGGCCGGCTCCGAGCGGCTCGGGGACTCGGCCGACCACCTCGACGACGCTCGGCGGCCACGGCCATGAGCCCAGCGGTCCCACCACTGATTCGAAAGGCCCGATTCGAGGTACGCCCTTGGGACGGTTCCCTCGACCCACCCCGGGAGCTGCTCCCGGTCGTCGACGGCGTCAGCCTCGTGGACCTCGTCGCCGGTTACGAGAGAGCCGCCGGCTTCGACGTGCCGGGGCAGTATGCCGGGCTCGTCGTCGACTTCTTCCGTTACGGCGACCTGACCGACTACCTGCTCGGGCGGCCGGAGGGCGGAGACCGGGGCGATCTCGGGGCGATCGCACTGCTCGGCTGCGACTGCGGCGAGTTCGGCTGCTGGCCGCTGCAAGCGCAGGTGGTCGCCGACGAGGAGCGGGTCACCTGGCGTGGTTTCGTGCAGCCCCACCGCCCGAAACGCGACTACTGGGACTTCGGCCCGTTCGTCTTCGAACGCCGGCAGTACGAGCAGGCGGTCCGGGACGCTGCCGCGATCCTCGCCGAGCGAGACTAGCGAGACTAGCGAGACTGAGGTGCACGGGGGAGCGGGGAGCATCCAGTGCGCAGCTTGGCGCCGGCTGACGTCGACGGGGAGTCCTTGATGACTTCTCGGCCCGGATCGGCGTGGACACTGACCCGCTACCACCCGCGATCGCGACGTATCGGCTGCTTGCCGACGGTGCGCGGCGGTGGGGAATGGGGTTGCTGGGCGTGACCCTGTGGTGAACGATCCGGACGTGGCAGATCAGAAGCAGACTTCGGGATCTCGGCCGACGGTGCTCGTCACCGGGGTGGGGCGCACGGTCGGGATCGGAGCGGGGATCGCGAAGCGGCTGGCGGCGGACGGGTGGGACATCGCTCTCACCTACTGGACCGCCTATGACGAGCGGATGAGCTGGGGTGCCGAGGGTGGCGCCACCGACGCCATCGTCGCGGAGCTGACCGGCGCCGGTGCGAAGGTCGCGGCCATCGAGGCGGACCTCACCGATGCCGGGGCGCCGGCGGCGATCTACGACGAGGCGGAGCGGCAGCTCGGGCCGGTGACCGCGCTGGTGATGTGTCACGCCGAGTCGGTCGACTCGGGGCTGCTCGACACCACGGTGGAGAGTTTCGATCGGCACTTCGCGGTCAACGCGCGGGCCAGCTGGCTGCTGATCCGCGAGCACGGGCGGCGCTACCGGGGTCCGCGCGGTGACGGGCGGATCGTGGCGCTCACCAGCGATCACACGGTGGGCAACCTGCCGTACGGGGCCAGCAAGGGCGCACTGGACCGGATCACGATCGCCGCGGCGCACGAGCTGGCCCACCTCGGGATCACCTCGAACGTGATCAATCCCGGTCCGATCGACACCGGGTGGATGAGCGACAGCTTGCGCGCCGACCTGACCCGGCAGACGCCGCTCGGCCGGCTGGGCACCCCGGGGGACACGGCCGACCTGGTGCAGTTCCTCTGCTCACCACAGGGTAAGTGGATCAACGGCCAGCTGCTGCACAGCAACGGCGGGTTCGCCTAGGGTGCCTCGTGCGCCGTCATCCCGGGGCACGAGGCAGCGCGAGGGTGAAGGTGCTTCCCCGGCCGGGCCGGGACGACACGATGATCGCGCCCTGCATGCGTTCGGCGAGCAGCCGCGCATAGTGCAGGCCCAGGCCGGTGCCGGTGGCGGTCGATCCGGGCAGGCGCTGGTAGGGCTCGAAGATCTGGTCGAGCTCGTCGGCGGCGATGCCCGGCCCGGTGTCGGTGATGTCGACCTCGACCCGTATCGGTTCGACGCGCACCACGACCCCAATCGTGCCGTGGTCGCGGTTGTACTTGACGGCGTTGGACAGCAGGTTGATCAGGATCCGGTGAGCGTGCACCGGGTCGGCGCGCACCGACGGCGCCACGTCGGTGTCGGTCCGCACGCAGACGTCGAGGTGCCGCTTCTCGGCGAGCGGGCGAATGGTCACGATCGCGGCGCGGACCGCCTCGGCGAGGTCGATCACGGTGGTGCGGTCCGGCAGGTGGCCGGCCTCGGCGCGGCTCTGCTCGAGCAGCTCGTTGACCAGGTCGAGCATGCGCTGGCCGCCGTTGGCGATGCGGTCGAGCAGCGTGCCCTGCTCGGGCTCGAGTCCCTCGTCCGCCAGCAACTCGGCGTACGCCAGCACCGACTGCAACGGGGTGCGCAGCTCGTGGCTGATGTGGGCGACATGCTCGCGCATCAGACGCCGTTCGTCGCAGACCTGCTGGTGCCGGCCCGCCAGGCTGGTGATGCGGTCGAGCAGTTCGCGCTGCGGGACCGGCACGGTGACGATCTCGTCGGCCGCGTCCACGACCCGCGCCGGGAGGACCGGGCGCTCACCGGCCCGGGTGAGCACCATGATCGGCGGGCGGCTGCCGGTCTCGTCGTCGGGATGCGGCCGGTCCGCCGCGGCGAGTGCTTCGAGCAGTGACCGGGGTTCGGCGAGCAGCAGATCGACCGACGTGTCGGTGATCCCGGCGGACGGCACGACCTCGACGTCGAGGTCGTGGTGGCGGAGAGCCGCTTCGATCAGGTCACGGTTGCGTCCGGCGGGCAGGAGCAGGCCGATCCGGCTCACCGATCCTCCTAGCTGTTAGCACGGCGGTCACTCCAGCAGGGTGGGCGTTCCCTGGAGGATCCCGCGCATGTTGGTCAGGGCGCCGCCCACCTTGACGCCGTACCGGGTGATCTCGAATTCCCGCATGGTCTTCTCGAAGTCGCTCATCCGCTTCTTCAGTACGCCCATGACCTTGCGCAACTCGCCCCGGATCTCGATGTACCGCAGGTAGACGATGTTGTCGGCGAGATAGCTGATCTCGTTGTCGGTGGCGCGGAAGTCCCCCGTGATGTTGGTCGTCTCGTTGATCAGAAT
Organism: Actinoplanes ianthinogenes; assembly: GCF_018324205.1. NCBI lineage: Bacteria > Bacillati > Actinomycetota > Actinomycetes > Micromonosporales > Micromonosporaceae > Actinoplanes > Actinoplanes ianthinogenes. The sequence goes on from NZ_AP023356.1 coordinate 8,690,237, forward strand.
GGTGGTGACACCCATGTTGCGCAGGTACTTGGTCAGGGCGTGCAGATAGGTCTCCGGCTGGTCCTCGCGCATGCACATCCCGAAGCCGGAGATGCTGTCGATCATGACGATCCGAGCCTCGGCCCGTTCCACCTCGTCCCGCACCATGTGGCCGAACTGGTCGGCGGTGTAGCGCAGCGGCTCGATCGGCACCAGCGACAGCGTGCCGGTGGCCATCATCCGGGCGATCGGGATGTTGACCAGTTGCGAGCGATGCGCCAGCACGTCGGCGCCCTCCTCGAAGGTGTAGATGACCGAGCGCTCGCCTCGCCCGGCCGCCTCCTTCATGAATTGCAGGCCGAGCGTGGTCTTTCCCACCCCGCTGGGTCCCGAGATGATGCTGACGGTGCCTCGTTCGATGCCACCGGCCATCAGCTCGTCGATCTCGGGCACGCCCGAGGAGATCGTCTCGGCGACGAACGGTTTGCCGTGGTCCTGCGGCGTCAGGCGGGGATAGACGTGCATGCCGTCCGCGCCGATGCTCAGGCTGTGGCTGCCTCCGGCGAACGCCGATCCGCGGAACTTCGACACCATGACCGTGCGCAAGCCACCGCGGTTGTCCATGTGAATGACGCCGTCGGACATGAACTGAAGATCCGCGTCGTGGTCGGCGTCCTGGCTCTCCGAGACGAACAGGACCGTCGCGCCGGCCGAGACGAGATAGCGCAACAGCGACAGCGCCTGCTTGCGGAAATGGGTCTTGTCCACCGACAGGTAGCGCATCTGGGTCATCGCGTCGAGGAACACCCTGGTGGGCTGGGTGCGCCGGACGGCCTCGACGATCGCCTGGGTGGTGGGTTCCAGGTCGACCTCGGCCGGGTGGAAGACGTCGTAGGACTGGCCGTCCGCGAACAGGGTGCCGGACGGGGCCAGGTCGACGAAGTCCACGCCGGTGACGTCCAGCCCTATCGACGCGGCGTTGACCCGCACCTCGTCCTCGGGCTCACCCTGGTTGATGAACAGGGTCGGTTCGCCCGCCGCCACACCCGCAGTGAGGAAGTGCAGGCCGACCGTCGTCTTGCCGCTACCCGGCCCGCCGCGCACCAGATATGCCCGCCGCTGAAGGAGGCCGCCATGAAGGATCTCGTCCAGTCCCCCGATGCCGGTACCCAACCGGTCAAGCACTGATGACTCCCTACAACCGCCTGATATCGCCCCTAACCATGGCATAAGCGTGCCGACCGCATGGGCGAACGGTGATCCGGGCGGCCTCGGCGGTCCGCCGCTCGCCTAGCGTGTCGCGCGTGGGAACCCCGGGGATCAGCTATCGCCCGCGGAGTGGGAGGCCGCCCGCTGGGACCCCGAGTGGCACCTGCCGGAATACCACCGGACCGGAAGCTCCGGCGCGCGCCGGGGGCGGGAGCAGCCGAGGTCCGGTTCGCCGACGCCTACCCGCATCTGGTGCAGCTGGCCTCCGGCGAGGTCGCCTACGGCTTCGCGACCGGACGGGCCCTGGGCCGCAGCGCACTGTGGGACGGGCTCGGCCCGCGCGGTCGCTGACCGCTGCCGGTCACGGTCAGGACGATTGACGGTACGCCCTGAGCGCGTGCTCCGGGCGTACCGTCAATCGTGTTTGCTCGTGACCGGCAGCGGACCTGGGCTAACCGGCGATCGTCGCCTCGGTCCGGCGGCGGTCGATGTCGCCGTGGCCGGGCCACCAGGCGGCGTGCCCGATCAGCGCGGTCAGTGACGGCACCAGGAACATCGACATCACGAACGCGGCCAGCAGGATGCCGGTCGCCACCGAGAAGCCGATCTGCTGGAGGAACGACACCGGGGCCAGGGCCAGCACCGCGAACGTGCCGGCCAGGATCACGCCGGCCGCGGCGACCGACGGGCCGCCGTGCTGGACCGCGAGGGCGGCGGCGTCGCGCGGCTCGTTGCCGGCCCGGGCCTCCTCGCGCAGCCGGGCGATCATCAGGATGTTGTAGTCGGTGCCGATCGCGAGGACGAACAGGTACAGCACGATCGGCAGCTGGAAGGTCACTCCGGGACGGCCGGCGGCGCCCTGGAACAGGTAGACGGCGGCGCCGAGGGTGGCGGCGAAGTTCAGCAGCACCGCCAGGACCAGGTAGATCGGCGCGACGACGCTGCGCAGCAGCAGGCCCAGGATGATCGCGATGAGCAGCGCGGCGACCGGCAGGATCACCGACAGGTCGCGGTTGTTCGCCGAGTTGATGTCCGCGAACAGCGCGGTGGTGCCGCCGACCACCACCCTGGTGCCGGGCGGCGCGATGCTGTGCAGGTCGTCGCGCAAATGATCGTGGACCAGGGTGATCGCCTCGTTGGACGCCGGGTTCACGCTGAGCAGCAGGCCGACCCGGGCGACCGTGCCGCCGGCGCCCGGCGCCGGCGGCTGCACCCCGCCGACGCCGTTCACCTTGGCGGCGGCCGCGGCGAACCCGGCGAGCTGCGACTCGGTCAATTTGCTGCCGTCGGTGGTGGTCAGGTAGGCCTCGGTCGGGTCGAGCGCGCCCTGCGGGAAGCCGCGCTCCAGGTCGGCCGCGGCCTTCGCGGACTCGGTGGTGCTCGGGAAGCCGGCCGCGAAGTCGTAGTCCGCCTTGAACACCAGCACGCCGCTGGCCAGCGCGACCAGCACCAGGCCGGAGATCGCCGCGGCGACCGCCGGACGGCGGCCGAGTGCCGCGCCGATCCGGGCGAACCGGGTGCCCTTCGGCTCCCGCTTCCACGCCTTCGACGGCCAGAAGGTGGCCGGCCCGATCAGGCTGACCAGGGCCGGGATCAGGGTGAGGCCGGTGACCAGCATGACGAAGACGGCGATCGCCAGGGCCGGGCCGAGCGAGCCGAACCCGCCGAAGCTGGCCAGCAGCAGCACCAGGAAGGCGACGATCACCGCGGCCGCCGCCGACGTGATCACCTCGCCGACCCGGGCGACGGCCTCGGCCATCGCGGTCTTCTTGTCGACCCCGGCGCGCAGCCGCTCGCGGTAACGGAACAGCAGGAAGAGCAGGTAGTCGGTGCCGATGCCGTAGAGCACGATCAGCAGCAGTGTCTGGAGGCTCTGGTCGACGTTGAAGCCGAACGCCTCACCGGCGGCCGCGATCAGGTTCGACGACACCTGCATGACCACGCTGATCACCACGATCGGCAGCAGCGCCGCGATCGGGCTCCGGAAAATGATCAGGATCAAGACGATGATCAGTACGAACGTGGCCGTCCCGACCACGGTGAACGCGGTGGTGAACGTGTCGTTGTTGTCGACGATCTGGGCCACCTGCCCGGCCACCCCGGCGCTCAGCGCGGTGCCCGCCAGCTGCATCTTGATCACGTCACGGGTCTGTTTCACCGCGTTCAGCTGGCCCTCGGCGTCGGTGGCCGCCGCGGTGACCGGGATCGAGATCAGCTGCACCAGCTTGTTCGGCGCGACCGCCTGCGGGCCGGTCAGCGGCTGCCCGATCCCGGCGATGTGCGTGTCGCCGATCGCTGCCGCCAGCGCCCCCGCCTTCGCCTGATCGTCGGCGGTCAGCGCGGCGCCGTCGGTGCGTTTCACCACCACGACCGCGGTGGAGGTGGCCTGCTCCGGGAACGCCTTCTTGGCCAGGTCGATGGCCTGCACCGACTCGTAGCTGTCCGGCAGGAAACTGCCCTGGTCCCCGCTGGTGATCTCGGAGAGGCTGGGCAGCAGGCCGATGATCAGGCCGGCGGCGATCAGCCAGCCCCCGATCACCCACCACGCTCGGCGTACGACGAACCTTCCCCATCTGTCGAACATTCAAGACCCCCGATATCCGCAAAGAGCTATGTCAGCACATCGAGCGAAGGTGAGCCATCGGTTTCAGGAGCGGCGGATCGTGATGTCGCCGTACGAGGTCCGGCCACGCACTTCGACGGTCTCGACGCCGGGCTGCGGGCGGGTGGTGGTCTGGAGCAGGTTGTGGACGTACCCGTAACTGGTGTTGATCTCCAAGTAGGCGGCGCTGCCGTCGGCGACGCCGATGTCCAAATCGCCGCTGGCAGTGCTGACCGTGACCGCGCCGCGGACCACCTCGCCGAGCCGGATGCTGCCGTTCGACGACTTCGCGTCGACGCCGGCCCCGGCCCGGTCGATCCGGATGTCGCCGTTGGCCGCGCGCACCCGCACGTCCCGGCCGACCCCGTCGATCGTCGTGTTGCCGTTCGAGTTCTTCACCACGGCCGGGCCGTCCACCTCGCCCAACTCGATCCGGCCGGTGCCGGTGGAGATGTCGGCCTCACCGGAGACCAGCCCGGCGCTGATGTGCCCGGCGCCGGTGTGCAGGTACGCCGGGCCGGTGCTCTCCACGATGACGTCGCCGGCCGCCGACGTGAACCGGCACCCACCGAGCCGACCGGCGCCTCGGATGTCACCGGCCTGCGTGCCGGCGACCACCCCGGAACCGCTCGGCAGCTCGATCGACACCTCGATCGAGCGCGTCTTGCGGGACAGGTCGAAGAGGCGTTTCGGCCCGGTCACCCGCAGGACGGGGAACGCGTAGTGGACCTGCGCCTGCCGGGCCGCCTCCACGTCCGACTCGTCGGCGGGGTCGCTCGGGCGGACCTCGACGACGGTGTCGGTGCGGTCGGAGGCGGTGATCCGGACGTTGCCGACCGTTATCTCGACGGTGGCCGAGATCGGTTTCGGAGTCTCGAAAGTAGGCATGGTCATCCCCGTTGTCAGTCAGTGAACCCAGCCGGTGAAGCCCTGCCGGCCGCGCTTCACGGCGCTGCGCGGCTCGGTGCGCTGATCCCGATCGGACCGTTGCAGGGCGGCGGCGGCCGCCCGGACCAGCCAGGCGTTGACCGACCGGCCCTCCCGGGCCGCGGCCTCCTCGATCCCGGCCTTGAGCTGCTCGGGCATCCGCACGTTGATCCGCGCTGCCGGCCCGTCCTCGCTGAGTGCCAGATCCCCGTCGGGCGCGCCCGACGGCTCGGGCGCCTCCGTCGGGGGCGGGGAGACCACGAACTCCGGGTTGCGCCCGCGCAGCCGCACCTCGACCGAGCCGGGCGCCAGGTCCCGGGTGATGTCGTCGGCCGCCGCGGAGAGCACGTCCAGCAGGGTCATCCGGATCGCCGACTCGAGGGAGCCGGTGAGTCGCTCGACCAGGACTCGCGACTCCTCACCGCCGGCCTCCGCGAGGGTGGCGAACTCGCGGCCGAGGTTGCTCACGTACGAGGTCAGGTCCACGGCACCACTGTGGCATCACTCTGGCACACAAGCAAGCCATGGTGGCGCCAAATCCGGCAGCCCGCAGCGCTGCCGGCGGACGGTGTCGGCGGTGTGGGCAGCCACGTCACGGCCGAACCCTGGTACGCCGAAGTGCGCGGAACTCGCGGGGCGCCCGGTGATCGGGTCAGGCACGCCGCGCCTCTTGAGCCGGATCCCGGCCGTCTCCACACTGGAGTTCGTGAGCGTCCGAGAGGTTTACCTGGAGTCGGCGGCGATCACCACAGCCCTGCTGGCCGAGCCCGCCGTGGCGGCGTGCTGGGATGCGCCGAGCGCGCTCGTCAAGATGCGGGTCGGCGGGGTCGCGGCTCACCTGGCCGGGCAGGTCAGTCAGGTGCCACCGGTGCTGGACGCGCGCGCCGTGGACGAGCGGGTGCCGCTGCGGGAGCATTTCGCCAGGTCGACCTGGATCGACGACGGTGTCGACAGCGAGGTGAACACCTACATTCGTTGCGCGGCCGAGGAGGCGGCGGCCGCCGGGCCGCGGGCCGTGCGCGAGGAAGCCGCGACCGCACTGGCGGAGCTGGAGCGGCGGCTGCCCGCCGAGCCGCCCGACCGGGTGATCCAACTGCCGTGGGGACCGTGGTCGCTGTCGCTGGACGACTACCTGGTCACCCGGCTGCTGGAGCTGACCGTGCACGGCGACGACCTGGCCGCCAGCATCGGCGTGACCACACCGGAGTTTCCGGCGGCCTGCGTCGACACGGTCGTCGGCGTGCTCTGCCGGCTCGCCGCGCGCCGGCACGGGCAGGCGGCGCTGATCCGGGCGCTAAGCCGAGCCGAGCGAGCCCCGAAGACGATCGCCGCCCTCTGACGATCCGCCACGGTACGGCTCGGGCGCGACCGCGGCCCGCCGGATGTCGTAGTCCGGCTCCAGCGTGCCGAACAGGCGATCCCACACCGTCGTGTAGAAGCCGAGGTTGTAGCGCGGCTCGGCATGATGTCCGACGTGCATCGCGGGCGTGGCGACCCATCGGAAGACCGCGCTGCGGCGTACGGCCGGCGGCAGCGGCTCCACCCCGAGGTGGCCGAGGATGCCGAAGACCAGGTTGAGTCCCGCGTAGGCGGCCAGCGCCGCCACCGAGAACGGGTGAACCGCGAGCACCACCAGCCAGATCGCCCCGAAACCGATCGCCTCCAGCGGGTGCAGCGCGAACAGCGTGATCGGCCGGGCGTCGGCGAAGACGTGGTGCAGCCGGTGCACCCAGGGGAACAGCACGCGCAGGTGGACGGTCGCGTGTCCGGCGTACATCAGCGCGTCCATCACCAGCACCAGCACGATCAGCTCGGCGATCGACCCGGGATCGAGGCCGGTCCGCAGCGAGATGACGTCGGCCTTCCACAGCCACCAGCCGGCCACGGTGATCGCGGTGTTGATCAGCGCCGTGCCGGCGACCAGCGCATACTCCAGCGGGCTCACCGGGCCGGGCTCCGGCGTGAGGCGCTGCGCGCCGGGCAGCCGCAGCGCCACGTGCCCGAGCAGCGCGCCCAGCCCCACCAGGAGGATGTTTTCCACCAGGGCGAGCAGGGCGAACCATCCCGGGTGCAGCGTCTCGAGGAACTCCACCGCCTGCATCCTGCTGCACCGGCACAAGTCCGGATCGACCAGCGGATTCAAGAGATCACCAAGAACCGGCCTCCATGATGGGCGCTGCCCGATGGGCGTTTCACCTGATGTGAGGAGATTTCATAGTGCGCAAGCGCATTGCCGTCGTGCTCGCCACGGCCGCCTTCGTGGGAGCGACCGCGTTCGCCTCCCCGTCGCAGGCCGCGAACGAGTACGGCTGCTCGACCCGGGCCGAGGGCTCCACCGGTGCCAGCGCGATCTGCACCAAGCTGCCGGGCGGCTCCCAGGCGGTGCAGGTGTCGTGCCGGCGCGCCGCCAACGGCCGGGCCTACACGAACACCGGGAACTACGCCAAGAAGAACAAGCGCAGTTACGCCTACTGCGCGTCCGGCGACATCCGGACCGGTTACCGGACCAACGCCTACGACATCATCCTGGCGTAGGTTCCCGGTCCGTTCAGCGGGGGATGCCGGCCAGCTTCCGGCACAGGTCCAGCAACCGCTCGTCATCGCCGATCTTTCCGGTGAGGACGCCGTGCGCGCTGAGGTTGTGCCGGAGCGCCGTCCGCAGCTCCGCCTGGGCGTGCCGGGCGGCGAGCCGGGTGTCGCCGGTCTCCACCCAGAGCCGGGCGATCCGCGGCCGGACCAGCGGCTTCGTCTCCCAGACGCGACCCAGCCGCTGCGCGGCGTCGCGCTTGCCGGCGATCCACCAGAGCGCGTCGGCAGCCGCCGCGGCGACCGCGCCGTCGGTTCGCTTGCCGGTCAGCCCGGACAGCCGGCGGGTCCGGCTCTTCACCCGGATGCCCAGCTCCTTGAGGCCGTCGATGGCCGCGACCGCGTGCTCCGGGCGGGCCGCGGGGTCGTCGAAGTAGCGGTCGTAGACACCGGTCGCCGCCTCCGCGTCCCCGGCGACCAGCCAGACCGCGCGCGCCGCGGCCAGTTCCAGCACCGGATCACCGCAGGTCAGCGTGGCCTCGATGTCCGGGAGCCGGCCGGCCGCGGCGCGCCCGGCGCGGGCCAGCAGACCGAGCGTGGCCACGTCGATCGACTTGTCCGCGAGGTGCTCGCCGGCCTCGTTCGGGGCGACGGCGGCCAGCGCGCGCAGCAGGTTCGCCCGGTGCGTCTCGTAACGCCACGGCTCGGCGAACGTCTCCGGCCGCAGGGCACGCAGGTGCCGGCGCAGCGTGCGGCTCGTCCCGCGGGCCCGCACCCCGTACCCGGCCACCGCACGATGCAGGTCGATGGTCTCCGGAACCTCGTCGAGCAGCCGCTCCAGCATCGGCAGCACCCGCTCGTCGCGCAGGGCCGCGAGCAGTTGCACGGCGGGTCCGAGCTCCGGGCCCTGCGCGCCGAGGGTGACCCAGACGAACGGGCCGTCCTCCACATTCGGCCGGATCCGCTCGACGTCGGTGGGAAGCGAGGCCCAGACGGCGTCGGCGGCCGGGCGGGCCAGCTCGTCGACCCCGTGCAGCAGGCGCAGCGCCGCCGCGCGCACCTGCGGTTCCCCGTCGCGCAGCAGGCCGGCGGCCCGGGCCACGACCGCCCGGTAGTCGCCGCGCAGCCGCTGCACCAGCGGGCGCGCCGCGTGCAGCGCGTCCTGCTGGGCGTCCCAGGCGTCCAATTCCAGCATGCGTTCGATCAGGTCCAGGTGCGCGGCCGCGTCGTTGCGGTAGGTGGCCCGGATCGCGCTCAGCACCTGGTTGTAGCCGGGCGTCCACTGCCGGGCCGCCATCCGCCGCCCGGCCAGCAGCGGCGCCACCTCGTCGTCGAGCGGCTCCGGCTCCCGGTTCAGGCCCTCGCGATAGGCGGCCAGCAGCGTGTCCCGGGCCGTCTCCACGTCGAACGGTGGCGGGTTGAGCAGCGCCATCAGCTCGGTCAGCGCGGTGATCCGCACCCGCAGGTCCGCGTCGCTGCCGGCCACCCAGGCGAGCCGCCGCTTGGTCGGCTCGTAGCCGCTGCCGACCGCCCCGGCGAGCACACAACTGCGGATCAGCGTCACCCGGACCGCGGGCTCGGGCTCCTCGACATACCGATCCCAGAGCACCCCCGGCGCCAGCCGCGTCACCGCCCGCAGCGTGTAGGCGGCCGCCTCCCTGACCTGCGGATCCTCGTCGCTCAGCAGCTCGGTGAGCCCGGGATGCCCGGCCAGCACCTGCTTGGCGCGCAGCGTCTCGCCGGCCAACTGCCAGGTGCGATCGGCCCCGGCGAGGTCCCCGATCAGCCGCAGGATCCGGCCCCGGTCCGGCTGCTCACCGTCCGTGACGAGATCCAGCAGAATCGGCAGGGCGGTAACCACCCACGGGCGGACGTCCTCCCCGTCCGGCGCCAGCCGGCGCAGGTCGCGCAGCGCCCGGGTCCGGGTGATCTCTTCGCTTCCGGCCAGGTCAGAGAGCAGTTTCCATACGACGAAGCCCCGCTCCACCGTCGCCCAGTCAGCATCACGCAGCGCGCGGGTCTCCGTCATGGGCTAGATCATGGAGGTCCGGGAATGCTCGCGCCAGCGGGGCTTCACTCTCCGGTGGCGATCGTTACGAACTCTCCGCAAGGAAAGTGCGATGGGTCGCATCGTTGCCGCCTGCGGGCTCAGCGAGCCCGCAGCGCGTCGGCGAGCAGGCTGAGCATGCGGCCGGTGCGTTCCGGGTCGCCGCCGGCGGTGAGGAAGATGCCGTGCAGCATGGTGGTGACGTCGTCGGGGTCGACGTCGGCGCGCAGCGTGCCGGCTCGGGCCCCGCTGTCGAGGATGGCGCCCAGGGCGGCGGCGACCCGCTCGCGGGTCTGCGGGCCGATCCGGCCGGCCGCGAAGGTGCTGCGCAGGGTGTCCATCATGCCGCGCTTGGTGGCCAGGAACATTGCGTACCGGTCGAGCCAGGCGCGAAGCGCGACGTCCGGCGGTGACTGCTCCAGCAGGGTGGCGGCACTGCCGGTGACGTCCTCGAGCTCGGCGTCGTAGACCGCTTCGACCAGTGCCTCCCGGGTGGGGAAGTGGCGGTAGAGGGTGCCCACGCCCACCCCGGCGGCGCGGGCGACGGCGCCCATGGCCAGCGACTCGCCGCCGCCGGCGAGCGCCGCGCGCGCCGCGGCCAGCACCTTGTCCCGGTTGCGCCGGGCGTCGGCACGCCCGCTCACCGGTGCGCCATCAGTCAAAGCGGAAGCCCTTCCGTTTTCGTGCTACGTTGATGAAGCGGAAGCCCTTCCGCTTCCGCATTCTCGCATGAGGGCAGGTTCGCATGACGTTCACGTTCGCCGGTCGTCCCGTGTCCCGCGTCGGCTTCGGCGCGATGCAGCTGGCCCGCCTGAGCGACGACCGCGCCGCCGGGATCGCGCTGCTGCGCCGTGCCGTGGAGCTGGGGGCCGACCACATCGACACGGCCCAGTTCTACGGGCACGGCTTCGTCAACGAGCTGCTGCGCGAGGCGCTGCGCCCGGAGGACGGCGTGCTGATCGTCAGCAAGGTCGGCGCCACGTCGAATCCGGGCGGCGAGTTCCCGATCCGGTTCGCGCAGCGGCCCGGGGAGCTGCGGGCCGGCGTCGAGGACAACCTGGCCACGCTCGGCCTGGAGCAGATCCCGGTGGTCAACCTGCGGCGCGCCGACACCGGCCCGGTCGGGCTGCGCCTGCCCGCCGACCAGGTGGTGGACCTCGACGACCAGCTCGCCGAGATGATCGCCCTGCGCGACGAGGGCAAGATCGGCGCCATCGGCCTGAGCAGCGTCTCGCTCGACGTGCTGCGCCGCGCGCTGCCGGTCGGCATCGTCTGCGTGCAGAACGCGTACAGCCTGGTGGACCGCTCCGACGAGAAGATGCTGGAGCTGTGCCGGGACGAGGGCATCGCCTGGGTGCCGTACTTCCCGCTGGGCGGGGCCGTCCCGCACCTGGCGAAGGTGACCGACGCCCCGGCCGTGATCGCCGCCGCCGAGGCCTCGGGCTACACACCGGCCCAGATCGGTCTCGCCTGGTTGCTGCACCGCGCGCCGAACGTGCTGCTCATCCCGGGCACCGCCACCCTGTCCCACCTGGAGGCCAACATGGCCGTCGCGGACGTCCCGCCGGCGGCGACCGTCAGCCTGTGATCGCCCGGGCCGGTGGCGTTCCGCACCGCATCGTTCAGCGGTCTCCCGGGCGTACGCCGCCGGCCTGTGACGGGCCGTGCGCCTGCGCCGACAGGTCCTGGGTGGCGGCCCAGTTCTGCAACCGGTCGGCGTACGCCTTCTGGATCATCGGATAGAAGCCCTGGCCGAACAGGACGCGGAGCGGCGGACGGTCGGAGTCGACGATGGTGAGAAGCGTCTGTGCGGCCGCGGCGGGGTCGCCGGCCGGCATCTTCCCCCCGAATCCGGCCAGGTGCCGACGGAGCGCGTCGTACGCCGGGTGGTGCGCGGCGACGTGACCGTTGTCGAGCGGATCCGGATTCTTTCCGCCCCGGGTGGCGAATCCCGCCGGCTCGATGATGGTGACCTTGATGCCGAACCCGGCGACCTCCTGAGCCAGGGCGTCGTTCAGCCCCTCCAGCGCCCACTTCGACGCCATGTACGCCCCGCCGAGCGGCGTCGCGATGAGTCCGGCGGCCGACGACAGCTGGACAATGTGCCCGGAGCCCTGCTCGCGCAGATATGGCAGCGCGGCCTGAATCACTCAGACCGCGCCGAACAGATTGGTCTCCATCTGATCGCGAAGGTCCCGCTCCGTCAGCTCCTCGACCGCGCCGATCTGGGCATACCCGGCGTTGTTCACCACGACGTCGAGGCCACCGAAGTGCGCGAAGGCCCGTTCGACGCCGGCGAACACGGCGGGCCGATCGGTCACGTCCACGGCCAGCGGCAGGATCGCGTCGCCGTACTCGGCGACCAGATCGTCGAAACCGCTGGTGCTGCGGGCTGACGCGGCCACGCGGTCGCCCCGTGAGAGGGCGGCCTCGACGAACTGGCGGCCGAGGCCGCGAGACGATCCGGTGACGAACCAGACTTTGTTCATGGTGCTTCCTTTCGCACGGCGGTCTGCTTCATCGTCAAGCGGTCTGACCAGGCGATCAACGGCAACGCCCGGAACGCAGCGATCACTCGGGCTTATGGATGCCGCTCAGCCACGCCGGCTGGACGCGGCGCTACACTGCCCGCTCACGAGCCGCTCGGGAGGGAGACGGAGTGGAGCTACGCGACATCGAGATCTTCTTGACGCTCGCGGAGGAGTTGCACTTCGGTCGCACCGCGCAGCGTTTGTTCATCTCACAGGCCCGCGTGAGCCAGTCGATCAGCACGCAGGAACGCCATATCGGAGCCGCGCTGTTCGAGCGCACGAGCCGCGTCGTTCGGCTGACGCCACTCGGCGTCGACCTGCGTGACCGCCTGCAGCCCGCGTACCGCCAATTGACCGAGGCCATCGTCACCGTGAAGGCGACGGTGAACGGCGCCAGGGGCGTACTGACCCTCGGCACGATGGGAGCCATCGCGCAGACGCTCGGCGACACGACCGACGCGTTCCGGACGCTACATCCCGGCGTGGAGATGCGTTTCAAAGAGATCCACCCACCCGATCCGTTCAGCGCCCTGCGCGGCGGCGACGTCGACGTCGACGTCGCGTGGCTGCCGATCCACGAGCCCGACCTCACCGTCGGCCCGATCTTGCGAAGCACACCGGTCCTGGCCATGGTGGGCCGCACCCACCCGTTCGCCGACCGGAAGTCGATCGACCTCGAGGAACTGGCCGACTGCACCGTGCTCGGACCGAACGGACCGATCCCGCGATACATGGAAGACAGCCTCGTCCCTTTCGCCACACCCACCGGCCGGCCGATCCCGCGTGGACCGCGGGTCGGCACGTTCCAAGAGGTGCTGACCACCGTCGCCAGCGGTACGTCGGTAGCACTGACCCAGGCCGAAGCCGCCGACTACTACCAATGGCCGGACATCGTCTATGTCCCGATCGCGGACGCCCCACCGTCACAGTGGGCAGTGGTCTGGCGAACCGGCACCGAGACCAGCCTGATCCGCGACTTCGCGTCGGTCGTCGCCGGAGGCAGCACGCAGCCGTGAGCGGCCCGGCGGCGGTCGGACGTCACGGCAGCCGCCCCTTCAGCCGGGTCATCCGCCATGGGTCGACAGGCCCGGCCGTACTGATAAGTGCGGGTGATCGCTGCCATGCGTATTCCACCGTTGATCCGCTGCCAGCAGATCCTGACGATGATCTTTGTCCGCCGGCATGCGCGGCACGAACCTCATCGACAGGGGCTTGGCATGAATCGTCAACAGACCTCGGTGCTGATCACCGGAGCCAACAAGGGGCTGGGATTCGAGGCCGCGCGGCGGCTCGGCGACCTCGGCTGGCGGGTCTTCCTCGGCTCGCGTGACGTGACCCGCGGCCGAGCCGCCACCGGCAAACTCCTCGCCGCCGGCGCGGATGTCGTCCTGGTTCCGCTGGACGTCACGTCGGACGCGTCCGTCGCCGACGCCGTGCGCCTCGTCCGCGACCATACCGACACGCTCGACGTACTGATCAACAACGCGGGCGCGCCCGGGCGGATCGTCGCACCTGCCGACGCGACGGCCGACGAGCTGCACGCGGTCTACGACACCAATGTCTACGGGCCGATCCGGGTCACCCACGCGTTCCTGCCGCTGCTGCGCGCCGCCGAGAACCCGCGAGTGGTGATGGTGTCCAGCGGCGCCGGTTCCTTCGGCGTCATCACCGACCCGTCGCAGCCGGTCTCGACGATGCACGAGTTGGCGTACAGCTCGTCGAAGGCGGCCCTGAACATGATCACCCTTCGGTACGCGCAGGCGTTGCCAGAGATCAAGTTCAACGTCGCCACACCGGGTGAGACCGCCAACCACAAGTTCGCCGCGACCGACATGAATCACCACACCGGTCAGCTCACCGTCACCGAGGGCACCGACTCGATCCTCCGGCTCGCCACCATCGGCCGGGACGGCCCCACCGGCACCTTCATCGACCGCCTCGGCCCCATCGCCTGGTGATCGGCGGCGCTGCGATCCCTACCCGGCACGCATTCGTCCTCACGATCCGGCGCTGCCACGCCCACGAGTGCGGGCGCGCCGCCGGAGCAGGTCGGCGGTCTCGCCGTCGGCCGGCAGCCAGGCTTCGAGGTGGAGTTCGGCGAGGGTGACGTCGACCGCGGTCGCCAGCGAGGTCAGCGTAGTGATGAGGCGCAGGGTCCCGTCGGCCGTACGCAGCCGCAGCGGCACCGCGAATCCGAGATAGTCGCGGTCGGTCGCCGGCAGCGCGGGCAGGTATCCCACAAGCTCCGTGACGAGCTCGTCGAGCCGCGCGTCCGGGTGACGGGCGGCTCGCGCCCTGAGCCCGGCCACGACGTGTCTGCCCCAGACGGCCAGATTCTCCACCCGGGCGGCCATGCCCTCCGGGTGGAGCGCCAGGCGCCAGATGTTCAGCGGTGGACGGCACAGTTCCGGCGAAGCACCCTCGGTCAGCAGATCGATCGCCGCATTGGCATCGACGATCTCGCCGTGTGGCCCGGCGATCAGCGCCGGATAGGGCATGTGCCCCGCGACGACCTGCCGAAGCGCCTGGCGGACCGGTTGCAGCCGCGGATCGTCCAGGCTGGTTTCGGTGTACGCGGCGGCGTATCCGGCTGCGGCCAGAAGCGTGTTGCGATCGCGCAGCGACAGGTCGAGCGACTCGGCCAGCCGCAGCACCAGATGCCGGCCGGGGGAGGAGCGGCCACCCTCGACGAAGCTGAGGTGCCGCTGGGTCGTGCCCGCGCGGGTCGCCAGCTCCAGCTGGCTGATGCGGCGAACATCCCGCCAGCGGCGCAGCTCGGCGCCGATGGTGCTGCCGGTTCCGGGACTGGTCATAAAGCTCTTTTATCCCCTCGGACGGCGGTCGGCTATTCCCTGGAGGGAATTGGCGGGGCGCCACAACGCGCGAACGATCGGTCCCATGACCGAAACAAGGTGGGAGGCTGCCGATGCGTAGCTGGAGCGCGACCCCCGGCCTGGGAATGGAAGGGCTGGCGCTGCGGGAGGGTCCGTCGCCGGAGCCAGGCCCGGGTGAGGTGCTCGTCGCGGTACGTGCCGTGTCGCTGAGCTATCGCGAACTGCTGGTCCTGCAGGGCCGGTACGCACTGCCGGTCAAACCGGAGCTCGTGCCGGTGTCCGACGGCGCCGGCGAGGTCGTCGCGGCCGGCCCCGGCGTCCGCGGTGTCCAGGTCGGCGATCGTGTCACGGCGACGCTGTTTCCGACGTGGCAGTACGGTCCCTTCGGATCGGAACACCTCGCGCAGTTGGGTGGCTCGCTGGACGGGATGCTCGCCGAACTGGTCGTGTTGCCGGAGACGGCGTTGGTGCCGGTGCCGGACCATCTGTCGTTCGCCGAGGCTGCCACCCTGCCCTGCGCCGGTGTGACCGCATGGAACGCCCTCGCCGGCGTGGTGGCCGGCGACACGGTAGTCACGCTGGGCGCCGGTGGGGTGTCGCTCTTCGCGATCCAGCTCGCCAAGATTCGTGGCGCTCGCGTCATCGCGACCACCAGCAGCGCCGACAAAGCGCGAAAGCTGCGCGACCTCGGCGCCGATGAGGTCGTGGACTATCGGGTCCAACCCGATTGGCCGGCCCGGGTGCGCGAACTGACCGCGGGCCGCGGGGCGGATCGGCTCGTCGATGTCGTCGGCGACCTGCCGCCATCGTTGCGCGCCACGGCCATCGGGGGACAGGTGGCGCTGGTCGGATTCGTCGGGGGCGCCCCGCCCGCACTGGATCCCCGGCTGCTGTTCCAGTCGGGAGCCACCATTCGTACGGTGGCGGTCGGCAGCCGCGCGCAATTCCTCGAGATGAATCGGGCCATCGCGGTCGCCCGGCTGCGTCCGGTCGTCGATCGGGTCTTCCCGTTCTCGGAGGCGGTCGACGCCTACCGGTACTACGCGGCAAGACAGCCGTTGGGAAAGGTCGTGATCGAGGTGACCGGCTCGCCGCTGCCGCACGGTGAGGATCGCACCGATGCGCTGACCGGGGTGCGCGCTCCTGCCGCGCACCCCGGTGGCAGCGGCTATCCGGCCGGTGACCGGACCAGCCGGGGGCTGCCGGTCGAGCCGAACGCCAGCGACCCCAGCGGCGCCGGGACACCGGACTGCGGTGGGCCCAGCACCGCCAGCGCCTCGACCCAGTAACGGACCATCGCCCGGCTGGTGCTCTCCTCACGGCTGACTCCCGCGTCGAGCCGGCGGCGCGCGGCCGCCGGGTCGGACAGCGCCAGATCGGCGGCGAAGAGGTCGCCCCAGACGCGCGGGCTGGGACCGAGCTCCCGCTCGCGCGTCTCGGACGGGCCACGGTAGAACGAGCCGGCGGTCAGCGGCAGCAGCTGGATGCCCAGGATCGACTCCGGTTTCGGGTCGAACCAGGTGGCGTAATCGATTTTGGCGTCCCACACGATCCCGGCGGTGGTGTGCGCGTATCCCGCCGGCCGGGTCAGCCCGGCGCCGAGCCAGTACAACCGTGCCGTCGCCGCCTCCATCGCGTAGTGGGCCGCGCCGTATCCGGTCATCGCCTTGTTGCCCCGGACCAGCCCCCAGCGGGCCACCGCCTCCCAGGCCGCCACCGCCTCGCTCGACGACTCCTGGTTGTTGCCGTCGGCGAACGGCGCGAAGCCCGAAGCGGCCGAGCTGCCGAGATAGGCGTTGAAGGCCCGGAACGGGGGCAGCCCGGACGCCGGACCGATGGCGAGCGACCCGGCGTAGTCGCGGACGATCAGGTCGACCACGTCGCCGTAGTCGCGGGCGAACGACGGCTCGGCCGACGCGAGCACGGAGGCGGCGCGGACCAGGTAGCCGTACTGGAAATGATGGTCGTTGTAGTCCTGAGCGCCGAACTCGGCCGGCACGGCGATCAGGCCGCCCCACGCCTTGTCATATCCGAAGTAGCGCCCGTCGGACGGCCCGGAGTAGGTCAGCCAGTCGATCAGTAGCGGCCGCAGGCGGGAGAGAGCCGTCGCACGCTCCTGTTTCGCACCCACCGCTGCCGCCACCTCGGCGATGGTGGCGAGCCGGCCGAGCTCCTTGAGCCCGAAATAGCTCCCGCCCGCGCCTTCCGGGTCCGCCAGGTCCCGCGCGAGGTCCTCGCGGACCGCGCGGCTCGCCGCCGCGCTCAGCGGCACCTGCGGCACGGCGGTCAGCAGCCCCGGCATCGGAACCCGCACCCGCACCGTGCCGGTCGAGACCAGCGACATCGTCCCGCGGGCGTCCGGATAGGAGCCGGCCACGGCGGCCGGTCCGGGCAGCAGCCCGCTCTGCTGGTGCGGCAGCAGCGCCCACACCCCGGCCCCACCGCCGGCTCGCCGTGCCGTGAGCGTCTGGGTGACCGTCCCCGCCGCGGCGTCGTAGGTCATCGCCGCCGTGGTCTGCACCACCGGGTCGGCGGTGCTCGCCCGTTCCCAGCTCGCCCGATCGCTGCCGTCCGGCACGCGGGCGACGGCCAGCTGCTCACCGGACCCGGTGACCGTGGAGCCGCTGAGCGCCAGGCCGTCGCCGATGACGTCCCACCGGCCGCCCGCGATGTCGAGCCGGGCACGCGCGGCCGTGCTCCCCACATCGCGGAAAGCACCGGTCAGGCTGGGCTTCGCACCCTGGAAGCGGAGCCAGACCACCGGGCTGCCCTGCACCAGGGTGACGTCGACCGTCCCCCCACCGGCCAGTTCCACGCGCAGCACGACGTGGAACGCGCCGTAGCCGGCCACCCGCACCGCCCCGGTCGCCGCGCTGACGGTCAGCGCCGGAAGGAACGGCGTGGTGATGGCGTTGGCGGAGGCCGTGACCGGCGCGCCGCTGATCTGCACGCCCGCGTCAGCGGCTCGCACCGCCAGCGGGTGCGTCCAGATCGGCTGGGTACGCGGTCCGGTCAGCGCGGAACTCCACCACTGGTTGGTCGGGACCGCCTGGCCGGCGAGAGCACCGGCCTGATCCGGGTTCTTCGTCGGCCGGGCCGCGGCCGGCAGGGTGTCGGCGATGCTGCCGGTGCCGGACACCCGGGGCACGGTGATCGGCGACGCCGAGGCGTCCTCCATGACCGGCCCGGCGTCCGGCGCCGCCGCGTCCACGACCGGTCCGGCGTCCGGCGCCGCCGCTTCACCGGCCGGCTCGGCGGAGCAGGCGGCCACTGTGACGAGTGCTACCACCGCGACCGCGGCCCGTAGGCGAGGGATCATGCGCTGTTCACCGCCGGGGTGCCACCGGCGGCCGTGGTGGTGTCCACCACGGCGCGGAACCGCAGTCCGGGCACGAGCGTGCGCACGGTCGACAGCGCCGCCGGGTCGGGCCGCAACACGACGGTGAGCAGGTCGGAGGGCGCCGTCGCGCCGTCGCTGCCGACCTTGGGCTCGACCTCTTCGAGCGTGGTGACGATCCGGCCGGGCAGACCGGGCCCCGAGACGTAGGCGGTCATCCGCAGCCGGAGCTTGCGCAGCGTCTCGAGTGGCACGTCGACACGGAAGGTGAGCCGGGACGGGTCGTAGAGCGTGATGATCGGCTCGCCGGCCCGGGCGATCTGCCCCGGTGCGACGTTGATCTCGGTGACGATACCGGCGGCCGGCGCCTTCAGTTGCTGCACGCGGGACCCGCGGCCGTCGGCGGTGCGGGTGATCGTGGCGAGGGGCGCGCCGGCGGTCACACTGTCCCGCTCGGCGATCACCACCCGGTTGACGACCGAGGCGTCGGGCGAACCCACGGTGATCGGCTGGGCGGCCAGCACCGCCGTGCCGGCGTCCAGCATGGTCCGCTCGGCGAGACGTTGCCGCACGATGTACGTGCCGCCCGCGACAGCGGCCGCCAGCAAGATCAAGACCACGATCAGCGTACGGATGAAGCGCGCCACCGCCCGCCATCGCTGTTTCCTCGGCGGGGCGGGCGCCGGTCCGGGCTGTTCGGCCTCACTCGGTGCGGAGTCGGGTTCGATGCTGGTCTTCTCGATGGTGGTGCTCATGGTCAGGCCTCTCTCGGAGGAAGTCGTCGTGTCGGGCGCGGGCCGCGACGGCGGAGCGATCGTGGTGCCGCCGAGCCCGGAGCGGGCGGGCAGTGCCCGGGACCCGTCCCGGGCCGGCGCCGGGGTGTCGAGGAGCGGGGTCAGGCGCTGGCCGGGACCGGCTGTGACTCCGAGCCGGACTCCAGGGCGATACGGGGCGGCGCGGGCAGCTCCCGGGTCACCGGCCGCCGCGGTCCCACCTCGGGCGTGGCAGGCGTGGTGAACCGGCGGCGGATGCGGCCGCCGGTGACCGATTCGATGATCATCCGGCCGAGAATGAGCACGATCATGCTCGCCCAGCCGACCGAGAGCCAGGTCGGCGCCGGGTCGGCCATCACCAGGACACCGACGACGATGGCGGTGGTGTTCAGCAGCAACAGGGCGACCAGCGGCATGACGGCCCACAGCGACCGCGCGTTGTCGCCGCCGGCGTTGGTGGCCTTCCATTTCGCCGGCCGGCCGAGCAGCACGCCGGCCAGCGCTCGCAGGTGCACGGGGACCGCACCGATGCTGGCCACGATCGCGGACAGCTTGAACCCGCCTGACTGCAACCAGGTGACCAGCAGCACGGCAGCCTGGAACGGCAGGTAGTGGGTGGCCCAGGCGAAGCCGTCGGCGCGGATCGGGCTCAGCGCGAAGAGCAGGTAGAGCGACGGGAACAGCATGAAGGTCAGCATTGCCAGGGACAGCAGGTAATGCGTGCCGCAGAAGAGGTACTGCAGGCGCTGGTCGATGGTGAGGCCGCTGCCGCGTTTGAGCAGCCGGCCGCGGAGCAGTACCTCGAAGCCGCCACTGGCCCACCGCATCTGCTGCTTGAGGTAGGACGGGACGTCCTCCGGGGCGAGGCCGCGGGCCAGCACCTGCGGCACGTAGATCGACTTCCATCCGTCCTTGTGCAGCTCGATCGAGGTCCAGATGTCCTCGGAGTTGCTGCCCGTCCAGATGCCGCCGATGCCGTCCAGGGCCGCCCGCCGGAACATGACGTTCGTCCCGACGCAGAACGCGGCGTTGAAGTGGTTCTTGCCGGGGCAGACCAGCTCGTAGAAGATGCGCTGGGCCTCGCCGGATCCGGTGGCGACCAGGTTGACGTTGTTGGTGTACGACTGCGGGGACTGCACGAACGCGACATCCGGGTCCTGGAAGTGCGGCAGGATGCTGAGCAGGAAATTGCGTTCGGGCACGTGGTCGGCGTCGAAGATGACGACGAACTCGCCGTCGGTGCGGGCCAGCCCGGCGTTGACGTTGCCGGCCTTGGCGTGGGCCCCGCCCGGCCGCCGCAGATATCCGACCCCGGCCTCTCCAGCGATTCGCTGCAATGCGTCGCTGTCGCCGTCGTCGAGCAGGAAGGTGCGGTGCGGCAGGTCCATGTCGCGGGCGGCGAGGACGGTGGCCCGCACCATTGCGGGATCCTCCCCGTAAGCGGTGATGAACACGTCGATGGATGGCACCTCGGCGCCGGCCCGCAGCCGGTTGCGCCAGACGACGACATCCACCGGCTCGGGCTGGTCGTCGTGGGCCAGGATGGTCCACCAGGTGCCGATCAGGTGCAGCGCGGTCAGGCCCTCGGCCGCCAGCATGGCGATCCACAGCCAGGTGGGTCCGCGGTACGCCGGGTTGAGCAGGAACAGCTGGTAGAAGACGGTCGCGGCGAGCGCGGCGATGATCGCGACGCGGGTCGAGCGCTGCAGCTTCCGCCAGGCCAGGCGGGTGCCCGGCCTGGCCGAAGGTACGGGCGGTGCCGTCATGAATGCTCCCAGATCTTCGGCATCCAGCACCGTGGATTCGGTGCCGTCACCTACAGAACCGCAAAAGTCGTCGATTCGCGAGTGCTGGCGCCGATTAATCTGGTGTCAATGTTTCCAGGCTGTAGATTTTTCATTGCGGCCTTGTCGCCGGATTTAATCGATCAATTCCCGCACCCTTCCGAGCTGCGGTTAATCCGTGGCCCCGGTTAAAAGAAAGTATCTTCTTGGAAACTATTCGATCGACCGATAAGTTGATCAGTGAGCGACGTTACATCCCGCGGGAAACGGAAAGCGAGGCCCGCGAAACGTCCTGGGAATGAGGCGGCGCCCATCCTGAAACATGTGACGCCACTAGCCACGGCGGGCGGCGAGGAAGCGGGCCGCGGCACCGGTCAGGGTGATCGCGGCTCCGGCGATCAGCAGCCAGAGTACGGCCGGCCCGGTGGTCGGCAGCGTCTCCGAGGAGAGCTTCGGGGCCGCCCGCACGTCGAGGCGCCGGACCAGCGCGTTGCCGAACTTGTCGACACCCGAGGCGACGATCGAGTGCGTTCCGACCGGCACCCCGGTCGGGATGGTCACCGTCAGGCTGATCTCGCCCGCCGCGTCCGCGGTCGCCATGCCCAGCTCCAGCGGGTCGGAGTAGAGCGTCACCGTGACCGTGGAGAACGGGGCGTACCCCTTGCCCTTGATCGTCACCGTGCCGCCGGGCGCCACCGTGTTGCTGGTGCCGGCCGGCGTGGTGAGCGGCTTGTCAGTGACGGGCACGGTGCTGGGGATCGCCGGCGTGGCCGGGGTGACCGCGTTCGACGCCGCGGACGCCGCCGACTCGCCGCCCTTGCCGAGCGCGACGACCGTCACCGTGTAGGAGGTGCCCGCGGCGGCGCCGATCACGCAGCTGGTGCCGCTGGAGGTGCAGGTGCCGGGGCCGGGTTCGGCCATGGCGCGGTATCGGGCGACACCGGAGGCGTCGGCGGGCGGGCTCCAGGAGACGACGATCGACGAGATGCCGGCCTCGGCGGTGACGCCACCGGGGGAGGGCGGGGGAGCGGCCGGCTCGGACGGGCTCGGGGTGGCGGACGGGGCCGGGCTCGGGCTGGTCACCGAGGGTGCCGGGGACGGCGTGGTGACCGATGGGCTCGGCGAGGCGCTGGCCGAAGGTGATGGGCTGGCCGAGGGTGATGGGCTGGCCGAGGCGCTGGCTGAAGGCGTGATGCTGGGCGACGGCGATGGGCTGGCCGAAGGCGATGGGCTGGCCGGGGCGCTGGCTGAAGGCGTGATGCTGGGCGACGGCGATGGGCTGGCCGAGGCGCTGGCCGAGGGCGTGATGCTGGGCGACGGCGATGGGCTCGCTGAGGCGCTGGCTGAAGGCGGGACGCCGGGCGAAGCGGTGGAAGCCGACGGAGCCGGCGAGACGGCGGTGACCGAGGGGGTCGGCGAAGCGCTCGTGACCGAGGGTGTCGGTGTGGGTGACGGCGCGCTCGTGACCGAGGGTGTCGGTGTGGGCGACGGCGCGCTCGTGACCGAGGGTGTCGGTGTGGGCGACGGCGCGCTCGTAACCGACGGTGTGGGCGATGGAGCGGGTGTGGGCGACGGCGTGGTCGGCCCAGGGGACGGCGACGGCGTCACCGACGGCGAATCCGCCGTGATGCTGGGCGAGGGCTCCGGCGACTCCGGTGACGGCTCCGCGGCCGGCGATTCGGCGGACGGCTCAGGAGTCGGCTCCTCCGTCGCGGACGGCTCCTCGGAAGGCTCGGGCAGAGCCGCCTCGGCGGACGGTGTCACCGTGGTGGACGCCCATCCGCCGGCGCCCGTCGAGTTGCGGGCCCGCACCCGCACCGTCACCTCGACGTCATTGGCCAGCCCGGTCAGGGTGGCGACCAGGTTCTCGCCGTCCTCCGACGACCGCTCGTCCAGCGTCGTCCAGTCGCCGCCGTCGATGCTGTACTCGTACGACGTGATCGGGTCGCCACCGTCCTGCGGTGCGTCGAAGGACAGCAGCGCCTCCTCGTTCCCCGGGTCCGCCTGGAGATATCCCATGGTGTCCGGCGGGTATTTCAGCACCAGGGTCTGCGGTTCGCTCGGATCCCCTTCACCGGCCGAGTTCACCGCGTGGATCCGGATGGAATAGGTCGCGCCCTCTTCCAGCCAGTTGATCTCTCCCCGCAAGGTCGTCGCGTCGTCACCTGTCGGTTCGACCGGCATCTGGTACCAGTCGTCGCCATCGGTGGACGCCTCGTACCAGTCGATGGCACTTCCACCGGTGTCCGCCGGCGGCTCGAAGACCACGGTCGCGGTGCTGTAGCCCTCCATCCGGTTGCGCGTGATCGTCACGTCGGTCGGGGCGAGCGGCGTTCCGATCGCCATGGCGGTGATGGCATCCGACGCCGCCCCGGTACCCACCTCGTTCACGGCGCGGAGCCGCAGCGGGTAGGCCACCCGCGAGGTCAGCCCGCTCAGGTAGCCCTCCCAGGCGCTCTGGTCGTCCTCGGTCGGCCATCCGTTGAGCCTCTGCCAGGTCTCGCCGTCGTCGACGGAGTAGTCGTAGGAGGTGACGAAGGAGCCGCCGTTGTCCGCCGGCGCCGCGAAGGTGAGGTGGGCGCCGTTCACGAGCGGCGTCGTGACCAGGCCGGTCGGCGCGCCGGGGACGGTCGCCGGATAGGCCCAGTCGCCGGCCGAGTCACCGGGACCCCGGCTGTTCACCGCGCGCAGACCCAGCCAGTAACTCTGCCCGTTGGTCAGACCGGTCACGTCGAGCTGCAACCGGCCGTTGTCGCCGGCGGAGGAGACCGACGCCCGGCTCCACGATCCTTCGACAGCCACCTGGTAGTAGTCGATGGCGGCGCCGCCGTCACTCGCGGGTGGAGTGAACTCCAGATGCGCACCCCGGTTCCCGCGCGTGGCGGTCACGCCGGTCGGCGCATCGGGAACGGTCGCCGGCGTCACGTCGTCGGTGATCGCCGCACCGCCGCCCACGACGTTCACGGCCCGCAGCGACACCGTGTACGGCGTTCCGTTCTCCAGCGAGGACACGTCGACCTGCAAGGCGCCGTCGTCGGCCGGCGAGGGAGCCACCGAATCCCAGTTTCCATCGTCGATCTTCACCTCGTAGTGATCGATCGGCGAGCCGCCGTCGTCCTCGGGTGCGGTGAACACCAGGTGCGCACTCCGGTCCAGCGGCGTGGCGGTCAGGCCGGCCGGTGCGCCCGGCAGGCCCGGCACCGGGGTGACGTCGATGGATTGCGGCACGCTCCATCCGGCCGCGTTGACCGCCCGCACCCAGAACGTCAGCGGATAGCCGTTCGGCAGGCCGGTGATCGTCGCGGTCACGTCGTCGCCCGCCGGTGTCGTCGGGAGCGTGGTCCAGGTGTTGCCGTCCCGCGCCACCTCCCACCTGAGGATCGGGCTGCCGCCGTCGTCTCCCGGGGTGATGACGAGCGTCACCTGCCCGTTGCCGGGCTCGGCCGACACCACCGGATCGCCGGGAGAGGTCGGCTCGTGCGGGGTGACCGGGTCCGACGGCGCGCTGGCCGCGGACTGCCCGAGGTCGTTCGTCCCAGTGTTCGTCGCGGTCACCGTGACCGTGTACGACTCGTCGTTGGTCAGTCCGGAGATGGTGCAGGACACCTCGGCCGAGGTGCAGGTGTGGTCGGTCCCGACCGCCCGGGCCGTGTACCGGGTGACCGCGTGCGACCGGTTCGCGTCACTGGCGGTCCAGCTCACCTCGACGGCCTCGTCGCGGGCCACCGCCGTGACCGAGGCCGGCGGCAGCGGCACGGTCCAGTTGTCGACCGCGACGGGCGTGGTGAGCCCGGTGATCGATGCCACGTCCAGCGCCTCGTCTCCGGCGATCCGGGACACCGTGCCGAGATCCGGGTCCGACGCCCACACGTTGTCGTGCGCGTCGACGGCCACCCCACCCACGCTCCCGCTGGGTTGGGCCACCACCGTACGTACTCCGCCCGAGGTCACCTTCTCGTACTCACCCCGCCCCGGCGCCGCGATGTACACGTTCCCGGCGCTGTCGACGTCGAGAGCCGTCGTCTGCCCGCCGGAGATGAACGGGGTGCCCACCACGGACGCCGAGCCGTCGTCGAGCCGATGCAGCGTCGTCCGGGCGGTGTCGGCGTGGTAGTCGGCGACGAACACGACACCGTCCGGCGCGACCGCGACACCCCGCGGGCTCACCAGCCCGGGAATCACGACCGGCGTCCCGTCCCCGTCCCCGTCGAACTCATAGAGCTGGTCGTCGGTGACGTACACATGCCCGCCGGTGCGATCGACGTCGATGCCGTTCGGATCGGTCAGCAGCCCGGCGCCCCACTCGTCGGTGCCGCCGTCCGGCGCGATCCGCACCACCCGGGCCGGGGAGCCGACGAGCGCGTACACGTAACCGCCGTCACCGACCGCCACGTCCCGCGCCGGTCCGACGTCGGGCAGCCGGGTGAGGTCGCCGTCCGGCCGGATCCGCCAGATCGCCCCGTCCGCGTCCACCGTGTAGGTGAGCAGCCCCGCGACCGCGTCCACGGTCACCGAGGCCGACGCCCGGGTCATCCCCACCAGGACGCACAGCCCGGTGACCAGAAGGACCAGGATCCCCGCCGCGTGACGACGCAGCCTCTCCACCGACATGCCGTTCCACTCCCCGCGTTCCCCGGCGCGCGACGTCGCCGTCCCGCCCGGAAACCGCAGGTCACACGGATCGTCGGCGACTGCCCGACCCCACTATCTCCGGAGCAGCCGACTCGTCGCTGAGAACCGGGAAAATCAGTCGCTGGTGGTCTCGGCGAGGCGCGGGAGCCGGTCGCGACGGGATAGGTTCGTCCCATGAGCGACTGGAATACCAAAATCATCGAGGAGTTCCGGGCCAACGGGGGCCGGGTCGGCGGCCCGTTCGAGGGGGCGCCGATGGTGCTGGTGCACAACCGCGGCCGCAAGACCGGGCGTGAGCTGGTCATCCCGCTGATGTACCTGCCGCACGAGACCGATCAGGACGTCATCTACATCTTCGCGTCCAAGGCCGGCGCCCCGGAGCACCCCGACTGGTACTACAACCTGATCACGGCCGGCAAGGGCGCCGCCGAGGTCGGGACCGAAACCTACGACGTCACCGTCCGTGAGATCACCGGCGACGAGCGCGACCGCATCTACGCCGAGCAGGCCCGCCGATACCCCGGCTTCGCCGAGTACGAGCAGAAGACCGCCGGCATCCGCACCATCCCGGTCCTCGAACTGACCCGCGCCTGACAACCCCGGCCCGCTGAAGGCGCGCTCCGGCTCACGACCGCCGATTTCCGGTACGCCCGGAGCGCGCCCACGCGTCCGCGACCACGGTGAACTCCGTCCTGACCCGGGAACGGCAGCGGAAGCACCGGAAAGGGTGAAGCCGGAGCAACCCCGTTCGAGGGACTCTTCGGGCCGTGATGCGCTTGTCCGGTGCCGAGAGTGATCATGTCGATGGCGGTTGCCGCGATGCTGGCGGCGCCGGCCTTCGCCGAGCCGGTCCAGGCGACACCGGTGGTTCAGATCCTGCAGATGAGTGCGGGCGGCGCCCACACCTGCGTACTCGCCGACGACACCAATACCTACTGCTGGGGCAGCGACGACCTCGGCCGGTTGGGTGACGGCGCCGTGACGGAGCAGCCGTTCTTCGGCCCGGCGCAGGTCGACGTACCGGCCGGGGTGACCTTCACCCAGCTGGCCGCGGGTGGGCCGCACAACTGCGCGCTGGGCGACGACAGCCAGGCGTATTGCTGGGGCTACGGCCTCCAGGGGCAGTTGGGTACCGGCGATCGGGAGGACCGGGTGAGCCCGGCGCCGGTGAACACGCCGGCCGGGGTGACCTTCACCCAGCTCGCCGCGGGCAGCGTTCTCACCTGTGGCCTGGCCCGCGACGGCAGTGCCTACTGCTGGGGCCCGCCCTACACTCTCGGCGCCGACTCCCCGACCGAGTTCGGGCCGCTGCGGGTGGCCTCGCCGTCCGGGGTCTTCTTCACCCAGGTCACCGCGGGTTCTGACAATGCATGCGGGCTGACCGGTGATGGCACGGCCTACTGCTGGGGTGGCAACTACAAAGGGCAACTCGGCGACGGCAGCACCCTGGGGCGGACGGCACCGGTGCCGGTGGCCATGCCGGCCGGGGTGACCTTCACTCAGCTCGACACCAACGGCGGCCACAGCTGTGGGCTGACCGCCTCCGGCACGGCGTACTGCTGGGGCGACAACGCGAGTGGTCAGCTGGGCGTGGGCGACACCACCAACCGGCTGGCTCCGGCGCCGGTAGCCATGCCGGCCGGGGTGAGATTCACCGCGGTGAAGGCGGGTGGATACCACACGTGCGGGCTGACCGGCGACGGCGAGATCTACTGCTGGGGTGCCGGCGGCGCGATCGGATCCGGCGACATGGCGAGCCGGTCGACGCCGTTTCCGGTAGCCGCCCCGGCGGGGGTGACGTTCACGCAACTTACCGTCGGATGGCGACACACCTGTGCGCTGGGCGACGACCGCCGTGGCTACTGCTGGGGCCTCGGCAGCTACGGCCGGCTCGGCAACGGAGGGGACCACGATTCGCTGATCCCGGCGAAGACGCTACCGATCGGGACGAAACCGGCCGACCCGCAACCGCCGATCGACGTCACCGCGACCGCGGGTGACCGGAAGATCACGGTCTCCTGGGCCGCGCCGGATCTCGGCGACGGCCCGCTGATCAACTACCGCGTGTCCGTCTCGCCCGGCGACCGTGGCTGTACCAGCATGACCACCCTGACCTGCACGGTCGACGGGTTGTACAACGGCACCGCGTACACCGTCACCGTGGTTGCCGAGACCACCATCGGGACCTCCGCGCCCAGCCAGGCACTCGCCGCGGTGACTCCCGACCCCGTCGCGGACGACAGCGGACCCGTCGTCACCGTCACGCCCGGCGATCGGGCACTGGTCCGCAGCGTACATTTCAGCACGACCGTCACTGCCACCGATCCGGCCGGGATCAGCCGATCGTTCCTGGCCGGCCCGGACGGCGCCGGGTCGCCTGCCTCGTACACCCGCGGCACCGTGCTCTCCGGCGCCGACGGCGCCCGGACCGTCACCTGGATCGTGGTGGACAACCGGGGCAACCGGACCACCACGTCGCGCACCGTGATTGTCGACAACACCCCGCCGGCCGTGGCATTCGGCGCGGCGCCCAAGGCCGGCGCCAAACTTGCCCGGGCCACCACGCTCACCGCCACCGCGAGCGACCGCAACGGCATCGCCCGGGTCGAACTGCTGGTCAACGGCAAACCGGTCGCTGCCGCCACCCGAGCCGGGTACACCTTCACCCTGAACCCCGCCAAGTACGGCACCCGGTTCACCGTGCAGCTGCGGGCCTACGACCGCGCCGGCAACGTCCGGTCCACCAGCAGGCGCACCTACCGGCGCTGAGTCGCGCAGCAGATCCGCCGCGCCGCGCCGCGGCGTCCGGGTCAGCCGTGCGGGTCGTGCAGCGAGGTCGGGGAGAGCAGTGACGCGTCGATGGCCGAGCGGCGGGCGATGCCGGCGAGCAGGTCGGCGACCTGGACCCGGGGGTCGTCGCGGGAGTCGACCATCACCAGGCCGGCCAGTGGGGAGATGCCGTTGCCGGTCAGGGCGCTCTGGAGGCGGGTCAGGCGGTCGGCGGTCAGGGCGCTCTGCTCGTCGTGGAAGACCAGGACGCGGCGTTCGCCGCGGCTCCAGAACAGGACCGTCTCGGCCAGGGCCGGCAGCATCGGCTCCAGCGGCGGCGGGATGGATCGGTCGTCCTCGTCCAGGCGGAGCATGATCGTCCGGACCGCTTCCGGGCGCAGGGCGGTGAGGACCGGGTCGCCGCGCAGGCCGTTGTCCAGCAACCTGTCGCGGGCCTCGAGGAAGCGGTCCGCGACCTGCGGATCCGGTTGTCGCCGGCGGGTGCGGACCAGGTCGACGAAGGCGGACAGGAAGCCGTCCCAGGTGGCGCCCGCCGAGCGCCCGGCCCGGTACAGCGCGAGCGCCGCGGCCCGCTGCTCCCCGGACAGGCTGGTGCCGGCGACATAGGACGGCTCGCCGAGCAGCAGGTCCACCACCCGGGTGACCAGGAATAACTCCTTGTCGATCACGTGCACCAGGGCGCGCCCGGCGACCGCGGACAGCAACCAGTCGAGGGCCGTGCCCTGCCGCAGCACCTTGCCGGACTTCAGCTCGTGCGGGGCGAACCGGAACCCGGACCGCAGCGCGCCGATCAGCTCGACCGCCTCGCCGACGCTCAGGTCGACGCTCGCGTGGGTGATCACCGGGGCGCCGGAGTGCAGCAGGTTCGTGCCGGAGAAGCCGGACTCGTCGCACGCGATCTCGACCACGGCGCCGGTCACCGCGTGCGCGGGCGGCAGCCCACCCTGCAACGGCGATCTCATCCCGACATACTTGGCCGGGCACCGGGGTCTGACAACTCAATTGCGGTTGGGAAACAGCCCGGACATCCGTTTGTCGAGCAGTTCCGGCCCGGCCAGACCGGCGAACAGGTTTGGCAGCAGGGCCACCAGCCCGGTCCATCCGGTCTGGTGCGCGGCGCCCAGTCCGGCGCCGTTGTCGCCGTGGAAATACTCGGAGAACGTGATCAGATCCCGCCAATGGCCGGTGGCGAAGATGTCCTGTCCGCCGTGACACGGCCGGTGTCCGCCGGCGTCCGGCATGAAGATGCCGGTCAATCGGTCGGCGAGGTCGCGGGCCACCTCGAACAGCGTCATCCGCCGTCCGGAACCGGTCGGGCACTCGACGGTGAAGTCGTCGCCGTATCCGACGTACAGGTTCAGCAGCGACCGGATGATGAGCATGTTGACCGGGAACCAGATCGGGCCGCGCCAGTTCGAGTTCCCGCCGAACATCCCGCTGTCCGACTCGGCCGGCAGATAGGACACCCGGAAAACCTCGTCGCCGACCGGGAACGTGAAAGCGTGGTGCAGGTGCCAGCGGGACAGGGACCTTATTCCGTACGGGCTGAGGAACTCCTCCTCGTCCAGCATCCGGGCCAGGATCCGCCGCAGCCGCTCCTCGTCGAAGAACGCCAGCAGATGCTCCCCGTCCTGCTCACCGCTCCGGCCCCGGGTCACCACCGAGCTGATGCTGGGATGCCGCGAGACGAAGTCCCACGCGTCGTCGAGCAGCCGCGGGAACCGGGCGACCAGCGCCGGGTCGTACACCGTGGCGGCGGCCAGCGGCAGCAACCCGACCATCGAGCGGATCCGCAGCCGGCGGGTGTCGCCGTTCGGCAGCCGCAGCAGGTCGTAGAAGAACCCGTCCTCGTCGTCCCACAAGGTCGCCGTGCTCGACTTGCGGTTCACCGCCACCGCGATCCAGGCGAAATGCTCGAAGTACGCCTGTGCCTGCTCGACGTAGATCGGATCGCGCACCGACAGTTCGAGGGCGATCTGGAGCATGCTCTGGCAGTACAGCGCCATCCACGCCGTCCCGTCGGCCTGGTCGATCGTGCCGCCGGTCGGTAACGCCGCGCTGCTGCGGTCGAACACCCCGATGTTGTCCAGGCCGAGGAAGCCGCCCTGGAAGACGTTGTTGCCGTCGGCGTCCTTGCGGTTGACCCACCAGCTGAAGTTGCGGGCCAGCTGGTGGAACACGCCTTCCAGCCAGCCGTGGTCGCCCTGCCCGGTGCGCGCCTTCTCCAGCTCGTAGACCAGGTGCGCGGCCCACGCGTGCACCGGTGGATTGACGTCGCCGAAGTTCCACTCGTACGCCGGGATCTGCCCGTTGGGGTGCAGGTATCGGCGGCTCAGCAGCAGGCTCAGCTGACTTTTGGCGAGTTCCATGTCGACCATGCCGAGCGCCACCGCCTGGAATCCGAGGTCCCAGGCGGCGAACCACGGGTACTCCCATTTGTCCGGCATCGAGATGACGTCGTGGCAGATCATGTGGAACCACTCGCCGTTGCGGGTCGGCCCGGCCTCCAGGGGATCCTTGCCGTGCCCGGTCAGCCAGCGCTCCACGTCGTAGCCGAAGTACTGCTTGCTCCACAGCAGGCCGGCGAGGGCCTGCCGGGCCACCTGGCGTTGCGGGTCGCTCAGCTCCGGGGCGAGCACCTTCCGGTAGAACTCGTCGGCCTCGTCCCGCCGGGTGTTCACGACACGGTCGAAGTCGACCTCGTCGGCGGTCGAACTCAGGCGGACCCGGACCACGGCGGAACCACCGGCGGCGATGCGCAGCGTGTAGTCGGCGGCGACCTTCGTTCCGGTCTCCGCCGGATTGACCGCGCTCTTCTCGCCGTGCACCACGTAACGGTCGATGGCGTCCTTCACGAACGCGCTGCCGTTCGGTCGTCCGAAGACCCGCTCGGTGTTCGTCTCGTTCTCGGTGAACAGCAGATCGGGGGTGCCGAGGCAGGTCAGCCGGCGGGTGCCGAGCCTCTCGTGGACGGCCTCGACCGTGGTCGTGCCGATCCGGCGCAGTGCGGGCCTGGGCTCGGGGCGGTCCCAGGACCAGATGTTGCGGAACCACAGCGTGGGCAGGACCCGCAGGGTGGCCGCCTCGGGACCGCGGTTGTGCACGGTGATCCGTGCCAGGATGTCCTCCGGGGACGCCTTCGCGTATTCGATCTCCACATCGAAGTACCGGTCCTCGGCGAAGATGCCGGTGTCGAGCAGCTCGTACTCGAACTGGGTCCGGTCGCGGTTGCGGTTGGTGGTGACCAGGTCCTCGTACGGAAAAGCGCGTTGCGGGTATTTGTAGACCATCCGCATGTACGAGTGGGTCGGGGTCCCGTCGACGTAGAAGTAGTACTCCTTGACGTCCTCGCCGTGATTCCCCTCCTGATTGGTCAGGCCGAAGAAGCGCTCCTTGAGGATCGGGTCGTGCCCGTTCCACAGCGAGACGGCCAGGCACAGCCACTGCTGGTCGTCACAGAATCCGGCGATCCCGTCCTCGCCCCAGCGGTACGCCCGCGACCGCGCCATGTCGTGACTCAGGTAGTCCCACGCGTCCCCGCCCGGGCTGTAGTCCTCCCGGACCGTGCCCCACTGCCGGTCACTGACATAGGGCCCCCACCGCCGCCACGGCACGGCGGCGGTGTCGGCCTCCCGAAGGCGTCGCTGCTCGGCGCCGAAGCTCTCAGCCATGCCCCTCAGCGTGCGCCGCCGGGGAGATCAGTAGGGCGTGCTCGTCTGTCCGATGCGATACTGCCGGATGCCGCGCCGAGAGGTATCTGCGACATATCTCTCGGCGCGGCCGGCGTGCTCAGTAGGCGCCGAAGGTGTCGTGCGTGATGTAGGTGCCGGTCGGCGGAGTGATCGTGGTCCGGTTCTGGAAGCTCTTCTCCCAGCGGGCGACGGTGCCGTTCGGGTTCTTCACGATGTACTGGAACTCGACGTAGGTGTTGGGCGGCAGCGCGGCGCCACCGGTCCAGACCGGGAAGGTGGAGCTGGTGGTGCTGAGCGGGACGGCCCGGCTGGTGTCCCAGTTGCCGAGCGCCGGGATGCTGCCGACCACGTAGACGTTCTGGCCCCAGCTGGTGAAGTCCGCGGTGACGTTGAAGGTGGCGGCGATCGGCGTGACCTCGGCGGCGCCGGCGGTCACCGGGGCCGCGGCGGCGGTGACCGGGGCGGCCAGGGCCGGGCCGGTGATCCCGAGGACGCCGGCGACGAGCCCGGCGGCGACCAGGCCGGCGCGGGCGGCGATGCGGTTCTGCATGGTGTCTCTCCTGTAAGGTAACCTGCCAGAAACTGCAATCCTTGGAAGATCTTGCAGCTCGCGATTCGGTGTCGCGAGGCGGGCTCCCTCCACAGTGGCCACGTGCCCGGTGCCGGTCAAGGCGTTACCAAAAGCTGTGAGCTGCGTCTACGGTTCACCGCAGTGTCACAGTCTCTTGCTAAAGGCGTACGAAAAATGACGTCTTTTAACGCAAGATGTTGCAGCCGGATCGGCAGCGTAACGGCGGTCAGGGCGGGCATAACCAGTGCATGAGGCCCGGCGTGGGCGACGACCTGGCCGCCGCGTTCAGTGAGCTGGCCCGGTCGCTGCAGAGCGAACAGGACGAGCGGCACACCCTGGAAGCGATCACCGCGGCCGCGGTGGACACCGTGCCCGGAGCCCGGTACGCCGGGCTCATGGTGGTCGAGCACCGTGGGGACGTCGACATCCGCGCGGTCACCGACGAGGTGGTCCGGCAGATCGACCAGGCACAGCACGACACCGGGCAGGGGCCCGGCCGCCAGGCGATCCGCGAGCAGCGGATCGTGCGGCTGCCCGACACGGCGGCCGACGAGCGGTGGCCGGAGTTCTGCCGCCGGGCCGCGGCCCTGGGCATCCGCAGCCTGCTGTCATTCCCGCTCTACGTGGCGGACGACACCCTCGGCGCCCTCAACCTGTATGCCCCCGAGCCGGACGCCTTCGGCGACGAGTCCGAGCACGTGGGCCGGCTGTTCGCCGCGCACGCCGCGGTCGCCCTGTCCGGGGTGCGCCAGCAGGAGCGGTGCGGGCACACCATCGAGGTGCGTGACCTGATCGGGCAGGCCAAGGGCATCCTGATGGAGCGCTACTCGACCGACGCCGACCGGGCCTTCGACCTGCTGGTCCAGGTCAGCCTGCGGACCGGCACCAAGCTCATCGACGTGGTCCGGCACCTCACCGACACCGGCGAGCTGCGCCCCGACACGCCGGTCTGACCGGCCGTCAGGCCGTCGTCAGGCGCAGCGCCGCCGCGGCGACCGCGTCCTGGAGCTGCTCGTGCGGCGGCAGACTCGACAGGTCGCGGCGCATGCCGATGACGCTCTCCACCAGGCCGAGCACCAGGTCACCCGGGACGTCGCCGCCGGCCAGGCGGCGGTAGGCCAGGCGCAGCCGCTCGCGCTCGGCGCGGAAGCGGGTGAACGGCTCGGTGGCGATCTCCGGCAGGGCGTACAGGATGCCGACGTTCCACCGGGCGCCGAGCAGCACGCCGACGTCGTAGCGGACCAGCGCGCGCAGCGCGTCGGACGGCTCCAGGCCCTGATCGGACAGCGCCGAGGCGTAGTCCACCGACGGCCGGACGGTGGACTCGAGCAGCTCGGCGAGGATCTGCTCCTTGGTCTTGAAGTGGTAGTAGAGCGACGCCTGCCGGACGCCCACCATCTCGGCGATCATCCGGGTCGAGGTGGCCGCGTAGCCCCGCCCGGCGAACAGCTCGGCGGCGGCGTCGAGGATCTCGTCGCGGGCGGAGCCGGAGGGCAGCCGGCGGGCGCCCGATCGGGGCCGGCCGACGGAGGCGGTCGGGGAACTCACCCCCGCATCGTGTCACGCGGCCGCCCGCACCTTTGCCGCCGGAGCGATGTAACGGCGGTGACATTCGCCCCGCCCCACGGCACGCCACCGTGCTGCCGGGCGTGCCACCAGCAGATGAGCAGCTCACCAGCCTGTCGTGCCGGGGCCGCCCTTGAACGGGCCAGTGATGTCGGCGGTGATCCAGCCGCCGTAGAAGTCACCCTCCTGTGGCTGGACGAGCTCGCCGCCCACCCGGCATTCGCCGACCCGGCTCGGATAGAAGGCGACAGCTCCGGCGATCTCCGTGTATCCCGGTGAGGGCCGTTCGTAGGACCAGCCGGCCCGTTGCACCCGGGTTGTCCCGACGACCAGGTCCCAGTAGCTGGCGACACCCTTGAACTCACAGTACGAGCGGCCCTCGCCCGGCTCGAGAACCGCGTCGGCGATGTCGTCGCGGGGTATGTAGTAGACCGGCGGGTGTGAGGTCTCCAAGACCCGCCAGCAGCGGTCGCTGTCGACGATCACCCGGCCCGCGTGCGCTATCGTCACCCGGGCCCCGGTGCGCTCCACGCGCGGCGGGCGCGGGTAGTCCCAAACCGACTCCATCACCTCAGCGTGCCAGCCCGGCCACCGCCCCGCACCCCACCAGCCCGCGGATCCGCCTCCGCGGCGCGCCCGGCCCGCGGGATGTGCCGGGCGGTGAGGCGACTCCGGCCGGAGCGACACGTCACGATCAGAACGCGGCCGCCATGTCGGCCTGCCGCTGCAGGACCCGGTTCATCCGGGCCTGCACCGTGTCGAGCTGCCCGATGGTGTCGTTGGCGGTGTGAATGCCCTCGGCGACCGCCTTGCTGGAGCTCTGAATTCCGGCGATCTGTTCGGTCACCTTCTGGGTGGCTTCGGCCGTCTCCCGGGCGAGGTCCTTGACCTCGCTGGCCACGACCGCGAAGCCCTTGCCGACCTCGCCGGCACGTGCGGCCTCGATCGTCGCGTTGAGCGCCAGCAGGTTCGTCTGCTCCGCGATCGACGAGATGATTTTGATGACGTCATCGACCGCCGCTGACGCGTCCGAGAGCGCTTGCACCTCGGACTTCATCGCCTGGGAGCCGCTCGAGGCGAGGTTGGCCACCCGGCCGGCGTCCTCGGAGGCCGCGCGCAGCTCCGCGACGGTGTCCAGCAGCTGGCGCGCCTTGGCGGCGTCGCTCTCCTCCCGGCGCAGCACCGACATGCGCTGCGATACCAGCTGTTGCACGTTACGCAACGCGGCGGCCCGTGATTCGCTCAGTTCGATGCTGTCGGTGGTGAAGAAGTCCATCGTCCCGATCACGGTGGAGCCGTCCATGATGGGGAAGCACACCCCGGACCGCACACCGGCCCGCTGTGCCGCGGGCGCCCGGACACAGTCGGTCACCTCGGCCAGGTCGCGAACGAACACCAGGTCCCGGGACCGCCATGCCCGCCCCGACAGGCCGACGCCCTGGGCGAAGGAGGCGGCGAGAGTGACCTTGCGGAACTCCTCGCCGGCGGAACCGGACTCATACCCGAACCGCAGCACCTGCTCGGCCGTGTCGAGCGCCCAGTACGAGCCGTACGCCCACCCGAACGCGGTGCGCACCCGGTCGAGCGCGGCCCGGATCGCGGACTGCTGGTCGAGGGCCTCACCGACCTCGCCGACGACGGTCGTGACCGCGGCCTGGTCACCGAGGGTCTCGTGCAGTCGGGACGTCGCGACCGCGTACAGGCCGGCGAGCACGGCGATCCGGGTGATCGCCGCCCACTTGTCGCTGGCGAACGCGGGTAGCGGCCGCTTGCCGTAGAACTCCAGGACCCCGGTGACAGCGCCGTCGTACATGATGGGAACCGTCGCGGCCTCGACCATGCCGCCCGCGCATCGTGCGCGAACGGAGCGAGACGGGTGCCCGCGATGTCTGACCCATCGACCCGCCCGCGCCGGCGCTGAGTGCAGCTCGGTTGCCGTGAGCCTGGGCAAGCCGGTACAAGGTGAGTCAAGTGCCTCGACCCGGATTCGTTGGTAACCCAAGGTTTACGGACGAGAAACCACCGTCGATCGCCGGTCGAAGAATCTGTCAACCGACAGGTATTCGCCGGACCTCCGGGAGACGGTATGACCACTTCCCTCACTGACGCCGCTGACCTGCGCGGCTTCGGATACCAGCCGGAGCTGCGCCGCAGCATCGGCAGCTACGCCTCGTTCGCCGCCGGGTTCTCCTTCGTCTCCATCCTCACCACGGTCTTCCAGCTCTTCGGTTTCGGCTTCTCGTTCGGCGGCCCGGCGTTCTTCTGGACCTGGCCGCTGGTCTTCTTCGGCCAGTTCATGGTGGCGCTCACCTTCGCCGAGCTGGCCGCGCGCTACCCGCTCTCCGGCTGCATCTACCAGTGGTCACGCCGGCTCTCCAACGCCACGGTCGGCTGGTTCGCCGGCTGGATCATGATCATCGCGCAGATCGTCACGGTCGCGGCCGCGGCGATCGCGCTCCAGGTGGTGCTGCCGCAGATCTGGTCCGGCTTCCAGCCCGTCGGCGGTGACCCGGCGCTGACCTCGACCAGCGGCGCCACCAACGCCGTGCTCCTGGGATCGATCCTGATCGTGCTGACCACGCTGGTGAACGTCATCGGGGTCCGGCTCATGGCGATCATCAACAGCACCGGGGTGACCCTGGAGATCATCGGCGTGGTCGCGGTGGTCGTGCTGCTGCTGTTCAACGTCGAGCGCGGGCCGGGCGTCGTGTTCGACACCGGCGGCATGGGCAGCGGCGCGTCGTACGTCGGCCCGTTCCTGGTGTCGGCGCTGATGGCGGCGTACGTGGTGGTCGGTTTCGACAGCGCCGGCGAGCTCAGCGAGGAGACCCGCGACCCGCGGCACACCGCACCCCGGACGATCCTGCGGGCGCTCGCCGCCTCCGGCATCGGCGGTGGGCTGATGCTGCTGGTCGCGCTGATGGCCGCGCCGAGCCTGACCGACGGCCGGCTCGCCACCGAGGGCCTGCCCTACGTGCTGACCAGCCGCCTCGGCGAGACCGGCGGGAAGATCCTGCTGGTCGACGTGGCCATCGCGGTCGCGGTCTGCACCCTGGCGATCCAGACCGCCGGCAGCCGGATGGTCTTCTCGATGGCCCGCGACGGGGTGCTGCCGTTCTCCGCCGCGCTCAGCAAGGTCAACCCGCGCACCGGCACCCCGGCGCTGCCGGCCATCGTGGTCGGCGCCGGCGCGGCCGGGGTCCTGCTCGTCAACATCGGGCAGGCGGCCCTGTTCACCGCGCTGACCAGCGTCTGCATCGTGCTGCTCTACCTGGCCTACGCCCTGGTCACCGTCCCGCTGCTGATCCGCCGGATCAAGGGCCGGCCGTCCGGCGCGGAGGCCGCCACCACCGAGCGCGGCGGCAAGCTCTTCTCGCTCGGCAAGGCCGGGATCGTGGTCAACGTCGTCGCCGTCCTCTACGGCCTCGGCATGATCCTCAACCTGGGCTGGCCGCGCCCGGAGGTCTACGACCCGGCCGGCGCCCACTGGTACCTGCACTACTTCTCGCTGCTCTTCGTCGGCGGCGCGCTGGTCGCCGGCGGGCTGGCCTACCTGCGGTACCGCACCCGCGCGCTGTCGCTGCACCTGCCCGCGTTCCCGGCCGCCGTCCCGGCCGTCGTCACCGAGGGGGAGCCGGCATGAGCACCGCCACCACCACCGGGGCGCGGGAGCACGCCCGCGCCCAGGGCGGCACCGTCGTCGAGTGCATGCCGACCGTCCCGGCCGGGGACGGGCTGACCTGGGACGAGACCGTCCCCGGCGGCGGCTACGCGAGCAAGCGGCTGGCCCGTGGGACCACGCTGCGGCTGACCGATCTCTACGGCGACGCCTGTGTCTCGGTGCTGCTGTTCAACGCCGACGAGCCGTGGGAGCGCCTCAACGTCGCCGACACCGTCAAGGTGCTGTGGCAGGCGTACGTGGGGGAGGGGCACCTGCTCCTGTCCGACCAGGGGCGCGCCCTCGCCACGGTCACGGCCGGTGATCGGGAGCGGTCGGACACCTTCTGCGGGACCACGACCCTCAAGAGCAACTCCCTACGGTACGGCGACGGCAGCCCGCACAGCGCCACTCCGGCCGGCCGTGAGCTGTTCACCCTGGCCGCCGCCAAGCACGGGCTGACCCGCCGGGACCTGCCGCCGAGCATCTCCTTCTTCCAGGGTGTGCGGGTCGGCGCGGACGGCGGCTTCACCTGGCTCGGCTCGGCGGGACCCGGTGCCGTCGTCGAGCTGCGAGCGGAGATGCCGGTCACGGTGCTGCTCGTCAACGTTCCGCACCCGCTCGACCCGCGCGAGGAATACACCTGCTCACCCGTACGGATAACCGCTCGTCCCGCAAGGCCGGGCGAACCGCGCGATGCCCGCACACCGGAAGGCGAGCGGGCCCTGCTCAACACCGCCGACTACCTCGCCTCCAGGGGGCTCGCATGACGATCGTCCAGGCCCGCGCGCCGTGGTCCGCGGTGATCAGAAAGGGTCAGACGCTGACCATCGAGGACCTGGAGGGCAACCAGGCCGTCGACTGCCTGATCTACAACGCGCACGACACCGCCGAGCGGTACTCGGCGCCGGACACGATCGCCGCGCAGGGCAACATCTTCCTGACCACCGGCAGCGTGCTGCGCTCCAGCGAGGGCAACCCGCTGATGACGGTGGTGGCCGACGAGGTGGGCCGGCACGACACGGTCGGCGGGGCGTGCAGCCGGGAGAGCAACACCCTCCGGTACGGCCAGCACACCAAGCACCAGCACGCCTGCGTGGAGAACTTCCTGATCGAGGGCAGCCGCTGGGGCCTCGGCAAACGGGACCTGGTCAGCAACATCAACTGGTACATGAACGTGCCGGTCGACCCGGACGGCAGCCTCGGCATCGTCGACGGCATCTCCGCGCCCGGCCTGACCGTGACCCTGCGCGCCGAGATGGACGTGCTGGTCCTGGTGTCGAACTGCCCGCAGATCAACAACCCGTGCAACGGCTTCGACCCGACGCCGGTCCGCATGCTCGTCGCGGAGGGCTGACGCGTGTTCGACACCCTGCTGATCGCCAACCGCGGCGAGATCGCCTGCCGGATCATCCGCACCGCCGCCCGGATGGGGCTGAAGACCGTCGCGGTCTTCTCCGACGCCGACCGCGCCGCCCCGCACGTCCGGATGGCGGACGTGGCCGTCCGGCTCGGACCGGCCCCGGCCCGGGAGAGCTATCTGCTGGTCGACCGGGTGCTCGACGCCGCGCTGTCCACCGGCGCCGGCGCCGTGCACCCCGGGTACGGCTTCCTCTCCGAGGACGCCGCGTTCGCCACCGCCGTCGAGGCGGCCGGGCTGGCCTTCGTCGGGCCGACGCCGGCGCAGCTGACCGCGTTCGGCGCCAAGCACACCGCCCGGGACCTGGCCCGCCAGGCCGGCGTTCCGATGATCGAGGGCACCGGGCTGCTGTCCGGCCTGGACGAGGCCCTTGCGGCGGCCGAGCGGATCGGCTATCCCGTGATGCTGAAAGCAACCGGTGGGGGTGGCGGCATCGGCATGCAGGCCTGCCACGACGCGGCCGGCCTGGCGGCCGCGTTCGATCGGGTCGAGCGGCTCGCGGTCGCGAACTTCGGTAGCGGGGGAGTGTTCCTCGAACGGTTCGTGCAGTCGGCCCGGCACGTCGAGGTGCAGGTCTTCGGCGACGGGGCCGGACGCGTGGTGGCGCTCGGGGACCGGGATTGCAGCCTGCAACGGCGCAACCAGAAGGTGATCGAGGAGGCGCCCGCGCCCGGCCTGCCGGACGCCGTGCGGGAGCAACTGCACGCGGCGGCCACGGCACTCTGCTCGTCTGTTGAATATCGGTCAGCGGGAACCGTCGAGTTCGTCTACGACGCGGCCCGGGAGCAGGCGTCGTTCCTGGAGGTGAACACGCGGCTGCAGGTCGAGCACCCGGTCACCGAGGAGATCTTCGGGATCGACCTGGTGGAGTGGATGCTGCGCCTGGCGCAGGGCGACGCGGGCATGCTCGACGAGCCGCGGCGGGCGAGCGGGGTGGCTGTCGAGGCCCGCGTCTACGCCGAGGATCCGACGCAGGGTCACCGGCCCAGTGCCGGGCTGATCACCGACGTGGCCTTTCCCGGCGAGGTCCGCGTGGACGGCTGGGTGGCGGCCGGGACCGAGGTGAGCACCGCCTACGACCCGATGCTGGCCAAGGTGATCGTCTCCGGGGCGACCCGGGACGAGGCGTTCGCCAACCTGCGCGCGGCCCTGCGCAGCGCCAGGGTCGACGGGATCGAGACCAACCTCGGGCTGCTGCGGGCCGCGGTGGCGGAACCGCGGGTCCTGGCGGCGACGCACTCGACCGCGACGCTGGCCGGCGTGCACGACACGGAGCCGCGGATCGTCGTCGAGCGGGGCGGCACGATGACCACGGTGCAGGACTGGCCGGGGCGGATCGGGCTGTGGGAGGTCGGTGTGCCGCCGTCCGGGCCGATGGACGATCGGTCCTTCCGGCTGGGCAACCGGATCCTCGGCAACGAGGAGGGCGCGCCCGGCCTGGAGTGCACGGTGGACGGGCCGGCGCTGCGGTTCAGCGCGGCGACCACCGTCTGTGTGACCGGGGCGCCGGTGCCGGTGAGCGTCGACGGGCAACCGGTGCCGCAGTGGGAGCCGGTGGTGGTGCCGGCGGGTGCGGTGCTCGACGTCGGGAAGGCGACCGAGGGTGGGCTGCGGGCCTATGTGCTGGTCGCCGGGGGCCTGGACGTGCCGCGCTATCTGGGGAGCGCGGCGACGTTCACTCTCGGACAGTTCGGGGGGCACGGTGGGCGGACGTTGCGGGTCGGGGACGTGCTCCGCTCCGCCTTCAATGAGACAAAAGCCGAAATATCCGTTGCGAAGCCGCCGGAGATCGGCCACGACTGGCAGATCAAGGTAACCGAGGGCCCGCACGCCGCCCCGGAGTTCTTCACCCGCGAGGACATCGACGCCTTCTACGCCGCCGAGTGGCAGGTGCACTTCAACTCGGCACGCACCGGAGTCCGCCTGATCGGCCCGAAACCCCGCTGGGCCAGGACCGACGGCGGCGAGGCAGGGCTGCACCCGTCCAACATCCACGACACCCCCTACTCGGTCGGCGCCATCGACTTCACCGGCGACGTGCCGATCATTCTCGGGCCCGACGGGCCCAGTCTCGGCGGCTTCGTCTGCCCGGCCACGGTGCTCACCTCGGAACGGTGGAAGCTCGGGCAGCTGAGCCCGGGCGACACGGTCCGCTTCGTACCCGTAAATGATCTTGATTTCACGCCGTTGATCAGGACGCGCGACGACGGCGTCCTCGCCCGGGCCGACGACGTCACCTACCGGCGCTCCGGCGACGACAACCTGCTCGTCGAGTACGGGCCGATGACCCTCGACCTGGGCCTGCGGATGCGCGGCCACGCGCTGATGGACCGGCTGCGCGCCGAGGGCCTGCCGGGCGTGGTCGACCTGACGCCGGGCATCCGGTCGCTGCAGATCCACGTCGACCCGGCGGTGCTGCCGGTGCGCAAGCTGCTCGACGTGGTGCGCTCGATCGAGCTGCCCGCCACCCGCGACCTGGCGGTGCCCAGCCGGACCGTGCACCTGCCGCTGTCCTGGGACGACCCGGCCACCCGGGAGGCGATCGCCCGCTACATGGCCGGGGTGCGCGACGACGCGCCGTGGTGCCCGTGGAACATCGAGTTCATCCGCCGGGTCAACGGCCTCGACTCGGTCGACGACGTGTACCGGACCGTCTACGACGCCAGCTATCTCGTGCTCGGGCTCGGCGACGTCTACCTCGGCGCGCCGGTGGCGACCCCGCTCGACCCCCGGCACCGGCTGGTGACCACGAAGTACAACCCGGCGCGCACCTGGACTCCGGAGAACGCGGTCGGGATCGGCGGGGCGTACCTGTGCATCTACGGCATGGAGGGGCCGGGCGGGTACCAGTTCGTCGGGCGTACCGTGCAGGTCTGGTCGCGCTGGCAGCGGGAGGCCGGCGACCCGTGGCTGCTGCGCCACTTCGACCGGATCCAGTGGTATCCGGTCGGCGCCGAGGAGCTGCTCGACCTGCGGGCCGACATGGCCGCCGGGCGGCACCGCCTGCGCATCGACGACGGCACGTTCCGGCTCGCCGACCATGAGGACTTCCTGACGGCGAACGCGGACTCGATCGCCGATTTCCGGGCGCGGCAGGCGGCCGCGTTCGGCGCCGAGCGCGAGGCGTGGGCGGCCGCCGGGGAGTTCGATCCGCGGCCCGAGCCGGAGCCGGCGCCGGCCGCCGGACAGGTGGTCGTGCCGGAGGGCGGGGCCCTGGTGGAAGCGCCGTTCGTGTCCAGCGTCTGGCGGGTCGACGTGCGGCCCGGCGACCGGGTCACGGCCGGGCAGCCGCTGCTGGCCCTGGAAGCCATGAAGCTGGAGACCGTCGTGACCGCGCCTCGGGACGCGACGGTCACCGACATCCTCGTCACCCCGGGCGCGCAGGTCGCGCCGGGCAGTCCGCTGGTGGTGCTGGCATGAGACCTACCGACCGGGTACGCGCGGCGTACGACCGGCTCGCCCTCGACGAGCGGCCGGAAGCCTGGATCACGCTGCGACCGGTGGCCGACGTGCTCGCCGACGCGGCCGTGGTGGAGGCCCGGCTCGCGGCCGGGGAGGAACTGCCGCTGGCCGGGAAGCTCGTGGCGGTCAAGGACAACATCGACGTGGCGGGGTTGCCGACGACGGCGGGTTGTCCGGCGTACGCCTACCAGCCGGCGGTCAGCGCCACCGCCGTCCAGCGGCTGGTCGACGCGGGCGCGCTGATCCTCGGCAAGACCAACCTGGACCAGTTCGCCACCGGACTGGTCGGCACCCGCAGCCCGTACGGGGCGGTCCGCGACGTCCGCGACCCGTCCCGGGTCTCCGGCGGCTCCAGCTCCGGCTCCGCGGTGGTCGTCGCGCTCGGCATCGCCGATCTGGGCGTGGGCACCGACACCGCCGGGTCGGGCCGGGTGCCGGCGGCGTTCCAGGGCATCGTCGGCATGAAACCCACCCCGGGCCTGGTGCCCACCGACGGGGTGGTGCCCGCCTGCCGCAGCTTCGACTGCGTGACCGTTTTCGCCCGTACCCTCGACGAGGGCCGCCAGGCGCTCGGCATCATGAGCGCGTCGGCGCCGTCACCCGCTGCCCCGCCGCACCCCGTCGTCGCGGTCCCGGACCGAACCGAGCTGACCGGCCTGTCACCGGACTGGCTCGACGCGTTCGACCAGGTGGCGAAGGACCTCGAAGCGTCCGGCGCCCGGCTGCGCCCGATCCGGCTGGCCCCGTTCCTGGCCGCCGCCAAGCTGCTCTACAACGGCGGCTTCGTCGCGGAACGCTACGCCGCGGTCGGAGCGTTCATCGACGCGCATCCGGACGCGGTCGACCCGACCGTCGGCGCGATCATCCGGGCCGCCCGTGACATCCCGGCCCACGTGCTGGTGACCGATACCGAACGGCTCGACCGGCTGCGCGCCGAGGCGATGGCCGAGTGGGGTGACGCCGACGCGCTGCTGCTGCCGACCGCGCCGGCGCATCCGACGATCGCCGAGGTCGCCGCCGATCCGATCGGCGTCAACACGGCGCTCGGCACCTACACCAACTTCTGCAACCTGTTCGGGCTCAGCGCCGTCGCCGTCCCGGCCGCCTTCGGCGTCCAGATCATCGCCAGGGGATCCGCGGACGCGGTCGCCGCCGACGTCGCGGCCCGCGTCCTCGGCGACAACCCGATTGACGGTACGCCCACCAGCGGCCTCCCGTTGCTGGTGGTGGGCGCGCACCTGACCGGGCAGCCGCTCAACCACCAGCTCACCTCGCCGGGCGGCCGGTTCGTGCGGACGGTCCGGACCGCCCCGCGATATCGCCTGCACGCGCTGCCCACCGATCCGCCGAAGCCGGGCCTGGTCCGGGTCGCCGCCTCGGGCGCCGCGATCGAGGGCGAGCTGTGGGAGCTGCCACCGGCCGCGCTGGGCCGGTTCCTCGCGGCGCTGCCGAGCCCGATGGTGCTCGGCCCGGTCGACCTGGAGGACGGCACGACCGTCACCGGCTTCCTCTGCGAGCCGGTGGCCACCGCCGACGCCGTGGACATCACCGCTCACGGCGGCTGGCGCGCCTACCTGTCGTCCGTGTCCACCGCGTTTCCCGAGGAGTCCCGATGAACTCGCTCGCCCTGCACGCGCCCCGCTACGTCCTCGGCGACCTGCTGCTCACCCGGGTCCGCGGTGCCGACGTCCTCCTGGTGACCGGCGGCGCCGCTCTCATCGGCCTGTCCGCG
This sequence comes from Actinoplanes ianthinogenes, assembly GCF_018324205.1. Lineage (NCBI taxonomy): Bacteria > Bacillati > Actinomycetota > Actinomycetes > Micromonosporales > Micromonosporaceae > Actinoplanes > Actinoplanes ianthinogenes. The sequence continues at coordinate 8,734,309 of NZ_AP023356.1, forward strand.
CAGATCGCCGTGCCCGTCCCGGGCAGCCCGGTCCCGGTCACCGGCCAGACCCTGGCCGTCCTGCTCTGCGCCGCCGCCCTGGGCCCGTGGCGCGGCTCGGCGGCGTCCCTGGTCTACGTCGTCGCCGGCCTGGCCGGTGTCCCCTGGTTCGCCGCCGGCGGGTCCGGCCTCACCGGCGCCACCTTCGGCTACCTCCTCGGCATGATCGCCGCCGCGGCGGTCGTCGGTGCCCTGGCTCGCCGCGGCGCCGGCCGCACCGCCTGGCGCACGATCCTCGCCATGCTCCTCGGCAACCTGATCATCTATGCCGTCGGCGTCTCCTGGCTGGCGGTGTCCCTGCACCTGACCGCCGCCACCGCGCTCCGAGCAGGTCTGGTGCCGTTCCTGCTCGGCGACGCCCTGAAGGTGCTGATCGCCGCCGGAGTCCTCCCGGCCGCCTGGCACCTCACCCGGTCATCCTGGCCCGGCCGTCGCCGATAGTGCGCTGCGCCCGCAGAAGGAGGGGCCCGCGCCGTCACGGGGGGAACGGCGCGGGCGGTATCACGATAGCCGTCTATCGTCCGGTATTCCATACCCTTAGCAGGGATGTCATTTTTGGTCTGATTTGTTGCCGGCCGCAGAGGCCGGCGTCCGGGTATATGAACTTCATGAGTGGCTTCGAGGTAGGCGCGCCGGGACGGCTGAGGATCATGACGGTCAACCTGCTCGCGCCCGAGCACGCCCGATGGGACCGGCGGCGTCCGGTGCTGAGGGCGGGGATCGCGAGGTGGCGGCCCGATGTGATCGCCTTGCAGGAAGTGGCCGTCGGTGAGGTCGCGGAGCTGCTCGGCGAGAGCTATCACGTCGTGCACCACTCCCAGCGATCGAGCGACGGTGTCGGAGCCGCCTTCGCGAGCCGGTGGCCTGTCACCTCGGTGCGCGAGATCGATCTGCGGGTCACCGATCGGGTGGACCTGCCGTGGAGCGCGGCAGTGATCGGCGAGATCGAGATGCCGTCACCGATCGGCCCCGTCGTGTTCGTCCACCACAAGCCGGCCTGGCAGGCCGGCTATGCCGCGGAGCGTGAGTCGCAGGCCGTCGCCTGCGCCCGGGGCGTCGAGGAGCAGGTTGCCGGCCGCGCCGTGCACGTGGTCCTGGCGGGGGACTTCGACGACGAGCCCGACTCGGCGAGCGTGCGATTCTGGACCGGCAAGCAGTCCTTGCACGGCATCAGCGTCGCGTACCGCGACGCGTGGGCGGCGGCGCATCCGACCGACCCGGGCCACACCTTCACACCGGTCAACCCGCTGGTGCGGTCCGGTGAGATGTCCTTGGAATCGGGCCGCCGCATCGATTACGTCATGGTCCGATGCGGGGTGCACGGACCGACCCTCGACGTCGCCGACTGCCGGCTGGCGTTCGCCGAACCGGTGGACGACATCTGGGCCAGTGACCATTTCGGTGTCGTCGCCGACCTGACGGTGCCGGAGCACCCGCCCGGCGCCTGGCGATCCTGATCCACCGACAGCCGAACCGGGCTGAGCCTACTCAGGCACACCGATGTTGTCCGGGCCCAGCAGGCCGGGGGCGGAACTCGGCACGACGGTGCCGGCCGGCGGCAGGACCGGTGACGGCTCCGGGCCGGCCGGCTTCTCCGCCGCGCGGGGGCCGCAGCCGGCGAGGAGCACGATCACCGTCGTCGCGGTGCACACCCGTGCCAGACGTAGCGGCATGGAACTCTTTTCGGCCGCTTCGAGCCCCGGCTGAGTTCTTCGTCCCGCGAGTGTCGATCCGGCGGCGCGCCGTTCGTACAGAAGGCGAAACCGCGATCCGAGGAGGACATGATGGACAGCCCGCTCACACGTTTGGATTCGGCCGGGAGGACGGCATGAAGCAGTATCTACTGAGCGTCTACCAGCCCGACGGCGGCCGGCCGCCCGCCGAGGTGCTCGACCCGATCATGCAGGGTCTTCAGCGGCTCAACGACGATCTGCGGGCGGCCGGCGCCTGGGTGTTCGCCGCGGGGTTGCACGCTCCGGAGACGGCGACGGTGGTCCGGGTGCGAGACGGCCAGGACCTCGTCACCGACGGGCCGTTCACCGAGGGCAAGGAGCACCTGGGCGGATTCACCGTCATCCAGGCGCCCGACCTCGACGCCGCCCTCCGGTGGGCCCGCCGGATGGCCGACGTGACGACGCTGCCGATCGAGGTCCGCCCGATCGCGTCATGACCGTCGAGGAGCTTTATCGCCAGGAGTACGGCCGCGCGGTCGCGATCCTGACCCGCGCCTTCGGCGATCTCGATCTCGCCGAGGACGCGGTGCAGGACGCGTTCGCCGCGGCCGTGCGGCGCTGGCCGGTGGAGGGCCGGCCGCCGAGCCCGACCGGCTGGATCCTCACCACCGCCCGCAACCGGGCGATCGACCGGCTGCGCCGGGCCAAGGTCGGGGTGGAGAAGGAGGCGCTCGCGATGGCGATGGGTGACGACGAGCCGGTGACCGGGCCGTTCTCGGACGACCGGCTGCGGCTCGTCTTCACCTGCTGCCACCCGGCCCTCGCCCTGCCGGTCCGGGTCGCGTTGACGCTGCGGCTGCTCGGCGGGCTCACCACCGCCGAGATCGCGCGGGCGTTCCTGGTGCCGGAGGCGACGATGGCCCAGCGGATCGTGCGGGCCAAGGCCAAGATCCGGCACGCGGGCATCCCGTACCGGATCCCCGCCGAGGCCGACCTGCCGGAGCGGCTGCGCGGCGTGCTCGCGGTCGTCTACCTGATCTTCAACGAGGGTTACCTGGCCTCGTCCGGTGACGCGCTGGTCCGGGACGACCTGTGCGCCGAGGCGATCCGGCTCGGCCGGCTGCTCGTCGAGCTGATGCCGGACGAGCCGGAGGCGCACGGCCTGCTCGCGTTGATGCTGCTCGTCGCGTCCCGCCGGAACGCCCGCACGGCCCCGGACGGCACCCCGGTGCTCCTCGCCGACCAGGACCGCTCGCGGTGGGACCGGGCCCTGGTCGCCGAGGGGCAGGCGATCGTGCGGGAGTGCCTGCGCCGCAACCGCCCGGGGCCTTACCAGATCCAGGCCGCGATCAACGCCGTGCACAGTGACGCTCCGAGTGCCGCGCGCACCGACTGGTCACAGATCCTCCAGCTGTACGACCTGCTGGCCGCCACCGCGCCCAGCCCGGTCGTCGCGCTGAACCGGGCGGTGGCGGTCGCCGAGGTGCACGGCCCGGAGCCGGCGCTCGGGATCGTGGACGGCCTCGCCCTGGACGACTATCACGTGTACCAGGCGGTGCGGGCGGATCTCCTGCGCCGCCTGGGCCGCACCGATGAGGCGTCGGCGGCCTACGCCCGCGCCGCCGAGCTCACGGAGAACACGGCGTCGCGGGAGTGGTTGCTGGGCCGGCTGACCTGACGTTCACCACCTGCGGCTCGGTGAGGGTGTCGTAGATCAGGTGCACGGTCACGTCGGTTATCCCGCAGTACTCGGAGATGCCGACCCGCAGCTGCCGGTCGAGGATCTCGTCGAGGCCCTGGGCGGCATACTCGGCCGCGGAGCCGCCCGCCAGCCCGACCCAGGTGATCCGCTTGCCGTGCAGGGTGGACGGCTCGTACGCGAAGCCCCGGTTCCACACCCGGTCGACCCAGCCCTTGGCGATGGCCGGCAGCCCGAACCACCAGACCGGGAAGACCACGACGATCTCGTCCGCCGCGGCGACCCGGGCCATGTGCGCGCGCACCTCGGCCGAGTACTCCTTGGCGGCGTCGGCCCAGTCGGGTTCGTCGTCGGGGCGCAGCGACGGGTCGAAGCCCTCCCCGTACAGGTCCAGGAAGTCGACGGTACGCCCGTCGGCGAGCAGCGTGTCGCGGGTGCGCGCCGCCGTGGCCGCGGTCAGCGAGTCCGCGCGCGGGTGGGCGAGGACCACGAGTGCGTGCGTCACCGGCCCAGCACCGGGTAGTCGGTGTAACCGGCCTGGTCGCCGCCGTAGAACGTCGCCGGATCGGCGGTGTTGAACGGCCCGCCCGCCCTGATCCGGACGTCCAGATCCGGGTTGGCCAGCCACAACGTCGCCAGCGTCACGGCATCGGCCACCCCGGACTCGACCGCCTCGGCGGCGGTCTCGGCCGAGGCCGGGAACGCGTCCGGCGCCGGGTGCGGGTTCAGGAGGAAGGTGCCCGGCCACGCCGCTCGCAGCCGCTCGGTCAGGTCCCGGTCGCCGGCCTCGAGCAGGTGCACGTACGCGAGGTCGAGCTCGGCCAGCAGGGCGAGGTACAGCGGCGCCGGGTCATCCTCCCGGATGTTGTTGACCGGGCTTCCCGGGGACAGCCGGATCCCGGTGCGATCGGCGCCGATGGTGTCGGCCACCGCGGCGGCGACCTCGACCGCGAAACGGATGCGGTTCGCCACCGAGCCGCCGTACGAGTCCGTCCGCACGTTGGTGTTGTCGGCCAGGAACTGGTGGATCAGGTAGCCGTTCGCGCCGTGCAGCTCCACCCCGTCGAAGCCGGCGTCGACGGCGTTGCGTGCCGCTGCCGCGAAGTCGGCGACCGTGGCGCGGATGTCCTCGATCGTCAGCTCCCGGGGCACCGGGTGGTCGAGCATCCCGTCGGGGCTGAACAGCTGCTCGCCGGACGCGACCGCGGACGGCGCCACCGGCAGCTCGCCGTTCGGGTACAGGATGGGGTGACCGATCCGGCCGGTGTGGGTGAGCTGGGCGAAGATGCGCCCGTCCCGCTCGTGCACCGCGTCGGTGACGGCGCGCCAGCCCTCGACCTGGTCGGCGGTGTGCAGCCCGGGCGTCCCGAGGTAGCCCTGCCCGAGCACGCTGGGCTGGATGCTCTCGCTGATGATCAGGCCCGCGCCGGCCCGCTGCCGGTAGTACTCCGCGGTCAGCGGCGTGACGACGCCGGCGGCCGACGCGCGGCTCCGCGTCATCGGCGCCATGAACAGGCGATTCGGCAGGTGGAGTTTGCCGAGCGTGATCGGCTCGAAGAGATGGGGCATGGTGGCACCTCCGCAGATGCTTGATTGACTCAAGCATTACGGTGGCACAATTGCTTGAGTCAATCAAGTGTTAGAATCGCCGGCATGGCCGTTCCCTCCGGGCCCGTCTCCGCGTCGACGGAGGCCGAGCGTGCGATGTTCGACTTCGTCGATGCCTACGATCGCGCCTACGAGACCGCGGCGGAGCAGCACGGGATGAGCGTCGCGCAGGCCTGTGTGCTGGGCCGGATCTCCCGGCCGCGGGGGATGCGCGAGCTGGCCGACGAGCTCGGCTGCGACGCCTCCAACATCACCCAGATCGTCATCCGCCTGGAGGCCCGCGAGCTGGTCGAGCGGCACGCCAACCCGGACGATCGCCGCTCCCGCCAGTTGCACCGGACCGCGGCCGGGGACGAGCTCAACGCCGCCTTCGAGGAGACGTTCGAGTTCGCCCGCACGGCCGCCTCCAACCTGTCCCTGCAGGAGCAGGCCCAACTGGCCGGGCTCCTGCGAAAGGCGCTCGGGAAACCTACGTAGGCAGCAGCCTGGTGGCCAGCACCTCCGTCGCGACGCCCCGGCCGATCGTCTGCCCGGCCCGGTCACTGAAGGCGAAGTGCTGCCCGCCGTAGATCCGGGACCGGCCCGCCTCGGCCGCCGCCGCGGAGAAACCGGGATAGCTGCGCGGCAGGCCGCCCGGCGCCGAGTCCGTGGTGTGGGTGAACGGGATCCGGTCGGTGCGGAAGAATCCGGCCAGCACCGCCGCCCCCGCCCCGCTGTACGAGCTGTGCCCGGACACCCACTCCGGCGATCCGCCCACGGCGCCGGCCCGCGACGTCCACGCCGGATCCGGCTCGGTGGCCGGGTTGCCGTCGGTGTCGGCCTCCCGGATCGCGGTCGTCGGCCGCCAGTGCCGGTAGGTGTACTTGGTCGCCACCGTCACCACCGTGGTGTCGGCCAGCGCCATGGTCAGCAGCGCGGTGAGCCGTGCCTGCTCGCCGAGCGGCAGATGCCGCTGGCCGGAGACGGTCAGCGCGATCCGCAGCCACTCGCCGGGCGGCTGGTCACTGCCGGCCGGCAGCGACCAGAACTGGAACGTGGCGAGCAGGTCCGGCGCCGGGACAGCGGCGTCGCCCAGCACCTTGACCTCGGTGAACGCCTGCGCGTACGCCTCACTGGTCAGCGCCGGCGGCGCGCCGGGAAGGTAGCGCGCGGGATCCTCCACGCCGAACGGGCGCACGTCGCGGTACTGCGTGCCGGACCAGTCGGCCCGGAACACCCCCGGCCCGGCGCCGGCGGCCTGGGTCTCCACCGGCCGGTATCCGTCGTCGGCGCGGGCCGCGACGACCGCCGCGCCGACCTGGTCACCCCACGCCGCGCCGCGGGTCACCGGCACGCCCGGCCCGAGCGCGGCCAGGTCGGCGGCGAGCTGCGCGTCATAGGTGGCGGTGCGGTCGGCGTCGGCGCGCACCAGCACCGCGTGCGCCGCGGACGCCGCCGCGGCCTGCGGATCCGCGCCGTGCGGCCCGCTGCCGCCGATCAGCGCCGGGGCGCGGCGACCATGTCCGGAACGCAGCCCGTTCGTCGCGTCGTAGATCGCGACGTCGACCATCGCGTACAGGCGGGCGGCGTCCGCGTCGGTCGCCCGGGTGGTGCGGACCGCGGTGAGCGCGAGCTCGTTCCAGACGCGGACGCTGTCGATGTCCGGCCGCTTCACCTCAGCGACCGCCGGTGTGCCGGCTCCCACGCCGGCCACGAGCATGGCGACGAACAGCAGCTTCTTCATCCGCAAACGGTCCCGCACCCCACGACGACAAGCATCGATCTGTAGCCAACCGGACTGGATCGCCGCCCGCCGCCGGGTCCGCCGCGGCCTCCGGTGAGAGCCGCTTGACGGTACGCCCGGAGCGCGCGCCCCGGACGTACCCCAAAGCGGGGTTGATCTGCGGTACAACCGGACCGCAACCGGGCGGGACTTCACGCGGCGGGCGGACTGCCGAACGGAAAGGGTCTGCTTTTTCTCCGGGAGGGGTCCGGCATGGGTGTGCTCCTGCTGGCGCCGGTGGTGACGCCACCGTGGTCGCGGTCGCGGCCAGCCTGCTCGGCTGGGTCTACCTGATCGTGCCGCTGTCGGCCGGTGCGACCGGCCCGGCGCAGGCGGTCGCGGTCGCCTACCCGGTGATGGACCTGGTGCTGGTCACCGTCTCGGTCGGCGTCGCCTGCCTGCCGGACGACGTCGCCGAGCTGACCCGGATCGCCGACCAGGCGCTTTACGCGGCCAAGGCGGCCGGTCGCAACCGGGTCGTGGTGGCCGGCGCCGGCCCGCTGCCCGCGGCGGCGTGATCGAGGCCCTGCCCTCGCGGCGTCAGCGCGCCGGATCCCAGTAGGCGGTGGGCAGGCCCGGCACGCCGACCCGGGCGGTGAACAGCCGTCCGGAGCCGGGGTCGTGCTCGGTGCGCGCCGTGGTGATCACGAGAAGATCCAGGTCCGGCCCGGCGAAGGCGACGCTGGACACGTGCGGCGCGCCGACGGTCACGGTCGCCAGGACGACACCCTCCGGGGTACGGCATTCCACCCGCCCGCCGCCCCAGATCGCGATCCACAGGTTGCCGTTCGCGTCGGCGCACATGCCGTCGGGCAGCCCGTCACCGATCCGGAACGCCTCCCGCCGCTCGCCGGTCGCGCCGGTGACGGCGTCGTAGTCCCGGACCCGGACAACCCCGGGCACGGAGTCGATGCTGTAGAACCGATCACCGGCCGGGCTCCAGGCCAGCCCGTTGGAGAGCGTCAGGTCGTCGTCGATCGTGGTCAGCCCGCCGTCCTCGAACCGGACCAGCACCTCCGTCCCGGACCGCTCGGCCGGATCGAGGCTGCCGACCAGGAAGCGGCCCGCCGGATCGACCGCCCCGTCGTTGAGCCGGCTCGTGCTCCCCGGCGCGAGCACCCGGGCCAGCTCGGCCCGCGTCCCGTCGACGCCGACCCGGGTGAGCACCTCCCGCTCGGCGACCAGCAGGTCACCACCGGCCGCCACGGCGACCGCGCCCACCTCGGCGCCGAACCGCCACACCCCGGCCGGAACGATCTCCGCACCGTCGACCGCGCCCTGGTGCACGACCCCGGCGTCGATGTCGACCCAGAGCAGCCGCCGCCGCTCGCCGTCCCAGACCGGCCCCTCACCGAGCGTGCAGGTCCCCGCCTCGACCGGGCGGGCGGTGAACGCGGACGTCATGCCGCGATCGTTCCGCATCGACGGGCATGAGCGCTAGCATCCGGGCATGCAGCCACGCCGCAGCGCGCAGTGGTATGCCGGGGATGACCGCAACAGCTACATCCACCGTGCCTGGATGCGCCGCGGCCTGCCCGCCGACGCGTTCGCCGGCCGCCCGCACGTGGCGATCGCCAACACCGCCTCCGACCTGACCCCGTGCAACGCCCACCTGAACGAGGTGGCGCGCAGCGTGTCCGACGGCGTCTACCAGGCCGGCGGGATCCCGCTGAATCTGCCGGTGGTGTCGCTGGGCGAGACGCAGGTGCGGCCGACCGCGATGCTCTGGCGCAACCTGGCCGCGATGGCGATCGAGGAGATGCTGCGCGCCAACCCGATCGACGGCGTGGTGCTGCTCGGCGGGTGTGACAAGACCATCCCGGCGCTGCTGATGGGCGCCGCCTCGGTCGACCTGCCCGCCGTCGTGGTCCCGGGCGGCCCGATGCTCACCGGGACGTTCCGCGGCGTGCCGCTGGGCTGCGGCACCGACGTGTGGAAGCTGTCCGAGGAGGTCCGCGCCGGGACGCTGCCGGCCGCCGAGTTCCAGCGCTCCGAGTCCTCGATGATCCGCAGCCGCGGGCACTGCAACACGATGGGCACCGCCTCGACGATGGGCCTGCTCGCCGAGGTGCTCGGGATGACCCTGCCGGGCATCGCCGGCACCCCGGCCCCGGACAGCCGTCTGCTGGAGGCGGCCCACGCCACCGGCGTGCTCGCCGTCGAGATGATCGACGCCGGTCGCCGGCCCAGCGGCGTGCTCACCCGCGGCTCGTTCCACAACGCGATCGTCGCGCTCGCAGCCCTCGGCGGCTCCACCAACGCCGTGGTGCACCTGCTCGCCATCGCCGGTCGTCTCGGCGTGCCGCTCACCCAGGATGACTTCGACCGGGTCGGCGCGGACGTGCCGCTGCTCGTCGACCTGCTGCCGGCCGGCCGGTTCCTGATGGACGACCTGTACCGGGCCGGCGGCCTGCACGCCGTGCTCACCGAGGTCCGCGACCTGCTCGACCCGGCCGCGATCACGGTCACCGGCCGGCCGCTGGTCGAGCATCTGGCCGGGGCGGTCGCCCACGACCGGGAGGTGATCCGGCCGCGCGAGCAGCCGGTGCGGGCGCACGCCGGGATCGCCGTGCTCTACGGCAACCTGGCCCCGGACGGCGCGGTCGTCAAACCGGCGGCCGCGTCCCCGCACCTGCTGCGGCACCGCGGCCCGGCCGTGGTGTTCGACTCGGTCGAGGACCTGCACGCCCGCCTCGACGACCCGTCCCTGCCGGTCACCGCCGACTCGGTGCTGGTGCTGCGCGGCTGCGGCCCCAAGGGCTATCCGGGCATGCCCGAGGTCGCCAACCTGCCGCTGCCCGCGAAACTGCTGGCGCAGGGCGTGCGCGACATGGTCCGGGTGTGCGACGGGCGGATGAGCGGCACGGCGTACGGAACGGTCGTCCTGCACGTCTCCCCGGAGTCCGCCGCGGGCGGCCCGCTCGCCAAGGTCCGCACCGGCGACATCGTCGTCCTCGACGTGCCGGCCAGGCGTCTCGACGTCGACGTGCCCGAGGCCGAGTGGGCCACCCGCGAGCCGTCCGCCGAGGCCGCCACGTCCTACGCGGCGCCGATGCGTGGCTGGGAGCGCCTCTACATCGACACGGTCGGGCAGGCCAACACCGGTGCCGACCTGGACTTCCTGCGGGGCGCCAGCGGCGACCGGGTGGCCCGCGGCTCGCACTGACGGGTTTGTTTGATCCATTGACAATCAGCGAACATCGATGACAGCGTGACTCCACAAGATCTCATCGCCACCGATGGGGGAGTAACCGTTGCGTGCTCATGTCCGACGGAGGGTCGCCGCGGCGACCGCTCTGACCCTGGTGACGGGCGGCCTGGCGCTGATCCCGTCCACGTCCGCCCAGGCCACCCACAGGCACCCGAGAAGCGTCGTCTCCGGCGACGCCCGTTTCCAGATCCTCTCGCCGACCCTGATCCGAACCGAGTACGCGGCCGGCGGCCGCTTCACCGACGCCGAGACCTTCACCGTCGTCGGCCGCGACGACTTCGCGCCGGTCCGCTTCACCCAGCGGGTCGCGCACGGCTGGCTGACCATCGACACGGGCGCCGCCACCCTGCGCTACCGGGTCGGTTCCGGTCCGTTCACCAAGGACAACCTTTCGGTACGGCTGAAAGCCGGCCGCCAGACGGTGACCGCCGCACCCTGGGCCGGCAGGGGCGTTCCCGACTGCGTCGCCGGCGCGCTGTGCGAGGCGGAGGACCTCGCGCTCGCCGGGCTCGGCACGGCCACCGACCATCGTGACTACACCGGAAAGGGCTTCGCGGCCGGGTTCGAGGGGACCGGCGCCTCGGCCGCCTTCGCCGTCACCCCGGCCGGCGCGGGCCCGCGGCAGCTGACCGTCCGCTACGCGAACAGCACCGGCGGGGACGGGCAGAACGTCACCCGCACGCTGACCGTCACGGTCGACGGCGTCGCGGCCGGCACGCTGAGCCTGCCGCCGACCGGGAACTGGGACACCTGGGCGCTCGCCTCGGTGCCGCTGACCCTGGCCGCCGGCCGGCACGAGATCCGCCTGGTGCGCACCGCGAGCGACTCCGGCAATGTGAACGTCGACAGCCTGGCGGTGCTCGCGCCGGGTGCGGCATATCCCGCTCCCACGCCGGCCGGGCCGCGGCCGTGCGCGTTCGGCGCGGTGTGCGAGGCCGACACCGGCGCCGGCGTCGGCGGGGCGAAGCTCGCCGACGACCACAACGGGTACTCCGGCGAGGGCTTCCTGGCCGGGCTCGAACGGGCCGGCGCCGGGACCGCGTTCACCGTCACCGGGGTGCCCGCCGACGGCGTCTACCAGGTGCAGTTGCGGTATTCCAACGCACAGGCGGGCAGCCGGCCGGTGCAGGCCCGGACCATGACGGTGACCGGGGCCGACGCTGTTCCGGTGACCGCGACGCTGCCGCCGACGAGTGGGTGGGACTACTGGCGTACCGAAAAGGTCCTGGTGTCTTTGAAAGCCGGGACGAACACGGTGACGCTGGGCTGTCCGAGCGACCAGAGTTGCAACGTCAACGTGGACACCGTGGCGGTGACCGGTCGGACGGCGCCGCTGCTCGCGCCGCATGCGCCGCTCGGCGGATACCGGCGCGGGCTGGACGGGGTCAACGGCGGTGCCCGGACCTACCCGGGGCTGCTCTTCCAGGACGGGTGGTCGCTGCTGGACGACTCCGGCGCGGGGCAGGACGGCTACGTCTTCGCCTACGGGCAGGACTACAGGCGGGCGTTGCGCGAGCTGTCCACGCTGACCGGGCCGACGAAGCTGCTGCCGAAGTGGGCTTACGGGGTGTGGTACTCGGAGTACTACGACCGGACGGCGGCCGAGTTCCAGGAGATCGTGACCCGGTTCAAGACCGAGGGCGTGCCGCTGGACACGCTCGTCGTGGACACCGACTTCAAGTCACCGGACCGGTGGAACGGCTGGGAGATCGACCCGTCCCGGTTCCCGGACTGGACCGCCTTCGCGACCTGGCTGCGACAGCGGGGCGTGCACACCGGGCTGAACATCCACCCGAGCATCCTCGGCTCCGACCCGCACTTCGCCGGGGCGCAGGAGATCGCCAAGGGCAAGTTGCAGCGGACCGGCTGCAACAGCGGGCCGGACTGCTACGTGTTCGACTTCGGCGACCCGGACCAGCTGAAAGCCTACTTCTGGCTGCACGACCGGATGGGCGCGACCGGGGTCGACTTCTGGTGGCTGGACTGGTGCTGCGACGGCTCCCGCGGCCTGGACACCCTGATCAACAAGGAGTACGCCGACAAGACCGGCTTCGCCTTCTCCCGGGCCTACGGGTCGCTGCAGGCCGGCGGATACGGCAACCCGGGTACGGTGGCGACCGGTCCGTGGGCGGAGAAGCGCAACACGCTGCACTTCACCGGCGACACCATCTCGAACTGGGAGACGCTGCGCTTCGAGGTCGGCTACACGCCGGGCGAGTCGGCGGCGACCGGGCTGGCCGCGATCAGTCACGACATCGGCGGGCACACCGGCGGGTTGCAGGAGCCGGGCAGCGAACCGGGCAGCACCAAGCTCCCGGACGACCTGTACGCGCGGTGGGTGCAGCTGGGCACGTTCCAGCCCATCGACCGCCTGCACTCCAACCACAGCGACCGGCTGCCCTGGCAGTACGGAGCGGCCGCGAACGCCTCCGCGAAGAAGTTCCTCACCCTGCGGAAGACGTTGCAGCCCTACACGTACGCCGCGGCGGTCGAGGCGACCCGCACCGGCACCCCGATCGTCCGGCCGATGTACCTGGCGTACCCGGGGGAGCAGGACGCTTACGCGACCGCGGGCAGCCAGTACCTGTACGGCCCGGACCTGCTGGTCGCCCCGGTCACCACGCCGGGCGCGAGCGCCACCACGACGGTCTGGTTCCCGCCGGGCAGCACGTGGACCGACTATTTCACCGGCAAGCGGTACGCCGGCGGCACCACCGGCGCCGTGACCACCACTCTCCACACGATGCCGGTCTTCGTCCGCTCGGGCGCGAAGATCCGGTGATCCCCGGCGCGATCGGCGCACCCGTGCCGTGAGAAGGGCCTCAAAGGCCGGTGGGAGCGTTCCCAAACGCTTCCACCGGCCAGCAGGATGGTCCCGTGAAGAACTCCTTCCTCCGACCATGCGTGGCCCTCGCCATGGCCGCCCTCGCGATGGCCGTCGCGCCCGCCCCGGCATCCGCCGGCCGGGCACCGACCCGGCTGATCATCGACACCGACTTCGGGCAGTGGTGGGACGACGTCGCCACCCTCGCCGCCGTTCACACCGCGGCCGACCGGGGTGAAGTCCGGATCCTCGGGATCGTGTCCGACGTGCGGAACGAGTGGAACGCGCCCGCGCTGGACGCGCTCGACACCTGGTACGGCCGGCCGGACATCCCGATCGGCGTGACCGCCGGCGCCACCGCGGTCGACCAGAACTACAGCGAGATGCTCGCCGAGAACTACCCGCATTCCGGTCGCGCCGAGGACTCGGTGGCGCTGTACCGGCGACTGCTGCGCGCGCAGCCGGACCACAGCGTGACGATCCTGTCGATCGGAGCGCTCACCGGCCTGTCCCGGCTGCTGAAGACCGACCGCGCCCTCGTCGAGCGCAAGGTCGCCCGGACCGTCGTGATGGGCGGCGAGTACCCGCGTGCCACCGCCCCGGAGTGGAACTTCGGCCTCGACCTCGGCGCCACCCGCCACGTGGTGGCCGACTGGCCGGCGCCGGTCGTGTACGACGGCTTCGAGACCGGCCTCCCGGTGCTGGCCGGCAACAACGTCTGCGCCACGCACCCGGCCGGCAGCCCGGTCCGGGCCGCCTTCGACGTCCTGTACGGCTGCGGCAACGACCAGCACGACGGCACCTGGGATCCGACCGCGCTGTACTACGCGATCTACGGCACCGACGGCGTCTTCCGGCTGGCCGGAGCCGGCGGCCACAACGTCGTCACCCCGGACGGGCTGAACGCCTGGACCGTGGGCGGTCACCGCCAGCAGTACCTCGTGCTGACCGATGCCGAGAGCCTCACCACCAGGCTCGACGCCCTCATCGACGCGGTCTGATCGGCGCCGGTAGGCGTTGAGCCGGCTACGATCCGCCACCCACGATCGTGGGTCTAACGGTCGTCCCGCGGGTCGATGGTCTCGTTGATGGCGCGTTCGAGAGCCGCTTGCTGGCGTGCCGAGTCGTTGGCGGCGCGGTCGGCCGCCGCGGAGTCGCGGTCGGCACCCGCCGCCACCCGGTCACGGTCGGCGGCCGCCCGATCGCCGGCCGCGGCCGAGCGGGCGTCCCGAACGTGATCCAGGTAGTCGCGGAAGGCGGCCCGATCGCCGGCCGCGGCCGAGCGGGCGTCCCGAACGTGATCCAGGTAGTCGCGGAAGGCGGCCCGGTCGGCGGTCGCCTGTTCGCGGTCCGTGGCCGCGGCATCGCGGTCGGCTGCGGCCTGCTGCCACAACTCGGACAGTCGCTCCGGGTGCGCTGCCGCCGACTGCTCGCGCCGGTGGGCGGCTTCCGCGCGATCGGCCGCCCTCCGATCACGATGCTCGGCCGCTCGCAGCCGGTCCCGTGCGGCCCGGTGTGCCTGCTGCCCGGTGTCGTCGCGGGCGGTCGCCGCGCGATCGCGGGTCCGGGCGTCCTCGTCGCGATCGTGTGCCACCGTGTCCCGGACCTCAGCGGCATCGTCGCGTGCTTGTCCGGCCCGGTCCCGGTCGTCCGGGCCGTCCACGCCGTATCGCGCCACCATGGGCCCATTCTCTCCCCGGCAGGGGCTTCCGGCGAAGCACCGCACACCCATGAGGCGGCAATCTTCGAAGGGTTGCTGATCCGGAGCGGTCTCGTGCCGGAGAGCGGATCGGGTCCTGAGTAAGCTGGCGCGCCATGGAACCCGCTCTCTCCTACCGTGACGCCAACCGGGCCAGGCTGCGCAACACCCTGGTGTCCGCGGCCCGGGAGCTGGCCGTCGCCAACGGCTGGGACCGGGTGCGGATGGCCGATGTGGCGCGTGCCGCCGGGGTCAGCCGGCAGACCGTCTACAACGAGTTCAGCACCCGGGGCGGGCTGGCCGAGGCGCTCGCGGTGCGCGAGATCGACGCGTTCACCGCCGCGGTCCGGGCCCGGTTGCACGAGCACGGCGGTGACGTCCGCGCGGCCGGACACGCGGCGATCCTGCACACGCTGCGCGAGGCCGCCGGTAACCCGCTGATCAAGGCGATCCTGACCGGCGGGCCGGGCGACGCCGACGAGCTGCTGCCCTACCTCACCACCCGCTCCGACCTGCTGCTCGCCGCGGCCTGCGCGGTGATCGAGGAGTGGGCGGCCGCCACTGTTCCGGACACCGATCCGGCAACGACGAAGCTGGCCGGTGAGTCCATCGTCCGCCTCACCGTCAGTCACATCATGCTGCCGACCGCATCCCCCGAGCTCACGGCGGACGCCCTGGCCGAGGTCTTCACTCGCCTGATGAGCTGATCTCGTCCGCACGGTCGGGCCGGCCCAGGCGGAACGGCATCGCGGGTGCGAAGTGCTCGATCTCGACCGTCTCGGAGTACGTGCCGTCCGGCTTCGTCTCGATCTTGTGGAAGGCGCGCTTGACCCCCTTGGTCCGCCAGAGATGCAGTCCGTACATCACCGCCGAGACGATCAGCCCGACCTCGATCACCGGCATCTTGGTCTGCGCGTTGGTGATCGCCTGACGCACGGTCTCCGCCTGGCCCTCGTCGTACCAGAGCCAGCTCAGCACCGCGAGTGCGGTGGCGGACAGTTCCTCCGGCGACGACCGCAGCGCGGTGGCCGCGGCTTCCGCCTCCACGGCGTACGACTCGTCGAGTTCGGCCCGCATCTCGGCGGCCGAAAGGTCGTCGCTGAACTCGGCGACCGCGTAACGGGCGGCCTGCAGGATCGTCTCGCGGTCCGCCCGCTGGTCGGTGAGGAACGTGCTGAGGCTCGGGGTCAACGCCAATCTCCTTCGATCGAGAGCGAACGGGCGATCCACGGGGTCAGTCCGGACGCCTCGGCGGCGTCGCCGGCCGCGCGCACGGCGCCGGCCAGGGGCATGCCGGAGGCGTACAGGTCGATGGTGTGGTCCAGCAGCGCGGCGGTCGGGCCGGCCTGCACGTCCCAGGCCGGCGCCACCAGGGCACGGACGCCGCTCCGGCGCAGGGCGGCGAAGATGCCCAGCCGGTCGCCCGCCGCCGTGGAGACCGCGGCCCGGCTCGAGCAGGCGGCCGAGAAGATCGTGGCGTGTGAGCCGGTGAGGTCGCGGCACTCCCGCCAGCCGAACCGGTGCGGCCGGCCGCGCGAGTGCGCGGCCAGCGAGCCGGCCATCGGCAGCGTGCCCGCGTGCGCGAGCATCAGGCACACCTCGTTCTCCTCCGGGCTGACGTAGCCGTGACAGAGGATCTTCACGATGTCGGTGTCCCGGAGCAGTTCGAGCAGCCAGTCGCGGTCGCACTCGGGCGGGGCGCGGTGGCGGACGACCCGCTCGCCACCGTGGCGGCGCAGGGTGTGCCCGACCGACGCGGCCAGGGCGTCCCGGACGGCTTCCGGTTCGTTGAAGCGCGGCACGTGCACGATCCCGATGCTGTTCCCGGCCGGGGCGGGTGGCCGGGAGACGATGTCGAACAGCTCGGACCAACTGCTGACGTACGAAGCGGTCCAGCCCGGCCCGATCGTGGTGTGCCACGGGGCGCCGGGCATCTCGGGGTGTTCCATGAACACGACGTGTGGCCGTGGGCCGGACCCGGAGCCGGCCAGGACCAGGAACTCCTGGATCCATGCCGCGGCCTCCTGCCAGCCGGGCAGGTCGAGCGGGTCGCCGGTCCGGCCGTCGTGCCAGTTCGCCAGCCGGCTGCGCACCCGGTGCACGGTGTGCCGCAGGCCCCTCGGAACCTCGTCCGGCGCCGGCACCCACAGGCCCAGCTCGCCGTCCGGGCGCACGACGATCATCACCGGCTGCGCGATGTGCGGGAATCGCGTGCCGTCCCGCCCGAGCCCCAGCTCGAACCAGGTGACCACGGCGAAGCTGCCCTCCGGCCGGGCGAGCCGTGACAGCGCGGCCAGGGACAGATCCGGCAGCACCCCCGCCGATCCGGACGTGGCGCCGCTGGCCGCGGTCCGGATCCGGTGCACGGTGTCGCGCTGCAGTTCGCCGACGGTCAGCAGGGTGGCCAGCGGTTCCACGGCCTCCTCGCGCCCGGCGTAGGCCCAGACCGCGCCCGCCACCTCGGTCAGCCGCGCGGCGAGCGGCCGCAGCTGAAGTGCCGCGACGAGCGGGTCACCGAGCTCGCCGATCCGCGCGGCGATCGAGGCGGCGACGGCTTGCAGCGGCGCACGCCCGGCGGTATGTCCGTCCTGGTAGGCCGAGCGAGCCAGCTCGATGACCTCACGCGGGTCGCGCGCCGCGCCGCGGGCCCGGCGGTCGGCGTCGGCGATGGAGTACAGCGAGGTCGCGGCCCGGCCGCGAGCCTCCGCGAGCTGGGCCCGTAAGCCCAGCGCTTCGGAGGCGGCCACCTCGCCCAGCACGGCATCGATCCGGTCGAGCAGATCCCGGTGGGTCTCCGGGTCGGCCGCTCCCGCGACGATGAGGTTGCGCCACGCTCGGGTCAGCACCCGGATGAAGAGCCACCAGTGGACGTCGCCGGGCTCGGCGTCGTCCAGGGAGATGCCGGTCAGCACGGTCAGCGCGTCGTCATCGCGTCCCAGATCGTGCAGGGTCAGCCCGCGGGAGGCGCTGACCAGCGCCCGCGCCGTCGCCGTGTAGGCGAGCGGAGCGGTCCGTTCGAGTGCGGCCAGCGCCTCGGCGTGCCGGCCGTTGTTGCTCAGCAGGGCCGTGCGAGCGAACGCCGCCTCGAACTGCTCGAAGTATCCGGGACGACGCCGATGGAGATCTTCGACCACGGCCAGCGCACGGTCGACCGACCCCGCCTGATCGTAGGCGCCGGCCAGCAGCATCACGGTGTCGTCGTCGGCGTCGGGCAGCGCCGCCTCCAGCCGTGCGGTCTCCTCGGCCAAGCGGCCGGCTTCGAACAGCACCAGGTTCTGTGGGTCGCGGGCCTCCGGCACCGACCCGGCCCGGAAGAGCTGGCTGAGCAACGCGTCGACCAGACCTCCGTGGCCGAGATCGTCCACGGTCTGCCGCAGCGTCTCCACCAGCTCGGTGTCGACGTCTCCACCCCTGGTGAACTCCTCGTGCAGGATGCCGACGACCGCGGTCCGCACCGCCTCCACCTCGATGGTGGCCGCGGCCCGCGCCGGCGACACCGCGAACAGGCGCGCGCCGGGATGACGCCGAACCATGTGCTGGTGCATCAGGTACACCGCCGCCCAGTCCGCCGCCCGCGGGTTCGGGACGCGGCGCCGCAGGCAGACGAAGGCCCGCAACGCATGGAACGCGTACAGCCCGGTGTCCTCCTCGGGCGGTTCCATCGCGTTCAACGCGTCCAGTGCGGAGGCGGCCGGCGCCGCCCGCACGTAGAGCCCGATGTCGGTGTCCAGCAGATGTCTGAGGTGGCGGATGTCCGCGCCGGCCCAGTGCTCCAGCAGCCGCCGCCAGATCTCGACCTCGGCCGTGGCGAGCTGCTCCTCGGGCACCCCGGACAGCTCGGCCGCGGCGAGGACCGGACCGGTGAGCTCCCGCCATGACTTCCCCACGTCGGCCAGCAACGTTTCGGAGGCCGCGATGCGGCGCTGCACGATGGTCGCCACCTCGGCCATCGGGTTGGTCACGGCCCGCGTGGTGGTGACCGTCAACTCGTGGACGTCGTAGCCGAGCGGTGTCGGCATGAGGAACCAGTCGATGTAGAGATACTCCCGCGCGATCATCTCGTACTCGTCGGACGACGGCTCGAACGTCCCCGGCACCACCAGTTGCAACACCCGCTCGGGCCGTCCGTCGTCGGGTGCGGTGAACAGCCCGATGACCGTCGGACGCACGGGCAGGGGCGCCTGGCAGGCCGCACACCGCAGCACGGGCGGCTCGGTCAAGGCCGCGATCAGGTCGGCCAGCTCGCCAGGACTGTTGTCCCGGCACACCATCACCGCACCGGGCGGCGCGAGGAACGGCGACGGCGTCCCGCACTTCGCGCACACGGCGGCATCGGTGCTCACTCGTGTCAGTCAAACAGAACGCGACGCCACGGCGGCTCCCCCGGCCGGGTCGAATGTGTCGACATGATGCCGCACATCGTCCAGCTTCTTGACATTGGTGCGCCGTTTGTAAACCATCGATGCATGACCGCCGCTGCCGTCCCCTGGCGTGACACCAAACGTCCGCTGTGGCCCCTCGCCCTCGTCGTCCCCGTGCTGCCCTTCGCCGCCCTGCTCCTCGACGCCTGGTGGCTCACCCCGGTCTTCATCCTCGGCGTCATCCCGCTGATCGACGTCCTCGTCGGCGACGACCGCGTGAACCCGCCCGAGGAGGTGGTCCCCGCACTCCAGGCCTCGCCGTACTACCGCTGGATCACCTATCTGTTCCTGCCCGCCCAGTACGCCGCCCTGGTCGTGACCTGCGCCGTCTGGGCGCGCGGCCCGAGCGTCGCCGCCGCCGCCGGGCTGGTGCTCACCGCCGGCCTGGTCAACGGGATCGCCATCAACACCGCTCACGAACTCGGCCACAAGCGCGAGTCACTGGAACGCTGGCTCTCCAAGATCGCGCTCGCGCCGACCGGTTACGGGCACTTCTTCGTCGAGCACAACCGCGGCCACCACGTGCGGGTGGCGACTCCGGAGGACCCGGCCAGCTCCCGGCTCGGCGAGTCGTTCTGGAGCTTCTGGCCGCGTACCGTAAAGGGCAGTTTCCTGTCGGCCTGGAAGCTGGAGACCAGCCGGCACCGGCTCCGCGGGCGCAGCCCGTGGTCCTTGCGCAACGACATCCTGAACGCGTGGGCGATGACGGCGGTCCTGTTCACCGCCCTCGCCGTCGCGTTCGGACCGGGCGTGCTGATCTTCCTGGCCCTCCAGGCCGTCGTCGGTTTCTCGACCCTGGAAGCCGTCAACTACCTCGAGCACTACGGTCTGCTGCGCCAGCGCAACGCCGCCGGCCGCTACGAGAAGGTCGACCCGCGACACAGCTGGAACAGCGACCGCCTCACCACCAACGTCTTCCTGTTCCAGCTGCAACGCCACAGCGACCACCACGCCAACCCACTGCGCCGATACCAGACCCTGCGCAGCTTCGACGTCTCCCCGCAACTGCCCGCCGGCTACGCCACGATGCTGGTCCTCGCGCTGGTCCCGCCCCTGTGGCGCCGCGTCATGGACCCCCGCGTCCTGCGCCACTACAACGGCGACGTCACCAAAGCCAACACCAAACCCACGTTTTCGGTACGCCACGAGGACCGGTGACCACACGACGGCGCATCACCGATCCGGCCCGGCGCCGGGACGCGAAGCTCGAGCCCGTCAGTAGGGTGTGCTCATCGGCGTCACTGGAGGTTCCATGCCCAAGGGCTACTGGGTCAGCGTCTACCGCACCATCAAGGACCCGGAGAAGCTGGCTGCCTACAACAAGCTGGCTCGGACGGCCGTCGAGGCCGGGGGCGGCCGGACGATCGTCCGTGGCGGCCGGGTCGTGGCGCACGACGCCGGTATCGCCGAGCGCACCGTCCTGGTCGAGTTCGACAGCTTCGAGCAGGCCGTCGCGACGCACGAGAGCGCGGCCTACCGGGAGGCGCTGGTCGCCCTCTCCGACGGCGTCGAGCGCGACTTTCGCATCGTCGAGGGGGTCGACTGACGTCCGGCGACGGACTCGGTCAGGCTGCCGGAGTTCGCGCGGCCGCGCCGATCAGGGCAGGTGGCGGCGGACCTCGGTGAGGCGGTCGGTGAGGAAGGCGCGCTCGACCTCGTTGCCGGTGAGGGTGAGCGCCTCCTCGTACGCGACGGCCGCGGCCGGCCAGTCGCCGAGGCGGCGCAGGAAGTCGGCGTGGGTCGCGCTCAGGTAGCTGTAGGTGGCCAGCGCCGGCTCGCGCAGCAGCGGGGTCAGGGCGTCCAGGCCGGCCCGCGGGCCGTCCCGCATGCCGATGGCGGCGGCCCGGTTGAGCTGGACCACCGGCGAGTGCGGCCACATCCGCTGGAGCACCGTGTAGAGCGCGACGATCTCCGCCCAGTCGGTCTCCTCCCAGGTGCGGGCCTCGGCGTGGACGGCGGCGATGGCGGCCTCGACCGCGTACCGGGTCGGCGGCCCGCGGCGCAGGGCGTCGGTCAGCAGCGCGGCGCCCTCGGCGATCAGCTCGGTGTCCCAGGTGGAGCGGTCCTGCTCGGCGAGCAGGCGCAGCCGGCCGTCCGGGCCGACCCGGCCCGCGGCCCGGGCGTCGTTGAGCAGAAGCAGCGCGAGCAGGGCGCTGACCTCGGCGTCGGTCGGCATCAGCAGGTGCAGCAGGCGGGCCAGGTCGACGGCGCAGCCGGACAGGTCGGGGCGGATCAGCTCGGGACCGGACGGCGCGGTGTGCCCGGTCGTGTAGATCAGATGAACCACCTGGAGGACCGCGCCGACCCGCTCGCCGAGCTGGTCGGAGGAGGGCACCCGGTACGGGATCCGGGCCGTGGCGATCTTCTTCTTCGCGCGGGTGATCCGGGCCGCCATGGTGGACTCGGGCACCAGGAAGGCCCGGGCCACCTCGGCCGTCGACAGCCCGCAGACCAGCCGCAGGGTCAGCGCGACCTGCGCCTCCCGGGCCAGCGCCGGATGGCAGCAGGTGAAGAGCAGCCGCAGCCGGTCGTCGGCGACCAGGCCGTCCTCCGGGCCCGGCACGGTCTCCTCGGCGACCAGCAACGGCAGCGTCCGGCGGAACCGGGACTCCCGGCGCAGCACGTCCCGGGCCCGGTTCCGGGCGACCTGGGTGAGCCAGGCGCCCGGGCGGGCCGGCACCCCGGAGTCCGGCCAGACCAGCAGCGCCTGGGCGTACGCGTCCTGGGTGCACTCCTCGGCGAGGTCCAGATCCCGGGTGAGCTGCGCGGTCGTGGCCAGTACCTGGGCCCAGTCGCGGCGGTGCGCCGCAGCGACCGCCGCGACCACGTCCTCGTTCACCCGTGGAACACCACGGGACGGATCTCGACGCCGCTGTGCCCGGCACGGACCTCGGGCAGCAGCGCGGCCAGTGCCAGCACCTCGTCGAGGTCGGCGGCCTCCAGCAGGTAGAACCCGCCGAGCGCCTCCTTGGTGTCCAGGAACGGCCCGTCGGTGGTGATCAGGTCGCCGGTCACCCCACCGCGCAGGGTGGTCGCGCTCGGTGCGCTTTCGAGCTCCTCCCCGCCGAGGACGCGGGCGCCGGCGGCCTCGCGGAACGCGGCGTGGGCGGCCTCGAGCGCGGACCGTTCCGTGGCGCTCATCGCGTCCCACCGAGTGGCGTCGCCGTAGATCAGGAGCATGTACTTCGCCATAGCCGTTCCCCTCACGTCGCGGCCCGGATGGGGCCTCCTAACCTACGACGATCGGGAACCACCCCGGATCGACAGCGTCGCCGCGGCTACGGATGGAGAAGTGTCTCGGCGATCTGCCGCACCCGATCGGTCGTGATGCCGTCGCGTTGCTCCACGGCCAGCGGGTGGGGGTCGGTGGGGGAGAGCACCACGTGGGGCCGGGTGCCGACCGGCCCCGTGTGGACGTGGGTCTTGAGGCTGAGCGTCTCCACCGGATACACCGGCAGTTGCGTGCAGAGCCAGCCGAAGTACGCGGGTTCCCGTTCCCGCCCGGGCGTCGTCCACAGGTCGAGAGCGCGGCCGAAGTTGGCGCGGCTGAGCGACACCCACACGCCCCACTCGAAATCCTGGTCGGCGTCGAGCACGGGGATGATCAGGCGCGCCCGGACGAAGTAGTGCTCGGCCTGGATGACGCAGGTCTCCTCGTCGAGAATGCTGCGCTCGTCGTCCAGGAGGTGGTCGCTCCAGTGCGCGGGCGCCTGCGCCCCGTAGGAGAACGGCAGTCCGTCATGGTGCCGGCCGCAGCCCCGGCAGGTGAAACCTTGATCATCCACGCCGCGACGGTACAGGCCGGCGCCGCCACGGGTGGCGGCGCCGGCCGGGTGGCTCAGGGCAGGGTGACCTGGGCCGGGGTGGAGCGCTGGGTGGTGGTGCCGTCGCCGAGTTGGCTGTTGGCGTTGTTGCCCCAGCACCACAGGGCGGCGTCGGCGCGGAAGCCGCAGGTGTGGTAACCCGTGACGTGCTGGGCCGTCCAGGTGGTGGCGTCACCCACGCGTACCGGAACGGTGCGGTTGGTCGTGGAGTTGTCGCCGACCTGGCCGGTCATGTTGTTGCCCCAGCACCACAGGCTGCCGTCGACGCGGTTGGCGCAGACCGTGTTGAAGCCGGCGTCGACCCGGCTCCAGACGGCGGCACCGACCTGGACCGGAGCGGTCTGGTACGTGGTGCCGGTGCCCAGCTGGCCGTAACCGTTGTCACCCCAGCACCACAGGGTCGCGTCGGTGCGGGTGGCGCAGGCGAAGGCGTACCCGGCGGAGACCGCGGACCAGGTGGTGCCGGTGCCGACCTGGGCGGGGGTGGTGGCCGCGGTCAGCCGGCCGAGGCCGAGCTGCCCGTCGCCGTTGTCGCCCCAGCACCAGAGCGTCCCGTCGGTCCGCGTCCCGCAGCTGTGCCCGAACCCGGTGGTGACGCTCGCCCAGTTCGTCGCGGTGCCGACCTGGAGCGGGGTGGTCGCGGTGTACACCGACGACGAGACGCCGAGCTGGCTGAGCCGGTTGAAGCCCCAGCACCACAGCGTCCCGTCGGTCTTCACGCCGCAGGTGTGGCTGTCGCCGGCGCTGACGCTCGCCCAGTCGGCGGTGGCACCGACCCGGGTCGGGGTGTTGCGGCTGGCGGTGGTGCCGTCGCCGAGCTGGCCGCGGGTGTTGGCACCCCAGCACCAGAGCGAGCCGCCGGTCTGCACGCCGCAGGTGTAGCTGGTGCCGGCGTCGACGCTGGCCCAGCTCGCGGCGCCGACGCGTACCGGAGTGGTTTTCTTGATCGTGGTGCCGTCGCCGAGCTGGCCCTTGGCGTTGTCGCCCCAGCACCACAAACTCGCGTCACCGCGGACGGCGCAGGTGTGCGAGTAACCGGCGGCCACGGTGGCGCCGGCGGGTGGGGCGGCGGCCGCGGCCGGACCGGTCGTGCCGCTCAGGGCGAAACCGGTCAGGGCGGCGGCGGTGAGCAGGGCGCGCGCCATGAATGTGCGCATGTATTGATCACTCCAAGCCGGGGATCGAGGGGAGTGGGAGCGCTCCCAACGTGATTCTTACCATCGACGGTCGCCATTGACTAGAAGCGAACGTGTCGATACCGGCTTCGTGCCAGACCCCCGTGCGGGTGGTGCTGCGCCGTCCCCGGCCGCCGTAGAGTGCGCCGAAAGCGGGCTCCACCAGGAAGGACAAGTCAGTGAGACGCGGTTGGTTCGTCGCGCTTCTGTGCGCTCTGGTGATGCTGGCGGTCGTCGCCGGCGTCGCGCTCTCCCGGCTGAAGAAGCCCGGCACCCCGCAGGGTGCGGACACCGTCGTCACGACCGTCACCACCGCCCCCTCGGCCTCCACCGCCCCCGAGCCGGACGTGACCACGAGCCGGCCGAAGAGCGTCACGACCCGGAAGGTCACCGCCACCGGCAGCACGACGACGCCCACCGGCAGCGCCCCGGACGGCCCGGCCATCTCCTACTTCCGGGTGACCGGCAAGCCCTCCTGCCCGTCCGGCACCAACCAGGTCCAGTACGAGGGTGACCCGGTGGTCCTGGAGTGGAAGGTCACCGGCGCCGAGAAGACCACGCTCTCGGTCGACGGCCCCGGCATCTACGCCGAGTACGGCACCAAGGACTCCGCCACCCTGACCTTCTCCTGCGGCGGCGACCCGGGCAGCTATCAGGTGCACACCTACCTGCTGACCGCGATCGGCCCGGACGGCACCACGACCAAGAAGCTGACCGTCAAGGCGAAGGTCAACGAGATCACCACCGTCTGACTTTCTTTCGGTACGCCCTCCACCCGGCCCCACCGCACAGCCCCGTCCCGAGCCTCGACGCCAGGTCGCTCCCGCCTCACGGCCGCGAGGCCGCATCCGGGCTGAAGCGTCCCCTCGCGGTGGTCCGCCCCCACCTCGCGGCACCTGCATGACGTACAGTGCGGGCCCCACCCCGCAGTGACTGGAGCATGCATGTCGAGACTCGTTGCCGTGACCGTCGCCGTGGCGGCCCTGGCGGGGTGCGGCTCCGGTGAGCCCGCCGCTGAGCCGTCGGGACCGCTGACCGAGGCTCAGGCGGTCGCGGCCTGCCAGAAGGACCTCACCGAGCTGAACAGTGCGATGACCCCGCGGCTGCGGGAGCGGTTCGTGGTCCGGGACGGCGACCGGCAGATCCGCATCTACACGTCCGAGGCCGACAAGTGGATCAGCACTTGCCGGGTCGGCCCGTCCGGTGCCGAGGAGACGTTCGGCACCGTCACGACGGACGGGCCGGCCGACAAGATCACGTTGTACGGCGACCTGGATGCCGTACTGAAAGCGAAGGTCTTGATCGGGAAGCTGCCGGCCAAGGCGACCGGGATCACGGCGAAGCTGCCGTCCGGACGGACCCTGACCGGCTCCCGCGACGGTGATCTGTTCCTGGTGTGGGCCCCGGACACCCCGGTCGAGCGGGCCGTGCTGACCGCGACCGGCAAGGACGGCAAGGTGCTGGCCACGGTCACCGCGCCGGGCGTCTGAGGCCTACCCCGCGAGCCCGTTGTCGGCGAGCCACCGCGGGTCGGGCGCGACCGTCTGGAGCACCTCGACCAGCAGTCCGTCCGGCCCGGCGACCTGGAAGCGGCGCTGCCCCCACGGCTCGGTCACCAGCGGCATGACCACGTCCAGGCCGGTGGCCGACAGCCGGGCGTACTCGGCGTCGACGTCGGCGACCAGGAACGCCAGCAGCGTGCCGACCACGTTCTTGCCGCGGGTCGCCGCGGGCCACGACGCGTGGTCGCGCTGCACGAAGTCCAGGCTCAGGGCCGGGTGGTCGGCGTGCTGGGTGTTCACGTACCACCCCAGGTCGATGCCGACGGTGAACCCGAAGTGCTCGGCGAACCAGGCCGCACTCGCGGCCGGCCTCTCCGCCGCGACCGCCATGCCGACCAGACTGAACTTCATGAGCTGCTCCTGTCGAGAAGGTGACGCCCCACGATCGCGGCCCGGCCGGGATCGATCGGGGGACAACCGCTGGGTTATCGGCGGCCGACCACGTCGGCGACCTCGGTGCGGGACGAGACACCCAGCTTGCGCAGGATGTTCGAGACGTGCACGGCGGCCGTTTTCGGCGAGATGTAGAGGCGCCGGGCCAGCTCGGTGTTGGTCAGCCCGTCGCTGATCAGCACGGCCACCTCCCGCTCCCGCGGGGTCAGCGCGGCCGGTCCGGTCACCGCGTCCGCCGCGTCGGCCGGGGCCATGCCCAGCTGGGCACGGACCTGGTCGAGCTGCTCGACCCGCCAGCCTCGCCACTGGGCCAGCAGCGGCGCGGCGGCCTCGACGTGCGTGGCCGCCTCCGCCCGGCGATCGGCGGCGAGCAGGCAGCGGGCCGCCGCCACGTGCACGGTGCCGCGGGTCGGCGCCAGCAGGATGTGGGCGTCCGCGACGGACAGGTAGCCGGCCAGCGCCTCGGCGTGCCGGCCGTGCGCCTCGGCCAGCTGGGCGTCGACGACGGTCCGGTGCACGTCCCACACCTCGGCGTCGAGCAGCGTCTCGGCCAGCCGGTCCAGCCGGGCCGGCGACAGGCCGACGTGGAGTGCCGCGGTGATCAGGTCGTGCGCCTGCTCGCCGCTGCGCCAGGTCTGCCCGGCGAAGGCGGCCACCAGCTCGTCCATGATCGCCTCGGCCCGGGGCAGGTCACCGCGGCGGCAGGCCAGGTGGAACGCGAGGCCGGGGATCATCGTCGGCGGATTGTTCGGGTACACCGCCAGGTCGGCGATCAGCTGCTCGACCCGGTCCAGCTCGCCGGCCTCGAGGTAGAGCCCGGCGAGGAAGACGCCGTGATAGTCGGCCCAGCGCCCGCGCCGGCGGAAGCTGAGATCCTCCTCGCGGCCGCTCTCCAGGGCGCTGATCGCGGCGCCGAGGTCGCCGGCCCGGACGGCGAGCCGGGCCCTGTTCTGGTAATACGTGGCCTCGGCCAGCGACTCGAAACCGGCCCGCTCGGCGTCCACGCGCATCCGTTCCAGCATCGCGACGTGCTCGTCCGGCGACGACGGCGGCTCGCCCTGGACCAGCACGTTCAGGGCGCGGGCGGCCAGCACCCACTCGCCGGCGCGCTCGGCGTCGTCGACCAGCTCGGCCAGGATCTTGTGCCCGTCGGCCGCCGACTGCGGCCGGTCGGCGAGCGCCGAACCCTTCTCGACCAGCGCGGCCAGGCGGACCGCCGGCAGGTCGAACTCGTCGGCGAGCGCCAGCGCGCGGTCGGACCAGAGCAGCGCGGCGTCCAGCTCGTCGCGCAGGGTGGCGGACTGGGCGATCGCGGTCATCGCCCGGGCCTGGTCGGCGCCGGGCGGCAGCTGCGCGATCAGCGTCTCGATGTCCTGGGTCAGCGCGCCCATCTCGGCGGTCTCCCGGGACTCCCACGCGATCCGGACCAGCAGGTAGAGCGACTCGGCGCGGTCGGTGCTGGTGGTCGCCAGGTCCCGCCAGCGCCGTCCGTAGCGCAGCGCGTCGTCGAGCAGCCCCGCCAGCCACGCCGCCCGGGCCGCCGAGGCCAGCAACCCGGTGTCGTCGGGGACCTCGTCGAGACCCATCTCGGCCATCTGCAACGCCTGGTAGGCGGACCCGATCGACAGGTACAGCGCGGCGCCCTGCCGCGCGGCGACGATCATGTCGTCGTACCGCCCGGCGCCGCGGGCGTGGTGCGCGACCATGGCCGGGTCGGAGGAGCCGGCCCGCAGCAGGATGTCGAGCGCGGCCTCGTGCAGCCGCCGCCGCTGCCGGCCCAGCATCTGATCGGCGATCGCCTCCCGGACCAGGGCGTGCCGGAACGCGAACTCGTCCTCCCCGGACTCGACCAGCACACCCCGGGTGACCAGGTCGCGCAGCACCGCGATCAGCTCGTCCTCGCCGCTGCCGGTCACGTCGGCGAGCAGGTCGAACGGGATCCGGTGGCCGAGCACGGTGGCCGCCTCGACGATCCGGTGACTGACCGGGTCGAGGTCGTCGACCTGGCGGCGCAGCACGTCGGCGAGGCTCCACGGGAGGGGCTGCTCGACCAGGCCCTCCACGTCGTACCCCGGAAGTGCTCGCAAGAGCTCCTCCAGGAAGAACGGATTCCCGCCGGTGCGGTGATGCAACGCCGTCGCGGCGCGCAGCGGCGCCGGCGCGCCGGTCGCGGCCGCCAGCATGGCCGCGGTCTGCGCCGGCGTCAGACGATTCAGGCGTACGTGCGCGACCGCGTGCCGCCGCTCCATCCGGGCCAGCAGGCCGGCCACCGGCTGGCGGCGCGACACCTCGTCCGGCCGGTACGTCCCGATCAGCAGCCGCGGGCCCTGCTGGTCGGCGATCCGCTCGAACAGGGCGGCGCTCTCCGAGTCGGCCCAGTGCAGATCCTCGAACACGATGACCGCGGGCGCGTCGCCGATCAGCTCCGCCACGATCGCCAGCCCGACGTGCAGCCGCTCGACCGGGCTCCGCTTCGGGTCGGTGAGCGCCGCCAGCTGCTCCTCGTCGACCTCCGGCCGGCCGTCGATGGCGTCGAGCAGCACCTCGTAGGGCCGGGAGAGGGAACCGGGCTCGGCCTGCCCGACCAGGACCACGGTCTCGGCCGAGACGGTGCCGAGCAGCTCGTGCACCAGCCGGGTCTTACCGATCCCCGGCTCACCCGCGATGATCGCCACCGCGGGCTCGCGCGCGGAGACGAGCCGCGCCAGGCGGCGCAGCTCGCTCTCCCGCCCGATCATCACTGGACTGGCACCGCCGCGGACCGTTCGCACGAGGCCAGCGTACTGGTGGGCTGTCCGCGTACCGCCGAGGCTTTTCTCACCCTGCGGACCAGGCGCCGGAGGCCGGCCGCGGTGATCAGCCGCTCGCGGTCCGCCTCGGCGATCAGCTGGGTGCGGCGCTCGTTCGCGAGCGTGAGCATGATCTCCGGGTGCATCAACATCTTCGTCTCCCCAACTCGTCGTCCGATGCGTCAATCATCGATCGGCGAGAGCGGGGCGGCATGGGGAGCGCTTACCTATCTTCCCAGCTCAGGACGGTTTAGGTGCGCTTCGTCAGGGGTCTAGGTATACCTAGCTTCCTCGTCAGATCGACGGTGCGGAGGTCGGGCACGGTGGGCAGGGTCAGGACGGTCTCCTCCATGGTGGCCAGCACTCTGGTGATGCGCGCGCTGCGGGCCAGGTGCTTGTATTGGCTGCGGGCGTGCCGCAGGTCGGACGCGGCGATGGTCAGCAGGCCGCGGTGGCGCAGCGGGTCGTTCTCGCCGACCGGGACGAGCCGGTCGTACAGTTTCGTGCCGGAGTCCACCCGCTGGTCGCTGACCTGGACCAGCGCCAGGTCGAAGTGCGCGCCGCCGACACGCTGCTGGAGGCTGGTCGCCTCGTACAGGGTCTGCGCCGCGGCGTCGAGGTTGCCGAGCCGGTACTGGCACCAGCCGGCCAGGCTCAGGTCGTGCTTGCTGCGGCGGCTCAGCGACTCGTCGAGCGACCGCTGGTAAAGCTCGGCCGCCTCCTTCTCCGGCTCGCGGCCCAGGGACAGCACGTTGGCCAGATTCTTGCGGTACCACCGGGTGTCCTTGATCCGGACCGCGTTGCGGAACGCCTGCTCGGCGCCGTCCAGGTCCGGCTTGTCCAGATGGTAACGACACCAGCCGAGCACGTTCCAGGCGTCTGCGTCGTCCGGGTGCTCGTCGAGCAGCAGCCGGGACAGCCGGATGGCGGGCTCGAACGTCCCGGCGTCGGCCAGCGTCCAGATGAGCGTGCCCATCACCCAGGCGCTGTGCGGCGCCGCGGTCGCCGCTCGGTCGAGCACCTCGAACGCCTTGTCGTAGCGGTCGAGGGCCGCGTACGTCTGGCCGAGCCGGGTCGCGGTCGCCGCGTCCCGCGGATACGCCTTCTGCGCCTGCTCGAAGATCTTCGCGGCGCCCGGGTGATCACCGGTGCCGAGCAGCAGAAGGCCGAGTGTCGCCAGGGCGCCGTAGTGGTTCGGCACGTCCCGCAACGCCCGCCGGCTCCCCTTGATCGCCTCGGTGGTGTTGCCGAGCAGCCGGTGGGCTTCGGCTTGCAGGGCGTAGGCGTTCGGGGTGCAGACGGAGTCGAGCACGTCCAGGGCGGCCTGGTAGTCCCCGCTGTCGATCTCGAGCTGGGCCCGTACGGTCAGGATGTCGGTGTTCTCCGGGTGCTCCGCGGCCAGCTCCGTCAGCTCCGCACGGGCCTGATCCGGGTGGCGCCGCCCGACCAGCTGAGCGTGCAGCAGCCGCGCCCGGATGTCGCCGGGACGGTGGCCGAGCACGGTGGTGAGATGGACCTCCGCCTCCTCGGGCCGCCCGGCCAGCAGCAGCGCGGCGGCGAGCTCGATCCGGGCGTCGAGGTTCCCGGCGCCGCGGCCGAGGGCCTTGTGGGCGTAGGCGATGGCGGCGTCCGCGTCGCCGATGGTGCGCGCCACCACGGCCTGCCGGATCAGGATCTCACCGCGCCGCGGGGCCAGCCGGGCCGCGGTCGCCAGGGTCGCCGCGGCGTCGGTGAACCGGCCGGTGGCGCTTTGCAGGTCGGCACGCAGCAGCAGGATGTCCAGGGTGTCCGGGACATCGGGCGCGGTCACCAGGTCGAGGGCCTCGTCGCTGCGGCCGAGGCGGGCCAGGACCCGGGCGAGCCGGAACACGTCCTGTGCCTCGGAGCCGGTCTCGATCAGCAGGTCCCGCGCGGTCGCCTCGGCCTCGGCGAGGTCGCCGCCGGCGGCGAGGTGGATGTCCACGGCGAGGCGCTTCGCGTCCCGGCGATGAGGTTCGCGGACCTCCAGCTCGTCCAGCGCCACCCGGGCGCCGTCGAGGTCCCCGTCGGCGAACAGGACCTGAGCCCGCAGCCACCACGGCTCGGCCCACTCGGGTGCCAGCGTGGAACTGCGCTCGGTGGCCTCGAGTGCCGCGGTGCGGCGTTTGTGGGCGGCCGAGCTGGTGGGCCGGTGCGCGGTGGAGCCCCGGAACAGCGCCGTCGCGACGAGCAGGTGGGCCATCGCGCTGGCCGGGTGCCGCTCCGCCACGGACCGGGCTTTGGCCAGCGCCGTGTCCGTCTCGCCGCGGGAGATCATCAACTCGACCTCGAGCGCTTGCAGGTAGAGGTCGTCCGGCCACGCCAGGAGTCCCTGCTCGACCATGGCCTGCGCCTCGTCCGGGCGACCCGCGACGGTCAGGGTGTCGGCGTATTCGAACCAGTCGCCGGCATGCGAGCGCGGGTTGGCGTGCAGCCGTTCGAACCGGTCGACCGCCTCGCTGACCAGGCCGAGTTGCTGGGCCAGCTCGGCGTGCAGACGCAGCACCTCGGGTTGCGTGCGGGCCTGCAGCGCCACGCCTCTGATCACCGCGAGGGCGTCCTCGAGGTCGCCGGCCTCCCGCAGGGCGGACGCCTCCAGCACGACGGCGGGCCAGGCGTCCGGGTCGAGCGCGCGCGCCCGCCGGGCCAGCCGGATCGCCTCGTCGACACCGTTGGCCTCGTGCTGGGACAGCCACGTCTCGCCGGCGCGCAGCAGCACGTCCACGTCGTCCGGTGCGGCCGCCAGGGCCGCGTGCAGGTCGGCCGAGGCCCGGTCCCGATCGTCCATGGCGGCTCGCGCCGCGGCCCGGCGCACCAGCAGCCGCGCGTCGGTGGGGTCGGCCCGCAACGCGAGGTCGAACGCCTCGACGGCCTCCTGGTGGCGGTCCAGCAGCATCAGGGCCTCGGCCCGCACTCCGGCGGCCACGCCGGGCCGGGCCCGGTCGGCCTCCTCCAGGGCGGGCAGCGCCTGGCCGGGGCGGCCGGCGGCGAGCAGCAGCCGCGCGGCCTCGACCAGCAGGGGGAGGGCCGTGGGGTCCTGCCCGGCGCGCAGCACCTCGGCGCGCAGCAGACACAGTTCGGGGTCGGCCGGCAGCGCGAGCAGGGCGGTCTGGATGGTCGCCTCGGCTTCGCTCACGCGGTCGGCCGCCAGGTAGGCCCGGGCCAGCGTACGGCCGTGCTCGGGCGCGCCGGCTTCCGTCGCCGCGGCCAGCGCCAGATGCGGCAGCGCCTCCGCCAGCCGCCCCTGCCCGGCCAGCGCCATCCCGAAGTCACCGCGGTCGCGTGCCGACATGGTCGTCACCGGCTCCCGCTCGAAGAGCGCGACGGCCTCGCCGAACAGGTCGGCCGCCCGATCGTCCTGTCCCCGGTTACGGGCGGTCTCGCCGCGGAGCGTAAGGATCACCGCGCTGATCACCTCCAGCCCGGTGTTCAGCTCGTCGATCCGCTGTTGCGCGGCCTTCAGCAGGGTGTCGCATCGCGAGAGATTGCCGAGCCGCAGTTCGGTCCGGGCGCGTTCGACGACCGCCCGCACCAGCGCCTCCGGCAGGACCTCGCTGGGCAGGGTGGACTCGGGCGACCCGCCGGGCCAGAAGGTCAGCGCCAACGGCCCCTCGATCAGACCCATGATCGGCCTCCGTCCAGAGGATCACGGCCCACCGGCACCGGCGGGCCGAACGGAATCTTCGACGCCGACTCCTTCGCCCGGGTGTGGATCACCCGTGCTTGCGCCGGCTCGCGGAGGCGGGCTATCCACATCGCGCTCATCAGGTCGCGCAGCACCATCGACACCACCGGCTTCTCCTCGTCCATCAGCTCCTCCGCGGCGCTGTGCAACTTCGCGATCGTGTCGAGGGGGTAGCCGACGTTGCGCATCACCTTGGCCCGAGCCAGCTCCTCGTCGAAACGGTCGACGACGTCCTGGTCACCGGGTTCCACCGGCTGCTCGTCGCCGCCGGCGGCGACGCGTGCCACGCGCCACGCCTTCTCGACCTGCTCGGCGACGGTGGTGAGCCGGTTACGCAGCGGGGTGTCCAGCCCGGCGGAGTTCGCCCGCAACTGCCGCAGCAGCAGGGTGGCGCGCTGGGCGTCGGACGGCCATTCCGGTTTGCCGCCGGCGGCCGGTTCAACCGTGGGATCGAACTCCAGGAACACCGTGGCGTACAGATAACTGGGTCCCAGCGCGTGCAACGCGTACCTGTCCGCGCACAGCAGCCGCTGGCCGGGCGTCAACGGGTTCTTCTGCGCCCAGTTGGCCGCCACCGCCTTGCCGACCCGCCGGCCCACCAGCGGCAGCGCCCACAGGCTCCACTGCGGATAACCCAGCGGCAGGTGCCGGCGCCCGACCGCGCTCATCAGCGCCAGCGGCGACCGGTTCGGATCGTCCCGCAGCCGCGGCGGCACCGGGCCCATCAGGTGTTCGACCAGCGCCTTGTAGGCGGCCATCAGCGTCGCGTCGAGGTCGAAGCGGACGAGTGCCGGGACGGCCGAGACGTCCTCGGTCTCCAGCGGCAGCCCGCGTACCGCCATCCCGGCCAGCAGCTCCAGGTAGCGGCTCAGCACCTCGTGGCCGCGGCGGGGCATCTCGGCGCGGAAACGCCGCCACGGGTCGGGCTCCTCGCCCAGTTCCCGGAGCAGAGCCTGGTACTCGTCGTGGGCGTCGCGCAGCGCCGGGACCGGCAGCCCGGCCACCGACCACCGCCGGACGTCCTGGAACGACTCGTACACCAGGTCCCGCAGCTCGCCCAGCCTCTTGAGCTCGGCGTCGGCGTCCCGCAGGTGACGCCGGACCTGCTCGATCCGCTGCGTCCGGACGTTTTCGGTGTCCTTGCCGGGCCGATGGGTGACGGCGTTGGGCCGGGGCAGGCCGGTGCCCGGGGTGGCCGACCTGCCGAGCAGGCCGTCGAGTCGCCGCCGGATCACGCCGATGTGCACGCTGAGGTCGTTCTCGGCGGCGGCGAGGCTTCCTTCCGGGGACAGGAAGTCCTCCACCGCGTTGAGCCGGTCGTCCTGCTCGGTCATCGCGTCGATGACGCAGGTGACCTCCTCCAGCGCCTGTTTCAGCACGTCCAACCGGGTTTGCAGGATCAGGTCGGCGGGCATGGCGGGACTCCTTCGGCGGCGGTCGGCTCAGATCAGTGAGCGCACCCAGTCGTCCAGGTGCTCGGGGGCGGGGTGGGCGGCGGTGGCGTCCAGCCGGGCCAGCCAGGCCACGGTCAGCACGTCGCGGATCTGGAAACCGATCCCGCCGTCCGGTTTGCGGTTGCCGTCGAGGGCCTGGGCGAGTTGCCGGAGGACGGCGTTGCGCCAGGCGTACCGCAGCGGCCGGACCTTCTTGCCGAGCAGGGCGAGGGTGGTGGTCACCTGCCGCCGGATCGTCGCCTGCTGCTCGGCGCTCACCGCCGCGGACGCCGGCGCGTGCTCGCCGAGCGCGGCCCAGGCCAGGGTGAGCTGCTCGTGAACCATCCGATAGCGACCCTCCGGGGGCTCGCCCGCGGTCAGCCGGTTCAGCGCCTCCAGGAGCACGGCCGCCCGGACGGGATCCGGCGGATGGCTGCGCCGCGGGTCGATCGTGGCGTCGGCGGTGGGGTCCAGGCGGTGCAGCAGCATGGTGCACGGGTAGGCGGGCCCGGTCGCGAAGGTGGCGAACACGTCGCAGAACAGTTCCTCGGCCTGCGGGCCGGTGCAGCCCGGCCAGCCGCCGAGGGCCTCGGCGCCGAGCGGCCGCACGGTGTTGGTGATCGGGTCGTACAGGTCGAACCGCGTGGTCAGCACGTGTCCGAACTCGTGGGCCATCACCGGCAGGTCCCACACCCCGTGGTCGGGCACCCGGCGGCGGATCACGAAGGCGGCCCGGTGCAGGAACTCGGACTCGCCGGGCACCGTCGGGCGGGCCAGTCCGGGATCCACGGTGGCGGCCAGCTCCGCGATCAGCCGGTCGGCCTCGGCGCAGGCGCCGTCGTCGAGGCCGTCGCGGCGGGCCAGCGTTCCGGTGGCCAGCGCGAACGCCTCGTCGACCACGCGGTCGGTGGCCTGGCGCCGCTCGGTGAGGGCGGCCAGCCGGTCGGTGCTCACGTCGTACTTGCGGGTGCGGTCGGCGAGATCGGCCAGCCCGGTGTCGGTCTCGTCGATCGTGGTGGCGAGTTTGGCATACATGGCCTGGCCGGCGCCGGGCAGCTGGGTGGCTACGCCGGCCATCGCCTGACGCGCCCGCCTCAGCCGGAAACGGTCGAGCTCGATCCGGGCCAGGATCACGTCCTTGTCGGAGGGCATGGCTAGTCGCCGAGCGCCGGGGTGGCGGTGGCGCGGGCGACGACGAGGCGTACGCCCGGCACCCGCTCGAACGGCACGCCGGTGTCCAGGTAGTCCCGCCCCATCCAGACGGTGATGCCCAGGGCCGCCACGATGCCGCCGCCACCGGCCGCCAGGACCCACGCGGCGATCGGCGGGAACGCCGCCGCCACCGGCGCGATCACCCGGCCGAGTGCCCGCACGATCTTGTCGAGGGCGTCGACGATCCGGCCGTGCCGCTGCTCCAGCTCCTTCAACCGGTCGGCGCCCTCGCGCAGCGCGGCGTCCAGGTCGGTCCGGCCGCGAGCCGCCTGAACCGCGGTGGCCATCCTGGTCTCCAGCGCGGACACGGCCAGGACGTCCCGCGCCAGCTTCTGCGCGACGGTGCCGGAGTGCCCGTCCCACCACTTGCGAGCCCACTCGCCCACCTGGTCCTTGAGGTTGTCCGGCACCAGCCGGGCCAGGGCGCGCAGCGCCCGCATGACCGCCCGCATGCCGGCCCGGGCCAGCGCGGCGATCTTGTCGCCGGTGTGCAGCAGGGCCTCGGCCGTGCCCAGGGCCGCGCCGAACAGCGGCTGCACCTGCGAGCCGGGAATCGTGGCCAGGCCGGTGACGGCGTCGGCGCCGAGTTGCGCGGTGCGGCGCACGATGCCCGCGACGGTGGCCGGCAGGTCGGTGAAGAACTCCTGCGGGTCGCCGCTGGCGCCGGCGAACAGGTTGCCGACCGCGGACGTGCCCGCCTCCTGGAGCCGGTCGGCGGCGCTCAGGCCGTCGACGGCGCCGGCCAGGACCGTCGGCGGGGCCGGCGCGGGCGCCTCCGGCATGGTCGCGGCGGCCGAGGCGAGCAGTACCTCGCCCACCTCCAGTTCGGTGAGCGCGAGCGTCAGCTCGTCCTCGGCGGTGGGCGCCGGGAGACCCTCGACGGCCGGCGCGTCGTGCTCCTCGAGTCCGGCCACCGCGCCGGCGGACTCCCGGGCGAGCGCGGCCGACAGCAGGTCGCCGGCCAGCGCGAGCACCTCGCTCTCGTCGCCCTTGTCGAGGACTTCCTCGAGGTTGCGGGCGGCGTTCAGGACTCCGCGCACGTTGTGCCGATAGATGGGCGACGCAGACATGGGGACCTCGCCTCACTGTGCGGACGTCGTTGCCCCCGTGCTGTTACGACGGCGAGTCTGGCACCCCGGCTGCCGTCGTTCAGTCGGGTTGCCCCGTCTGTCAGAACCCCGACTGGCCCGGGGGCCCGTGCCACCATGGACGCCGTGATGCGGGACGTCGAACTGCTGACCGTGAACGACCTTTCCCAGTGCCTCGCCCTCGCGCGGGATCGGGGCTGGCCCGCCGAGGACCGCAAGTGGCGGCTGCTGTTCGAGCTGGGCACCGTGTTCGGCATCCGGGACACGGACGGCGAGCTGATTGCCACGGCGATCCTGACCCGGTACGACTCGCGGCTGTCGGCGCCGGCGGCGCCGCGGTCCCGCCCGGCCACACCCGCGGACCTGCCGGCGATCGCCGCCCTCGACACCGCGGTCGTCGGCGCCGCGCGCGGCGAGCTGATCGCGCGGCTGCCGGCGTTCGCCACCCGGCTGCACGTCCTCGAGGCGGGCGGCGCCGTCGTCGGTTACGGCGCGGCGTGGCCCGGTGTCGACCTGTTCGTGATCGGTCCCGTGCTGGCTCCGGATCACGACGGCGCCGCGGCGCTGATCACCGACCTGGCCGGTGGCGTGGACGCTCCGGTACGCGTCGATCTGTTCGACCGTGACCAGGCGCTGCGGGACTGGGTGGAGCGGTCCGGCGCGGTCTGGCGCAGCTCCGTCACGATGATGATCCGGGGCGGGGCGTCGCCGCCCGGCGATCAGCGACGGGTTTTCAGCCCGGCCATGCAGGCTCTCGGCTGATGTGAAGATCGTCGATAGCATGCGGGCATGAGGTGGTGGGGCCGGTTTCTGCTCATCGGCGGCGCGGGCGCGCTGGCCGGCAGTGTGTTCGGTGAGCCGGCCGCGGCGCCGGCGCTGGTCGCCGTCGCGGCCGGCCTGATCCTGTTCCTGCTCGGCGGCCGCTCGGGCGCCCGCGACCTGGTCGGCGACGCGACAGCGCAGGCCGCAGCCGGGCGCGACGCGACTGCGCAGGCCGCGGCAGGGCGGGACGCGACAGCGCAGGCCGCAGCCGGGCGCGACGCGACCGCGCAGGCCGCGGCAGGGCGGGACGCGAGGAGGCGGGCAACGTCGGCCGTCATTCCGGAGCGGCCGTCGTTCCAGCACCTCGGTCCCCAGGTCGAGAAGATCCTGTCGCTGGCCGAGGAGCAGGCGGCCGACATCATCGCCGAGGCGAAGTCGGCCGCCGCGCAGATCGTGGCCCAGGCGCACACCGAGGCCAAGCCCGACTGATCGGGTCAGGACGGCAGGGTGGCCTCGATCGCGGTGATGACCTCGGGCGCGTCGGGGGAGGTCCGCGGGCCGAACCGGGCCCGGATCACCCCGTCCGGTCCGATCAGGAACTTCTCGAAGTTCCACCGGATGTCGCCGGTGTAGCCGTCGGCGTCGGGCTCCTCGGTGAGCGCCTGGTAGAGCGAGTGCCGGTCGGCGCCGTTGACCTCGACCTTCTCCGTCATCGGGAAGGTGACGCCGTAGGTCGCGCTGCAGAACTCGGCGATCTCGTCGGCGGTGCCCGGCTCCTGGCCGCCGAACTGGTTGCACGGCACGCCGAGCACGGTGAAGCCGCGATCCGCGTACCGCCTCTGGAGCTGCTCCAGCACCGCGTACTGCGGGGTCAGCCCGCACTTGGAGGCGACGTTGACCACCAGCGTCGCGGTGCCCCGGAACCGGTGCAGATCCAGCGGCTCGCCGTCCAGGCCGGCGATCGGGACGTCGTAGAGGGACGATGACGACACGCGGTCCTCCTGATTGAGCTCAGACAGAGTGACGATCATAGGCACGCCGCGCCTGCTCGACCGCGTCGATGTTGGTCTCCGCCCACGCCTTGATCGCGGTCATCACCGGCAGCAGGCTCGCCCCGAGCGGCGTCAGCTCGTAGTCGACGCGCACCGGCACGGCCGCGGTGACCGTGCGGGTCACCAGGCCGTCGCGCTCCATCCCGCGCAGGGTCTGGGTCAGCATCTTCTGGCTGACGCCGGCGATCGTGCGGCTCAGCTCGCTGTACCGCTGCGGGCCGTCGGCCAGCGCGTTGAGCAGCAGGCTCACCCACTTGTCGCTGATCCGGTCGAGCAGTTTGCGGGCCGGGCAGGCGGCCAGATAGGCGTCGTACCGGCCGCGCTCGCCGGCGCGTCGCTGGGCCGCGGTGCGGGTGACCATGCCAAACCTCCGGGAGGGTTACGCACTTCCAGGTGCCTACTTCCTGGTGGAGAGTAGCGCTGCCTACGGTCGGCACATGCGAGCGGTGATCATTCAGGAGTACGGCGGTCCCGAGGTGCTGCGCGTCGCCGAGGTGCCGATCCCGGAACCGGGGCCGGGCCAGGTGCGCGTCCGGGTGGCCGCGGCGGCGGTCAACCCGGTCGACGTGCAGACCCGCACCGGCGCCCTGGCCCGGGCCGGTCTGCTGCCGCCGCGCGAGACGATCGGGATCGGCTGGGACCTGTCCGGGACGATCGACGCGGTCGGCCCGCACGTCACCGCGTTCGCGGTGGGGGAGCGGGTGGTCGCGCTCTCCGACCGGCTGGCGCTGCCGGTCAAGGCGCAGGCCGAGTACGCGGTGCTGGACACGGACGCGGTCGGCCGGCTCCCCGCGGACGCCGATCCGGTCGCCGCGGCGACGCTGCCGCTCAACGCCCTGACCGCCGCCCAGGCGCTGGACCTGGCCGGGCTGCGCCCGGGCCAGACGCTGCTGGTCACGGGTGCGGCCGGGGCGGTCGGTGGCTTCGCGGTGGAGCTGGCCGCCCGGTCCGGGCTGCGAGTGGTCGCGGTCGCCGCACGGCGGGACGAGATTTTCGTACGCGAAGCCGGCGCCTCGCACCTCGTCGCGCGGGGCACGGAGCCGGCTGTGGGCGTACGGGAAATTGTCCCTCATGGTGTTGACGCGGTGATCGATGCGGCTTCGCTGGGCGTGGCGGCGCTGGATGCGGTCCGCGGCGGTGGGACGTTCGTCGCGGTGCTCGGCGCGGCGCCGGTGCCACTGCGCGGGATCCGGGTGGCCAACGTGTGGATCCGGGCCGACGGGCCGCGGCTGACCGCGCTCGCGGCGGCCGGACTGCGGCTGCGGGTGGCGGACACGATGCCGCTGGAGCGGGTGGCCGACGCCCATCGGAGGCTGGAGAAGGGCGGGGTGCGCGGGCGGCTGGTCCTCGAGATCGACTAAATCTATCGGGGGTGTATATATTCTCGGGCGTTGCCGGGACACCGAGACGGAGTATGTCGATGACTGACGGGGTGGCGCTGCTCGCGCGGCCGGAGTTCACGTTCCTGCACGAGGCGCGTGCCTGGGACGCGACCGTGCGGCGGCTCGACCGGCCGGCCGTGA
This sequence comes from Actinoplanes ianthinogenes, assembly GCF_018324205.1. NCBI lineage: Bacteria > Bacillati > Actinomycetota > Actinomycetes > Micromonosporales > Micromonosporaceae > Actinoplanes > Actinoplanes ianthinogenes. The sequence goes on from NZ_AP023356.1 coordinate 8,773,761, forward strand.
GTCTGGACCTGCCCGGCGGCCGTTCCGCGCGGGCTGTCGCCGCGGCCGTGGCCGGGGTGCTGGCCGACGGTGCGCCCCAGATCCTGGTGGGCCACGGCCGCGGCGGGGCGGCCGCGATCGCGGTGGCGCGCCTGCGGCCCGACCTGGTGCGGGCGCTGGTGCTGGTGGACGTCACGCCGGACAGCGAGGACCTGTGGGCGGCGCTGGAGCGGTCCGCGGCGCCGACCCTGCTGATCCGGGCGAAGCGGGGTGGGCTGTCCGAGATGGCGGTCGCCGAGTTTGCCGAGCGGGTGCCGGCCGCCTGGATCTTCGGGGTGGACGCCGCCGACGCGGTCCGGGAGAACCCGGCGGAGCTGGCCCGGCTGATCGGCATGTTCGGCGAGGGCCGCCCGGACCCGGTGCCCCAGGTGGTCACGCCGGCCGCACGCCGCCGCCCGCACCAGCCGCACCGCTCGGCCTGCCGGGGCCGTTGACCGGGATGCTTTGATCGATGGCGTGACGGGTGACGGCAAGGCTCTGGTGCTCGGTGGCGGCGGTGTCACCGGGGTGGCGTGGGAGATCGGGCTGCTGCACGGGCTGGCCGAGCACGGTGTCGGCCTGAGCGACGCGGATCTGTTCGTCGGCACGTCGGCGGGATCCGTGGTGGCGGCGCAGGTGCTGTCCGGGGTTTCCCTGGAGCGGCTGTTCGAGGCGCAACGTGCCGACGCCGGTCGGGAGATCGCGGCCCGCATCGGTGCCCGGGGCCTGCTGAGTTTCGTGGTCGCCGGGCTGTGGCCGGGCGACCCGGTGCGGGGCCGTGCCTGGCTGGGGCGGCGGGCACTGCGGGCCGGGACGGTGCCGGAGGCGGAGCGGCGTGCGGTGATCGCGCGGCGGATCGGCGACGGTGGCTGGCCGGCGACCCGGCTGCTGATCCCGGCGGTCGAGGCGGAGAGCGGCCAGGTGCGGATCTTCGACGCCGCGAGCGGCGTCTCGCTGATCGACGCGGTGGCGGCGAGCTGCGCGGTGCCGCTGGTCTGGCCGCCGGTGACGATCGACGGGGTGCGCTACGTCGACGGCGGGGTCCGCTCGGTGGCGAACGCGGATCTGGCGGCCGGTTGCCGGCGGGTGGTGGTGCTCGCTCCGGTGGCGCAGTCCGCCCGGCGCTCCGGGCGGCCTGCGGCGCAGGTCGCGGCGTTGGGGCCGGGGGTGCGCGGTGCGGTGATCTCGCCGGACGCGGCGGCCCGGGCGGCGATCGGCCGGAACGTGCTGGATCCGGGGCGGCGACGGCCCGCGGCCGAGGCGGGGCGGGCGCAGGCGGCGGCCGAGGCGCGGCGGTTGCGCGCTGTCTGGGAGTAGGCAGCCGGGTGGCCCGGCCGGACGTACCGTCGACGGGTGTCTGTCGAGGAGCAGTTGTTCGCATTGTGGAGTGCCCCGCCGGATGAGCAGCCGGACCCGGCCGGGCGGTTCCGGGCGGTCTACACCGACCCGGTGACGATCAACGGGGTGCCGATGACGGTGGCCGGGCTGGTCGAGCGGGCCCGCGGGCTGCACCAGGCGTTCACCGGGCACGAGATCGAGGTCGTCGACCGGGTCGCGGCGCCGGGCAAGCTGGTCGTCGCCTTCCGGCACACCGCGCGCCACACCGGCGCCTGGAGCACCCCGCTCGGCGAGATCGCCGCGACCGGGCGGACCGTCAGCGGGCTCGGGATCGACGTGCTCACCCTCGCCGAGGACGGCCGGGTCACGGCGATCTGGGTGCTCGCCGACGAGCTGCAACGGATCTTGCAGGTGCACGACGCGGGCTGACCGGATCGTCAGCCGTGGCGATATCGGGCGAGGACCCGCATGACCTCGGCCGCCGTGTCGCGCAGGAACGTGATGTCGTCCTCGCCGAAGTCGCGAGGCACCGCGTCGACGACGCAGTGCGCGCCCAGCACGTGCCCGCCCTCCTCGGTCAGCGGCACCCCCGCGTAGCTGCGGTACCGGGTCATCACCAGCATCGGGTTCGTCGCGTGCAGCGGATCGGTGGTGCCGTCGGTGATGCAGTACGGCTGCCCGGCGAGAACCGTGTGCGTGCACAGCGCCCACTCGGCGGGGATGCCCTGCACCTCGGCGGTGGTCGCGGACAGCCCGTGGTGGCCGATGATGAACTGCGCGCTGTCGAGCAGCATCGAGATCATCGACACCGGGGCGTGCAGGTGCTCGGCGGTGCGCGCGGCGATCCGGTCGAGTTCGGCGCGCAGGCCGGGATGGAAGATGTCGTAGGCGGCGATCCGGTGCATGCGTTCCGGGTCGCCGAGCCGGGCGAAGATCTCGGTGTTGCTCATGGCGGTCATGCCGGGCTCCCGGTGGCGAGCTGTGCGGCGGCGAGGTGGGTGTATGAGGACAGCCGGATGCGCAGTGCCTGGGCGCAGAGCCGGCTGACCGGATCCAGCCGGGTCATCGTGTCGACCAGGTGCAGCAGGGCGGCCTCGTCGGTCTCGGCGCCGGTGAGTGCGGCGGCGGCCAGCAGGCGGGCCCAGCTCGACCGTCCGGTGTGGCCGTGCACCCGGAACATGGCGTCGCGGGCGTCGGTCATGGTGGGCCGGCGCAGGCCGTACACGCTGGTGGCCGCCTCGTCAGTGGTCACGTCGGTCCTCAGTGGTGGAAGTTCCCGACCAGCGTGGTCAGGTCGCCGGCCAGCCGGGTGAGGTCGGCGGCGGCCTGCTGGGTGGCGGCGGCGCCCTCGGCGGTGGCCGAGGCGACCTCGGCCACCCCGGACACCGTCCGGGCGACGTCGCCGCTGTTGCCGGCCGCCTCGGCCACCGACCGGCTCATCTCGGCGGTGGTGGCGGTCTGCTCCTCGACGGCGGACGCGATGGTCGTGGTGTAGTCGCCGATCTGGCCGATGACGTGGGTGATCTCGCCGATCGCCTCGGCCGCCGTGCCGCTGGACTGTTGCAGCGCGCCGATCCGGGCGGTGATCTCGTCGGTGGCCTTGGCGGTCTGCTGGGCCAGGTCCTTCACCTCGCCGGCCACCACCGCGAAGCCCTTGCCCAGCTCACCGGCGCGGGCCGCCTCGATGGTGGCGTTGAGGGCGAGCAGGTTGGTCTGTTCGGCGATGGTGGTGATCAGCCGGACCACGTCGCCGATCTCGGCGCTGGCCGCGCCGAGCTGCGCGACCTCGGCGTTGGTGCGCTCGGCGACCATCATCCCCTTCTGCGCGACCTCGGCGGCCTGCCCGGCGCTGGAGGCGATCTCGGTGATCGAGGCGCTCATCTCCTCGGCGCCCGCGGCGATCGACTGCACGCCGTTGTTGACCTGTTCCGAGGCCTCGGTGGCCGACATGGCACGATCCGCGGCCTCGGCCGCGCCGGCCTGCAACTGGGCGCTGACCGTGGACAGCTCCTCGGCGGCGCTGGCCAGGGTCACCGCCGATCCGCCGATGGTGGTCACCGTCGCCCGCAGGTGTGCGGTCGCGTCGTCCAGGGCCCGGCCCATCTGACCCGGCTCGTCGCGGGACACCAGCCCGGTGCTGCGGGTCAGGTCGCCGGACGCCAGCGCCTGGCACACCTCCTTCACCCGGGTCAGCGACCGGACGATCATCAGCGCCACCCAGGTGCCGAAGGCCAGGGCGAGCAGGCACCCGGCCAGCAGCACGATGATCGAGGTGAGGCGGCTGGACTCGTAACGGGATCGCGCCGACGCGGCGTTCTCCGCGGCGTCGGCCGTCTCCGCGGCACTCAGCGAGTCCAGATCGGTCTTCAACTTGCCGAGGAGCGGGAGGGCTTGGGTGTCGCGGACCTTCTGCCAGCCGGCCATGTCGTTGGCCGCGCCCAGGGCGAGGAACCTGCCCTCGGCGAGCTTGACCCAGCCCTGCCACTCGGTCTGCATGTCGGCCAGCACCGCGGGATCGGCCGTCGGCCCGCTGGATCGGTAGTCGGCCACGGCCGTGTCGAACGCCGTGAGGTCGGCGTGGAACGCGTCGGTGTACTTCTTGACGGTCGGTGCGTCCTGCGAGATGGCCTCGTCGGCGACGTCCAGCCGGGCCTGGCGGGAGACCGACTCGATCTGCCCGACCGCCGCGATGCTGGACACGTTGTTGGTGTAGATCCCCTGGGCGGTGTCGCTGGCGTTCTTCAGTGCGGTCAGTCCCACGACGCCGACGATGACCGCGACGGCGACCGCGAGGCCGATGCCGCCGAGAATCTTGGATTTGACGCTGAGATCGGCGACGAATCCGCCCTTTTCATCTGCGCTCACAGTGTTCGTCAGCTCCCCACCTACCCGGGGCAGCGGCCGATCCGAGCCGGTCACTGTCACGGCCGGCATGCGGCCGTACTAATCCGATCGGTCTCAAAAAGCGTCGGCAAAGCGTCTGCTAAGTCGGACATTAAGGTATTTTCCCGTGAGATCGCGGGTGTGTCAGTGGACACGGATTCGACATCGAGCCGTCATTCTCTGTATTCCTCGCGTAGCTTTGACCGCTGCCCCGGGCGACGGAGCGCCACGCCTGGCGGACGTTGAGCCCGTGAGGTGGAGATGGAGCACGCCCGGTGACGGTGACGACCGCAGACCAGCTGATCGACTTTCCGGAGCTCGTCGAGGGGCCGCCGGCCCCCGCGGTGTTCCGTTCGGCCTCCGCACCGGCCCGCCGCACGCTCGTCGACATCCTCGACGCGACCGTGCGGGCGCACCCGGACAGCCGCGCGATCGACACCGGCGCCGTCCAGTTGACCTATCGGGAGCTGGCCGCCGAGGTCGAGGCGCTGCGGGTGACGCTGGCCGGGCATGGCATCGGCGTCGGCGACCGGGTCGGTGTGCGGGTCTCCTCCGGCACGGCGGAGCTCTACCTGGCGATCCTCGGCGTCCTGGCGGCCGGCGCGGCCTACGTCCCGGTCGACGCGGACGACCCGGAGGAGCGCGCCGAGCTGGTCTTCGGTGAGGCGGACGTCCGCGCGGTCATCGGCGACGGGCTGAGCGTGACGGTGCGCGGCACCCCGGGCGCCCGTCCCGGCCGGCCCGGCCCGGACGACGACGCCTGGATCATCTTCACCTCCGGCTCCACCGGCACGCCGAAAGGGGTGGCCGTCACGCACGGCTCCGCGGCCGCGTTCGTCGACGCCGAGGCGCAGCTGTTCCTGGTCGACGACGCCGGCGACGGCGGGCTCGGCCCGCACGACCGGGTCCTGGCCGGGCTGTCGGTGGCGTTCGACGCCTCCTGCGAGGAGATGTGGCTGGCCTGGCGGCACGGCGCGTGCCTGGTGCCGGCCGCGCGCTCGCTGGTGCGCAGCGGGGTCGACCTGGGGCCGTGGCTGACCGAGCAGGGCATCACCGTGGTGTCGACCGTGCCGACGCTCGCCGCGCTGTGGCCGGTCGAGGCGCTCGACGACGTCCGCCTGCTGATCTTCGGTGGCGAGGCGTGCCCGCCGGAGCTGGTCGAGCGGCTCGCGGTCGAGGGGCGCGAGGTGTGGAACACGTACGGGCCGACCGAGGCGACCGTGGTGGCCTGCGGCGCCCGGATGACCGGCGAGGGGCCGGTCCGGATCGGGCTGCCGCTGGCCGGCTGGGAGCTGGCCGTGGTCGACGCGGCCGGCGATCCGGTCGCGATGGGCGAGAGCGGCGAGCTGGTCATCGGCGGGGTCGGCCTGGCTCGTTACCTGGACGCCGCGAAGGACGCGGAGAAGTTCGCGCCGCTGCCGTCGATGGGCTGGGACCGGGCGTATCGCAGCGGCGACATCGTGCGCGCCGAGCCGGACGGGCTGCTGTTCCTGGGCCGCGGCGACGAGCAGGTGAAACTCGGCGGCCGCCGGATCGAGCTGGGTGAGGTGGACGCCGCGTTGCAGGCGCTGCCCGGTGTCGCCGGCGCGGCCGCCGCGGTGAAGCGGACCGCCGCCGGCACCCAGCTGCTGGTCGGTTACGTCGTGCCCCGCGAGGACTTCGACGCGGCCGCGGCCGCGGTGCGCATCCGCGAGCAGCTGCCGGCCGCCCTGGTCCCGCTGATCGCCGAGGTGGACGCGCTGCCGACCCGGACATCCGGCAAGGTCGACCGGGCGGCGCTGCCGTGGCCGCTCGCCTCGGCCGGCGGTGACGCCGAGCTGACCGCGACCCAGGAGTGGCTCGCCACCGGGTGGGAGCAGATCCTCGGGATCCGCCCGTCCGCGCCGGACGCCGACTTCTTCACCAACGGCGGCAGCAGCCTCGGCGCGGCCCAGCTGGTCGCCTGGATCCGGCAGCTGCACCCGCAGGTGTCGGTCGCCGACGTCTATCAGAACCCGGTGCTGTCCGAGATGGCGGCCGTGATCGACGCGCTGGACACCACCGCGGCGGTGCGCCGCGAGGTCCGGCCGACGCCCCGCCGGGCCGGGCTGCTCCAGGCCCTGCTGATGCTGCCGATGCTGGCTCTCGTCGGGCTGCGCTGGCTCACCGTCCTGGCCGCGCTGGGCAACCTGCTCGTGCCCTGGGCACCGCACGTCTCCTGGTGGTGGATCGCCGCCGCCTGGGTGGTGCTGTTCAGCCCGCCCGGCCGGATCGCGGTGGCGGCCACCGGCGCGCGGATGCTGCTGCGCGGCGTCGGCCCCGGCGAGTACCCGCGCGGCGGCGGCGTCCACCTGCGGCTGTGGGCGGCCGACCGGCTCGCCGAGCTGACCGGCGCGACCGGCGTCACCGGCGCCGGCTGGATGATCACCTATGCGAAAGCGCTCGGCAACCAGATCGGCAAGGACGTCGACCTGCACTCCGCGCCCCCGGTCACCGGCCTGCTCAAACTCGGCCGCGGTGCGGCCGTCGAGCCCGAGGTCGACCTCTGCGGCCACTGGGTCGACGGCGACGTGGTCCGGGTCGGCAAGATGCGCATCGGCGCCGGCAGCCGGATCGGCTCCCGCAGCACGCTGATGCCCGGTTCCCGGGTCGGCAAGGGCGCGGACATCGCCGCCGGGTCGACGGTCACCGGCGCCGTTCCGGCGAACCAGCGCTGGGCCGGCTCGCCGGCCGCGCCCGCCGCCAAGAGCACCGCCGGCTGGCCGGCCCAGCGTCCCGAGCGCCGCGCCAAGATCTGGGTGGCCGGCTACAGCCTCACCGCCCAGCTGCTGGGCCTGCTGCCGGTGGTGGCGGTGCTGCCCGCGCTCGCGCTGGTGGCCCGGCCGACGGTCGGCGGCGCGCTGCTGATGGTCCCGGTCGCGGCGGTCGCCTACTTCCTGACCTACGCCGCGCTCATCCTGGCCATGGTCCGCCTGCTCAGCATCGGGGTCCGGGCGGGTTTCCACCCGGTCCGCGGCCGGGTCGCGTGGCAGGTGTGGACCACCGAGCGGCTGATGGCGATGGCCCGCACCGCGCTGTTCCCGCTGTACGCCAGCCTGTTCACGCCGGTCTGGCTGCGGCTGCTGGGCGCCAAGGTCGGCCGTAACGTGGAGGCCTCCACGGTGCTCGCGCTGCCGGCGATGACCACCGTCGACGACGGGGCGTTCCTGGCCGACGACACCATGGTCGCCACCTACGAGCTCAGTCACGGCTGGCTGCGGGTGGCCCCGGCCCGGATCGGCAAGCAGGCCTTCCTCGGCAACTCCGGGATGGCGGCGCCCGGCCGGTCGGTGCCCAAGCGCGGCCTGGTCGGCGTGCTCTCGTCGGCGCCGCGCAAGGCGAAAAAGGGCTCCTCCTGGCTCGGCGCGCCGCCGATGCCGCTGCGCCGCACGGTCGAGACGGGCGACGCCAGCCGGACCTACCAGCCGCCGCTGCGGCTCAAGCTGGCCCGCGCCGCGATCGAGCTGTGCCGGATCGTGCCGGTGGTGCTGGCCGGTGTGCTGGCCGTCCTCGTCCTGGCCGGTCTGGCGCGGATCTGGCAGACCTATGGCGCGGTGGCGGCCGCGCTCGCCTCCGGGCCGGTGCTGCTGGTCGCGGCGATCGTCGCGGCACTCACCGCGACGGCCGCGAAGTGGCTGCTGGTGGGCCGGTTCCGGGTCACCGATCGGGCGCTGTGGACGTCGTTCGTCTGGCGCAACGAGCTGGCCGACACGTTCGTCGAGGTGCTCGCCGCGCCGTGGCTGTTCCGGTTCGCGGTCGGCACGCCGGTGCTGACCATGTGGCTGCGCACCCTCGGGGCGAAAATCGGGCGCGGCGTCTGGCTGGAGACCTTCTGGCTGCCGGAGTACGACCTGGTGCGGCTCGGCCCGGGCGCCACCGTGAACCGGGGGTGCGTGGTGCAGACCCACCTGTTCCATGATCGGATCATGAGCATGGACGAGGTGACTCTGGGCGCGGGCGCGACGCTCGGCCCGCACGGGATCGTGCTGCCCGGCGCCGGCATCGGCGCGCGGACCACCGTGGGACCCGGTTCGCTGGTCACCCGCGGCGACGCCGTGCCCGCGGACAGCCGCTGGCTGGGCAACCCCATTGCGAACTGGTTGTGACCCCAGGTACGGGACCGCTCGGCGCCACTCCGGGGGCCGCGCACTCGACCGACCCGTACCTGCCCGCGCACGGCAACGGCGGGTACCGCGTGCTGCACTACGACCTCGACCTGGACTACCGGATCGCGACGAACCGGCTGGCCGGGCGGGCGGTCGTCACGGCCCGGGCCGGGCAGGCGCTGTCCCGGTTCAGCCTCGACCTCGGCGCCATCCGGGTCCAGGACGTCCGGGTGGACGGCCAGCCGGCGAAGTTCACCCATCGTTCCGGAAAGCTGCGGATCAAGCCGGACCGCCCGATCGGTTACGGTGCGACCTTCAAGACCGAGGTCCGGTACGCCGGCAGCCCGGTCCCGATCTCGGGCCGGTGGGGCGACATCGGCTGGGACGAGTTGACCGACGGCGTGCTGGTGGCCAGCCAGCCGAACGGCGCGCCGTCCTGGTTCCCGTGCAACGACCACCCCGGCGACAAGGCCTCGTTCCTGGTCACGCTGACCGTCGCCGCGCCGTACACCGTGCTGGTCACCGGTGACCTGGTCTCCCGGCGCCGCCGGGCCGGCACCCAGACCTGGGTGTACGAGCGCAACGAGCCCACCGCGCCCTATCTGATGGGCGTCCAGATCGGCCGGTACGAGGTGGTGGAGCTGGCCGCGGGCGGCGTGCCGCAGCGTGCCGCCATCCCGCCCCGGCTGCGGTCCGTGTTCGCCCAGGACTTCGGGCGGCACGGCGACATCATGGCGGCCTTCGAGGGGTTGTTCGGGCCGTACCCGTTCCGGGAGTACGTCGTGGTGGTCGCCGACGACGACCTGGACGACCCGATCGAGGCCCAGGGCATGGCCGTCTTCGGCCGCAACCACCTCGACGGGCTGCGGACCCACGAGCGGCTGGTCGCGCACGAGCTGGCCCACCAGTGGTTCGGCAACAGCCTGACGGTCGCCGACTGGCGGCACATCTGGCTCAACGAGGGCTTCGCCACGTACGCCGAGTGGCTGTGGTCCGCGCTCTCCGGCGGCCCGTCGGCGGACGCTCACGCCGAGCACTGGCACGCCCGGCTCGCGCTGCAACCGGCGACCATCGCGATCGCGAACCCCGGCGTGGACCGGATGTTCGACCCGATGGTCTACAAGCGGGGGGCGCTGACCCTGCACGCCCTGCGTCTGCGCATCGGTGACTCGGCGTTCTTCGCCATGCTGCGCGCCTGGGTCGCCGAGAACCGGCACGGCACGGTGACGACCGAGCAGTTCCGGGGGCACGCCCGGCGGTTCGCCGCGCGGCCGGTCGACGACCTGCTCACCGCGTGGCTGGACCGCCCGGCGTTGCCCCCGCTGCCGGTTTTCGGCCTCTGACCTCCGGTCAGGAGGTGGCCTGGACCTCCTCGGGGACCGGGCCCGCCTTGTCCCCGCCGTGGAAGACCAGCTTGGACTTCTCGACGTCGGCCGGGTCGCCCTCGCAGTCGACGACGACGATCTGGCCGGGGCGCAGCTCGTTGAACAGGATCTGCTCGGACAGGGTGTCCTCCAGCTCGCGCTGGATCGTGCGGCGCAACGGCCGGGCGCCCAGGACCGGGTCGAAGCCCTTTTTCGCCAGGTACTTCTTGGCGTTGTCGGTCAGCTCGAGGCCCATGTCCTTGTTCTTCAGCTGGCCCTCGATGCGCGAGGTGAAGATGTCGACGATCTGCAGGATCTCCTGCTCGCGCAGCTGGTGGAAGACGATCGTGTCGTCGATACGGTTCAGGAACTCCGGCCGGAAGTGCTGCTTGAGCTCGTCGTTGACCTTGACCTTCATCCGGTCGTAGTTGCTCTCGGTGTCCTCCGAGGCCTGGAAGCCCAGCGACACCGCCTTGGCCACGTCCCGGGTGCCGAGGTTGGTGGTCAGGATGATCACCGTGTTCTTGAAGTCCACGATCCGGCCCTGACCATCGGTCAGCCGGCCGTCCTCCAGGATTTGCAACAGCGTGTTGAACACATCCGGGTGGGCCTTCTCGATCTCGTCGAACAGCACCACGCTGAACGGCTTGCGCCGCACCTTCTCGGTCAGCTGCCCGCCCTCGTCGTAACCGACGTACCCGGGAGGGGCACCGACCAGCCGCGACACCGTGTACCGGTCGTGGAACTCGGACATGTCCAGCTGGATCAGCGCGTCCTCGGAGCCGAACAGGAACTCCGCCAGGGCCTTGGACAGCTCGGTCTTACCGACACCGGACGGGCCGGCGAAGATGAACGAGCCGGACGGCCGCTTCGGGTCCTTCAACCCGGCCCGGGTCCGCCGGATCGCCTTGGAGACCGCCTTGACCGCGTCCTCCTGGCCGATGACGCGCTTGTGCAGCTCGTCCTCCATGCGCAGCAGCCGCGAGGTCTCCTCCTCGGTCAGCTTGTAGACCGGAATACCGGTCCAGTTGCCCAGCACCTCGGCGATCTGCTCGTCGTCGACCTCGGACACCACGTCCAGGTCGCCGGCCTTCCACTCCTTCTCCCGCTCCGCCCTCTGATCGAGCTGCTGCTTCTCCTTGTCGCGCAGCTGCGCGGCCCGCTCGAAGTCCTGCGCGTCGATCGCGGACTCCTTGTCCCGGCGGACTTCGGCGATGCGCTCGTCGAAGTCGCGCAGGTCCGGCGGCGCGGTCATCCGGCGGATCCGCATCCGCGCGCCGGCCTCGTCGATCAGGTCGATCGCCTTGTCCGGCAGGAACCGGTCGGAGATGTACCGGTCGGCGAGGGTGGCCGCCGCGACCAGCGCCGCGTCGGTGTAGGTGACCCGGTGGTGCGCCTCGTACGCGTCCCGCAGCCCCTTGAGGATCTCGATCGAGTGCGCCAGCGACGGCTCGCCGACCTGGATCGGCAGCAGCCGCCGCTCCAGGGCCTTGTCCTTCTCGACGAACTTCCGATACTCGTCCAGGGTGGTGGCGCCGATCATCTGGAGCTCGCCACGGGCCAGCATCGGCTTGAGGATCGAGGCGGCGTCGATCGCGCCCTCGGCGGCACCCGCGCCGACCAGGGTGTGGATCTCGTCGATGAACAGGATGATGTCGCCGCGGGTGCGGATCTCCTTGAGCACCTTCTTCAGGCGCTCCTCGAAGTCACCGCGGTAACGCGAGCCGGCGACCAGCGAACCCATGTCGAGGGTGTAGAGCTGCTTGTCGGTCAGGGTGTCGGGCACGTCGCCCGCGACGATCGCCCGGGCGAGCCCCTCCACCGCCGCGGTCTTGCCGACGCCGGGCTCGCCGATCAGCACCGGGTTGTTCTTGCGCCGCCGGGACAGGCCCTGCATGACCTGCTCGATCTCTTTCTCCCGGCCGATGACCGGGTCGAGCTTGCCCTCCCGGGCGTCCTGGGTCAGGTTGCGGCCGAACTGCTCCAGCAGCGGCGACCCGGCGGGCGTGGACTCACCGGCCGTCGACGACGACGGCTCGGCCTCGCCGTGCCCGGCCACCAGCTGGATCACCTGCTGGCGCACCCGGGTGGTGTCGGCGCCGAGCTTGACCAGGACCTGGGCGGCGACGCCCTCACCCTCGCGGATCAGGCCGAGCAGGATGTGCTCGGTGCCGATGTAGTTGTGCCCGAGCTGGAGCGCCTCGCGCAGGGACAGCTCCAGCACCTTCTTGGCGCGCGGGGTGAACGGGATGTGCCCGCTCGGCGACTGCTGACCCTGACCGATGATCTCCTCGACCTGCTGCCGGACGCCCTCCAGGGAGATGCCCAGACTCTCCAGGGCCTTGGCGGCGACGCCCTCGCCCTCGTGGATCAGGCCGAGCAGCAGATGTTCCGTGCCGATGTAGTTGTGGTTGAGCATCCGGGCCTCTTCCTGGGCCAGGACGACCACCCGTCGGGCACGGTCGGTGAATCGTTCGAACACGTCACTCACGTCCTCGTGGCGAAGCCCCACGCACTCCGCCTGACAAGGCACGCGGGCGTGCGGAAGCAGGCAGGACCAACAATGCGCTGAGTCGGAGCCTCTTGGCGTCGATGCGTGGCCCGCGTGGGGGACCCGCGACGCTCGTGCAGGCGCGGCTGCCCCCTGAGCCTACAACGAAAGGCGCCTACGATGAGGCGGGGAGGAGCTACATGACCGAGACCCGGAACCGCCGATCCGCACCCGACCGGGCCCGCAAGCGGGCGATCCGGGCGCTGGCCGCCGAGCTCGGCGTGGCGTACTCGGTGGCATCCCGCCTGCTCGCGGCGCAGCAGGCAGCGACGCCCGCCGACCGCCGGCGTCCCGGCCTGCCGGCCGGCGGCGACGAGCACCGCGCCTGGATGTTCGCCGCCCGCGAACAACGCACGTTCCACTCCCGGGTCCGCGACACCCGGACGGCGGCCGAGCTCCCGCTGGGGCGTGCCGCGCACCTGGCCCGGCGTTACCCGCCGCTGCGCGACGCCGGCGGGGCCGGCGCGCTCTATCACGGGGAGGGCCGCGAGACGGTCGTCGCGATGCTCTACGCCGTGCTCGAACACGAGTCGCCGGAGCTGCTGCCGCCCGCCGACGAGCTGGCCTGGGCGGCCGAGCTCGGCGAGGAGGCGGCCGTCGACATCGCCTGCCGCGACCTGGACCGGGCCGCCCGGCACCTGCTCGACCTGGACCGGTGGCAGCTGTGGGCGCGGGTGGAGGCCGCGCTCGCCGCCGTCGACCGGGATGCGGACCGGCGGGTCCGGGACGCGGCGATCGTTCTGGGCCGGGAGCTGCGCTCGACCAGCTTGCGGGGATCGGTGGACGGCGCCCGGCACATCCTGGACGCGCTGCTGGTGGAGCCCTACGACGGCGGGGCGCCGGGCGCTCGCGTGCTGGTCGGGGAGCGGGCCGGCACGGTGGTCGGGGTGTGCTGGGGACCGAGTGGTCCGCCTGTCGGCTACCGGGTGCGGCTCGACGGCGAGTCGGACGTTCGCGCGGTGACCGCTCCGGGCGTACACAAATCGGATTTTGATTCTGATCGGTGACGCACGGGACCTCGGGGGGATACAGTTCCCGGTGATCTGATGAGCCGTGGTCGCGGGAGGTTCCGTGCTGGACGAGAGTGTGCCGACCGGGATCGACGCGTCCGTGCCGCACCCGGCCCGCCGCTACAACTACTGGCTCGGTGGCAAGGACAATTTCCAGGCCGACCGCGAGTCGGCCGACGAGATCGAGGCGAAGTTCCCGGGGATGCGCGCCGGGGTGCGAGCCAACCGGGACGTGCTCCGGCGGATCACCGGGTTCCTGGCCGCGGACGCCGGCATCCGGCAGTTCCTGGACATCGGCACCGGGCTGCCGACCGCGGACAACACGCACGAGGTCGCGCAGCGGATCGCGCCGAACAGCCGGGTGCTCTACGTGGACAACGATCCGCTGGTGATGACCCACGCGCGGGCGCTGCTGACCAGCACGCCGGAGGGCACCACCGACTACATCCAGGCGGACCTCCGCGAGCCGGAGAAGATCCTGGACAGCCCGGAGCTGCGCAGCACGCTGGATCTGGGTCAGCCGGTCGCGCTGATGCTGATCGCCATCCTGCACTTCCTGCCCGAGCGGGAGCGGGCCCGCGCGATCGTGCGGCAGCTGGTGGACGCGCTGCCGTCCGGCAGTTACCTGGCCGCGACGCACTTCACCACGGACTTCATGCCGGCCGACGAGCTGGTGGTTTATCGGCAGATGCTCGACGCCGGGCGCACCGACATCTGGCCGAGCACGCGGGCGGAGTTCACAGGCCTTTTCGAGGGGCTGGAGCTGGTCGAGCCCGGGGTCGTGCTGGCCACCGAGTGGCGGCCGGACGGCAGCGGCCCCGAGGTCGACCCCAGCCGGATCAGCATGTGGGCGGGCGTCGGCCGAAAGCCCTGACCGGCATGTAATGCTTCCGGAAATCCGGACACCTTCCCTGGTGAGAGCCGCGAGGAAACAGGGAAGGGGCCACGTGGTGCCGGCACCGGAGGAGCACTTCACCAGACTGTGGCGCGATCATGCGCCGGCAGTGCTGCGATACGCCCGGCGGAGGGTCGACGACGAGCAGGCGGACGAGGTGGTCGCCGAGACGTTCGTCGTCGCCTGGCGGCGGCTGGCCGAGATCCCGGCGGCCGAGCTGCCGTGGTTGTTCGGCGTGGCACGCCGGGTGAGCGCCAACATCCGGCGCTCGGACCAGCGCCGGCATGCCTTGCACGACCGGATGGCCGAGCAGGCACGGCTGCTCGCCCAGGCCGAGCCGAGGCGGGCCACCCCGGTGCTGGCCGCCCTCGCGGTGCTGCCCGACGACGACCGCGAGCTGCTGATGCTGCTCGCCTGGGACGGCCTGACCCGGCACGAGGCGGCGGTCGCCCTCGGCTGCTCGCGCGGCACCCTGGCGGTCCGGCTGCACCGGGCCCGGCGCCGGCTGAAAGCCGCCATGACCCTGGCGGATCCCGAGCCGCCGACCGTCGACCACCGACCCGCTGTAGTGGCTCCCGGAGGTGCCCGATGACGCGAACCAAGCTGCCGGCCGAGCTCTACGACGCCGACCCGGTCCGGGCCGGCGCCCCGGAGGAGATCACTCGCCTGACCGCCCTGCGCGCCGACGTCGACGCCCGCCGGCTGGCCGTGGCTGCACCCCCGTCGGTCCGGCCGGCCCGGCCGCGCCGCGGTCTGCCGGCCTTCGGCGCCCTGGCCGCGGGCGTGGTGACCATGGTGCTCGCCGCGGTGGTCGTCGTCCCGGCGCTGTGGCCGGGGGACAGCGACAGCGCGCCGTTCATCGATGCCGCGATCGCCGCCGACGGGTCGCTCCAGTGCGGCAACGGCGGCTTCAACGCACCGGTCCGGCCGGATCGGTCGAGCCTGCGGCTGTGGCCGACGACGCTGCCGCAGGGGTGGCGGGTCGTCACGGTCGCGGCCACCTCGAACAGATCGATGAGCGCCTGCTTCACCCCGTCGCTGGTGGCCACGGCGCTGGCCGGCGACGGCGTGGTGACCGGCCGGCTCACCGTCACCGGTCCGGCCCGGGGCATCGATTCCGCCGGTGACGCCGCGGGTGCCGACGACGTCGTCGCCGGGCACAAGGCCACGAGATTCACCGGCGTCTGGCCGGACACCTACTCCTGGTTGTGGTCCGACAGGGCCGGGCGGCAGTGGTACGCGGAGGTGACCGGCTATCCCCTGGACAGGGCGAAGGCCGTGGTGGCCGGCGTCGGCACGAAGCGGGACGAGGCCACCTGGCGGGCGGACGCCGCACCGGAGATGAAGCTGCTGGACCGGCGAACCGGTGCGCCCTACCCACGGGAGCGCCGGAACGAGAGCTGGATGCTCACGCTGACCGACGGCCGGCAGGACCGATCGATCTCGTTCGAGAGCGGCAACCGGCCATTGATCTCGCGAGCCTATGTCGGCGACCGGGTCGGTCAGCTCGCCGGTCACACCGAGGTGGTCGGCACCAACGGCGGCGAGCAGACGTTCCTCAGGTACGAGCCGTTGCCGGGCGTCTGGGCCAACCCGACCGCGGTGTACGGCGACCTCGCCGACGTGCGGACCGTCATGGCCGGCCTGCGGGTGCTGCCGTCCGACGACGAGCGGCTGGACAGGTACGCCGCGAAGGACTGAGCCGGGTTTCCTCGGCCCGTGGTGACGCCGCCTCACCACGGGCCGACCGCGCGGACCACCCCGATCAGGCCCGCCAGGGCCAGCACCGACAGGTACGCCAGCACCAGCCGCACGTCGCGCAGCAGGCAGGCCGAGCGCCGCAGGCCCTGCCGCCGGGCGCGCAGGTAACCGGCCAGAGCGAGCCCGGCGAAGAAGACCACCGCCGCCGGCCCGCACACCCAGGTCAGGGCGGCGACGGTGGCGTACACGCAGAGCCGCAGCGGATCCGGCGGCTCGGTCACCGGGTGGCCCGGGACAGCCGCTGCGCGGACAGCGCCGGCCAGGCCTGCACCGCGCAGAACGGCGCGCACTGGTCCCGGTCGGCGCGCCGGGTGCTCACGTGCACGCAGCATTGCAGCAGCCGTTCCTCGATCATCGTGGCGATGTCCATGAACGGCTTCACGGTGATCCGTTTGACCCGCTCGGCCAGCAGCGCCCGCAGCCGGTTGCGCCCGCCCGGCAACGCCAGCGTGGCCAGGGTGCCGATGCCCAGGTCGCAGCCGGTGCAGATGTCGCGCCACAGGTCGCCGATCCGCGGATGCGACAGCGACGACTGCTCGGAGAGCAGCCCGAGCAGCGACTCCCGCACGGCGCGGCGCAGCTCGGCCGGCAGGTCGGTGTCGGCGATCCGGTTCGCCACCGTCTCGGGCGCCTCGGCCAGCAAGGCCAGCAGCTTCTCGGTGCCGATCAGCGAGGTCAGCGAGCGCCATCGGCCGGCGTCGTCGCGGAGCAGGTAACCGACCGAGCAGCAGTGCGGATGCGAGCAGGGCAGCGCGGTCAGGTCACGCCAGGTGACCCGCTCGCCGGTCTGCGGCCCGAGCCGGGCGAGCACGCCGGTGTGGGTGAGCCGGTCGAGCGGGTCGAGCGGCCCGGACCGGCCGGAGCCGAACTGGGGCTGCACGGTGACCCCGCCGACGTACGGGGTGTCGAGCGCGCGGTCGATCACCGCGCCGATCTCGCCGTCGTTGACGCCCCGCGCCGCGGTCATGGTCAGCGTGGTGAACACGCCGGCCGCCGACAGCCGGTCGATCGCCTGCTCCTTCTGCCGGGTCAGGTCGGCCCCGCGGTGGTGGCGGTGACTGTCCCCGCTCACCCCGTCGTACTGAAGGTAGATCTCCAGGCGCTCCCGGTGCCGGACGACCAGGTCGAGCAGCGCGTCGTCGCGGGCGAGGGTCAGCCCGTTGGTGTTGAGCAGCACCCGCACGATCGGCCGGGCGGCCACCTCGTCGAGCAGTTTCGGCAGGTCGGGGTGCAGGGTCGGCTCGCCGCCGGAGAGCATCAGCACGTCCAGCCGGCCGTTCTCGCGGTCCAGCTTGGCGTCGATGCCGGCCAGCACGTCGGCGATCGGCACCGGGTGCCCGGCGCCCGGGCCGGACGCCGTGAAGCAGGTGGGGCAGCGCAGGTTGCAGCCGTCGGTGAGGTCGGTGAGCAGGATGCAGGTGTGCTGGGTCTGCATCTCCGGCAACCCGTCCAGGTATGCGGCCGGCACCGGGGCGAAGTTGCCGGTCAGGTCCGGCACGTGCCGCTTGGTGGGCGCGGTCCACTGCTCCAGGTAGGACAGGATGGCCGGGTCCTCGTCGTACAGGGTGCGGATCAGGCCGTGCCGGGCGCAGCCGCGCTCCAGCCACACCCGGTCGTCGCGTACCGCCAGCCAGCCGGACAGCCGGGTCACCTCGGCCAGGTCACGGTCCGGGTTCTCGGTGTGGCAGTCCGGGCAGAACGCGTTGACGTACCGGTGGATCCGGTCGCCCCGCAGCGGCATCCCGATCATCTCGCCCATGCGGTCTCCTCGTGGCGTGCCCTGGCCAGCGTGCGCAGCCGCCAGCCGAGCAGCGGCAGGCAGCAGAGCAGGAAGATCTGCGAGCGGCTCAGCCCGGCCGCGACGACCTCGTTGCCGCGGACGAACTCGACCGTGAACCGGAACGCCGCATAGCCGGCCAGATAGCCGGTGAACAGCGCGTCCGGGCGGCTGACCCGCTCACGGAGGGCGATCAGCACGGCCAGGGCGACAAGCTGAAAGACGATTTCGTACGCGAACGAGGGGTGCAGTGGCACGCCGGCCGGGGTGCCGGGGAACCGGGCGGCGTCGGCGGCGCTGAGCGTGACGCCCCAGGAGGCGCCGGTCGGGGTGCCCGGGCGCTCGGTGAGCAGGCAACCGACCCGGCCGACCGCCATGCCGGCCGCGACCGCCGGGGCGAACAGGTCACCGGAGCGCCAGGGGTAGCGGCACAGCCGTTTGGCGATCAGCACCCCGAGGTACGCGCCGAACAGGCCGGACAGGATGCTGCGCCCGCCGTACAGCCACTGCTCGGCCAGGTTCGGGTTGCGGCCCGGGTCGAGGTGCCGGGCCCAACCGGCGAGGCGGCTGACCAGCAGGCCGCCGACCAGCGCCCCGGCGACCAGACACCACAGGCGGGGATCGGAGCGGCCGCGGCGGCGTACCTCGTAGGTGAAGACGGCACCGGCCACGACGAGGCCCGCACCGACGAAGGCGTCGTGCACCGCCGCCGGAAGCAGCCCGATTTGCACCGGTTTACGCTATAGCATGGACCGGTGCGCATGCCGGGAAAACCGAGCCCGTTACCGCCCTGGCAGGGCACCGAGCAGCGGCTGACCTCGACCCTGGCGGCACTCGGCATCCCGCCGGACGGGGTGTCCCCGCTGCCGCCGGGGCGGCTGCTCGTCGGCACGCTCGGTGATCCGCCCGGCATGGTGCGGGTACGCCGCGGCGTTCAGATCCTCGTCGCGCCACCCGGCGTCGACCTGCTCGCGGCGACCGCCGCCTTCTGGCAGAGCGGTGGCTGCGAGATCGTGCAGCAGGACGTTCCCGGCCGGGGCCGTCTCCTGGCGGCCACCGATCCGGACGGTTACGGGCTGGTGCTGACCCTCGGCGACGGTGACGCTCCCACCACCCTGGTGGTGGCCGGGCCCCCGATGCGGCGCTCGGACAACAGCCTGATCTTCGGTGTCCTCGCCGGCGTGATTCTCGGACCGCTGGCCAGCTGTGTCTCCTTCACGCAGGCCCAGGGCAGCTCCCGGCACGCGATCCTGGTGTACGCCTGGCTCCCGGTGCTGCTGGCCGTCAGTGGCCTGCTGGTGGCGTGGCCGAAGAGCCGGCGGTTCGGCGTCGGGCTGCTGATCGGCGGCGCCGTGACCGGTCTCGTCCTCTCCGGGATCTGCTTCTCCGCTCTCTAACGCTCGTCTCTAACGCTCGGCCGCCGCCATGACCGCATGCCAGCGGGTGGCATCGAAGATCAAGGTGATCGCGGTGATCCGGCCGTCCCGGAGCCGGAAGTGCTCGGCGGTGCGCTGCGTGCCGACCGGCAGGGCGGTGTGCACGTCGTAGACGAGGGTGGCCTCGGACTCGCCGTACAGCTCGCTGATCATGTCGACGCCGGTGACCACCTGGAGGAACATCGGGAGCCCGGCCAGGTGGCCGGTGCGGTCACCGGAGCTGATCAGCGGACTCCGGAAGGTGAACGTATCGGCGAGCTCGGCCGCGGCGGCGGGGATGTCGCCGGCGAACCGCGCCCGGTGGTACGCCTGGACGGTCTCGCGGGTGCTGGTCATCGGGGTTGCTCCTGAAGGTAGTGGGACAGTCGGCGCTGGTTCTCCACCAGGCGCAGGCACAGGTGCCGCAGCTGGGCGGTCTCGTCGGCGGTGAACCCGTGGAAGTAGGCGGCCATCGCGGCCTGGGTGGGCCGGCGGAACTCGTCGAGCCACGCCAGCCCCGCGTCGGTGATCCGGACCCGGACCGCCCGCCGGTCGAGCGGGTCCGGAGTCCGTGCGGCGAGCCCGGCGCGTTCCAGCGTGTCCACCAGGCCGGTCACGTTCCTGCTGGTCACGTCGGCGATGCGGGCCAGGTCCTTGACGCTCAGCCCGTCCTCGGCGCCGTTCAGGCTGATCAGGATGTCGAGGGCGCCGGGGCTGAGCCCGCGGTTGCCGGTGGCCCGCGCCTGCAGTTTCTCCAGGCCCCGGGCGGCGGCGCGCAGCGCGGCGGCCGCCTCCAACTGCCCGGTGTCGTCACCGCGCAGGAACCGGGCGAGCAGTGTCTGGTCCATAGTGGGCGCCACTTTAGTACGTACTTCTTAATTGCGCCATCAACTTGTCGCGGCCGGTAGACTGCCCTCGGCTTCAAGGAGGCCGGCATGGTGGACTCCCCGGAGAAGACCCCTCGCGAC
This sequence comes from Actinoplanes ianthinogenes, assembly GCF_018324205.1. Taxonomy (NCBI): domain Bacteria; kingdom Bacillati; phylum Actinomycetota; class Actinomycetes; order Micromonosporales; family Micromonosporaceae; genus Actinoplanes; species Actinoplanes ianthinogenes. Next base: position 8,793,865 of record NZ_AP023356.1, read on the forward strand.
GTCGTGATCTTCGGCGCGATCATCTCGGTGCTCAGCGTGAGCCTCGCGATCGTGCACCTGATCTGGCCGGACCTGCGGATCGACGCGGTGACCCTCGCGCTGCTCGTCGTCGCGGTCGTCCCGTGGCTCGGCCGGATCTTCGCCCGGGTCGAGCTGCCCGGCGGCTGGAAGCTGGAGTACCGGGAGTTCAAGCGCAGCGTGGAGCGCGAACTGACCGAGAAACAGCAGCAGGTGCGCGAGCTCAGCCAGCGGATCGACCGGGTCGAGCAGTTCGTCGTCACCGGCGACACGAACGCGGACCGGGAGGGCCGGCTGCGCAGCGCCCTCGACGCGTTCCAGCAATACCTCGCCGGGCTGGGGTATCGGGGCGAGGCGCCGTTGCCGCGCATCCACATCGGACCGCTGGACGATCCGGAGATCCGGGGTGTCTACAGCGACGACAACGCGTTCTTCCACGGCAGCCGGAACCTGATCGTCGTCGGGCGCTCCCTCGCCGACGACCCGGCGGTGCTGCTGCGCGAGTACAGCCACCACATCCTGCACGAGCTCGCCCCCGGCACGGTCGAGGACTGGACCGGCGGCGGCCTCTGGGACGCGGCGTCGATCCACTCCGCGCTGGCGGACTATTTTCCGTGCAGCTTCCAGGACGATCCGTGTTTCGCCCGTGCCTCGGCCGCGGTGTGGCGCAGCCTCGGCGTGCTCGGGCCGGGGGACCGGTGCCTGCGCGACCTGAGCCGTGTGGTCCAGGCCTCGTCGGTCACCGGTGACCGGCAGAACCCGCAGCAGGCCGGCTGGGTCTGGGCCTCCGCGTTCTGGGAGATCCGCGGGCACGTGGGAGCGGCCACGCTGGACCCCGCCCTGCTCGACGCCTGGCGCCACTACCCGGTCACAGCGACCCCGCAGGCCGCCGCGGCCACCCTGCTCGACCGGCTCGGCGCGGACTTCCCGCCGGCCACGCACGCCTTCGCCAGCCGCGGACTCGCCGTCTGAGTGCCACAATGCTTCGATGGATCTTCCGTCGAAGGGCTCCACGATCGCGTCGATCAGCGCCCGGGCGGTGAACCTCGCGCTGGAGCGGCCGGTGGAGACCGCCGGCGGCATCATGGTCACCACCCCGCTGGTCCTGATCGACATCCGGACCAGCGACGGGGTCGTCGGACGCTCCTACATCCGCTGCTACACAGCCGTGGCGCTGGATCCGCTGACCCGCCTGGTGGAGGCCGTCGGCGAGGCGCTGACCGGCGGCACGGCCGCGCCCCTGCCCGTCCAGCAGCGCATGCAGCAGATGTTCCGGCTGGCCGGCCCGCAGGGTCTGACCGGCATGGCGATGGCCGGCATCGACATGGCCCTGTGGGACGCGCTCGCGGTCGCCGCCGGGCTGCCGCTGGTGACCCTGCTCGGCGGGGAGCCGGGGCCGGTCGACGCGTACGCGTCCCTGCGGGTGATGAACGCCCGCGCCGCCGCGGCCGAGGCGGAGCAGTTGCTGGGCGAGGGGTTCACCGCGTTCAAGGTCAAGGTCGGCGGCAAGCCGCTGGCCGGGGACCTGGAGGTGATCCGCACCCTGCGCGCGGTCGTCGGCCCGGACGCCCGGCTCATGGTCGACTACAACCAGAGCCTGACGGTCAGCGAGGCGATCGAGCGGGTCCGGGCGCTCGACCACGAGAACCTGTACTGGATCGAGGAGCCCACCCGGGCCGAGGACTTCGCCGGGCACGCCCGGATCGCCGAGGCGGCCGTCACCCCGATCCAGCTGGGGGAGAACTGGTGGGGAGCGCGGGACCTGGCGAAAAGCATCGCGGTCCGGGCGTCCGACCACGTCATGCTCGACGTCATGAAGATCGGCGGCGTCACCGGCTGGCTGCGGGCCATGGCGCTGGCCGACGCCGCGAGCCTGCCCGCCTCCAGCCACACGTTCCCCGAGGTCAGCTCCCACCTGCTGGCGGTCACCCCGGGCGCGGTCTACCTGGAGTACCTGGATCACGCCCGGCCGGTGCTGGCCGAGCCGGTCCAGGTCCGGGACGGCCGGGTGCTGATCTCCGACCGGCCCGGTAGCGGCGTCGCGTGGGACGAGGCCGCGATCCGGCGCCTCAGCTGATCGGGCTCCGGGAGCCGCCGGACGAGGCGATCAGCGCGTCGGCGACCAGCGCGGCATCCTGGTCGGCCAGGTCCGCCGGATACTCCGGCAGCAGGTCGTCCCAGACCGGCAGGAACGATCCGAGCAGCTGCGCCTGGCCCTCCGGGCGAGCGAAGAACCACAGGTGCGTGTGGACGGCGCCGTCGCCGAAGCGGTACATGTGGGCGCGCGCGATGTGCGGCACCGCCTGGAGATGCCGGACGATGCGGGTGCTCAGCAGGCCCATCTCCGCGGCCATCTCGTCGGGCAGCTCGGCCAGGTCGTAGTGATCGCGCGGGTAGAGCATCAGGATCAGCGGCACGCCGCGGCCGGTGACCCGGCCCAGCCGCCACCGCTCGTTGAACCAGACGCCCTTGTCCCGGTCACGGCAGATGTCACACTCCGCCGGGTCCTCACCATGCCGCGGCTTCTCCGGCACGACCGGCGGCCGCAGCGGGGTGACCCGCAGTCCCTCCTGCTCGAACGGGCTGATCTCCCAGCCGGTCATGTCGGGCACCGGCAGCCGGTGGTCGCTGTCCGCGGCGGCGAGCGCGTGCTGATAGAACTCGTCCGGGGTCATCGCCATGGGCGCAGCGTAGTAGGCCGGAAATCGGTTGACGCAGGTGATGGGGTGGCAACGTGATCAAACTCAGTACCGCGCTGTCCCCGGCAGACCTCGAGGCCATCGCCGAGCTGGAGCGCCGGGTCGTCGCGGCCGACGGCGGCCGTCTGAAGCTCGAGTGGGACGCGCTCCGCGGCCGCAGCGGACCGGACGTCGAAGACGTGCTGTGGTGGGAGGGCGAGCGGCTGCTCGGCTTCCTCGGCATCTACTCGCACGGCGCCCCCAGCCTCGAACTGGCCGGCATGGTGGACCCCGAGGCCCGGCGGCGGGGGATCGGCACCGCGCTGCTGGACGCCGCGCTGCGGGTCTGTCAGGCCCGCGAGCACTCCGAGGTGCTGCTGGTCGTGCCCCGCTCCTCGGCCGGGGGACCGGTCCTGGCGCAGCGGCGCGGCGGCAAGCTCGACCACTCCGAGCACGCCCTGCGGATGGTCGGCGAGCCCACCGCGGTGCCGGCCGATCCCCGGGTCACGGTCCGCGCCGCCACGCCCGACGACCAGGAGACGGTCCGCGACATCCTGCGGTCGGCGTTCGGCTGGGCGCCGCCGACGGCCGGCGCCGACCCCAACACCCTTCTCATCGAACGCGATGGGCACCCGATCGGCACCGTCCGGCTGAGCCTCGAACCGGACGGCGCCGGCATCTACGGCTTCGCGGTCCACCCCGACCAGCAGGGACGTGGCGTCGGACGGGACGTGCTGCACCGGCTGTGCCGCCAGGCCGGCACCGACGTGCACCTGGAGGTGGCGACCGACAACGATCGCGCCCTGCACCTCTACACCTCGCTCGGCTTCCAGCCGGTGATCACCGAGGACTACTACGCGCTGCCCTACTGACGGGCCCATTTCGACACGGCTTCGAAGCCCTCGGCCTGGCGCATCCAGAAGTATCCGTACGCCGCGGTGCTGCCCAGGTAGGAGCCGATGTGGGCGAGCAGCGTCCGGGTGCCCGCGCGGTCCTGGCCGGACAGGTGGTTGGCCAGCGCCAGCCAGTGCCGCAGGGTCACCCCGCGGGCGATCAGCCGGGGCTCGCCGGCCGCCCGCCACTTGCCCGCGCACCAGGCGATCTCCTGGATCACCTCGGGGCGGTGGAAGTACTCCATCTTCGCGGCGAGTGACTCGGCGCGGGTCTCGAAGCCGAACTCGCGCAACGCGTACTCGAAATGGGCCAGCAGCGGCAGCATGCAGACCGACGCGCCGGCCGGCGCGGCAGCGGCCGGGCCGCGGGCCGCGGCGAACATCTGCTCGTGCGAGCCGTACCACTTCTGGCACAGGAAGCTCACCGCCATCAGGTGCGCCTCGAAGTGGAACGGATCGCGGGCGACCGCCCCGTCCAGGGCGATCCGGAAGTCGTCGTGGCGCTGATGCCCGTCGGCGAACATCGCGTCGATCCGGGTCACCCACGGGTACGGGTCGTCCGGGTTCAGTTCGACCGCCCGCTGCGCGGCCGCCGCGGCGAGGGCGGAGAGCCGGTGGAACTCCTGGAACTGCTCCGCGCTGGTGTGGCGCGCCGACGCCGCGCCCCGCGCCGCCCCGGCCAGCTCGGTCAGACCCTCGGCACGCAGGATGGCGACGGTCGGGTCGCCCGGAATCGCCGCCTCCCAGGCGTCCACCCAGTGCGGGGCGTGCCCGGCGGCGATGCCCAGCACCGCGAGCCGCCGGCTGCGCAGCTCCCAGTCCCGGCCCGTGGTCTGGAGCAGGTACAGGGCCGCGGTCCAGTCGCCGGCCGTCGCCCGGTCGCGCGCACTGCGCAGTTGGAGGTCGGCCTGCGCATGGTCGTAGTCCGGGGTGAACGGCTTACGGAAGCGCTCGAACATCGGAAGATCATAAAGGCGCCGCCGATGTGCCAGTCTGACCTCGTGGATGAGTCGGCATGGGCAGAGATCTCCGAAGCGATGGCGGCCGCGCCGTACCCGGTGCGGGCCCTGACGGCCGCGCCGGACCGGGCGACCGGCGTCTTGACGGAATTGGGGGTGTCCACCCGGTCGTGGCTGGGCGCGGTCGTGGCCAACACGGGCGGGCTCCTGGTCGACCATGGCTGGCTTCGCGTCCTGGGCTGCGGACATGGCAGCCAGCCGGACGTCCTCACGGAACTGAACGCGAGCGGTGTCCTGACCATCGGCTACGACGTCGCAGGCGGCCAATTCATCTGGATGGCGGCTGAATCCGGCTCGCGGCCGACCGTGCACTACTTCGGTCCCGACGACCTGGGCTGGCAGGATCTGGAGCAGGGATACGCCGAGTGGCTGAACGCGGTCCTGCGTGGCTCACTGACCCGCTTCTACGACACGCTCCGCTGGCCGGGCTGGGAAGCCGACGTAGCCGGCCTCGCGCTCGACCAGGGCTTCAGCATGTGGCCGCCGCCCTTCACCAGGGAGGGGAAGACCCCGCCACGGTGTCCCGCAAAGCGATCCCGCTGGCCGAGCTGGTCTCCTTCTACCAGGACGCCGCCCGCCAGCTCGGTGGAGGCTGAGGCCTGTTCGACTTCCGGGGCTCTGGCGCTGCGTGCGGCCGCCTGCGCTGGTCAGCCGCCGGGTCGCGGGTTAGGAAAGTCGCCGGCGGGGCAGGAGAGCCGGCATGGTGCAACCAGGACCCGACCCGGACAACTACCCGCCGATCGACCCGACGGAGCCCGTCCCCAGCGATCCGGGCGAACTCGCGCCGGACACCCCGGAGACCCTGCCACCCGCCCCGGTGGAGCCGATGCCCGGCCCGGACGATCCGGGGAACGTCCCGGTACCCGCCTGACGGGCCCGGACAGGCATCGGAGACCGTCACCGGCGACCGAGGGCTTCGGCGAGGGCGGCAGCGATCGTGGCGATCAGGGTGTTGTCCGGACTGGCATCGGCAGAGTGACGGTTCGTGTAGATCGTGAGAACCAGCGGCGCGCCCGTCGGCGGCTCCACCAGGGCGATGTCGTTGGCCGCCGCATAGGTGCTGCCCGTGCCGGTCTTGTCGGCGACCACCCAGTCGGTGGGCAGGCCGGCGCGGATGCGGGTCGCGCCCGTCGTGTTGGCACGCATCCAGCTGACCAGCCGACCCCGGTCCTCGGGGTGCAGGGCGCGGCCCACGGTCAACGCCCGCAGGTTCCGGGCCATTGCGGCCGGCGTGGTCGTGTCCCGGGGATCGTCCGGGGCCCAGAGGTTGAGGCCGGGCTCGCGGCGGTCGAGGCGGCTCACCGAGTCGCCGAGGCCGCGGGCGTATCGGGTGACCTCGCCCGGGCCACCGAGCTGGTCGAGGATGAGGTTCGCCGCCGTGTTGTCGCTGTGGTCGAGGGCGGCCGCGCAGAGTTCGGCGACGGTCATGCCGTCGTCGACGTGCTGCCGCGTGATCGGGGAGTTCGCCACCAGGTCGGCCGCGGTGTATCGGATGCGCCGGTCGAGCAGCCCGGGGTCGTAGCTGCGCGAGCGCCGCAGCACGTCGGAGACGGCGAGCACCTTGAACGTTGAGCAGAACGGGAAGCGTTCGCCGACGCGGTGGCCGACCGTGCGGCCCGAGCCGATGTCGATGGCGAAGGCGCCGATCCGGGCACCGTGTTCGGACTCCAGGGCGCTCAGGTCGAGGGCGCAGGCCTGGCCGGGGTTCGAGGCCGCGGCTGCGGCGCCGGGCAGGATCAGTGAGGCGGCGGCCGAGGCACTGCCGAGGAGGACTGCTCGGCGGGTCATCTGTTCGCGCATGCTGATGACCTTCCCCAGAAGGCCGTCAAAAGCACGTAAAGACCGAAATCACTATCGACGGTGAGCGGTAGCCCGACGACACCGGCGCCCGCGGGTTGCGGGCGCCGGTGAGCGGTTCAGTACTGGGTGGCGGGGTGCCCGCGTACCGCAGAGGCTTTGCGGGCCCTGCGGGCCAGACGCGTGAGGCGGGCGCTGGTGAGAAGGCGCTCCTGGTCCGCTTCCGCGATGAGGTCGCGGCGGCGGTCGTTCGCCAGGGCCAGCGTCATCTCCGGGTGCATCAACATCTCGGTCTCCTCGGTCGTTCGTTTCGATGTGTCAATCATCGATCGGCAGACCCGCTGTCACATCCGGAGCTCCTACCTATCTTCCCAGCTCAGGACGGTTTAGGTACGGCACGCGGCACGTCTAGGTATGCCTACGGACGCCTCCGGTGCCAGGATGACCGGGATGGACTCCTACGTTGAGCGTCCGCCGGTGCCCGCGCTGGCCGGGGTGGTGCGGACGGTCTGGATTCAGCGGACCGGGGCGACCGCGTACGTCCAACGCCACCTGCCCACCGGCGGCGTCGAGATCCACTTCCCGATCGGCGGCCGTCCCCAGCTGGTCGGCCCACTGACCGGCCCGGCGATCGAGGTCATCCCGCCGCACACCACCATCGTCGGCGTCCGGTTTCAGCCCGGCACCGCGCCACCCGTGCCGGCCGTGCTCGACGACCTCGTCGACCAGCGTCTGAGCCTCGCCGAGCTGTGGGGCCGCTCGGCGGACCGGCTCGTCGAGGCGATGGCCCGCGCCGCGACGCCGGAGCGGGCGCTCGGTGACCTGCAAGCCCACCTGCTGCGCGAGTTCCGCGGCGCGGCGCACGTGGACCCGCTGGTCCGCGCGGCCGTGCGGGCGCTGATGCCCTGGCGCCCGGTCAGCGTCGACGCCGTGGCCGATCATCTGGCGCTCTCCGCCAGCCAGTTGCGCCGCCGCTGCCTGCATGCGCTCGGGATGACCCCCAAGGTGCTCCAGCGGACCCTGCGGTTCCAGGGTTTCCTCGCCCTGGCCCAGGCCGGAGCGAAGGCCTCGGGCGCGGCCGGGCTGGCGGCCGACGTGGGCTACGCCGACCAGGCCCACCTCAGCCGCGAGTGCCTGCGCCTGACCGGTCTCACCCCGACCGCCCTGCTCGGCGGCGCTGTCGACCACTGCGCCTGCGGCCACGAGCACTCCGCCTCCTACGCGCCGTTCCTGGCCACCCGTGCGCGTTTTGTTCAAGACGGGCCCGATCGGCGCTCCTAGCGTCGAGGGCGTGCAGACGTTCACGCCCGGCTCGCCGGGTTATGACGCCGCCCGGCGTCCGGTCAACCCCACCTACCGGGACATCCGTCCCCGGCTCGTGGCGATGTGCCGCTCGGTGCCGGACGTCGTCGAAGCCCTGGTCCGCGCGACCGGCGACCGCCTCGCCATTCGTGGCGGCGGGCACTGCTTCGCGGGCCGCTCGTCGACGGACGGCGTCCTGCTCGACCTGTCCGGCCTCGACACCATCGCCGTGGCGGCCGACGGCACCGCCACGATCGGCGCCGGCGCCCGCCTGGGTCAGGTCTACGCCGTCCTGCACACCCACGGCCGCACCCTGCCGGCCGGCTGCGGCCCGACCGTCGGCATCGCCGGGCTCACCCTCGGCGGCGGCATCGGCCTGCTCGGCCGCCGATACGGCCTGACCTGTGACCGGCTGGCCGGCGCCCAGGTCGTCCTCGCCGGCGGCGCCGTCGTTGACTGCGACCAGGACCGGCACCCGGACCTGTTCTGGGCGCTGCGCGGCGCGGGCGGCGGGCAGTTCGGCGTCGTCACGGCGCTGCGTTTCGCCACCGTCCCGGAGCCGCTGACGACCCGGATCGAGGCGCGCTGGACGGATGTCCCCTTCGGCGAGCTGGTCGACGCCTGGCAGGCCTGGGCACCGGACGCCCCGGACGAGATCACCGTCAATCTCACCCTGGAGTCCCGGCACGCCACCCTGTTCGGCGCCGCCACCCTGGGCGAGGGACACACCCGCGAGCTGCTCCGGGAGTTCACCGACCGGCCGTTCGCGCTGCGGGCCGGCCTGCCCTACCACCGGCTCAAGCAGACCTTCGCCGACGAGGAACTCCCGCATGCGCAGCGGACCCGGTCGGAGTTCTTCGCGCACGGGCTGTCCGCCCCGACACGAGCGGCGCTCCTCAGCGAGTTCGGAGGCACGAGCAGGCGGCTGGCGTTCACCGCGATGGGCGGGGCCTACAACCGGATCCCCGGGGACGCCACCGCCTTCGCCCACCGCGGGGAACGCTTCCTGCTCGACCACATCGGCGACCCGGACGACCCGTGGATCGACCGGTCCTGGGCGGTCGCCCACGCCGACGGCTCGGGCCGCGTCTACCCCAACTTTCCCGACCCCGCCCTGGACGACTGGGCCACGGCGTACCACGGCGGCAACCACCGGCGGCTGGCCGCGGTCAAGCAGGCCTACGACCCCGACCGGCGCTTCGACTTCCCGCAAGCCATCCGATGAGCAGACATCCGATGGACGCCATCGCCGCGGCCCGCGAGGCCGCCGGCGACAAGGACGTCGCCCTGATGGGTGGCGGCGTGGTCACCGAGGCGCTCCGCCACGGCCTCGTCGACGAGATCGTCCTGCACCAGGTGCCGATCCTGCTCAGCGGCGGCCGCAGCTTCTTCCAGGAACTCCCGGACCACGTACGCCTGCGCGCACTGACGGTCGTCCCGGCCGCCGGCGTGACCCACCTGCACTACGAGGTGATCCGGTGATCCCGGGTCACCCCCGCTGACAAGGAGAATCCCATGCTCGATCCCGACGTGCGCCGCGTCCTCGACGGCGCCTCGATCGCCCACCTCGCCACCGTCCTGCCCGACGGCGCCCCGCACACCACCCCGGTCTACGTCGGCACCCACGGCGACCGGGTCGTCTTCTTCACCGGCCCGGGCACCCGCAAAGCCGGTAACCTGCGCCGCGACCCCCGGGTGGCGCTGTCCATCGCTCCCGCCGACAACCCGTTCCAGCCGGTGGTGGTCCGGGGCCGGGTGGTCGGCTGGGTCGAGGGCGACCCGGCCTGGGAGATCATCGACCGGCTGGTCGCCAAGTACATCGACCAGCCCTATCCCCGGGACCAGGAACGCGTGGTGGCCCTGATCGAGCCCCTCGCCTGAGCGAAATTCGTTGTCGCCACCGGGCCGGGGCCTGGTAGGCACGACGGATGAGCGAACAGACCTTGCCCGGCGGCAACGTCACCGGCGCCGTACTCAAAGATGGTGTCGTCCACAAACCTGCCTCGTCGTGGACAGCGACCGTGCACGCGGTGTTGCGGCATCTGGAAGCGGCCGGTTTCGAGGCGGCGCCGCGCGCGCTCGGTTTCGACGAGCAGGGTCGCGAGATGCTCACCTACCTGCCGGGGGAGACGATCGGCGGCCGGGAGCCGTGGCCCGCGTGGGCGACGGCCGACACCATGCTGGTCCAGGTCGGCCGGTGGCTGCGCGAGGTCCACGACCTGACCGCGGGTTTCGTCCCGCCGGCGGACGAGCGCTGGTTCATCGGTGGGGCGAAGGGTCCCGGGCAGGTCGTCGGGCACCAGGACGCGTCGCCGTTCAACGCGGTGGTGGACGGTGACCGGCTGGTCGGGTTCTGCGACTGGGACATCGCCGGTCCGTCCGCACCGGACTGGGACCTGGCGTTCTCCGCGCTGACCTGGGTGCCGCTCGCCTCGCCGCGCGACGGTTCGTCGTGGAGCGAGCGGGACCTGGCGGAGCGATCCCGCCGCCTGCGCCTGCTACTCGACGCCTACGACTACGACGGCGACCGGACGGCCTTCGGCGCCGTGGTGCCGCAGCGCGCCCGGCGGCAGGCCGGCGTGATCCGGCAGATGGCCGAGGCGGGCGACCCGGCGTCGCAGGCGCTGCTGCCCATCGCGGCGTTGCTCGAACGGTCCGCGCGCGACCTGGAGGCGCTGCCGGACGCATTCTGGAGGGGGTGACCTCAGACCCGCTCGGTGACCAGCCGGTGGACCTCGTTGAGCAGCGTCTGCGACTCGAACGGCTTCCGGATCAGCGGCGCGTCGGCCGGCATCTCCTGCCCACCCGGCGCCGGCCCGCTGGTGTAGCCGGACATGAACAGCACCGGCAGGTCCGGCCGCTCCCGCCGCAGCTCCGCGGCCAGCTGCGTCCCCGACATCCCCGGCATGATCACGTCGCTGAGCAGCACGTCGAAGGCGAGCCCGTCCTCCCGGACCATCCGCAGCGCCTCGGCCGGGTGCGGCGCCGCGAACACCTGGTACCCGGCCTTGCGGAGCAGCCGGCAGACGATGTCGCGGACCTGCTCCTCGTCCTCGACCACCAGGATCCGGCACCCGTCGCCGGCCGAGGGCGCGGCGGCCGGCGCGGGCGGGCTGACCCCGGGCGAGCCCTCCGCCCCGGCGGGCAGCCGCACCCGCAGCGTGGTGCCCCGTCCCGGCTCCGACTCCAGGCTGATCGTGCCGCCCGCGTCGGTCACCACTCCGTAGGCGGTCGCCAGCCCCAGCCCGGTCCCGCTGCCCCGCCCTTTCGTGGTGAAGAACGGCTCGAACGCCCGGGCCAGCACGTCCGGTGTCATCCCGCACCCGGTGTCGGTCACCGCGAGGCAGACCTGATCCTCCCCGTCACCGCCGTGCTCGAGACCGGTGCTGATGGTGAGCCGGCCGCCGGACGGCATCGCGGCCCGCGCGTTGAGCACCGCGTTCATCACCACCTGCTCCAGCTTGCTGCGGTCGATGACGACCGGCGGCAGTGACGGGACCAGCACCGTGCCGAGCTCGATGTCCTCGCCGAGGGTCCGCCCGAGCAGCCGCAGCATGTCCGAGGCGACCGCGTTGAGGTCGAGCAGCTCCGGCTTCGACGGCTCGGACCGGCTGAACAGCAGCAACTGGCGGGTCAGCGCCGCGCCCCGGGCGGCGGCCTGCTTGATCCCGGTGGCGTCCGGGCGGCTCGGATGCTCGTCGCCGAGCTCGTCGACCAGCATGTCGGCGTACCCGGAGATCACCGCGAGGATGTTGTTGAAGTCGTGGGCGATGCCCCCGGCGAGCTGCCCGAGGGAGTCGAGCCGCTCCGACTGGCGCAGCTGGTGCTCGAGCTGGGCGCGTTCGCGTTCGGCGGCCATCCGCTCGGTGACGTCGCGCAGGATGCCCTCGACCGCCACGAGCTCGCCGGAGTCGCCGGTGACCGTGCTGGCCCGCTGCTCGATCCAGACCGTCTCGCCGTCGCGGCGGCGCAGCCGGAAAGTGATCGTCCCGGAGCGGGAGGAGCGCCACGACTGCTCGAAGATCGGGCGGTCCTCCGGCTCGATCCGGCTCATGATCAGTCCGGGGTCGGCGTAGAAGGCCTCGGCCGGGAAGCCGGTGATCGGCTCGACGGCGCGGCTCAGGTACTCCATCGCCGGGTCCGGGCCCAGCCGATAGCGGAAGATGATGTCCTGGGCGTGCTCGGCGAGCAGCCGGAACCGTTCCTCGCTGTCGCGCAGGGCGGCCTCGGCGCGGCTGCGCTCGGTGATGTCGGTGGAGATGCCGGCCACCGCGTACGGCCGCCCCACCTGGTCGATCAGCGGGAACTTGACGGTCAGGTACGTGCGCACCCCGTCATCGCCGGGCGCCTGCTCCTCCATCTGCACCGGCACGCCGCCGGCGAGCGCCTGGAGGTCGTTCTCCCGGAACGCGTCGGCCATCTCCAGCGGGAACAGGTCGTGGTCGGTGAGCCCGACGATGTCCTCACGGCGCAGCCCGAACAGCCGCTCGTACTCCCGGTTGACCAGCAGATACCGCCCGTCGGAGTCGCGCATGTAGATGACCGCCGAGGTGTAGTCGATCAGCGCCATCAGCTGGTCGCGCCCGAGCGTGGGCATCGGGTGGCGTGTGCCGCCGCGCCCCCGTGTCCGCACCCCGCCCCCGGCTTCGTCGTCCGTCGCGCTCACCCGATTAGTTCCAGCGCCACCGGCGCGGCCGCTCCCCGTCCGGAACGTACCCCCGTCTCCGGAACGCTGTCCGGGTTTTCGCCGATCAGCACCGGGCGCAGAGCGGCGAGGGCGTGGTTCTGCCGGGCCCGGGTGATCCGCTCCAGGAACGTCTCGGTCATCCCGGTCGTGCCGGCCCGGTTCGACACCAGCTTCCGGTCGCCGATCCCGGCCTCGTCGCGCTGCCGCTGCGGTTTGAACAGGAACTTCTTGCTCAGCATCAGGTGCGCCCCGGAGACCCGGGCGTGCATGGCCAGCAGCCGGTACCAGTCGATCAGCGCCGGGTGGTGGGCGACGAGCCGGCGCAGGTCGCCCTCGTCGGACAGCCGCAGCGTGGACTCGTCCACCCCGATCTCGGCGAGCAGGCGCTGCGGCAGGGTGGGCGCGACGATCAGGTCGTCGATCTCCTCGCGCTCGCGTTCGAGCAGCGCCGGGAAGAGCCGCCGGGCCTGCTGGTCGTAACCCTCCTCGGCGATGCCGAGCAGGAAATCCCGCTTGAGCGCCTCCGGGTCCAGCGCCCCGCTGGGCGGGATGTCACCCGGCGTCCAGTGCGCGGCGAACTGCCGGAACACGTCCATGAAGACCTCGGCGGCCATGGTCTGCTCGGGCGGCAAGGCCGCGAAATCGATGAAGAGGCGGCGCAGCGCGCCCAACAGGACAGTTGCTTCCTGTACGCGATGCCGCGCGCTCTCCCCGATCAGATCGGCATGCTCGCGGGTCATCGGCTCCAGGAAACAGTTGACCGCCAGCTCGATCGCCTCGCCCTGCTTGACCAGCAGAAAGAACCGTTCCTCCCCGGCCGTGCCGGTGTAACTGCGGATCCGGCCGTCGTTGAACACCCCGGGCAGCTCGGCCACCACCTCGTCGTGCAGCCGCACCCGTACCGTGCCGACGTTCCACCGCACCAGCGACGCGTAACTGTCCCGCTCGTAGTGCCCGGTCCCGGTGTGCGCGGCCAGCGTCGCGAAGTAGGTCCGGAACGGGATGTGGTCGTCGACGACGAGCGGGTCGAAGGCACGCTCCGGGTGCTCGATGCCGCCCTCGGTGTGCTCCTGGAAATGCCGGGCCACCGAGGCGCCGACGAACCCGAGGTGCACCACGAGCCGCTGCGCCTGCGCCGGGGTCAGCTGGACGATGTCCGGCAGATGGTCCAGGACGTGCTCGTGCAGCTCGGTGATCAGCAGCTCGGGTGGCGCGTGATCTTTCAGGATGGCTTCGTTGAGGCGGGGAAGCTCGTGCAGCACCCAGTCGCCGACCTGTTCCGGAACCATCCGGAAAATCACCTCCGCGATCGTCTCCTCTGTTCCCTTCGGCGAGGTACCGGCAAATATGCGTGCGAACGGCTGTGACGGAGTCGCACCTTCCGCATGATCGGTGGTTCGGCGAGTAACGGCGAAGCACCTGATAAACCGCCACAAACCGGCGTTTGTTATCCTGTCCGGTCATGATCGTCTCGGACTTGTGGCGCTATCCGGTCAAGTCGTTGCGCGGCGAGCCGCTGCGTGAGGCCGAGGTGCGGCCGTGGGGGATCAGCGGGGACCGCCGGTGGATGGTGGTCGACCCGTCGGGCGAGAAGCTGTGGGCCGGCGAGCACCACGACATGGTCACCGTCTCCGCTGCCCGGACCGGGCAGGGTCTCCGGTTGCGTGCCGGGGGCCGTCCCGACCTGCACGTCGACGAGCCGGTCGACGGCCCGCCGGTCGAGGTGCGGTTGCGCGGGGTGGGGCACGCGGTCTCCGCGGGCGACCCGGCCGACGCGTGGCTGAGTGAGGCGCTCGGTCGGCGGGTGCGCCTGGTGTGGCTGGCCGACCCGGCCCGCCGCCCGATGTCGGAGGCACACGGCGGCCGCCCCGGCGACGTGCTGAGCTTCGCTGACGCGGCCCCGTTGCTGCTCGCCACGCTCCCGTCACTGCGGCAGCTGGACGACTGGATCGCGCAGAACGGCGGCGGCGCCCCCCTGGAGATGTCCCGCTTCCGCCCCAACCTGGTGATCGACGGCGACCTGCCCCCGTTCGCCGAGGACACCTGGAACGAGGTTCAGGCCGGCGAGGTCCGCTTCCGCTTCGCCGAACACTGCGACCGCTGCGCGGTGACGACGCTGGACCCGGCCACCGGCCGGAGCGGCAAGGAGCCCATCCGCACCTTGGCCAGACACCGCCGCTGGGACGGCCAGGTCTGGTTCGGCATCCGGGTCGTCCCGCTCAACGAGGGCACCATCACCGTCGGCGACCCGGTCCGGGCCGAGGGGACGCGGTCTTCGCGGTAGTGAGAGCCGGGCATGGCTCTGCTTGCTCTATATACACGCTACTTGTATATTCGGTCGCCATGCGATCAACCTCGCGTGTCTCCCTGCGGGAGCCGTCCTACTTCGTGCTGGCCGCGCTGCTCGACGGCCGCCTGCATGGGTACGCCGTGGTCAAGCGGGTGGAGGAGTTGTCCGCGGGCCAGGTCAAGCTCGCCGCCGGCTCGCTGTACTCGGTGATCGACCGGCTGCTCGGCGAGGGCTACGTCGTGGCGGACGGCGAGGAGATCGTCAACGGCCGGGCCCGGCGCTACTACCGGCTGACCGAGAGCGGTCATCAGGTGCTCGCCCAGGAGGCGGACCGGCTCGCACAGGCGGCTCGTGTCGTGCACGAGAGGCTGACCCAACGACCGACGTGGAGGACTTCGCCGGCATGAGTGTCGACATCCTGGAACGCCGATATCGGGCGCTGTTACGGGCCTACCCGGCCGACTACCGGCGGGAGCGCGCCGACGAGCTCCTGGAGGTGCTGGTCGCCGACGAGACCGGTGGGCGCCGCTGGCCCGAGCCGCGGCAGGCGATCGCGCTGGTCCGCGGCGGGCTGCGGGTGCGCGGCGGCAGCGCGGCGGAGCGTCCGGCCGCCGTCCTGGTGTGGCAGGGCGTGCAGCTGGCCGCCCTGGCGGTGCTGGCACTGGGTGTGCTGGTCGCCCTGGACGACATGGAGGAGGCGTTCCGGTTCGGCGGACTGGACGCGCCTTTACTCGTACTCAAAGATCTGGGTCTGAATCTGGTCCTGTCGGCGGCGGCCCTGGTGGCGCTCTGGCTGAGGCGGCAGCGGCTGGCGATCGGGCTGGCCGTGGTGGCGATCGCGGGGCAGACCGCGGTGTCGCAGTATCTGTATCTCAACGGGTTGCCGCAGTGGTGGGCGCCGGTCGTGGCGTTGCCGCTGATGATCGCGGGCCTCTGGCGGCCCGGCGACGTTCCGCGGGTGGATCGGGGTAACGCGGCGCTGGTGACGGCCGGTGTGCTGGCGCTGCACCTGGTCCCGATCGATGGTCTGCACAATGTCGATCTGATGTCGCGGGTGCTGGCGGTGGCGGCCGCGGTGGGTGCCGCCACGGTCTTCCTGTGGTTCGCCACGGCCGACCAGCGGCTGCTCATCGCGGCGGCGCCGACGTTCGCGCTCACCACGCTGCACGAGGTCATGGTCGGATCGGAATCGATCAGCCAGACGCTGCCGTTCCTGGCGGTCGGCGTCGTCCTGGTGATCTGCGCGGTCGTCCTGACCCGCAGGCGGCAGGCGCGGGTCTGAGACCCGGTGAGGCGCGGGACGGCCGTCCCGCGCCCCGAGGTCGTCAGCCGGTCGGGCCGGTCCAGCCGGCCGGGACGTGCGCGAGCCGGACGCGTTGCGGGTGGTCGCCGACCGCGACCGAGGTGACCTTCTGCCCGGTGGCGAAATCGATCGCGGTGACCTGGTCGGCGGCGCTCTCCGAGATGACGCAGGCGCGGCCGTCGCCGCTGACCGTGGCCCAGTACGGCTTGGCCGCCGGGACCAGCGTGCCCTCCTGGAGCGTGGCCCGGTCGACGATGGTGGTGTAGTCGTCCATCGTCCCGGCGACGCACAGCTTGCTGCCGTCCGGGCTCATCGACAGGCCGTGGTGCCGGGAGTCGTTGACGTACGTGGTCCGGTCGTCGCTGGTGGCCGGGTTCTTCGGCAGCGTCTTCACCCGGGTGATCTTGTCGGTGGCGACGTCGTACTCGACGACGCCGTTGAAGAACGACACCTGGAAGTACAGCTTCGCGAAGTCGGGGGTGAACACCCCGGGCCGGACCGCGTTGGACAGGTCGCCGCGGCCGAAGGCGTCCAAGCGGGACCGCATGTCGATGGTCTTCACGGTCTGGAACGTGGTGGTGTCGACCACGGTGATGTGCCGGTCGCCCTTGGTCCAGTCCAGCAGCGGGCTGTCCAGATCGGTCTCGACGTTGCCGATCGACATGTTCCAGATGTACCGGCCGCCGTTGGTGAAGACGTTCTCGTGCGGCTTGTCGCCGGTGGCGAACGACCCGAGCTGCCTGCCGGTGGCGATGTCCAGCACGTGCACGGTGTTCGAGGTCGACGCGGAGACGGCGAGCTTGGTGCCGTCGGGTGAGACCGCCATGTGGTCGGCGCGGTAACCGGAGACCGGGAACCGCCACTTGAGCTTGCCGGTGGTCAGGTCGATCGAGACGACGTCGGCGAAGCTGGGCCGTGACGCCACCAGAGCGGTGCCGTCCGGCGTGGAGTACAGGTCGTCGACCAGCTGGTCGTGCCCCTCGCCCGGCCCGTTGCGGATGCCGAGGAAGTAGATCAGCTTGATCGGGTTGAGATAGATCTCGGTCAGGCGCTGGTTCTTGTCCGGGACCACGTTGATCCGGCCGATCTTCGCGAAGTCGCCGGAGGACGTGATGACGTCGGCCGTGCCCTCCCAGTTGTTGCCGACGAACATGACCTCCCGCAGCGCGGCGGCCGTTGCTGGTGTGCTGATCGTGGTGGCGGCCAGGACGGCCGCGGCGGCGGCGCCCAGGAAGCGGTGGGTAGCGCGCATGTGTGCATCTCCAGGGGGTGCGAGCAATTTGAAACCCGGTGGTGTTTCTATTGACGCACCTGGATGGTATGCAGCAGTGGCGCGGATCACAAGGCGCCGTTTAACCGGTTGCCCCGGGTGTGGATCATGGAGGGATGGTGAATCGGGCAGCGGCGGTGTCGGCTTTGCGGGGGCTCGCGATGGGCGACGCGTTCGGGGAGACGTGGTTCTTCCGTCCCGCCGCCGAGGTCGAGGCGGCGGTGGCCGGGCGGGAGGTCAAGGACGGCCCGTGGCCGTGGACCGACGACACCGCCATGGCGCTGTCGCTGGTGCGGATCCTGGACCGGCACGGCCGGGTCGAGCAGGATGCGCTGGCCACGGCGTTCGCGGACGCCTACGCGGCCGACCCGTACCGGTGCTACGGCGCGTCGATGCACGACGTGCTGATCGCGATCGGTCAGGGCGAGGCGTGGCCGGCGGTGACCGGGCGGCAGTTCGACGGGATGGGCTCATGGGGCAACGGCGCGGCGATGCGGGTGGCGCCGCTCGGGGCCTGGTTCGTCGACGACCTCGACCTGGTCGCGGCCGAGGCGGACCGGTCGGCGGCGGTCACCCACGCGCATCCGGAAGCGACCGCGGGCGCCGTGGCGGTGGCGATCGCGGCGGCGCTGAGCGTCCGGGGCATCGCGGGGGAGGAGCTGATCGGGGCGGTCGCCGAGTGGGTGCCGGACAGCGAGGTGGGGTCGCGGCTGCGGCGCGCCGGCCGGGTCGCCCTGACGGCCGACCCGCGGCATGTGGCCGGGATGCTCGGCTGCGGGATGCAGATCTCGGCGGTCGACACGGTTCCGTACGCGATCTGGTGCGCCGCCGCGCATCTCGACGACCTGACCGAGGCGCTGTGGGCGACCGCGCTGCCCGGCGGTGACATCGACACGACCTGCGCGATCGTGGGCGGGATCATCGCCGGCCGCACCGGGCTCGCCGGGATTCCGGCCGATTGGCGCAGCGCCTGCGAGCCGCTGCCGGCCTGGGTCGACAGCATGTGAAGTCTGCTCCGGTGCGCCTGACGTTGCGCCGGGCTGTTTCGTCGATGTCGGTATGAGTGACTTCCAGGCCATCGCTGACCGGGTGGAGATCGACGCGTTGCGCGCCGAGTTCACCGACTGCGTGATGACGCGCGACTACGATCGGGCGGCGTCGCTGTTCACCGAGGACGGCGCGCTGCGCATGCCGAACATCCCGGCCGAGTTGGTCGGCCGGGAGCAACTGCGGGCGTGGGGCCGCAAGGTGCCCGAGATCGTCGACTTCCTGCTGCAGAACAGCCACCCCGGCTATCTGCGGATCGACGGGGACGCCGCGGTCGGCCGCACGTACATGCAGGAGCTGGGCCGGGGCCGCGACGGCCGGGTGGAGCTGAACTGGGCCATCTACCACGATCGATACCAGCGCACTCTCGACGGCTGGAAGTTCACCGAGCGGGTTTACGAGGTTCGCTATCAGGATCCCACTCCGCTGACCGGCACCGCGCCGATCATCGACTATGAGAAGTACGCGCGGTAGCGGGCGTTATTCGCTGTCGCGGGAGAGCGCTTCCCGGTACGAAGACCACGTGCCCTTCCTCGCCCTGTTCGCCGCCGTCCTGCTGCTCGGCATCGCGGACTCGATGGCCCACTCGTACATCGTCCTGTTCGCCGCGGACGTGGCCGGACTGACGCCGGTCCAGATCGGGGTGTGGTCCTCGGTGTTCGCGGTCGGCGGGATCACCATCGGCTGGTGGCTGGGACGCCGCTTCGACCGCCGGCCCGCCCGGACGTACGCGATCGCCGTGATCCTGCTCGGCGCGGCCGGCTATGCCCTGCTGCCCCGGGTCTCCAGCTTCCCGGTCCTGCTGCTGATGGCCGGGACCGTGCTGGGGGCGCTGGGCGCCGCGTTCCCGCAGATGTTCGCGCTGGCGCGGGCCGTGCTCGGGGAGGGGGCCGCCGGGCAGCGATCCGCGCCGCTGCTGCGGTCGGCGTGGTCGCTGGCCTGGGCGATCGGGCCGTTGCTGGGTGCGGCGGTGCTGTCCCGGGGCGGGTACTCGTGGCTGTTGTGGACCGCCGCCGGTGTGTTCCTGCTCGCCGGGTTGACGGTGTTCGTGGTGCCGCCGCCCCGGCCGGTGGCGGCGGTGGCGCCGTCGGCGGGTGGGGCTTCGATCCTGCTCACGGTGAGTGTCACGTTGTTCTTCACGGCGATGTTCGCCGGGGGACTGGCGTTGCCGCTGTTCGTGACGCGGGAGCTGCACCAGCGGGCGGCCACCATCGGTGTGCTGTTCAGCGTGTGCGCGGTCGTCGAGGTGGCGGCGACGCTGGGGCTGGCGGCTCTCCCGGATCGGATCGGCCAGCGGGGGTTGATGCTTGGCGGGTTCGGCTCGATGGCGGTTTATCACGTGCTGACGGTCGTGTCGGCGGGTCTGCCGATGCTGCTGGCCGGGCAGGTGTTCCGGGGCATCGGGATCGCGATCGTGGCGGCGGCCGGGATCCGGTATTTCCAGGATCTGCTGGCGCCGGAGACCGGGCGGGCGACCACGTTGTTCGCCAACGCGACCACCGCCGGGCTGCTGGTCTCCGGGCTGTTGGCCGGGCTGGCGGTGGAGCACCTCGGTTATCGGGCGACGCTGCTGCTCTGCGCGGTGGCGGCCGGACTGGGCGGGGTCGCGTTCGCTGCGGGCAGCGGGGGACGGCGGCGCGTCGTCGCGAGGCCCGGGGTCATGAGAAACGGCTGACCAGGAAGTCGAGGCGTTCGTCCTGATGGGCCGCCGGGATGCGGCCGCTGTCGGCCAGCACGGCGATGCCGTGCAGGGCGCTCCAGATGACCTCGGCGAACAGCTCACGGCGCTCGTTGCCCGGGTCGAAGCACTCGACGAACGCGTCGAAACAGGCCTGCAGAGGCGGCAGGGTCTCCTCGCTGGCGAATTTCAGCCGGGTCGGCAGGATGAACATGGCCTGATAGAGCGCCGGGCGCCCGGTCGCGAACGCCAGGTAGGCCTGACCGACGGCGTGCAGCGCCACCGGGCCGGGGCCGCCGGCGCTCTGGCGCGCGGCGTGCAGACAGGTGGCGAGCTCGTCGAAGCCGTCCAGGGCGACCGCGGCGACGATGGCGTCCTTGTCGTGGAAGTGGCTGTAGAGGACGGGCTGGCTGTACTCCACCCGGTCGGCCAGGCGTCGCGTGGTCACCGACCCCCAGCCCTCGGTCTCGGCCAGCTCGCGTGCGGCCGTGACGATCAGCTGATGGCGGTGGGCGCGCTCGCGTTCGCGGCGCTCGCTGACAGCGGACATGACGACAGCATAGCAACGCTAGACATTCTGTCGAGGACAGATTAACGTCGCTATTGTTGCTAGCGGCGCTAGGTGCGTCGCTGCCGTCAGGGGAGGAATCATCATGATCGTCAATGTCGCCACCGTGCTCGCCGCGCTGATCGGCGCCGGCATTCTCTTCATCGCGGTGAATGCGGTCCGCGCGCCGCGGACCGTGACGGGCTTCGGCATCCCGGGCACGCCGGTCGACGATCCCGCCTTCCGCGCGTGGATCTCGGTCAAGGCCGCACGCGACGCCGCCCTGGGGGTCGTCCTGTTCGTGCTGCTGGCCGTGGCGACCCCCGCCGTGCTGGGGTGGTTTCTGCTGGTCACTGCCGGCATCCCGGTCGGCGACATGTTGATCGTGCTGCGCAGCAAGGGACCCAGGGCGATTGCGTACGGCGTGCACGGCGCCACCGCGGCGGTGATGTTGGTCGCCGGCGTGCTGCTGCTGGTCGGCTGACCGCCTCGGGTCGTCCGTTCTGTCGCGCTCCGTGCTCAGCCGGCCCCTGCCGTGACGCCGCCGCCGTCGACCCGCAGGGACCCCTTGCGCGTCGGTGGGAGTCTGAGCGGAAAGCGACTCGCAAGGGGGATGCGATGTCCACAAAGATCGTTGCTGTGCTGGTCACGGCCGCAATGCTGGCCACGCCGGGAGTTGCGGCCGCCGCGCCGGCTTGGCGGGTGATCGACCTCGGCGCCGGTGACGACAGCTCCGCGGTCGCCGTCAACGACCTCGGCCAGGTGGCGGTCAACCGGGCCGACCATGCGTACCTGTGGACCGCCGGGCGGCTCACCGACCTCGGCGACCTGGGAGGCGGCGTCACCGTCGTCGCCGACGTCAACAACCGTGGCGAGGCGGTCGGCTGGAGTTCCACCGCCGACAACGCGCAGCACGCGTTCCGGTGGCGCAGCGGCCGGATGACCGACCTCGGCACGCTGCCGGGCGGCGAGTTCTCGGCCGCCGAGGCGATCAACGAGCGGGGTGACGTCGTCGGCCGCGCCCTCACCGGCAGCGGTGAGGAGCGCGCCGTCCTGTGGCGGGGCGGGGCGCTGGTCGACCTCGCCGGTGAGCCGGCCGTGGCCCATGATGTGAACGATGCCGGGCAGATCTGCGGCGACCTGGGCGGCCGGTTCCACGGAGACGGCATCTCGTTACCGGTCCGCTGGTCCCACGGTCAGCGCGAGATGCTGAGCGACGAGCAGGCCACCACCGACGCCATCAACAACCGGGGCCACGTTCTCGGCACCACCCGCGGCGACGAGGGCGACTACGAGGACGGCGTGCTGTGGCACGACGGCGGGTTCACGCCCGTCAAACCTCCGGTCGGCGCGACCGGCCTGATCGTGGCGGATGTCAACGACCGCGACCAGGTCGTCGGGATGGGCGTCGACGCGTCCGGCGGGATCGACGCGGTGCTCTGGCAGGACGAGCGGGCCGTCCGGTTGCCGCACGCCGGTGGGACGGCCGCGGCTTCGGCCATCAACAACCGGGGCCGGATCGCCGGCGTCAGCACCGTCGTCCCGGGCAGCGACACCGTCCGGGCCGTCTTGTGGGTGTATGGCTGAGGCCTTTGCCGCCAGTGGACGAGTCGGAGCGATGGCCTCGGCGACAAGGTGCCGGAGGCCGATCTATCGCACGAGCTCGGTGCGATGGTGCGCCGCGTGCTCGACGAGCGCCGAGGCCGTACGGATGATCGCGGAGCTTCCGGTCGAGCACCTGCCTCCCGGCACGTCCGCCGGGTGAGCTTCGGCACCGAGGTGCAGTGCTTCGGCAATCACCGGGTCTCGGACTACTACGAGTGGGCGCTCGCCGTCGGCAGCGAGACCGTCGAGGAATGCGAGGAGGCCGGTGCCCCCTCTGCGTGACCGAGTCGAGCCGGCGACCCGGCCTCCTCGGCCGCCTGACCTGACACGCCGGCCCTGCCGCCCGTTCTCGGCGCGGACGCCGCGCTGACCGCCGGCGGGGCCTCGGCCGGCCCGCCGGAGTGAAGGCCTCCGGTTGATTTGCGATGTGGGGCCGCCGGGGCGAGCCCGCATCCCCCCGATGCTGATGGAATAAGGGGATGGCTGAGGACCTGACCCACCTCGCCGGGGATCCAGCGGTGATCGCCCGGGTGTTCGACCAGGCGCCGCTGCTGATCCTGGCGACCGAGGGGGCGGACCATCGGATCGTGGCGGCCACCGGGGCCTACCGGGTGTTCGCCGACCGACCGCACATGGTCGGCGGCCTGACCCGCGACGTGTTCGTCACGATGACCGGTCAGCACGTGTTCCAGCCGCTGGACGAGGTGTACACGACCGGGCAGCCGCTGACGTTGCGGGAGTGGCGGGTACAGGTGGACATGCCGACGACCGGCGGCAGCAAGGAGTCCTTCATCGACCTGCTGCTCGCCCCGCGGACCGGTCCGGACGGCGCGATCGCCGGGGTGACCGTCGTGATGTTCGAGGTCACCGAGCGGGTGCGGGAACGGCAGGCGGACCAGCGGCGTGCGGCGGAGGCGGAACGCCGCTACGAGCAGGCGCGCGAGCTGATCGACACGCTCCAGCGGGAGCTACTGCCGTCGGGGGTGCCGGTGCTGCCCCGGGTGCAGCTCGCGGCCGGCTACCTGCTGGCCGACACCGACACCGCGGCCGGGGGTGACTGGTTCGACGCGCTCGCCCTGCCCGGCGGGCGGGTGGCCATGGTGGTCGGTGACGTGGTCGGGCACGGCGTGGCCGCCTCGGCCACCATGGGTCAGCTGCGGATCCTGCTGCACGAGCAGCTGGCCACCGGCGCCGGCATCCCGGCGGCCCTGCGGGCGCTCGACGCGGCGGCCGGCCGGATCCGGGGCGCCCGTGCCGCCACCGTCTGCGTGCTGGTCCTCGACCCGGTCACCGGGGACGTGGAGTACTGCACCGGCGGGCATCCGCCGCCGCTGATCGTCTCGCCCGGCGGCGAGGCCCGTTACCTGCCGGTCACCGGGGCCGGTCCGCTCGGAGTCGGTGGCGCGTTCACCGGCGAGGCGGTCGGGTCGCAGAGGCTGGCCCCCGGCGAGCTGGTGCTGCTCTACACCGACGGCATCCTGGAGCGGCCGGGTCGCGAGCTGGCACAGAGCTCCGTCGAGCTGGCGCAGGTCGCCGGAGACATCGCCGCCGGTCGCGCCCTGCCCGGCGATCCCGAGTCCATGGCCGACCGGGTGTGCACCCAGATCCTGGAGATCCAGACCCGGCTGACCGGGTACAGCGACGACATCACCCTGCTGGCCGGGCAGCTCGTGCCGCCGCCCGCCGACCTGACGCTGCGGCTGACCGCCGGCGAGGTCGTGCTCGCCCGGATCCGCGACCGGTTCCGGGAGTGGCTGGCCGCCGCCCGCGTCCCGGACGAGGACGCCCGGGTGCTGCTGCACGCCGTGGTGGAGCTGGCCACCAACGCGACCGAGCACGCGTACCTCGACGTGCCCGGCCCGCACCCGGTCACGGTCACCGCCACGCTCACCCCGGCCGGCGAGGCGATCGTCCGGGTGGCCGATCAGGGCCGCTGGCGGCCACCGGCGCCGTCGGCGGACCGCGGGCTCGGGCTGCGCCTGGTCACCCAGCTCACCGACAATCTGAGCATCGAACACGACGAGCACGGCACCACCGCCACCGTGACCCATCGGCCGAGCTGTCCCGCGTGTCTGCACGCCGCCGACAGTCTTACCTGGACCCCGCATGTGCGTTCGGCGCCCCCGGCCGACCTGCTGGTCGTGCTGGATCAGCCGTCCGCGCCCGGCCCCCGGATCCGGCTCGACGGTCCGGTCGACACGGTCACGGTGCGCAAGCTGGAGGCGGCCGCACTCAAGGCCGGCTCGTCCGGTGGACGGTCGCTGACCCTCGACCTGGCCGGCGTCACCCACCTGGCCAGCGCCGGCGTCTCGGCCCTGCACCGGCTCGCCGCCCGGCACCGGGACAACCAGTCCACCCTGACCCTGTACGCCCCGGTCGGCTCCCCGGCCGACATGATCCTGTCCCTGGTCCAGCTGGACCACGTCACCGACAACCCGGATCCGGCCGGGTGACAGCCGGACCCGCGGCCAGGCCGGATCGCCGGCCTGGCCGCGGTGGGACTCAGGGCAGGGTCCACAGCTGGTTGGCGGCGGCCAGGCAGTCCCAGATGTGGATCTGCTGGCCGTCGTCGGACTTGACCTCGGAGACGTCCAGGCAGCGCCCGGACTGCGGGTTGCGGACCGTCTTGTCGGGATAGGCGACCCAGTTCTGAGCGCCGGAGCCGTTGCAGGTCCAGAGTTGCACCTTGGTGCCGTTGGCGGTGCCGCCGCCGGACACGTCGAGGCACTTGCCGGACTGCGGGTTGCGCCAGACCTGCCCGTTGATTGCCCAGGTCTGAGCGCCCGAGCCGTTGCAGGTCCAGAGCTGGATCTTGGTGCCGTCGGCGGTGGCGCCGCCGTTGACGTCCAGGCACTTGTTCGCGAAGCCGACCACCCGGCCTGTTCTCACACCGGCGAGGTCCTTGATGCGAACGTTGCGGAACGAGACGTGATCGGCGTCCCCGTGGTTCTGAATGCCGACGTAACCGGCCAGTGAACGTACGGGATCGGTGTTGGTGAAGTCGTTGATCTTGACGCCGTTGAGGAAGACCTGGAGGTGTTCCCCCTCGACCCGGATCTCGTAGCCGTTCCACTCACCCGGCGGGTTGAGCGCGGCGTCCCGCGCCGCCGCGTCGGCGCCCTTGAACGTGTAGACGGACCCGGTGGTCCGATCCGCGCTGTCGGTCGCGTCGATCTGGATCTCGTAGCCGTTGTCGACCGCCGACCACGGATCCGGCGACGCCGGGAAGCCGATGAAGACGCCGGAGTTGTCGTCCCCGGTCATCTTCCAGTCCAGCTTCAGCGAATAGTCCGTGTACTGCCTGGCCGAATACCAGTACAGGCCCATCCCGCCGAATGACGACAGGGTCGCGTCGGCGTTGCCGAACCCGCCCGGCCCGGCCTGCGACCAGCCGGTGGTCGAGCCGTTGTAGAGCGGCGTGTACCCGGTCTCCGGGCGGCAGTCGGCGTGGCTGCGTCCCGCCGCGTACCGGATGCCGCCGAGCAGGTGCGCCCGGAACGCCGGATCCGCGTACGACTCGACGGTGTGCCCGCCGCCGGTGTAGAACGACCGGCCGGAGCTGACCGTCTTGCACCACACGTGCGGGTGGTCGGCGCCCATCCCGCCGCCGGAGTAGGACCCCTCGTCGAGGGTGGCCAGCACGTGCGCGGTGCCGCGCGGGTTGGTGCGGTAGTTGTACCACTCGTCGGTGCGGGTCCAGGACTGCGGCAGATGGGCGGTGGCCGCCTGCGCCCGGTCCTCGATCTTGACGGTCGCCTGCTGGATCGCCGGGTGCGAGGCGAACCAGGCGCCGACCAGGTCGCCGTAGAACGGCCAGTCGTACTCGGTGTCGGCGGCGGCATGCACCCCGACGAATCCGCCACCACCCCGGATGTAGGACTCGAACGCCGTCTGCTGAGCGGCGTCGAGAACGTCTCCCGTGGTGTTCAGGAAGACTACGGCCTCATATTTCGGTAAATCGGCTGCATTGAGGGACTCCGTCGCGGTGACGGTGAAGTTGTTCGCCGCACCCAGGTCGCGGATCGCCTGGATGCCGGCCGCGATCGAGTCGTGCCGGAACCCGGCGGTCTTGGAGAAGACGAGCACGTCGTAAGCGGCATCAGCCGCCGCCGCGGGCGTCGGGACGAGGGAAATGGCGAGCGCCAACAGGAGAAGGATGCGCTTCATGGCAGGCTCCACAGCTGGTTGGCGGCGGCCAGGCAGTCCCAGATGTGGATCTGCTGGCCGTCGTCGGACTTGACCTCGGAGACGTCCAGGCAGCGCCCGGACTGCGGGTTGCGGACCGTCTTGTCGGGATAGGCGACCCAGTTCTGAGCGCCGGAGCCGTTGCAGGTCCAGAGTTGCACCTTGGTGCCGTTGGCGGTGCCGCCGCCGGACACGTCGAGGCACTTGCCGGACTGCGGGTTGCGCCAGACCTGCCCGTTGATCTGCCAGGTCTGTGCGCCCGAGCCGTTGCAGGTCCAGAGCTGGATCTTGGTGCCGTCGGCGGTGGCGCCGCCGTTGACGTCCAGGCACTTGTTCGCGAAGCCGACAACCCGGCCGGTGCCGCCGGTGGTGAAGGTGAACGCGTCCACGTCGAACAGCGCGCCGGCGCCACCCGAGAAGGTCAGGTACAGCGTGGTGGTGCCGGCCGGCGGGTTGGTGATCGCCGTGCTGACGTCGGTGAACACGTTCCAGCCGCCGGTCACCGGCACGGTCGCCGAGCCCAGCACGGTCCCGGTCGCCGAGCCCGCGCGGACCTGGAGGGTGCCGCCGGCGCCGCCGGACGAGACCCGGGCGCTGAACGTCTTGGCGTTCGCCAGGTTGTAGGGCTCGAACGCGATCCAGTCGCCGTTGTTGATGTCGCCGACCGTCTTGCCGCCCTCGGCCTCCGGTTTGTCGAACGTGTTGATCCCGGACGAGGTCTTGAAGTGCTCGGCCTGCCGGTGCCGCGGTTGCAGGATGTGCTGCTTGTGGGTGATCAGCCCGCCGTTGTCGGCGTATTCGGCGTCGAAGATCGGGAAGATGTTCGCCGCCGAGTCGTGCTCGCCGTCGACCGGAATGGTGATCGACCCGGAGCAGCCGTTCGCCGAGGTGATCTGGTGGCCGTGCTGGTCGTGCCCGAGCACATAGGTCATCTTCACCCGCGAGCAGGTGACTGTCCCGTCCTCCGGATCGCTGACCGTGACGCTGAACGGAACGGTGTCGCCGAAGCTGACCAGCTGACCGTTCGCCGGGGCGTTGATCGTGACGGTGGGTGCGGTGTTGCCGACCCCGATCTGCACACCCCCGCTGCCCGTTGCGCCCTGCGGGTCGGTCACGGTGAGCGTGACGTTATAGGTGCCATTGCTTGCGTACGTGTGAGCCGGGTTCGCCGCCGTCGAGGTGGCACCGTCGCCGAACTTCCACGCATAGCTCAGCGCGCCACCCTCCGGATCGGAGGACCCGGCCGACGAGAAGTTCACCGTCAGCGGCGCCTGCCCGGAGGTCTTGTCCGCCGAGGCCACCGCGGTCGGCGCCTTGTTGCCACCACCCACGTAGTCGTAGCGGTACAGCGCCGAGTTGGCGTCCCCGTTGAAGTACCCGGTGCCGTAGTCGAGCACGTACAGCGCCCCGTCCGGCCCGAACGCCATGTCCATCACCTGCTTGCCGTTCCAGGCGAAGGTGGAGATCTCCCCGACCGACCCGTCGGTGCCCACGTGGATCGGCTTGATCCACCCCCGGCCGAACTCCCCGGCGAAGAAGTGCCCGTCCAGGTCCTGCGGGAACTTGGTGGCCGAGGTGTTCGCGGCGTTGTACCGGTAGACCGGCCCGCCCATCGGCGACTCCGACCCGGTGCCGAACGCGGGCGGCGAGCCGGCGTCGCCGCCGTACCGGATCCAGGCCGGTTTCGCCGGGGGCAGCTTGCTCAGCCCGGTGTTGCGCGGCGAGTTGTTGGTCGCCCCGCCCGCGCAGTCGTACTTCGCGCCGACCGTCCCGGTGGCGAAGTCGTAGTCGGCGTACGTCTCGGCGGCCGTGTTCGTGCCGGTGCAGTACGGCCAGCCGAAGTTGCCCGGCGCGGTGATCCGGTCGAACTCGACCTGCCCGCCCGGTCCGCGGCTCGACGAGGCGCCCGCGTCCGGGCCGTAGTCACCGACGTAGACCACGCCGGTGGCCTTGTCGACGCTGAGCCGGAACGGGTTGCGGAAGCCCATCGCGTAGATCTCCGGCCGGGTCCCGGCTGTGCCCGGCGCGAACAGGTTGCCGGACGGGATCGCGTACGAACCATCGGTGTTGACCTTGATCCGCAGGATCTTGCCGCGCAGGTCGTTGGTGTTGCCGGCGGTGCGCTGCGCGTCGAACGCCGGGTTGCGCCCGGCCCGCTCGTCCAGCGGCGCGTAGCCGTCGGACTGGAACGGGTTGCTGTCGTCGCCGGTGGACAGGTACAGGTTGCCGGCCGCGTCGAAGTCGATGTCGCCGCCGACGTGGCAGCAGATCCCGCGGGAGGCGGGCACGTCCAGGACGGTCTTCTCCGCGCTGAGCTTCCAGTCGGCGGTCAGCGTGAACCGGGACAGCCGGTTGACGCCCTGCCAGACCGAGTAGTCCGCACCCGCGTCGGGCGAGTCACCGGCCGGGGTGCTCAGCGGCGGCGCGTAGTAGAGGTAGATGAACCGGTTGGTGGCGAAGCCGGGGTCGACCCCGACGCCCTGGAGACCTTCCTCGTCATGGGAGTAGACGGGGAGTGTCCCGACGACGGCGGTGGTGCCGGACGCGTCGGTCCGGCGCAGCGTTCCGTTTCGCGCGGTGTGCAGAACCGAGCGGTCCGGAAGCACCGCGAGGCTCATCGGCTCGCCCACCTCCGGCTCGCCCTTGGCGAGGGTGACCTGCTGGAAGTTGCTGGGATCGATGTCGTGCGCGGCCGCCGGGCCGGCGGGTGCGAGCAGGAGAGCGGCGGTGAGCAGGGTGGTGACGGCGCCGGTCTCCCAGCGGTACGGTCGCATGGCAGTCCTAACCGGGACATTCCGGGCATGAACAGCGACATCGGCACCCTGATGCCCCACGACGTGTCGATTGCTTAGTTCTATGAACATCGATGTCGTTGTTACCGGGACATTAAAAGTTTTGAATGTCACTGTCCATCTTTCCGATCAAGCCGCCTCAACTTTTGTCGCAGGAAGCAAAAGTGGGAGCGGTCACCGCGTCGGCCGGCGCACCACGGCCAGGGCGACGGCGCCGGCGGTGAGCGCGGCGAGGGCGGTGTCGACGCCGATCGCGGTGCGGATCGCGTCCTCGGTCCCGAGTGCGGGCAGGGTGGCGCCGACGATCGCGGACATCACCGGGATGCCGAGCGTGATGCCGATCTGCTGGCTCATGGTGGCCAGCCCGGCGGCCAGCCCCTGCTCCCTGTCGGCCAGGCCGGAGGTGGCGGTGACCATGAACCCGACGATGGCGACCAGGTTGGCCACCCCACCGGCGAACGTGGCGGCCAGCAGCACCGGCATTGAGGCCCGGGTGCCGCCCAGGAACATCAGCGGCAGGGTGGCCGCGGCCTGCACGGCAAGGCCGAGCGCCAGCGCCCGTGGCGGCTGCGCGACCCGGGCGATCACCTTCGGCCCGAGGACGCCGCCGAGCACGGTGCCAAGCCCCAGCACCGCGAACGACAGCCCGGCCGCCAGCGGCGCGAACCCGAGCACCTCTTGCAGGTACAGCGTCAGCAGGAAGACCAGCGACGTCTCGGTGGCGAAGGCCAGCACTCCGGCCGCATTGCCCCAGGCGATCCGGCGCTGACCCAGGATCCGGACCGGGACCAGCGGCGCGGGCACCCGGCGCTCGATCCCGGCGAACGCGACCAGCAGCCCGGACCCGGCGACCAGCGCGCCCCACGTGCCGGGCGCCGCCCAGCCGTGCTCCCCGGCGTTGGTCAGTCCGAACACGACGGCCAGCAGCCCGCCGGTGACCGTGACCGCGCCCGGAACGTCCAGCCGGGGCCGCCGCTCCGGCCGGCTCTCGGCGAGCACCAGCGGCGCGACGGCCAGCACGGCGACCGCGACCGCCACGTTGACGAAGAACGCCCACCGCCAGCTGAGCAGGTCGGTGAGCAACCCGCCGAGGATCGCGCCGGTGGTGAAGCCGGCCGCCATCAGCGCGCCGTTGAGCCCGAGCGCCCGCTCCCGCCGCGGCCCCTCCGGGAACGACGTGGTCAGCAGCGACAGCGCCGCCGGGGTGACGGCCGCGGTCGCCAGGCCCTGTGCGACCCGGGCGGCCAGCAGCAGCACCGGGCCGGTGGCCAGGCCGCCGGCCAGCGAGGAGACGCCGAGCACGGCGATGCCGGCGAGGAACAGCCGGCGCCGGCCGACCAGGTCGGCGACCCGGCCGAACAGCAGGGTGAAGCCGGCGGCGGACAGTGCGAACGCGGTGGCGATCCATTGCAGTCCGGACAGCGGCAGCCCGACGTCCGCGCCGATCACCGGCAGGGCGACGTTCAGGATCGAGAAGTCCACGGCCAGGGTGAAGCTCGCGGTCAGCAGGACGGCGAGCACGAGCCGGTCCCGGCCGCTGAGCGCGGTGCCGGGTGCGGCGACGGTGTGTGTCATGCCGCCACCGTCAGCCGCGGCGGCCGATGCAACCAGACCACTGCTCTGACTGGTACCGGCAGGGACAGGCAGGGCCGGACCGGTGCGGGCAGGATGGGGGCATGGAGAGCGAGCTGGCGGACTTCCTGCGGACCCGGCGGGCACGGCTGCGGCCGGAGGACGTCGGGCTGGTTTCGTACGGGCAGCGCCGCGTCCCCGGGCTGCGCCGCGAGGAGCTGGCCCAGCTGGCCGGCGTCAGCCCGATCTACTACACCCGCCTGGAGCAGGGCCAGAGCCACAACGCCTCGGCGTCGGTGATCGAGGCGCTCGCCCGTGCGCTGGTGCTCACCGACGACGAGCGCGCCTACCTGCACGACCTGGCCCGCCCCCGGCCCGCGAAACGCCGCCGCCCGGCCCGCCCGGCCCGGGCGAGCCGTGGCGTCGTCCAGCTGATCACCGCGATGCGCGACGTGCCGGCCCTGGTCCTGGGCCGCCGCACCGAGGTGCTGGCCTGGAACGAGCTGGGCCATCTGCTGTTCGCCGGCCACCACGACCGGACCGCGCCGGACCGCCCCGCCGACCGGCCGAACCTCACCCGCATGCTGTTCCTCGACCCGCACACCCGCGAGCTGTACCGGCGCTGGGACGAGGAGGCCGGCCGATCGGCCGCCGCGCTGCGCATCGCCGCCGGTCGCTACCCCGACGACGCGGAGCTGACGACGCTGGTCGGCGAGCTCACCGTGAAGAGCCCGGAGTCCGCCGCCTGCTGGGCGCGGCACCCGGTGCAGGTCTGCACCGCCGGCACCAAGCACCTGCACCACCCGCTCGTCGGCGACCTGACCCTGGATTACCAGGCCCTGCACCTGCCCGGTGACGACGGCCACCGCCTGCTGACCTACTCGGCGGCGCCGGACACGGCCGACGAGGCCGCCCTGCGCCTGCTTAGATCGGCGCATGATCAGTGACGGGGGACTGCGGGAGCGGCTGGCGACGGCGTGGGGTCTGGACCGGGCGAGCGTCGAGATCCACAACGGCGGGATGAACTCGGCGACCTGGTTCGTCGGTCAGGACGGCGTGCGCTGGGTCGCGAAAGCGGTGGCGCCGGCCGCGCGCGGTTCGTTCACCGCGGGGCTGGCGGTCGCCGCGGCGCTCGATCAGGCGGGCATCGCGGCCGGAGCGCCGGTGCCGACCCGCGACGGCGAGGTGGTCGTCGAGGTCGCGGGGATCCCCCTGGCGCTGCTGACCTGGGTGCCGGGGGAGGAGCTGACCGGCTCGGAGGCTGACCAGCGGCTGATCGGCGCGACGCTCGCGCGGGTGCATCGAGCCTTGCGGCACGTGTCGGTCCCCGGCACGGAGCACTTCCACTGGGTCGACCCGCACGCCGCGCACCTCGGCGTCCGCCCCTGGGTCCGCGGTGCCGTCACCGCGGCGGTCGAGGCCTACGACCGCCTGGCTCCCCGGACCCTGACCTGGGGCCTGCTGCACACCGACCCGTCGCCCGAGGCATTCCGGCTGGCTGCCGGGACTTGCGGTCTGCTCGACTGGAGCGTCGCCATGAAAGGCCCTTTTCTGTACGATCTGGCCTCCGCCGTCATGTACACCGGCGGCACCGCCTGCGCCGCCCCGTTGATCGAGTCCTACTTGGCCGACGGCCCGATCCCGCGCCCGGAGGCCGAGCGCGCCCTGGCGGTCATGGTCCGCTTCCGCTGGGCGGTGCAGGCCGACTACTTCGCCCGCCGCATCGCCACCGACGACCTCACCGGCATCGCCGACGCCACCGGCAACGAGAAGGGCCTGGCCGACGCCTACGCCGCTCTCAGGCCCTACAACTCAGTGTCCACCGGTGGATGCTGTCTCGGTGGCTGATCGAGCTGGTCACTGCCAATGTCATTGACATCAGCCTGCCTGGAAATTATGAGAGCTGATGTCCGGCGCCTCGGTTGCAGGTTCGCCTGGCCGGGCGAGTGTCCACCGTCGTCCATCAACAGCGAAGACGGGTCTGTATTCACCGTCCGAGCTATATGGCGTCACACGTACGCTCACATACTCGGAACGGCCCGGAATTGGAAGACCGATTTCTCTGGCGATCTGGCGATGTGCCATCAAGGAACCGCTGAGAATAATGATTCCCTCGGGGCGGAGCCGCGGCCGTGCGTCTCGCACGCGCTTCATGGAGTCCGCTTGCCTGCACACGGTTCTGATGGCCGTGGCATCGATCGGGCGTGCCTGCACTCGTCGGAAAAGTTCGGTAACCCGCGTCATGGCCGAGCGGGGGGCGAGGATGGCCGCCGCGTTCGCCTCATCGAGGCTCGCCAGAAGATTCGCTGGGATGGGCTCGTTACGGTACAACCATCGCAGAGCTTCGAGGCCGGCTGGTGACAAGCGGCTTTTCAGGTCTGGATTCTTCGTGGTGGCCATCAGCTCCTGAGATGTTCGGCCGACCGCCACGGACATGACGGCACGAACGTCGTCCACGCCGATAAGTAGATGCAGTGCATCAATGCCATCCCGCGGAATCAGCCAGCCAGTGCCGGTCGCGGTAAAACGAATATCAAATTCGATTCCGGCCAATCGGACGTCCCGATGGCTACCTTCCACGAGTTCGAAATCGGTAATCAATGCCGTCTCGACCGCAGAGCCAAGCGCTGCCTTCTCGTGCTTGCTGAGCTGCTCCCATTTGTAACGGCCCGTGTTCGCTCCGTCGTACTGCCGGTCCAATGTGCGTCGAAGTATCGTGGCCATGCGGGTCCCCGTAGGATCCAATTCCCTGAGAGCGCGCTCGAGGGCGTCCAGCTCGGCATCGTGTGGCTGCGTGGTGGGTGCGGGCGGGATTGAAATATCGGCTTGCGTGACCACCGCGGCTGGTTGAGGCGTTCGACCGGGATGCGGATCGGGATCCGATTCGATGATGTCCGCGAAGTCGAGCTCGGGCCGCTCGTGGACATTCAGCGTGTAGGTCCACCGCAGCGTCATCGGATGGTCCGGTTGATAGGCGACTCGTGAGTAATGCTCGTTCCAATCGAAGTCGAGAACAGTTGTCTCGACCACGTCTGTCTGGCCTTTCTGGACATAGCACTCGAAGCTCAGATACGCCTCGACCTCTACGTGCCCCACTTCGGTGCCGCCGTCATAGCGTTCATCCATGGACCACTCGACGGTCTCGAGCATGGGCTCCACTGTATCGATCGAGCCTCCTCCTTCGGCCCAGGCCAGTAACTCGCCGAACCTCGATGCGGACGGTTCAATCTCCGTGTAGACCAAGCCTCGGCAGGCTTCCTCCACCGCCTCGCGGAACTGCGCTGAGAGGGAGCGCTCGTCGCTGCCGTGATCCCCTTCTGAGGACGCCACCAGTGCGCGCAGAACGTTGAGCAACTGCATCGCATCGGTGGCCAGGTCGCCCTCCTGGCGGCCCGGGAAGTATCCGTTTTCCCGTGTCCACCAGCTGATGTAGCGGCCGAGCTGGCGGATCATGGCGTTGATCGGGAACGGGTTGTCGGGCTGTTGCTCTCGTGTGCGGCGAACCAGCTCGTGCAGGTGTTCCTCGGCCTCGTCGAGTGCTCGAGCGCCGGAAGTGAGCGGGGCCAATAGCAGTAGTTCGATCATTGACGTGGACGCCCAAGCATCGTTCTGATCCGCCGCGGCCTGCTGCGCGGCGTACCACCGATCGACCCGCCCGATACGACCGGTGAGTACCGCCTCCAGGGAGAGCGCCTGCACCCCGTGCCAGGAATGAGAGGGATTCACGGCGAGGCCGTGCAGGTACCGTTGATGCGCCAGGCTCAGCGCTTCGCGGGAAGCAATCATCCGCCGGTCGCGGTCGGTCCCGTCCAACTGGGCACAACGGAAGCCCAGCTCTGCCAGACTCTCCTGCGCGTTGCCCAGCAAGCCGAGATTGTCGAGCCGGGAAACCTGGCCCGGTGCCGCCGCGTCAGCTTCGACGTAGCGGCTCATCGCGGCGATGCGCAAACCGAGAATGTCCGCAACGGTGTCGTACGCCGCGGCATCGGGGAGGGCGGCGTCGATAAGTCGGTCGGCCCACAACTGGGCGGTGCTCAGCGAAGCCATCTGGGCCCGCATCGCCACCTCATAAAGCCGGTCCTGATAGTGCTCCGGAAGCCTTATATAGGATGCGAGACTTTCTCTCTGGGCCTGGTGGACCTGCTCCCCATGCAGCAACTCTCGGGTGCTGGACAACGTGGTACGGACATCGGCACCTTTCAATATGAGGCCATAGAAGTGCCGGGTGAAGCTGACCGACTCGTCGAAGGTGTCGCGGGTCTTCGAGACTACGACGACCGACGTACCCGCCTCATGCAGCGTTCGGGCGAGCTCGTCGCTGTCAGCCGCACCTATTGATTGAGTGCCGCTGCAAACGGCCAGAGTCACGACGGCTGGGCCCGGCACGACCGAGGTGATCGCTGCGCGCAGCATTTCCGACGTCACCCGTGCCGTTGTCCGATCGTCGTCGGCGTAGAGTGCGAGTCCCAGTGCAGGGGTCGTTTGATCGCCGACACGGCACCCATGGGCGAGGACGTGCACGTGGGTATAAGGCCGCCCGGCAGCCGCCGCGACCTGCGCCGTCTGTGCGATCCGTGAAACAGAGGCGCGTTCGACAGTGGTTAGCATGCCGCGATCGTCAAACTCCGGTTCGACAATTCCCTCGACCGGTACTGGCTCATTCCAAGGCCTCAACGCTTCGCGCAGCGCCGCACGATGGCCCTCGATCGGTACCGGCAGACCGGCGTCCTCCGGTGAGGCGGCGGCGAACAGGATGCGTGGTGTTGACCACCACACGGCCGGCGCAGCGAAGTTCACGTTCTCTGGATCCGGAGGGGCCTGGTTCCGCCCATCCTCCGCAGTAGGCAGGGGGACCGAAGGAGGCGGTTGGAGGTCGATGCCTAGACGCTGTGCCACAGCCCGGCCCATAGCCGCGAACGGTTCCATCTCGGCGTCGAGAGCTCTCGCTCCCGAAGGATCGGCGAGTAACGCCTGCACCGCTGGACCGGTTCCCGCATGGCGTTCGAGGTGTTCGGTGAGCACCTCGAACGTGTCCCACTCCTGAGTCGTCGTGGTGCCGCGACGCAGCAGGTCACGCACACCGTCACGAAGGCGCAGCCGAGGATCGTCCGAATCGGGACCGACGCGCTCGAGGAGACCGCTCACCAGTACCTCGGCGAGATGAGAAGGCCCGCTGCCAGGCACGAGCCGCGTCTGAAGCACCCGGATCAGCCTGATCGACAGGGAAGGCGCACCGGCCAGGATTCGAGCAATCGTCTGGGCCTCGATACTGGACCGGGCTTGAAACGCTCGCACTCGCTCGGGCGGCGTCAACGTACGGGAGGAAGGCTCGTCGGCGGGCCGGTCCCGCGGAGCAGCCCATACCGCGTCGATCCATTCGGCGCCGGCGGCGACGGCCCTGGCCCACTTCGTCAGCGACGCGTCGGTCAATGCGACGATCGGAACCGGCACCGGGGACAGATCATCTGGGATGTCTTCCCACCAAGCGTGTCGTACCTCGGCTTCGATGTTCGGGGCGGCCGGACGCACGGTTCGCATGGCGGCGCCGGGGACGCCCAGGGCGGTGTAGCCCCAATAACCCTCCGGCAAGAGCTGGACGATGGCCGTCGGCATGCCGATTGCCCAGCTGCGAACGACATTCCAGGTGGGTAAGCCATACCAATGGTCGGCCGAGCCGTCGGTGACGAGCAGGATCACCCGGCGACCACCAGCCTGGTACAGCCCGTCAGGATGATGGCGATGACCGGCCGCGTCGGTCACGGTCAGCGTGGGTTCCTCGTCGGTCGTGCTCGACAGCGACCAGTGAGTGATCGAACGGAAGGCCCCCATTCTCCACAGCGAGCTCTCGAATTCCCGTATGGCGTCTGCCCAAACCGCGGCGACACCGTTTGACTCAACCACGATGGCCAGGTCAAGACCGCGTTCCCACTTCGGTGAGGTCACGACGACCAGGCGTCCGGCCTCAGCGGTGGCGTCGATGGTCGCTTCGACGTCGACCACCGGTGGTCCAGGCCGTCGCACACGCCGGAACGCGGTGAACGCTCGGCCCGCCCGTGAGAATGTGCTGTTACCCGCTGCCGTTCGCAATCCGAGAGTCTGTGCCGGTGTCGAGTTTGGCCGGGCGACGTCTCCGGCGCCTCCGTGAGAGTGAAGTAGACGCGGAGTGGTTGAGTCTTCGCCCGAAGCTCGAGACGACTCCTGCGGGAGGCGCGCTGCGGGCTCCACCTCACTCGTCGCGATTCCCGTGACATCGTCCTCGCTACCAGGCGCGGTGGCTCCGTCGACCGACCCTGCGGATGCGGTCGCCACCAGCCGCAACAGGTCGGCGATCTCGTCGGCGGACCACGACGACAGTGCGCCGGCGAGCGCCTCGGCGGCGCGCTCGATCACTTGCCGCTCAGCTCGGCGAGCAGGACTTCCTTGAGGCGCTTTCGGACCGATGCGTCGTTCGCCTCTCCGGACACGAGAAACACGAAGTTGAGCAACTGGTCGAGGGCAAGGTTCTCGCCGGCTACCAACCGCTCCGTGAACTCCTCGATCTGGGCGCGTTCTGTCTCTGCCGCATCATGCAGATACCCGGCCACTACGTCTTTGACGAAGGCGACGTTCGGTGTGGGCATCTCGAAGCGGACACACCGGCGCAGAAACGGCGCCGGAAAGCTCCGTTCATTGTTGCTGGTCAACACGATGATGGGCCAGTGCGTGCGCCTGACGGTGCCGTTGCGGACCTCGTAGGTGGCGCGGTCGGCGCCGCGGACAGCGTGCAGGTCGGACTCGTCCCGCACGAGAGCCGGGATGTCGAACTCGCCCTGCTCCAGGACGTTGAGCAGGTCACCGGGCAGGTCCAGATCGCTCTTGTCGATCTCGTCGATCAGCACTGCGCGGGGCCGGTTGGGGTCGGCGAGTGCGGTACCGAGGGGGCCGAGGGTGATGAACTTGTCGACCCGAGTGTCGCCGTCGGTGTTGCCGGCCTGAGTTGCGTGCAACCGGCCCAGCGCGTCGTACTGATAGAGCGCATCGCCAAGCGTGCTGCGCGACGTCACATGCCAGTTGAGTGGATCGCCAAGCGCGAGCTCGGCCGCGATGAGATTGACGAGCGTGGACTTCCCTGATCCGGGTGCACCACTGAGCAGGAGTGGCCGGCGCAGATGGAGGGCGGCGTTGACCGCGTCGAGAAGACCGGCAGGAAGGATGAAGTGCTCGATCGCCGTTTTACGGCTACGCCACGGCGGCGGCTGCGGCAGACCCCGCCAAGCCTCCGCCTCGGCGACCCTGCCGCTACCGGTGAAAAGGTGCCAACCCACGCCGTCTCCTAACAGCTTTCCGCCGCCATCGGGGGCGGCAATGCGAACCCGCCGCGTCCGCGCGGGTCGTCCCAGATCACGATCGGTGGATCATCCAGCGTCGGCAGCTCGTCAGGAAGCTGGTATCGGCGAGCTGCTGACGGCAGCCGTTCGGCAGCCAGCCGGACGGCCAACGAATCCTCGTCTCTGCCCGACCCAGGGAGCCACACGACGAAGCCGTGCCCCGCCCGGAGAAGCCATCGCAACGGCCGCACGGAGCTCGCCGCAGGCAACCCGGCGATGATCCATGCCCCCGTACCGTCGGCTTTCGCCCAAGCGGAAAGGCGAGTCTCGTCCTCCAACAGGTCGACTGGCAGTGGATCCGGGAGGTGATCCCAGTTGGCGTTACGGATCCGATCGACGACCCGGCCGTGCAGAGGGCCCGGTCGCCTCCTGCTCGACCAGCGGAACCTGGGCTGACACTCCTCAGCAATCGCCTCAAGCTCACCGTCTACCTCGCGGACCGGCCAATACTCGATCCGCTCGGTTAGCAGCGCACACGGAACGGCTAGGTCGACGATCAGCGGATATGTTGGCGGAATCTCCTTGAAGACCTGGCGCAGAGCCCGCAGGAGGCCTTCGCGGGTGGCGCCAGCCTCGACGGAGCGAC